>JBJMLR010000015.1:0-215816 GCA_045805205.1 Bacteroidia bacterium | reverse complement strand
GGAGAAAAGGAGAAGAAAGAGGGCCACAGAGAAAGTTGATTCTATGTGGTTCTATGTGGTAAAAAAAATTAACCACGGAGAAAAGGAGAAGAAAGAGGGCCACGGAGAGAATTAATTCTATGTGGTTCTATGTGGTAAAAAAAATTTAACCACGGAGAAAAGGAGAAGAAAGAGGGCCACAGAGAAAGTTGATTCTATGTGGTTCTATGTGGTAAAAAAAATTAACCACGGAGAAAAGAAGAAAAAAGAGGGCCACGGAGAACGTTGATTCTATGTGGTTCCATGTGGTAAAAAAAATTAACCACGGAGAAAAGGAGAAAAAAGAGGGCTACGGAGAAAGTTGATTCTATGTGTTGCTATGTGGTAAAAAAAATTAACCCCGGAGAAAAGGAGAAAAAAGAGGGCCACAGAAAAAGTTGATTCTATGTGGTTCTATGCGGTAAAAAAATCTAACCACGGAGAAAAGGAGAAAAAAGAGGGCCACGGAGAAAGTGATTCTATGTGGTTCTATGTGGTAAAAAAAAATTTAACCAGGGAGAAAAAGGAGAAAAAAAGAGGGTCACGGAGAAAGTTGATTCTATGTGGTAAAGCTATGTGTCTCTGTGGTAAAAAATTGGAGTGTTTTAAAACAATCCGTTTATCTCCGCATTGATCTTATTGATGATCTGTCCGAGATCTTCGGAACTTTCATGGAAGTTATTATTGTCCACGTCGATGATCAATAATTTTGCTCCCGGATGTTCCTGCTCATACGATGTGATAAATGCTTCATAACGCTCATTCAGGCGTTTCAGATAGTCAAGGCGAATTGCATTTTCATAATCACGGCCGCGTTTCTGGATCTGGTTGACCAATGTCGGGACGGATGCACGAAGGTAAATAAGAAGATCCGGGGGAGAAATGAAGCTCTCCATCAGCTTGAACAAAGCAAAATAATTTTCAAAATCACGGGTGGTCATTAAACCCATCGCATGCAGGTTGGGTGCAAAAATGTATGCATCCTCATAGATCGTACGATCCTGGATCACCGTTTTTCCGCTGTTGCGGATCTGCTGTACTTGTCCGAAGCGGCTGTTCAGAAAATACACCTGCAGGTTAAACGACCAGCGCTGCATTTCCTCATAGAAATCGTTCAGGTAAGGATTGTCATCTGCATCCTCGAAATGAGGCTGCCATTTATAATGTTTTGCTAAAAGCGTTGTAAGCGTTGTTTTACCGGCACCAATATTTCCTGCGATCGCAATATGCATATGAGTAGAATAATTTATTTATGAATACAAATCTACCTGCTCCGCCAGCTGGCAGATTCGGCGGGTAAAATCAAAACGAAAATACGAAATCCCGCAAGCTATGCAAGGAAAAAAATGCAAATTGTGGATAAGTTTTTGAACCCTGCATTGACCGGCATCAGGGAGCAGAATAGAGCATTATCGAATGTGCATCCTGCAGCAAAAGAATATTGTCTTCGAGGCGGAATGTTTTGAAATCCGATGGCGCATCAAATTCTTTTTCTTCTGTTGTCTTGATGTTGTACGCCTTGATCTTTTTTCCTTCGGCATAATACACCCAATCCGTGATCGGTTGAAAATGCTGTAGATTTTTCAGCGGAAGTGTTTTGTAATAGGTTCCGTAATTATCAAAAACGATAATGCCGGAGCGCGGATTGTTCAGGTATATTTTGTTATTGTATTCAACCAGCAGATTCGGCAGAAGAGAATCATTCAGGCTCTGTTCCAGGTTACTGTTCTCGATGATATCCGCGAATGTTTTGTCGTAACGGATCAGCGCCCATCTCGACGGATCATAAACCCAGATCCCGTTGTCGTAGGAGGAACAGACTACCGGAGCTGCCGAGATATCCAGCAAACGAAGATCGACAGGCTCTCCATTCTGAGTAAGCGTATTATCTAAAAAGATCACACTGGAAAAATCCTTATAAAATACCAGCACACGGAGCATGTTGGAAGCATCCACGTAGCTGATCTTTCCAAGGGTCTTATTGCTGTATTTATACAACAGCTTTCCCGTTTTATCGTATTTGATCAGCTCATTGTTCTTTACAACATATACATTACACTGATTGTCGGTGGTGAACTGATCCGCATCCACATCGATCTTGTGCAGAAGCTTATATTTCTCCTGTGAAAAGCAAGAAACTGACAGAAAAAGGAAGGCGATGAGAAGCTTTTTCATTCCTAACAAATATAGCGATTTCGGCAGGACAAATACCATACCTTTTACTCAGCATCTCCACACTCAACACATGTTACCCAAACAAGTTAACACCTTAACACCCGAACACTCAAACACATTAACACTTAAAAACACCCCAGCACTTCCTCCAGGTGTTTCCGCTCGTTGCTCAGTCTCGGCACCTTATGCTGTCCGCCCAGCTTGTTCTTTGACTCGAACCATTTATAGAACGTTCCCTGCGGCACCTTTCGTATGATTGGTTTTTTCAGGGCAAGATCGCGGTAACGCTTTGCTTCATAATCGGAGTTAATGGACTTTAATGCATTGTCGAGCATTTCGCAAAAATATTCCAGGTGATCCGGTTCTTTACTGAACTCAATGAGCCATTCATGCGCACCACTGCTATCGCTTTCAGCCGGATCAAAAGGCATGTAGACCGGCGCTGCGGTATATTCGCTGATCCTCGCCCCGGTCTTCTCACAGGCGATCGCCAGTGCTTTATCTGCATTATCAACAATGATCTCCTCTCCGAAGGCATTCATAAAGTGCCTGGTACGGCCGGTAATGCGGAAGCGAAAAGGATACAGGCTCGTGAACCGGATAGTATCCCCGAGCTTGTATCGCCAGAGACCGGCATTTGTGGAAATGACCATCGCATAGTTTGTATTCATGTTCACCTCGCTCAGAGAAAGTGTTTTCGGATGTTCCTTTTCAAATTCTCCTTGCGGAATAAATTCATAATAGATCCCGTAATCGAGCATCAGCAACAGCTCTTCTGAATTCCGCTGATCCTGGATCCCGAAAAAACCTTCTGTCGCATTGTACAGCTCCAGGTAATTAAGATCCGGTTTGTTGAAGATCGCTTTGAATTGCTCCCGGTACGGATTAAAATTCACTCCACCGTGAAAATACACTTCCAGGTTGGGCCATACTTCTGCGATCGATTTTTTTCCCGTCTGCTCCAATACTTTTTTCATAATGAGCAGCATCCAGGATGGCACTCCGGCGAGGCTCACCATTTTTTCGTCCTTTGTGGCATTGGCGATCTTCTCCAGCTTTTCATCCCACTTGTCCAGAAGCGCAATGGAAAGATCCGGCGCCCGGAAGAATTCGGCCCAAACCGGCAAATTATTGATCACGATCGCGGAGAGATCTCCGTTCTGAGATTCGTACTTTCCAAAATGATCGGTAACAAGGCTCCCGGCAAGTGCCAGGTTTTTTCCTGTAAAAAGCTGTGTTTCCGGATTAAGCGAGCAATGGATCGCGATCATGTCGCGGCCGCCGTTGTAATGACAGTCGTCCAGCGACTCTTCGCTGACGGGGATGAATTTACTTTTATCATTGGTAGTTCCTGAGGATTTCGCGAACCATTTGATATCGGAATGCCAGAGAATATTCTGCTCCCCTTTTCTTACCCGGTCGATATAAGGCTTCAGCGATTCATAGTCCTGCACCGGAACATTATTCCTGAACTGATCAGCGCTTGTAACATCCTCATAACCGTGCTTCCTGCCCCACTCGGTATCCTTTGCCGAAGCGACAAGCTTGTGCAGCCATTCATCCTGTACATCTTCCGGATACTTCATGAACAGCTCGATCTGGTGCATCCGCTTTTTCATCCACCAGGATGCTATTGAATTTAAAATGGGCATATTTTACTTTATGTTTTGAAACGCGTCTTCGCGAGCGAGGAACAAGCGACGCGATCTTATCATCAGGAGATCGCTTCTTCGCCTACCAAAGGCTCATCGCGATAACGCATCAATTATTTTTTCCGATCATCGAAATGCTTCGTAATTTCGTTCAGCGAGAGCGCATTAAAACAAGCCGCCCGTGTCAGCATTCCCTTCCTAGCCGCCAGCGTTCCGAAATACATATCATGGTATCCTGATTTTTCATGGGCATCGGGGTTGATCGAGATCATTACATCTTTTTCCATACAATATTGGATCCAGCGCCAATCGATATCCAACCGGTAGGGATGCGCATTTAATTCGATCACCACTCCGTTTGCTGCGCAGGCATCGATGATCCTCTTGTGATCGATAGGATATCCCGGGCGCGATAGCAGCAGCCGCCCTGTCGGATGACCAAGAATGGTCGTGTACGGATTTTCAATTGCTTTCAGCAAGCGCGCAGTCGCCTTTTCTTCGGTCATTTTCAAGTTGGAATGAACCGAAGCGACAATAAAATCAAAGCTCTTCAGCACCTCTTCCGGGTAATCCAATGAGCCGTCATTCAGGATATCGCTCTCAATTCCTTTAAAGATCTTAAACGGTGCCAGCTCCTTGTTCAGCTGATCGATCTCCGCCTGCTGTTCCGCAACACGGTCAGGCTTCAGACCATTGGCATAAAAAGCGGACTGCGAATGATCACACATGCCGAGGTATTCATAGCCCAGCTCCTTACAGTAAAGCGCCATGTCACGGAGCGTATTCATCCCGTCGCTCCAGGTGCTGTGATTATGAAGAATTCCTTTCAGCTCTGAAACGTCGATCAGCTTTGGAATTTTATTTGCTTTCGCGAGATCGACCTCATTTAATCCTTCACGAAGCTCCGGTTCTATGTATTGTAAGCTTATTGAGCTGAAGATCTCTTCTTCCGATGCCGGGTGCTGAAGATTAACCGCAGGAAGCATTTTCAAATGAGCTTCTGCCGCAGTTGTTTCAAACAGCTTCGTGTAAAATTCTTCCGGCACACATTGGATCAGCTCTACTTTCACAGCAATATCTTTCACCGGCTCAATGCTTCCCGGATAAGCGATCAGCACTTCTACCCTGTCAATGATCTCGCATTTACGACGCATTTGTCCGGTGAGTGAAACCAGTTCGGTATTGTATTTCTTTTTCAGACCGGCAACAAGGTCATTGGCAAATTTTTCAACGGACGCATAATGAAACTTTCCTGCATTCGACTGGAAGAATTCGATCTGCTGCTTCACCTGTGTCTGCGTTTTTTCGCCGAAACCTTTCAGCGTAAGCAGGCGGTTTTCTCCGCAGGCATAAAGCAATTCGCCGATACTCTCAATTTCCAGCTCGCGCCAAAGCTGCCCGACTTTTTTCGGACCGATCCCTTTTATTTTAAGCATTTCAATCACACCAACAGGAGTTTTCCCGACCATTTCCGAAAGCTCCCTGAGATTCCCAGTGGCCTGGAGTTCATTGATCTTTGCTGCTATGCTCTTTCCTATCCCTTCGATCGCCGACAATTCTTCCAGCGATTTTCCTTCGAGGTCGATATCGGTTTTATCTAATTTATATGCCGCATTTGCGATGGACTTGATCTTAAACGGATTTACCTCGTGAAGTTCCATCAGCTGCGCTGTCAGCTTCAAAGCTTTTGCTATTTCTTCTGTATTCATTGTGTCAGGGTGTTAGAGTGTTAAAGTGTTAGGGTATCAGGGTTGCTCAAAGCAGCAAAAATCAACAAAAAGATACTTTCAGGTGGCTGAAGACTTGCCATTAAGCAAGGCACATAACACCCCAAACACCTTAACACTTTAACACCTTAAAGTTACACTTTTCATTTCAGAGTAGTAAGAAATGAACTTTAGAAAATCACTATATTTACAAAACAAATTTCTCGCCATGTCATTCAAAAGATTTCTCCCTCTCTTTCTTGTATTATTTTCCATCTCTTCTCTCGAAGCTCAATTTGGCACCATGCCTCCGTTCACGGTCTCGGTTGAGCCGGTCATCGCACCGCCGTTACCGGGAATGCATTCTTTCGCTTTTGCGCAGTCGGGCGATAAATGGCTGTTCATCGGCGGGCGCACAAACGGACTGCATGGACTCAATGCGAGCGGCGCATTTTCCTTTGAATACCGGAACGACATGGTAACCGTGATCGATACCAGCACCTGGAATTACTACACCGCCGATCTCAACCAGCTTCCATGGTCCATTGCCGACCCGATGCGCTCCAACAATATGGAATCGATACAGAACGGCAATTATTTATATATGATGGGAGGTTACGGCTACGACAGCACACTCAATAAGTACGCTACCTTTCCCGTGATGACGGCGATCCACGTGGACAGCATGATCAGCGCCGTGATGAATGCAACGCCTATTGCATCCTGCATCCGGCAGGTGACCGATACCAACTTCAGAGTTTGCGGAGGCGACCTCGGAAAGATCGGCAGCAATTATTACCTCATGTTCGGACACGATTTTGAAGGGGCATACGCCGATCCTCCTGTACCGATCTTTACACAGGTTTACGGACACCGGATCAGGAAGTTCAGCTTCACGGATGATGGAACCACGATCAGCTTATCGGCGTTTACAAATGACTGGGACACGACAAACTATCATCGCCGGGATCTCAATACCGGCCCGATCGTGAATCCCGACGGATCATTTGGTATTGCGGCTTACGGCGGCGTGTTCCGGAAGGATTCCAACCTGCCCTTTCGCGAGCCAATTATCATTAAAGCAAGCGGAACAACGATCGGTACTTATCAGCAGGTAATGAGCCAGTATACTTGTCCGCTCATGCCGGTCTATGATTCCGCAACTCAAACAATGTACAGCACCTTTTTCGGCGGCATCAGTTTGTATGATTTCAACGACACCACCCATCTTGTAAAACGCGATTCACTGGTTCCTTTTATTAACGACATCACCACACTTACCACCTCGGCATCCGGAGCAATGCAGGAAACGGTGCTGCCGGTGAAGATGCCGGGACTGCTCGGTTCAAACGCAAAATATATTCCTGCGAATATTTCCAGGTATTCAAATGAAGTGATCCGGATCCGTGACCTTCCGAATACAAAGATCCTTGCAGGTTATATCTATGGAGGCATTCGTGCGGTGCAAAATAATTTCGGGATCAGCACCTCGAATGATACCGTGTACCGCGTTTATATCACACCGAATAATAATACGGGGATAAACGAAAATAACAGCATCAGTAATATTCAGCTGTTCCCGAATCCCGCGACAAGCAATTCGATGCTGCTGCTTAACCTCAAAGGGGAAGAGCGTGTTCGTGTCAGCCTGCTTGATGTTACCGGAAAAGAAATCCAGATCACGGCAGACGAAAGGATGCCGGCCGGAAACAACCAGGTCGATATCAAAACAGCTTCGCTCGCTCAGGGAATATATATCTGTAAAATAGCAGGAGAGAAAAGTGTGAAGGAATTGAAGTTGGTGGTGAGCAGATAGAATGCTGCGTCCATAATCGTATATTGTAATATGAACATACAGGCAGAAATAAAAAAGTACATCGCAAACCAGCCGGAATCAAAACGCGATGACCTGCAGGAGCTGCACCGTATGATCCTGGGTGTAATGCCAGACTGTAAGCTATGGTTCCTGGATGGTAAAAATGAGGATGGCAAAACGGTTTCTAATCCTAATATTGGATACGGTTCGTACACTATGAAATATACCGGCGGAAAAACAAGGGAGTTTTACCAGATCGGCTTAAGCGCAAACACAACCGGGATCTCGGTTTATATCATGGATACTGAAGACAAAACCTACTTAACCAAAACGTATGGTAAAAGATTAGGCAAAGCGAGTGTAACCGGGTATTGCATTAAATTTAAAACGCTGAAGGATATAAATCTGAATGTGCTTGAAGAAGCCATCCGGTATGGGTTTGAGGCGGCGGCTTTATCCTGAAAAGACTGCCGCGCGCCGTTTCCCGTATCTTGAACCGGCAGCCGCACAAAATCCTCACCATGGAACAGCCGATAATGCAAGCACCAAAAGTTCCGTCAGAAATGAGAGCTTCCGTCCTCCTGGTAATGATCATTTGCTTGTTGAGCTGTTCCGGCAAAAACGAGAAAACGCAAGTTTACGAAACTGAACAAATTGAATCGCCAACTGCAGTTCTGAAGCAGAACGACGAAAAGCTGCCTCCGCCTGAATCCGGTGAATGGCTGGCTAGTCATAAGGAGCGCGGGCAGACATTTAAAGAATATACCTTCTCTCATCCTCCCGCAATCAGCGAAAGCCAAAACACAATTTATTTACAACCCATTGGAACGTTTGATTCTCTTCAGACCAACATGATCAATTACACGCGGGACTACCTGGAGATCTTTTTTGGTGTGAAGACAACGATCCTAAAAACAATATCGGACAAAGGAATACCAGATACGGCGAGGCGCATCGGCGGTGCCGACCAGGAACAATTGCTTGCTCCGTATATTATGAGCGAAATCCTGAAAAAGAACATGCCGGAAGATGCGATCTGCATGATGGCCATTACAGAAAAAGATATTTATCCTGAATTTTCCTGGAATTTCGTCTTTGGCTTGTCATCCTTTAAAGACAAGATCGGTGTAACATCGCTTTTCCGGTTCAGCGACCAACAGGTGACAAGACCGGATGATCAGCTTTTCCTGGAACGCTTGATAAAAGTATCCTCGCACGAAATCGGACATCTGTTCGGCCTGAAGCATTGTATCAATGCGATCTGCTCCATGAACGGAACAAACAGTCTTGGCGAAACCGACATTAAGCCAAACCGGCTCTGCTCGGAATGTGCGGGCAAGATCTGCTGGAACTTAAAACTGGATCCGCTGCAGCGCACAAAAAAGCTTGTCGATTTTTTTGTAAAACACAAAATGGAATATGATCTTGGAAAAATCTCTCCTGATCTGAACGTGCTGGATAAAGTAAGCGAAACCCCTACGGTCTTAAAACCCCAGGGATCCTTTAGTCGAAACGATCGGAAATAAAAGCTCCCGTCACTTTCGCAACGGGAGCTTTATTGTAAGCGAGAGCCCTGCGGTTTTTAGAACCCCAGGGGGTCTTTTATTATTTCACGATCGTCATTTTCTTTGTCTGCGAGTACAGGATCTTCCCGTTCTGCTTCACTGTCATTTTATAGAAATAGCTTCCATTGGAGAATTTTTCCATTCCGTCAACAGTCGCAATATGCGTTCCGGCAGCCAATTCAGCGTCGAGGATCGTTTTTACTTTACGCCCGGTTACGTCGAACAATTCAATAGTTACCGCTGCACTTTGCGCCAAAGAATATTCAATCTCCGCAGATCCATCAGTTGGATTTGGGTAGCTCTGTCCGATTGCATTTTCAGATGATCCGTTATCTGCAATGCCAACAGAAGAATGACAGATCCTGAAGATCGTTCCGGAAGTAGTATATCCGCCTTTCATTGCATAGATACAGCCATCGTTTCCTTCACGCATGGTTGTTAATCCTGCAGGTGAGCTTACCACATCGGCAAATGTCACTTTGGAAGTAACGAGGTCGTACGCAGGAGGATTTCCCATCGTGAGATCATAGATCCTTCCGTAGTCATTATCACCGACAAGGATATGGTTGTTAAATTCCGGCATCACCGATCCGTTGTAATACATAATTCCTGTTACGGCCGGCAGCGGTGCTCCCCAGGTCGACAGCGGAGAAATTTCACCGGCTAAGGGGCATGCGATCGATGTGGAAGAGTTATAAAAATTCCCTTCGCATTTATTCCAGCCATAATTGCCTCCTTTGTGAATGATGTTCATTTCATCCCAGGTGGTGAGTCCATTTTCGGAGTTGTACAAACTATCCGTCAACGGATTTACACAGAGTCCGAACATATTACGGTGCCCGTAGCTCCAAATCCGGTCATCGTTGCCTGTTGCCGGATTTCCATCATCATAAAGAGGATTGTCGGTTGGAATTGTTCCATCGGTATTGATGCGAAGGATCTTACCATAAGGAACATTTTTCATTTGTCCGAAATTATGCCCGGCAACAGTATCCGTCTGGTTATGGTACATTTCTCCTACTTCAACATAAAGCTGGTTCGGCTGTGAAGGACGGAAACGGATAATTCCGCTGTAGTGATAAGGCTGCGGAGTAAAACCGAGCGTATTCAGGTCAATTTTAAGAATGACCGTTCCCATTGTTGCAACATTGGAAACCTCGGTCCAGCGCATTACGCGGATCTGGTTAGCGGATAACCACTTGTGTACATAATAAGCATACACATAATGGTTGGTTGCAAAGTTCGGATCAACAGCAATGCCCAGCAGTCCGCGTTCACCATCGCAGTTCACGGAATCCGTCAGATCGACGAACGTTCCGAGTGACGCACCGGCTGCATCGTAAACGAGGATCTTTGCGTTGGCGCAGGATCCTGAAGCGGTACCACCTTTTTGAGTGACAAAATAGCGTCCGTCGGCGGTCCAGTCAAAATCGACCGGGTAAGCCAATCCGGATACCACAGTAGTTTGAGTATAAGCAGCAGGGAGCGCCTGCGAATGTGCCGAAAGTGCGGCAATAAATAAGAGGGAGAATACAGGTAAGATCTTTTTCATTGTGCTGATAGTGTGTTGATAGTAAGCAAATGTAGCAAAATCAGACAATTCATGAAATTAAAATCGGGGAGCATGATCTTTTTATATATTTGAGCAGATGAATACCGTATATCTTCTACTGGGCGGGAACTTAGGCGACAAAGAGCAGAATCTGCAGCAGGCCATAAAAAAGATCGAAGAGCATGCCGGCCCGATTGCTAAAAGATCAGGCATTTTTGTTACGAAAGCCTGGGGAGTGGAAGATCAACCCGATTTTTATAACCAGGCCATTTGCCTGAAAACGGGACTTGATGCACAGGAGCTGATGCAAAAGCTGTTATGGATCGAAGAGCAGATGGGGAGAAAACGCAGCGGAGACAGGTGGCAGGAGCGGATCATCGATATTGATATCTTATTTTTTAATGATGCGGTGATCGATGAGCCGGGATTACATGTTCCTCATCCGCGTATCCAGGACAGGAGGTTTGCGCTGGTGCCGATGGCAGAAATTGCGGGAGACCTTGTACATCCGGTCCTGAAAAAGGATATTTCGGAATTGCTGGAAGAATGCCCGGATCAGCTTGAAGTAAAGAGATTATAAATGGTTTCAATGGTCCGCCCTTCGACTTCGCTCCATCGGCTGCCAAAGGCTTGCCGACGGCGATACAGGGTGACTTACTTCAGACCTAAATCCGGGCACTTAAGCACCCAAACACACGAACACTTAAACATGGCGAAGCCACAGTGAGCAATAGCGAAACTGCCAGAAAACCCGAATGAACGAACACCTCTATAACTTTATCGTCATTGAAGGCAATATTGGCGCGGGAAAAACCACGCTTTCAACAAAATTGTCGGAGGACCAGCATACGCGCCTGATCCTGGAGCAATTTGATGATAATCCTTTTTTACCGAAGTTTTATGAAGACCCGGAGAAGCATGCCTTTCCATTGGAACTTTCCTTTCTTGCAGAGCGCTATCACCAGCTGAAAACCGAGCTGAATGCGCAGGACATTTTCCGGCCGCGGATCGTTTCCGACTATTTTTTCGTAAAATCCCTCATTTTTGCGGGCTCTAACCTTAAAGAGGATGAATTCAGGCTCTATTCGAAGCTATTTTACATTATAAATGACTCCTTGCCCAAGCCGGACCTGTTTGTTTACCTGTACCATTCGATCGAACGCCTGCAGGAGAACATCCGCAAAAGAGGCAGGGCTTATGAGCAAAATATCAAAGACGAGTATCTCCAGCGCATCCAAAATGCCTACTTTGATTTTTTCCGCCAGATGCCGGAAATGCGGATCCTGGTGATCGACGTAAATGAATGCGACTTTGTGAACCGGAAAGAGGACTATGAGCGGATCTGCGAAATTCTCGAAAGGCCTTACAATCAGGGAATAACACATATAAAGGCCTAAACCGGCGATAAAAAAGCCGATTTTGAGGATAAAAACTTTCATTATTTGAAAATTTAATTATTTTTGCAACCATATAGTATATGTGAAAACACTCTCAACTAAAAGTTAAGAACTAAAAACAAGCAAATGAAAAATCAATCTTTACAGACATTAGGTTTGGCTATGGCAACAGCGATCGCTCTGACCTCTTGTTCAGGTTTAGGTAAGCTGGTCAAAAATGCTGACAAGATCACCTACAAAGTGACACCTGATCCAATGGAAATGCACGGAGACAGTGTTACTGTTACCGTCACAGGAACTTATCCTGCAAAAGTATTCCCTAAGAAAGCTACAGTGACCACTATTCCTGTTATTAAATATAATGGCGGTGAAAAAGCACTGAAGCCGGTTGTACTGGTTGGTGAGAAAGTAACAGAAGTTCCGAAAGGAGCAAGCGTTATCTCCAACAGCAAAGGCGGTAATTTCTCTTACACTTCCGAGAAGATCGCTTATATGCCGGAAATGAAAGTTTCTACCCTTGAACTGAGAGCAGCCGGACAAGTGAAGAAAAAAGTGAAGAACCTTCCTGCAAAGAAAGTTGCGGACGGGATGATCATCACTCCTTTGCTGGTTAAAGCAGATGACAAGGCGATCGTTGGAAAAGACAATTTCCAGAAAGTGGTTCCTCACTCTGAGACCTCGAACATTTTCTTCGTGATCAACCAAAGCCAGGTTCGCAGCTCCGAGCTGAACGGCAAGGAATTCAAAACCTTCAAGGACTATGTGCTTTCAGCATCTAAAAATCCTAATATCGCTTTCAAAAATATGAACGTTTCGGCTTACGCATCTCCGGATGGTGAATTGAGCCGTAATGCTGATCTTGCTGAGGACCGTGCGAAAGAGTCGATCAAATCGATGATCGCGATGTTCAAAGACAAGAAGTCGAAAGTTGACGCTGCTACACAGGACGCTTTCTATAACAAAGTGACCACAGCAGAAGACTGGGACGGTTTCAAAAAAGCAATGGAAGCATCTACTATTGCTGACAAGGACCTGATCCTTCGCGTTCTTACTATGTATCCTGATGGTGAGACCCGCGAGAAAGAGATCAAGAATCTTTCCAAGACCTATACTGAAGTTGCTGAGAAGATCCTTCCTAAACTGAGAAGATCAGTACTGACGCTGAATGTAGACGTAAACAGCCGTACCGATGACCAGATCAGCAAACTGGCAATGTCTTCTCCTGACAGCTTATCGGTTGAAGAGATCCTGTATGCAGCGACCCTGACACAGGACCTGAACACCAAGCTTGACATTTACAAGAAAGCAGAAGCAAAATACGGTTCTGACTGGAGAACTTCCAACAACGTTGGTATGGTTTACCTTATGCAGAATAAGCTGAACGATGCGGAAGCAGAATTCAAAAAAGCAGATGGTCTCTCCGCTAACAATGCCGTTGTAAAGAACAACCTCGGTATCGTTGCACGCTGGAAAGGTGATCGCGCTGGTGCGATGGCACTTTACAAAGAAGCTGGTTCTGCCGGTCCTGAAGTATCTTACAACATGGGGATCATCGAAATCCAGAATGGAAATTATCCTGCTGCAGTAAGCGATATGGGTTCTATGAACACGTTCAATTCAGCGCTTGCTAAATTGCTGAACGGAAACTCTGAAGGCGCAATGTCAACGATCGATAATTCAACCGATAAGGATGCTGCTCTTTCTTTCTACCTGAAAGCGATCGCCGGTGCACGCCAGGGCAAAGCAGATGTTATGAATAACAACCTGAAAGTTGCGATCCAGAAAGATGCTTCTTTCAAGCAGATGGCAAAAGATGATGCTGAATTCATCAAGTTCCGTGATAATGCTGACTTCAAGTCAATGACGAACTAAGAATTCACCGGAATTTAACATACGGAAAGTCCCGCCCCATGAAAGGCGGGACTTTTTCATTGTTTTAGTTCCTGATTTGTCGGAGAAGCGAGTATTTGTCATAAGTTTGTATACTAAATAGTTAGAACGAACATGAAGCGATTGGCTCCCACCTCAATTGTATTATTCCTGTGCATATTTTCAGTTGTAGCAGTTTCCGCGCAGCCGAAAACCCCTGCGAACAACCCTCCCAGGAAAAGTACGGCTAAATCGGAGCAGGAGAAGATCGATTCTGTTAAGCAAAAAGACTATTATCTTGAGATCAAAGCGACTGTCCGCCAATCAAAAGGAGACGAGAAAGATGCTGCCACTACGCCGCTGGACAGTGTGCTGGTGACCATTTACAACGGAGAGATTCCCTACTCCGAGATCCTGACCAACAAAAAAGGAAAGTGTGTATTCCGGCTGCCGCTCGACAAGAACATGAAGATCGAAGTGGCAAAAAAAGGATTTGTAACGAAGTCCATCGCTGTCAACACCAAGATCCCTGCACAGCAGAAAGACATTTTCAGCTTTAACTGCGACGTAGACATTTTTGAAGAAGTGAAGGATCTTGACGTAAATGTTTTGAAAGCACCGATCGCGAGGATCACTTACAGTCCCAGCCTGAACTCCTTTCAGTATGACGTAGCTTATACGAACAAAGTGAACGTCGAGCTCAAGAAAATGTATAAAAAATATTATCACCTGAAAGAAATGGAGATCGACACGACAACTGCAGGCGTCGATTCAATTAAGATCGCGCCTTCGCATAACACGACTCCAAAGAAAACAAATCCGAAAGGAAAATAAGGTTCAGCGACCCAGCTTCAGGAAGAGATCCCACATTACGATCCCCACACTTACAGCGATATTCAGGGAATGCTTGGTACCCAGCTGAGGAATTTCAATCACATCTTCACTCGCATCGATCACCTCCTGATCAACTCCTTTCACTTCATTTCCGAAGATGATCGCGATCCGCTGCTTTTTGCTGGGCATGAAATTATTCAGCATGATCGCCGATTCTGCCTGCTCGATCGCATAAACGGTATAGCCCAGATCGTTGAGCTCCCTGATCGCTTCCAGCGTTGTTGTAAAATGTTTCCATGACACGCTCTCGGTAGCTCCCAGGGCGGTCTTCTGGATCTCTTTATTCGGCGGGGTTCCGGTGATGCCGCAAAGATATACGGCTTCGATCAGGAACGCATCCGCGGTACGGAATACGGAGCCGACGTTATTCAGGCTTCGCACATTATCAAGCACGATCACAACGGACGTTTTGGACGACAATTTAAATTCCTCGACGGTTTTCCGATCCAGTTCCTCGTTCGCTAACTTTCTCATAATTGCTAATGCTGTAGTGAATATACAACAAAATTGTCATCGTTGTAAACTTCTTTTCCCTCAAACTTATCAATCGACGGGGCTTTCCCTTCGTGACGATTGATCAGCAGATAGCGGCAGCCAAGACCGGCGATGCTGTCGATAAAGCCTGCTCTTCCAAGCGTTTCGGGTGAAGCAAGCCAGCCCCTCCGATGCAGGAGATACATCTGCTGCGGATTATCAGTTGAATTGACCAGGAAAAGATCTTTTCGCTTTGAAAACGAATCGGCAATCGCTTCCATTCCCATTTTATATTTTTCACTTTTTTTTATGTAGAAATCATTCTGGTGGTTGCCGATACATTCGGCTGTGATCAGCAGGAGCATCATTGTCCTGACCACCGGCCGTTGTATATGGTCGAGGGCAAACCCCGCAAACAGCGCCATTACCGGGATAAAAGGCACGATGTAATAGCTGTGATGATAAAAATTCCGGCCGGATTTCAGCATGAACACCGCGAAGGCCAGCGAGCAAAGTAAAGCCGGCCAGAGAATGCGCCGCTCTTTTTTGTATATCGCCAGGACCAGGCCAGCGCAAAATGCAAGAAAGCCTGAAAATTTGAGCGCATCAAAATAAAACTTCTCAACTGTCGGCGATGGATGATGCAGGATCTCACTTAATCCTGTGCTAAAACTTACACCCATGAAATAATGCTTAAATCCAAACTGCTCATTCAGCTGCGGGACCCACCTGAAATACCACCAGTACACCGGGATCAGCATGAGCAAGGTGAGCAGCGTGATCACGACTTTGCTGCGGAGCGCCACCTGCCTGTCGAGAAATGGAAAAGCCAGGACGACCAGGAGGTAGATCGCCGGGATCTTGCTCATGACGGCACAAAGCGAAAAGAAGAAGTACAGCAATGCCTGTGATAATTTCTTTTCGCTGCAGTAGCGATAGGCAAAATAAACGGAGATGATGATCAGTGATGTGCTGAACGTATCCGGCATTGCTTTGCGCGAAAACATGAACCATGAGGAAACAAGAAGGACGAATGCGGCATTGAAAGAGAAACGTTCACTGAAATGAAGCCGGAGAAGCTTATAAAAATAAAAAATGCCAAACGAGGAAACAATCAGATTGATAAGACGTCCGAACCAATCATGAAATCCAAAAATGAGCGATAACAAATACTCCAGGTAATTCAGCACGGAAAACTCGGTTCCGGTGATCCCGCTTTTTTCGCCGGCAATGTCGAGCCGGGGATAAAGAATATTATTGTCCGTTTCGTAGAAATTCCTCGCTACCATGTGTCCCGTCACCTGGCGCCAGTTATGTGCGATCTCCAGCGGCGGATCGGTAATGCCGACCATTCTCAGAATGAAAAAAAAGAAGATCCAGAAGCGGATATCTCCCGCATATTTTTCCCTGAAAACACGAAAGGCAGAGGGCTTCTTCATCGCATTGCAAAGCTATAAAAGAATGCTCAAAAACTGTTAAAAACTTTGCAGGGGAGGTTTGTATAGCTTTCGTATTTTTACCTCAATGGGCAAGAAAACAGCAGCAGTAAAAGAAGGCAAGAGCGACAGCGAAACACCGCTTATGAAGCAGTACAATGCGATCAAGGCGAAATATCCGGATGCGCTGCTGTTGTTCCGGGTGGGCGATTTCTATGAAACCTTCGGAAGCGATGCGGTTAAAGCTGCGAATATTCTCGGGATCGTTCTTACCAAAAGGGCCAACGGATATGCATCCACCATCGAGCTGGCCGGTTTCCCGCACCATTCGCTCGATACGTATCTTCCGAAGCTGGTCCGCGCCGGACAACGGGTAGCAGTCTGCGATCAGCTGGAAGATCCTAAAATGACCAAAACCATTGTAAAGCGTGGTGTTACGGAGCTTGTCACGCCGGGAGTTTCCTATAATGACAAAGTGCTCGACCACAAGAACAATAATTTTCTGGCAAGTGTTTTCCTCGGCGACAGGATCTCGGGTGTTTCCTTTCTTGACGTATCTACCGGGGAGTATCTGATGGCTCAGGGAAGTGTTGAGTACGTGGATAAGCTTCTGCAGGGGTTTCGTCCCAAAGAAGTGCTTTACCAGAAGAATAAGAAGAAGCTTTTCCTGGAGACATTCGGTGATAAATTTTACAGCTACGGATTGGATGACTGGGCATTTACGCCGGAATTCGGAACGGAGATCCTGCTAAAGCATTTCGGAACAACCTCGCTGAAAGGATTCGGGATCGGCGAAATGCAGCAAGGTATCATTGCGGCCGGCGCAGCCCTGCATTATCTTGCCGATACCGCGCACGATAAAGTAAAACACATCAGCACCATCTCGCGGATCGAGGAGGAAAAATACGTGTGGCTGGACCGGTTCACGATCCGGAATCTCGAGCTCTTCGGTTCTCACAACGATAATGCAAGAACGCTGATCGATGTGATCGACCAGACGATCTCCCCGATGGGATCGAGGATGCTGAAGCGCTGGCTGGCACTGCCGCTTAAAGATAAAGCACCGATCGATGAGCGCCTGGATATTGTCGCGCAGCTCCTCGCCGCACCTGAGCTGATGTCCGTGCTGGCGGAAAACCTGGAGCTGATCGGTGACCTCGAACGGATCATTTCCAAAGTCGCAACAGGACGCATTTCCCCGAAAGAGATCGTCCAGCTGAAACGTGCCCTGTCGGCGCTCGCTCCTATCAAAGCTGCATGTGAAGCATCCGGAAATAAAGCGTTACAGAAGACCGGTGCGCAGCTCGATCCCTGCAAAGAAGTTGTGGATCGCATCGAAAAGGAAATTACAATTGATCCGCCTTATCTCATTGCAAAAGGAAATGTGATCGCTGAAGGCGTGAATGCGGAGCTGGATGACCTGCGGAAAATTTCCGGCTCCGGGAAGGATTTTCTGCTTCAGATCCAGCTGCGTGAAGGAGAACGTACAGGGATCTCCTCTTTGAAAGTTGCATTCAACAACGTGTTCGGATACTACCTGGAAGTTACCAATACGCATAAGGACAAAGTGCCCACCGACTGGATGCGCAAGCAGACGCTTACCAATGCGGAGCGTTACATTACTCCTGAACTAAAAGAATACGAAGAGAAGATCCTCGGCGCAGAAGAAAAAATTCTTGCACTGGAGACAAAACTATTCGGCGATCTTGTGCTTGAATTAATGGAATACATCCCGGTGATCCAGCGGAATGCTTCACTGATCGGAAAGATCGATTGCCTGCTGTCATTTGCTACCATCGCCCATAAGAACAATTATACACGTCCGCATATTTTTGAGAACGACATCATAGACATCAAGGAAGGCCGTCATCCGGTGATCGAAAAGCAGCTGCCTGCCGGTGAAGAATACATCACGAACGATGTTTATCTTGACAACAGCCAGCAGCAGATCATCATGATCACCGGCCCGAACATGAGCGGAAAATCCGCTTTGCTCCGGCAAACTGCATTGATCGTGCTGATGGCGCAAATGGGAAGCTTTGTTCCTGCAAAGCATGCAAACCTCGGACTGGTCGATAAGATCTTCACCAGGGTTGGTGCTTCCGACAATATTTCATCGGGTGAATCTACGTTCATGGTTGAAATGAATGAAACGGCAAGTATCCTGAATAACCTTTCCGACCGGAGCCTTATCCTGCTTGACGAGATCGGTCGCGGCACGAGCACGTACGACGGTATTTCCATCGCATGGGCGATCGCCGAATATATTCATGAGCATCCGGGTGCAAAAGCAAAAACATTGTTCGCAACCCACTATCATGAGCTGAATGAAATGACGAATGTCCTTCCCCGCATCCGGAATTTTAATGTATCCGTGAAGGAAGCAGGGAACAAGATCCTTTTTATGCGGAAGCTGGTTGCGGGAGGAAGTGAGCATAGCTTCGGGATCCACGTGGCGAAAATGGCCGGAATGCCGAGGAAAGTGCTTGACCGGGCAAACGAAGTATTGGCAGAGCTGGAAAGTGAACGGGATAAAGGTGCTCAAAGTTCAAAGTCGAAAGCTAAAAATTCTAAATTCAAAGCTCAGAGTTCATCCAAAGAGAACGAGATGCAGCTGAGCTTTTTTCAATTGGATGATCCTGTCCTTGAAAACATCAAGGAAGAGCTTCAGAAAACGGATATCAATACCTTAACTCCTGTTGAGGCGCTGATGAAGCTGAATGAGATCAAGAAGATGATCGGGGGCTGATCTGCAGGTTTCGAATTTCAGATCGCAGATCGGGTTCAGTTCAAACCTTATTAAGATCTTTGAAGAGAATTTGTCCCTCTTTCTGTTTTTCTTGAGCTTTTTAAGTTATTGATTTTCAATAAAAAAACAGCAAGGTGAGCCATGGTGGCTTCTTCCGCCGGCACAAAAATTGTAACCTTTTAAAAAATTTACTGTAAAATGGGGTATTACAGGAAATAAAACTAATCCAAACAGTCAGCTCCCCCCGTTATGAAAACGGCTTTTTACGCACCAGTCAGAGGTACATCTCCCCTGAAGATCCGGAATGATAAGAACGGAATTGTATGCATTACCATTAAAAAGCAGGATCCGCACCCCGGAGTATTCACACTAAAAAATTCAGAAGCAACAGACTGCAGACTTCCGGAAATCATCAGACAGGTATCCGGACAGGAAAAAAGCTGTGTTATCGTGGACATGACGCACTGTGTTCCCTTAACCAAGAAGCTCCGGGATCATCTCGGCGGGCAGCTTCCGGAGGTGGTAAAGGCAGCAGCGGTGGTCTCGGAAAGCGTGTACGGAAAATTAGTCGCGGAGATCTTCTTTACGCTGAAACCCCAGCCCTATCCTCACAAGATCTTCGAAAATGAGGCAGAAGCAAAAAAATGGCTGTCGGGATACGTGTTACAATAAGCACAAATTATAAGCTGGCTTTCACCGGCTTATAATTCATGCTCACTGCGGCGTGGGAATGCCGTAAACCTGCAGCAGATCAGTTCTGCATATTATACAGATCGATCGTCTTATCGTACATTTTGTTTGTTTTCTTCTTCAGCAGCTTCGATGTGATCGGTCCGGTGAGTGTTCCAAGAAAACTTAAACCGAAATCCTTAATTGAGTTAAATGAAGCTCCGTTGGCATTGATCTGATCATACATAGAGCTGAATGAACTGATCGAAGCAATTCCGCCCGCTATGGTACTCGGAAAGGAAATGATCTTCATGGCTTTCTGTGTTTTCTTCATGATCTTGGCCGATTTTGCCATAGTCACCACCAGGGGATTGCTTGATTGCGCCAGCAGCTTATCAACCGCCTTCGGACTTACTTTCTGGCCGTTGATCAGATATTTTTTGTCGAAATGATCGATCTTATATTGATTGCTGACCGGCCCGTTTTGCAAAGCGGGATTCTGAGAAGTGCCGGTATTACTTGGTGTGGTTGGCCCCTGGGAGTTTGAGCCGTTATTTCCTGATGGGTTCTTTCCTGCCTCCTTTGGGGCGTTCGTTTCCGAGCCGGCCAGCACAGGAGGAAGCTTTTGGTCCGGATTTGCCGGAATATTGCTGCTTACAGTTGTGGAAGCGGTATTTGTGGTGGTTGTTGAAATTACCTTTGATTTTTTATAATCATCACGATGGCCTTTGTAACGGATATTTGCGACCGTTTTTAATTCTTCATTATATGTCGGACCATCTTCAAAGCCTTTCTTCTTGTAAGAAACGCTATTGGTACCGATCTCAAGAACTTTACAAAAAATGTATTCTCCGTTCAGCTTCTGAATGGTATCCTGCGCAAAGGCGGATGAATAAATTGCCGACAGGCCAAAGGAAACGAAAACGGAGACAATTACTTTTGGGGCTTTCATAAGTGTTTGGTTTGTGTGTGTGGTTGTGTACGGTTCAAAATTACTGAACGCATGAAAGTAGCAATTCCCCATTTGAAGGAAATTGACCTACCTCAATTGGGGTATAAATCAGGAAACGATATTGTTTTCGATGGCAAAGCGGGTGAGCTCCACTTTGTTTTTCAGGCCCAGCTTGCTGAGAATGTTCTTGCGATGCGTAATGATCGTCAGAGAGCTCAGGAATACTTTTTCCGCGATCTCTTTATCGGTAAGGCCCTGGGCGATGAGCGCAAGGATCTCCTTTTCACGTTTTGTAAGCAGTTCAACCGGATTGGAAGAACCGGAATTTCCTGAAAAATTATTCATGAGCTGTGCGGTCACTTCGGGACTGAATTGTTTCTCCCCGTCCATCACTTTCCTGATCACTCTTACCAGCTCTTCTTTTTCGACCGTCTTCAGAATATATCCCGATGCACCCGCCTCCAGCATTTTCCGGATATAAATACTTTCGTTCATCATGGTAAGCGCCACGATCCTGATCTTCGGAAAAAGCTTATGGATCTCGATCGAAGCTTCCACTCCATTCTTCACAGGCATCTGGATATCGGTGAGTATGACGTCCGGCTGAAGCTCCGACGCCATACTTATCAGTTCCTGTCCGTTCAGCGCACCGCCAACAACTTCTATGTCGGCAACTTCTCCGAGAAGGTTCTTCATACCATTAATGAAGATCGGGTGATCATCTGCTATCAGTATTCTAATTGCCATGTTTTTTCCGAATCGGGATCTCTATCGAGATCGTTGTTCCTCTGCCGGGAGCTGAGTCAATTTGTATCGTTCCGTGGAGCCATTCCGCCCGTGCTGTAATATTACGCAATCCCCGGCCATTTTTCTTCATTTCATCCGTATTAAATCCTTGTCCGTCGTCCTCGATCATTATGGACAAATATTCATCCTGGCGAACCAGCTGGATATTGATCTCTTTCGCCGAAGCATGCTTGAGAATATTATTCACCGCCTCCTGAACGATCCTGTAAATATTGAATTTCGTTTGCTTGTCCAGTGTAAAATCATCCATGTCGTGCACATGCACGATGATCTCGTACAAATTGGAGCGTTTGATCTTGTCGGCAAGCGCATACAACGCCGGCACCAATCCTTCATCTTCCAGTGTCCGGGGCATCAGGTCAAAGGAAATATCCCGGAGCTCGGCCGAAGCCTCGTTCAGCAGCTGCAAAGAATTTACATACAAATGTTTTTGATCCTCGGGAAGTGTTTGCAGGTTCAGCTTTACTGTCGACAGCAAATGACCGAGGCTGTCATGCAGATCTTCCGCGATCCGCTTCCGCTCCTGCTCCTGCGTTTCCATGATCGCGATGGCTTGCTCCTTCTGCTGCTCATTTAACCGTTCCTGGAAAACAGCCCGTTGCTTGAGACGGTAGCGATTGAACAATACGATCACGAATAAGATCAATAAAACGGAAATCCCCGCGACAGACCAATTGATGATCCGATGCTGCCGGATCTCCGCCAGAAGCTCGGAATCCTTCTTGTCCTGCTCCGCCTTCGCTTTCATTTCTTTCTGCTCAAAGTCAAAATTCATCTGTGCCTGGACCAGCTTTTTTGTATTCTCCTCATTCAGCAAGCTGTCGCGGTAGGTAACAAACAACTGGTGATCATTGTAAGCGTCTTTCCAGTTTCCCATGAGGCTGTCTGCCGAAGCAAGCCCGCGGTAAGATGCTTTGATGTCTTCCTTGCTGCTTACTTCTTTTGCAAGCACAAGTCCTTTTTTAAGTTCCGAAAGCGCTTCCGTTCCCCTGTTCAAGGTCACGAGCACCGAGCCCGTGTTATTATGACACATCGCCATCCCCTGCTTATCATCAATACCTTGCAGTATCTCCAGCGCTTTTGAGAAATAAGGCAGTGCCTCTTTTGCTTTTTCTGTTCTTTCAGCACCTTTGACTTCCGGGAGCTGGCTGCGGATGTAGCTGATCGTGCCGAGGTTGAGATACGAATGGCCCGCGCCGTATTTATCGCCAATTTCTTCTTTGATCTTCAGCGCATCCGAAAACGTTTTCTCCGCCAAAGGATATTCCTTGCGCGACAGGTAAACGGCACCCATGTTATTGTAGGCACGGCCAATCCCCTGCTTATCACCGATCTCTTTCTGAATTCCGAGCGCTTCCTGGTAGTTATTCAGTGCCTCGTCGTAGCTCTGCTGCTGCAGGTAGATATTACCGATGTTGTTGCAGGAGCGGGCAACAGCAATTTTATCGCCGCGCTCTTTATCGAGCTTCAGGGCCTTAAAATAATTTTTTAACGCTTCGGGATAATTTCCCTGGTAGTATGCGATCACACCGAAATTTGAATAACAGATCGCGATTCCTTTCTTGTCACCGATCCCGGTTCTCAGCTTCAGCGCGCGCTGATAATTGGCTGAAGCGGAATCGTAATTTGCAGCTCCAACAAAAACATTCCCGATATTGCTATAGCTGTTTCCATAAAGTTTCTTGGTTTCATTGTCCAATGGCAAACCGGTTAATGCTTTCAGCGATAGCTTGTAGTTCTCCAATGCTTTATCGCGGTCGCCTTTGCTCAGGAAAACGTTCCCGATATTGTTATAAGCGTTTGAAATTCCTTTCGGAAAGGCTGCACGTTCACCGATCGAACGCGCATTTTCGGCACAAACCTGTGAGGAGTCATATTTGCCGGTAATAAAAAGCTCACGGCTGATCAGGTTAAGAGTACTGACTTTAGCGGTGTCGGTTTTTACAAGCAAAAGGGCATTCCTGAGTGAATCCAGCCTGGGCGTTTGGCCGCTCAGCTGAGATGAATGCAAATACAGAAAATTAAATAAAACGGCGCAAATACAATTCCGGATCAAAGATCTGTTTCTTTTCATGCGGTTAAAATAGAGATTGTTTGGTGCACTGCAAAATGAAAATTATTTTACCACAGAGAAACGGAGAACACGGAGTTTCACAGAGAACTAAAAATTAATAAAATGAACCGGGGAAAACCTTTATCCGAATTCTATTACATAAGAGCAGGATTGATCTGATTCGATCTTGCCTTCTAAGTCTCTCGTCTCAATGGTATTTCAATTGCTATCGTTGTGCCTCTTCCAGGGCTCGAATCAATTTGGATCGTTCCATGGAGCCATTCCGCCCTTGCGGTGATATTGCGCAATCCACGGCCGCGTCTTTTCATCTCTACCGTATTGAACCCTTTTCCGTCGTCCTCGATCATGATCGACAGAAACTTATCCTGACGGACCAACTGAATATTAATTTCTTTTGCAGATGCATGTTTCAGGATATTGTTGACCGCCTCCTGAACGATCCGGTAGATATTGAACTTCGTTTGCTTATCAAAGGAAAAATTTTCCATGTCGTGCACATGAATAATGATCTCGTACAAATTCGAACGTTTGATCTTATCAGCAAGCTCGTAAAGCGCGGGGACCAACCCTTCCTCTTCCAGCGTCTGTGGCATCAGGTCAAAGGAAATATCCCTGATCTCATTTGATGCCTGGTTCAGGAGCTGCAGGGAATTCACATACAAATGTTTTTGCTCTTCAGGAAGTGTCTGAAGATCCAGCTTTACGGTAGACAAGAGATGTCCGAGGCTGTCATGAAGATCTTCGGCGATCCTTTTCCGCTCCTGCTCCTGTGTTTCCATGATCGCAATGGCTTGTTCCTTCTGCTGTTCGTTCAGGCGCTGCTGGAAAATATTCTTTTGCTTAAGACGATAACGGTTGAATAATAAGACTACAAACAAGAGCAGGAAAACGAAGGCTCCGGCAATGGACCAGTTGACGATCCGGTGCTGCCGGATCTCGCCCATGAAAACCGCATCTCTTTTTTCCTGTTCCGCTTTTGTCTGTGCTTCTTTCCGCTCATACTCGTATTTCAGTTCCGTACGGATGTTCTTATTCTTATTCTCTTCGTTATAGATCGAATCACGGGCGGTGATGTATTTTTTATAATGCTCCAGCGCCAGATCATCACGGTTCATAAGCACATACAGGTTGCTGGCCGATTCTTCAAACTGGCGCAGCAATTCTGTTGCCCCGATACTGTCTGCAATGGCAAGCGAGCGGCCGAGGTATTTTTCCGCCTCATCATATCTTTTGGTGACAGTATAGAGTCGTCCGAGATTCCCCAGCTGACGTGAGATACCGTTTATCCTTCCCAGCTCCCGGTTCAGCTGAAGCGCTTTTTTATAAAACTCCTCTGATTTTTTAAACTCTTTCGAATCTTCGTATGCCATACCCAGATCTCCGAAGATGATGGCAAGTCCGCTCTTATCGTCAAGCTCCTCTGCAATTTTCTTTGCACGAAAAAAGTAATCGAGTGCTTTTTCAAAATCCTTCTCATCCATATACACCACTCCGATATTGATCAGATGGCTTTCGATCGCATTTTTATCACCCATTGCTTCCGACACGCTCAGTGCTTTGGTATCATAGCTCAGCGCTTTGTCGTATTCATGCAACTCTTTGTAAACGATCCCGATGTTGGAGCTCAGCGCAACGATCTTGTTTTGATCATTCATTTCGACGGAAAGTTTCAGGGCTTTAAAATAAACATCCAGCGCTTTCGGATAATCGCCTTGTTCCATGAACACGATGCCGATGCTGCAGTAATTCCTTACAATTCCATTTTTATCGTTGATCACACCGGCAAGCCGAAGTGATTCGTAAAAATTATCGAGGGCATTGTGATAGTCGCTTTTGCTCCAGTAAACACTTCCGATCCCCGAAAGGCATTTGGAAATGCAGCTCATGTTACCCAGCTCTTTTGCGATCTTCAGCGCTTCATTGTATGTCGATAATGCTTTGTCAAATTCACCGAGCGCGCTGTAGTTCCAGCCCATCTCCACCAGCACTTTGATGATCTTCTCCTTGTTTTGAATTTTTTCAGCAATTGCTATTGCGCGATTGCACAAAGCGATAGATGAGTCCGGCTGCAAATAAGAATAGTGATCAGACAGGGACAATAGAATTCCAATACGAGTGGTATCGTATTTCGCCATTTGCAGTGCATTTCTGAGGGAGTCAGGTTTCGATGCCTGTGCCCGGATCGCTGTCGCAGGAAACAGAAAAAGAAACATAAAGAAAGCGCCGGCCATGAGGCAATGTGATCCGTTTTTGCCTTTTTGCGTTTTCATTCAGTTAAAAATAGGGATTTACGCCGGAATAGCAATAAAAGATACTCCATTTGGGGGACTTATCGCTCCGCGCAAATACTGCATTGGGAGGGAAAACATCTGGCCTCGTCCTGCTAAATTTGAATGATCAAAAACAATTGACTCTTGTAGCATTCTCCGGGGAATTATTAAGCTGTGAAAGCATATTGTTCCTGGCTCAGGGAAGTCCTGGTCCACAGAAAAAACACCGGCACACGTTTGGGGTTGGGCCGATGTTAAGTGTACCGGGACTCCTGGAGCCGCTTTGCAGACGCTATAAGGTTATTTACATCAACAGACCTTCTTTTTTATTTTTCTTTTTTTATCGAAGCGATATACCAACCGTCCAAAGTTGAAGCAAGGTAGTTCAGATAATAAGTTCCTTCGCGATAAGTAAAACCCAATTCGGAGTCCAGCTTATTTTGAAACGATTTATTTTTCTCTTCCGGAGAGAAATTAATTGTAAATGATCCTTTTACAGCTTCTTCGATTTTGTATGTTCCCGTATGTATTGAAAGGAAGCAAGGCGCATGCTCGTTTGAATATTCTATTTTATTACGCTGATCAAAATTATAATCTCCCTCCTTTTTTATCTCTAAAATACCCACTGTATCTGTGTCACCAACAGTTCTTATTACAAAGAACTTCATATCCAAAACCGAATCCGTTTTTTGGCGTCCGACACACGATGACAAAATGGGAAAAAGCAGAAGAACTATTCTCTTCACAATTCTATACCGGAGCATAATCATATCCGTCATTCTTTATTATTGTTGCAGCAGTTTCAGAAAGTTTGCTGGTCAGAACCAAATTAACCGCTCCCGTATGAATCGGGATCGCCCCGTTACCTGTAAAACCCCATTTGAACATAGCCAACACTTTATCATTCTTTGTTCCATTATACTCAGAGGCCACAACGTATGTTTCAAAATAGAACTCACTATAGTCAATTACAGCTTGAGGGGCATCTGTCATAACCGTGTTTCCTGATGTTCCCGTCCACTTTTTTTCGTAAGCTGCCTTTGCTGCCGTCATTGATGGGCCATAAAGGTATGGACGGGTGGCATCACCAACCTCACCACCAGCTATTGTTACATCCGGACAGTTCCTTCCACCATCTACAAATCCTTGATATTTTTTTGCACCAACCGTTATTTCTTTACCACCAGGTTTTCCTGTTGTTGGAGTAAAATAACAAACTTGAATCTCTTTAAGACATTTTGCTTTCACTCCGGATACCAGAATGTCTGCCGACATAAAACCATTTTTTATTTTAAAAGACTTTATTTGTCCGTTTACCTTTGATGTAAAGGAATTGGTTCCAAAAGTATTTGCTCCCGGTAAAGTTGAATTAGTGTTTAATGTTACACTCTGAGACGTCTGCCTCTGGATCATCCGTTGCACTCCATTTTTCTGCTGCACCGTATGCGCCACTTCATGTGCCAGCAATGATTTCCCTTCGTTGCTTGAAGGATTGTATTGTCCTTCCTTGAAATAAATATCCTGTCCATGTGTGAATGCCTTTGCATTAATACTCTCTGACATTTCACTTGCATTGGAATTCGTGTGGATGTTCACACTGCTCAGATCCGTTCCCGTGTGACTTTCCAGTTCCTTTCGCTGAATCGTATCCAGCTTTTGTCCCTGCCCTTTCGTTCCCTGGAGCTTGCCATCGAAGCTATCCGTAGTTTGTGTTACATCACCATCGCCTTTTGTGCTGATCTCTGATGTGGCTTTTTCTGAAAGTACCTTTTGCGATACAGTTGCATCGCCTTTCATCACTCCCTCAGCAACCTTATCCGCCTGCTGCTCTGCTTTGTCCTGTGGATTTGAGATCTCCAGCTTGGGTTGGATCAGACCGTTCTGTCGCAATTCATTTTCATAAATGGCCCGACCGGTAACATCGGCTCCCTTAGGTACATAAGGTTTTCCGGCATCAGAGATCATTCTTGAGATCTGCTCCTTGCTGAGTGAGGCTATATATCGCTGCACGCCCTCCAAACCGGAGTTATTTTTCTTCTTTCGACGGACTTTTTTATCCCCTGAAAAACCATGATCGTAAGTTCTCATACTGGAAAGTTAAAACAAAAACGGTTAAAAAGCAGGGACAGTTTTTTAAAAAACGGACAGCGTAGAATGGGTAAGCGAATAATTAAATGTCTGATAACCATTAAATTAATGTATAATTTTCACGAATTTATAACTCCCTTTTTTCGTCACCATTTTCATAAAAAGCAAATCCGGAATTTTCGTTGCTTTGCGCAAGCAAATCATATTCATTTGATTTTCAAAAAGTTAACTTCTCCTGTTACCTTCCCGTGTTCTACTGACATCAACATTATCAATGATGTCAAAATACAGTTTAGCTGCTTTGTTTTTTTTGCTTGTCTTTAACGGACAAGCTCAAAAAAATTATTTGTGTTTTGAATATTCTCTTTCTGAATTCAGTCCGGCAAGCAGATCATTAAGCACGGAACAATTTTCAGGAAATCTGAATCGTTGTGAAAGCCATTTTATGGGCGCTGTCTTTTATTATGCATTGGAAAACACAAATTCAATTTCCATCGGAGCGGGCCTCAGCCGGATCGATTATCGGAAAGAATGGCAGGGCGTTTTTCCTTCCAATAATCAGTTTGGAGTTGCAACCCTGGATGGCAGACTGGAATACTGGAGCTTTCCTCTCACTTATAGCATCAGCTCAAGAAGCTCCCGCTGGCGATATACTTGTTACAGGATCTCCCGCTGGTCCTTCGGATTCGATCTTACCTATACTCCATCTTTTATTTCCAAGGCAAGTTCTTCACTCAACACAAGCAATGGTCTAAGCTCCGATCCTTCGCTGGAAGACTTCAAAAGCAACGAACAAAGCTTCCAGCATTCCCTGGCGATCGGACTTCCCTACCGGATCAACTTCGCTGATAAACTTCTCCGCCTGGATGTTGAACCTTATGCGGGAATCTGCAGCGGATACTTCAGAGAAACCGGCTCCAGGGTCGATAACCTGGTTTACGGAGTCAGGCTCCGGTTTTGCATCCGCGCCAAGCTGCCGCAAATCACAATTGATCATGAAGTGAATACAGGAAATTCAGAACAAAAGAAACAGGATCTCCTGAAAAAGCAGCAGGAGATCCGGGATCAATTAAATAAACAACCTAAATAACTTAACTATGAAACCAACGATCAGCACACTTATCATTTTCCTGTTAGCGGTTGTCACCACGAGTGCTCAGCAAGTACATCATGGAGAAGTTGCAGCAAACGGCTCACTCTACTTCCGCGCAGAGCCGGTGAATAATTTTCTTCCTGATAAAGCAGGAAATCTGTATTACTATATTCATTTGCAGGGATTGCCGAAAACCTCCAATGCAACAGAGCGGGTTCCGCTGAACCTTTCCGTTGTCCTGGATCGCAGCGGTTCAATGGATGGCGACAAACTCAATTACACAAAACAAGCGTTAAAATATGTTGTGAACCAGCTGGACGGAAGAGATGTGCTGTCGATCGTTCTTTACGATACCGATGTGGAAGTATTTCTTCAGCCGCAGCGGATAGAAGACAAAAAAGCATTGCTGGAACGCATCGATAAGATCGCGACTGCAGGATCTACCAACCTGGAAGGCGGAATTAAAAAAGGTTATGAGCTGGTGAAAAATGCAAAAAAGCTCATCGGCAATGAAATGGTCAACCGCGTGTTACTGCTCTCGGACGGGCTTGCAAACGTTGGCGTCAGCGATCCGGAAGCATTGGCTGCAATTACAAAAAGCTATTTCGAGGAGGACCATATTTCGATCTCTACTTTCGGAGTAGGAAACGACTATGATGAAAAGCTCATGGCGAAGATCGCGTTGCAAGGCGGTGGCATGTATTATTTCATTTACTCCCCGGAGAAATTACCGGAGATCTTTAACGAAGAGCTGAAAGGTGTTTCCAATGTAATCGCCAAGAACACGATCCTGAAGATCAAATTTCCGGAAGAGCTAACCTATGACCGGATGTTTTCCTTCAGCAGCAACCTGAAAGGAAATATGCTCGAGATCAGCTTCAATGATCTTTTTGCAGATGAGCAGAAATCCATTCTCATTGCGTTCAAGACAAAAGGAAAGCTTAGCAATCCCGTCACGATCGAGACCACGCTGGAATATTCCAATGCCAACACAGAGCCTATGCTTGCCATCAGCGATGTACGGAAGATCGAGATGAAACCGGCAGCCGATGAAAAAACATATGACTCCGGATTCAATCATGCGGCCAGCGAAGGGTATGCGCTTGCAATCACACAGGACCTGTTTGATAACGCCGTCGATTTTGCCAATGCAGAGCATTATGCAGAAGCAAAAGAAAAAGTAAAAGAAGCGAGAGCGATCCTCGATAACCATTTTAAAAAAATAGGCGAACATCCGTTCCTCCGGGAATTCGACAAGAAGCTGTCGGAATACGAATTGCTGATCGACAACATGAAGACCATGGACAGGGAAACCTTCCGCTATAACATTAAACTGAGCAGAGAAGATGGCTTCAAGCGAAAAGTCCGGGCTAAGTTTTAGCCGCAAAATGCCTATCTTAGTATATCCGCGAAAGTGGAGCTACTTCGATATGCAGGACGTTAACATCATACTTCGGAAGAAGAACAAAGAGACTGTCGCGCTTCTTTATGAGCGCTTCGGAAAAAAGCTCTATGGCTATGGGATCAGCAAATGGAAGCTGAGCGAAGATGATGCCTGGGATCTGATCTATAAAACGCTTTATAGGGTAATGGATGTTGCGGACAGGTATACATTCGAGGACGAAGGAAAACTCTCCTCTTTTATTTTTACGACATTCATCAACTACCTGAGAAATCATTACCGCGATACAAAAGCAAAAGGACTCGTTACAACAGAGCTGCTGGAATCACACGAGAAAATGAGCGGCGACCGGAGAGAAATGGATGAAGAAGCTGAAAGCACAAGTCCGCTCATGCGCTGCCTGCAAAAGGCGCTGGCCGTGCTGGACGACTGGCAGCGGGTGCTGATGCTCATGCGCGCACAGGACTACGCTTATGAAGAGATCTCCAAATATGTTTCGCGTCCGGGAGATCAGTTGAAAACCTATTACATGCGTTTAAAAAAAGTGGTGACGGAAAAAACAAACGATTGTATGAATAAAAAAGCATGAGCGAAACGGTACACCTACAGGAATATGAGCTGGACGGAGCTTTGAACGCTCTCTTCCTGGAGAAATACAGTAAAATGGAAGATGAGAACCTCGCGCGCTTCTTCATGGATCAAAACTATGATGTTGCAATCGATTCAAAAAAAGAAGCGGAGCTGCTCGCACGCCTCGGCGGAAACAGCGGAGGGAAAAACATCATTTTCGTAATTCTTGCCGGCTTGCTTGCAATCTCAGCCATTTATTATTTCACGAACGGCGGAGCGACGAAAAATACAGTCGGCGCACCGGCTCAAATTCAGAATACAGTTTCCGTTAGTCCGGAAAAAACACCGGTTGATGTTGCATCAGCTGAAACAACTCCGGCTCCGGGGCAAAAAATGATCAACCCCGCAAGTCCTTCAAATCTGGCTACTTCAACTCCACCGGCAGCAAGTGTAGCAACGGAACCGGTTCAATATGCTCCGCAACCTGTTCCGGAAATGAATACGGCAAAAAACGATTCCACAAATGAGAAAGAGCTTCCGTATTTCAAGAAAGCGGGACTGGAGTATTTCAGTAAGATAAAAGAGCAGGTGCTGAAGAAGGTCCTGAAAATTGATGATCGCCTGTATGGAAAGACCGAGCCGGGAGCAACATTCTATAAAGCGCGGGAAGTAACCGTTCCGCCTTTTGTGATGGCAAATTTCCCGGTGACCAACATGGAATACAAAACGTTCCTGGCTGATCTCGCGATGCAGGGCCGCGTGGAGGATATGAAAAAGTGTCTTCCAAAAGGTGAGCTCTGGAAACAATATGGCTGCTTTTCACTTGCAAAGGATTATTTTGAAAATGAAGCGTACAATGATTTTCCGGTTGTGAACGTAAGTAAGGAAGCCTGTAATTTGTATTGCGAATGGCTGGAGGAAGAGACCAATGCAAAGTTTGAGGAAGAGGCAAAAAGCTCGAAAGTAAAAGGAGCGAAAAAGAAACAGGTCATTGTCCGCCTGCCCTACGATTACGAATGGATCTATTCAGCGGATGCCGCCAATGCGCTTGTCCCTGATTGTGGCGGCTACAATACGATCTATGATCCATCCGAAGGATTGGTAGACAAAGATTTTTTTAAGCGTACCTCGCAGCTCAGCAAGCGCGATCTGAAAAAAGAAACACGCATGGATAAGCTTTCCGATATCAACCGCTTTGGAATGACCGAAGCAGAGATCATCGCGATCTACCGGGAAGCGATGAATTACAATGACGGAAAAGCAAAAGCAGATCCGTCGGACCCTGCAAATTATCCGAATAATGTAGAAGCCTGCTGCCTGGCCGGACATGTCTGTGAGCTGATCAAAACCAAAGACGGCGGTATGACGCTGAGGGGCTGCTGCTGGAAAGACAAAGATGAATATCTTAAAATGGCGGATGCGTATACTAAAAACGGAGCCTCCCCATTTGTCGGTTTCAGAATCGCTATCTTTAATGCAGATAAAGGAACGAACAGGAATCCGTTCTGGAATTGATAAAATGATCACGCGAAGCATTCTATTTTTCTCTTGTCTCTATACCGCTTCGCTTTTCGCACAGAGCAACGGCGGTTTTGAAGCAATTCCTTACATGGAGCAGGAAACCGGTCCGGGCATGATCCTCGTTGAAGGCGGCGTGTTTGATCTTTCGGGATCAGGGACTGCGAGTGATACGGTCAAACCATTTTATATTTCTGCAAAGGAAGAAAGTAATGCGCAGTATTGCGAATACCTGAGGTATATTCATGGCTGCTATTCCGAAGCGACCTACCGGAATGCGCTGCCGGACACTACTGTCTGGCTGAAAGAAAATTTAACAGATTCGTTGAAACACTATTTGCTGAATAATTATCTCCGGGCTGAAGCATTTAAAAATTATCCGGTTGTTGGTGTTTCACCGGAACAGATCATTAATTATGCATGGTGGAAAACCGACAGGATGAATGAGATGATCCTGATCCGGGAAGGGATTTTGGATTTTCAATATTATCCCATCGACTCGAACAATGTTTTCAGCACAGAACGTTATCTCGGCGGAAATTACAAAGGTCTCAATGTCAAAGCCATCATTCCGGATATGAATGGCGGAGAGCGCCATGTCAGGATGGAAGATGGGATCTTCCTACCACCCTTGCGTTTACCGGCAGAAAACGAATGGAAAATCGCAGCAGCGGCGATAGGTGATAAGAACAATACATATGTAACCACGCCGAAAGAGCTTGGTAACTGGCATCACTTCGACAAGACGAATTACTTCTGGTATCTCTATCCGAAGAAAAAGACGAAAAAGAAAAAAGCTCCGGAGCAACCCGGAGTCATCAGCTATTTATGGGAGGTGGACCGTGGAACTCCAAATCACTATCTGATCTATAATCTTTCGGGAAACGTCAGCGAATGGGTGATCAGCAAACAGAACAACTATGTAATTGCCGGAGGTTCCTGGGAGAAACCCGGCTTCGATCTTTCAGCGGTCTACAATGCGGACAGCTCAACTTATACAACCGTTTCTTTCCCGGCGCTCTCGGAAAAGAAACCGTCTGCGGCTGTCGGTTTCCGGCTGGCAATGGATCATATGGGAAATGTCGATCCGAAGAGGAAGAGAGTGGAGTGAATTTCTAATATTTTTACTTTAAATATTTTGATTCCTTGAATAACACCGCGGATAAACCATCAAAACATTCTTTGACCACACGGTTTCGTGCTCTTACGTCTACCACTGAATTATACTCGTCTATTCTCCGCAAAATCTCTTGACAAGACACTAGAAATATTCTTTTGTCTTGATCAGGCAATTTTCTAAAATAATGGTCGTAGAAAGATGTATAGTTGCGAGCTACTTTAAATGGATAATGTCGATTTTCATTTTTATCCGATTTATTGTTAAGAATCTTATGCGCTTTTAAAAATTGCGCCATACAGGTATCAGTGCTGCCGTTATAAACTTCATTCTCCAACAACAAACGAGCATAATGATTGTCAATTTGGTATGTATCAAACCAATCTAACTTGTCCGCGTAAGAATAAGCGGTATTAAAGAAAGTGTCTGCTACTATGTATTCCCTCATCTCTAGTTTAGCCATAGCGTATTGCAGCCAAAAATAAGGATTCCTTTTGCTATATTCCAGTTGTTTAACTTCTTCAAAAAACATTATAACAAGATCACGAAATTCATTTTTTTCTCGTGTATTAAAAAGCTTCTGAAGTCGAGAATGAGAAATAATAGACTTCAGAAAATTTAAATGGTTTTTATTGCTGCGGGTCTTGTCCAACCTTTTAACTACTTTAACAAGGAGAGTTATGAGATCATGGCTGTATTCATTAGTATGCAAAATACCTTCAGAAAGAATCGAAGACTTAATCCGTATTAAATGGTTGTCAAAGTCAATAATGTCTTTTAGCTGGGGATTATTGTAAAAGGAAGGATTATTTAATAACTCATCATCTAATGAATATATTAAGTCCTCATATTCCATATCAAACCCTAAAATATTACTTGCGATAATTAATAAACAAGCATCATAAAATGAAGAATTCCCTTTAACAGAATCAACTATACTTTTTAATCGGAGTTGAATATCGGGTGAACGCATAATATCAAGCAACACCAGTCGAAAAGAAGATTTAAAGTCATCTGTTACCTTTCTTCTTTTTGCTTCAGATGACATTTTAGCATATTCTCCCCAAAGACCATAATTCGAAAGTAATTCGGAAAAAGTGATCGGCTCTAACTCTTTAAGAGCTTCAAGACTATAGGTATTGTAGTTTTCTCCAATTAACTTTTCCAAAGAGTAGTAAACAGTGTCATTTACCATTGTCCTTTCAGAGAAAACCAAGATCACATTATTGGTTCGAAAGTGCTTAAATTTCTCAATTAATTCAAAATGATTGCTATAATGTTCGATGATTACCATAACCTTTGTTCCTAATGAACAAATGCGCTCAACTTCATCAGTAGTAAGATCAAAGTATTTGTTAAAAATAAACGTTCGGATTCCCCTCTGGACCGCACAAACTGATAGGCCTTGTAAAAAAGAGGTCTTACCATTTCCTATGTTCGAATGAACAACAAAATCAGTTTGCCCCTCGCTAATTTTATCCATGACAGCGTTCGTCTCCTCTCTTAAAACGAAATACGGGTATTTCTGAGGATCAACTATTGACTGATGAATAAGATCGATCTGAGAATGACCTAACAACATAAAATCCTGAAATAATTGATCCTTTATTATCGGGATTCTTTCGGGAATAAGTATCTCGTTGAACGATTTGTATACATAAGTGGCGTGTACAGGAGGTTCATAATTTTTTTGCTTCTCTTTTATCTGTTCGCATAAACCTAACAACCCAATTTTTAACGGTGCGCCGAATTTTTTCAATTTCATTTCACTTATTAGCGCTTCCGTTGGAGAAACTATAAAAAAACACTTTTCCTTAATTTCTTCTAATTTTTCAGCCATTATTCTGCTGATATCGAGATCAGATGAAGTGGAAAAACCAATAAAGATGATAGCTTCTGCTGTACGCAAATCACTTCTAAACATACTTATCCAGGACGAGTTCACGAACTCCGTTGTTAAGTAACTCGTGTTTGTCAATTTAAAATCACTGTTCAGAGTATCAGGGGTCAGTTTATTTATGTAACCGTTCAAGTGTACACATAATTTCCTAAAATCCTTATACTGATCTATTTTCTCATTTAAAGATACTGGAGTTAGCAATTTCCCAGCCTCTGTATAAGCCTTCTCTATAATACCGTCATAATTTGTAGTGTAAACTCTTTTCCAAGGGAGGGTACCTATTAAGTTATGCTCTTCAGTAATGCTCTTAACGGTAAATTGCTCCTTTAATAATTCGATAAGCTTATGAACACCAAATCCATCAACAAAAAGTTCTGAAGCATTTTTAAGATCGTTGTCATGTTCGTCCTTATTAATTCCGACCATCTCGTAGAGGTAGTTTGTTAAATCGGAACCTAAAAGCAAATTATTATCCAAAATATTCTTCGCCCCGTATCCAAAACCTGACCCGGTAAATAATATAGCTCGTCCAGAAAGTATCTTCTCAATTGCTGTTTCTAACACCATGACTTTACCTAATTAATTGTTTATAGTTCTGTAAATTTTTAAGGTTATCTATAGCAAACGTATAAAACTCATCTCACCACTCCTTGGACACTTTTGCCTGTCTGTGACATTGAGATCATTTCCACAGCTATCAGAAACACCAAAAATTGCATCCTATCACCCTATTTCTCAGCATTTTTGCTTAAAAAGCACCCTATTTTTTTGAGGAAATTCTTTGCAGAATTAAAAAAAACCTTACTTTTGCTGTCCATTATTGCGAAAGTAGCTCAGTTGGTAGAGCGCGACCTTGCCAAGGTCGAGGTCGCGGGTTCGAACCCCGTCTTTCGCTCTTCGCTCACCGGAGCTTTTTGTCCCTCTCCGTAGCAATTCACTACGAAGGATAAAGCGAAGGCGAGCATTAGAAATCCCTCTCGTTACCGGGAGGGTATTTTTTTGATGCCATCGGTAAATTAAAGTATTGATGAGTGAAACGGATCCGTTCCCAGCGGAATCCAATCCGAACCAGATCTGATAACAGATCAATGTTGCGGTAAATGCCTTGGTGGTGAAATTGGTAGACACGCAGGACTTAAAATCCTGTTGCCCGAAACGGCAGTGCGGGTTCAAGTCCCGCCCGAGGTACAAAATTCAGAGTGAGAGCGGATAACGAAAATGATCTGCACGAACTCTGAATTTTTCTTCATTCTCATTCTCATTTTCCGCTCTGAATCTCCATACAAAATTCACAGTGAAAATGCGAGCGAAAACGATCCGCAAAACTCTAATTCTTTTTCATTCTCCCTCTTATTTTTCACTCTGCTTCCGGATCGCCTCTCAGTCCGGGACTTTTTTTTGATGAGCCTGAGGTAGATCTGCATACAGATTTGCCCTTGCAAAAATGTAAAGATTTTCTGCTCAAGAGCGATGCAGAATTCGTAATTTAGATTTCCCGAAATATAATCCAATGAGCGATTTTCATACATGGCTAAAAAACATATAAGAAAGAGATCTTCGCACAAAAACACAGGTAAGTCCACCCATTCCGCCTCTCCGGAGAAGATAATTGTGATCGGCGCATCGACCGGTGGTTTGGAAACCATCAAAAAAATGATCCGGGAGCTGCCGGGCGATTTTAGCATTCCTATTTTTATCGTATGGCATATCAGCCCCGATGCAGAGGGCGTTTTGCCCAAAATTCTTAATAAGGAGAATACTATTCCCGCAGCTCATGCACGCCATAACGAAGAAATAAAATCCAACCGCATCTACATTGCTCCACCCGATCATCACCTGCTCGTGGAAAATAATAAGATCCTGGTAACACGCGGTCCGAAAGAAAATCGCTTTCGGCCTGCTGTCGATCCGCTGTTCCGCTCAGCCGCATACACTTATCGTAACCGTGTTATCGGAATAATTTTATCGGGTGCGCTGGATGACGGCACTGCGGGACTGTGGACAATAAAGCATTACGGCGGAATCACTGTTGTACAGGACCCCGACGACGCCGAGGTTCCGTCGATGCCCGAAAATGCCATACGCAACGTAAAAGTTGATCACCGCATCCGGGCCGGGGAACTTTCTCAGCTGCTGCTGAAATTGTCGACTGCTCCGGTTCCCCGGAATTCTCCAAACCGGAAAGACCTGCAGACCAAAGAAGAGATCGATATTGCCGCCGAGCACAGACCCATGAAGAACGGAAAACTAAAATTCGAAGAACTTACGCCCTACACCTGTCCTGAATGTCACGGCGTTCTTTCACGGCTGCGCAATGATAATATTATCAGGTACCGTTGTCATACCGGCCACGCGTACTCTTCCGAAGCATTACAGACAGCACTGGCAGAACGGATCGAAGACGCCCTGTATAATGCTATCCGTGCAATAGATGAAAGCATTATCCTGTTCAATCACCTTGGCGATCACCTGGCTGAAGCAAATCAACCCAAGCTAGCTGCGCTTTATTTCAAAAAGGCAAAAAAAGCGCGGGAACATGCAGAATGGGTACGCAAAGCTGCTTTAAGCCAATAACGAACAAATGCTGACTGGAAAAAGCTGATGCGGAAAAAATAAATTTTGAAATTTCAATTAATGGCAAAATCGCGATCAAATAAAAACGATAAACAACCAAAGGGGAAGACAGCCAATGTCAAGCCGAATGAGGATAACTTCCTTATCACGGGACTTGGAGCTTCTGCCGGGGGAGTTCAGGCATTAAAAGAGTTTTTTGAGAATACGCCTTCAGATTCCGGGATCGCATACGTGGTGATCCTGCACCTCGCGCCGGAATATGACAGTCAGCTTGCACAGGTGCTGCAAAGTGTGACCAGCATGCCGGTAAAACAGGTAACAGAAAAGGTGAAAGTGGCGCCGGATCATGTGTATGTTGTCCCGCCGAACAAGCACCTGTTAATGGAAGATGGTTCAATAGCCGTTTCAGCCAATACGCGGATAGAAGAGCGGCGTGCACCCGTTGATATTTTTTTAAGGACTCTTGCTGAAAAACACGGCTCACGAGCTGTCGCAGTTATTTTATCGGGTACCGGCGCAAACGGCTCGATGGGATTAAAATGGATCAAAGAAAAAGGAGGCGCCGCTTTTGTACAAAACCCCCGTGAAGCGGAGTTCAATGAAATGCCGCGCAATTCGATCGCAACCGGCCTGGTGGATGAAGTATTAAATGTTGCTGCCTTACCGGCGAAGATCATTGCCTTTAAGAACAGCATCGGTAAGATGCAAATTTCCGAAGAAGCAGAACAGCGCCCGCAGGACCAGCAGCAGGCACTGAGCGAAATATTTACTCAGATCAAAGTGCTCACCGGGCACGACTTCTCGAATTACAAGCGACCGACACTTCTGCGCCGGATCGAACGTCGCATCAATATCCATAACCTCCCCGACCTGCCTTCCTATATTTCCCTGATCCACCAGGATCCTGCTGAAATACAGCTGCTGCTGAAAGACCTGCTCATCTCGGTGACCAATTTTTTTCGGGATAAAAAAGCGTTTGAGATCATGGAAACAGAGATCCTGCCCGCATTATTGAAAGGGAAAACAAGTGCGGACCAATTGCGGATCTGGGTAGCGGGCTGCGCCACCGGCGAGGAGGCTTATTCGCTTTCTATTCTTTGTGCCGAGCTTACCGGAGGCATCATTGATGGACCAAAGGTCCAGATCTTTGCAACCGATATCGATGAATCAGCCATTTCCCACGCCAGGGAAGGAGTGTTCAGCATCAATGATCTTGCAGATGTGTCACCCGAAAGACTGCACCGGTTCTTCACAAAAGAAGGAGAAACTTACCGCATCAAAAGAGAAGTAAGAGAAGCCGTGATGTTTGCTACTCATAACTTTCTGAAGGATCCTCCTTTTTCTCATCTTGACCTGATCAGCTGCCGTAATGTAATGATCTACCTCAACAGCGTAGCACAGAAACGCGTGATCGAAACTTTTCATTTTGCGCTTAATCCGGGAGGATTCCTGTTCCTGGGCTCCTCGGAGTCGGTAGACGGAACAAGCAGCAACCTGTTCGCGAGCCATAACCGGGAGAATCATATATTTCAAAGCCGGCAGGCGATCGCTAAAAATTATCCTATTCCTGAATCGCTGCCGAATTTCAGGATCGACAAACCAAAATTATCCGCAGCGCAGGAACAGGAAAATAAAATACCGGAACGCATTTCGTTCGGTGATCTTCATCAGCGGCTGCTGGAGCAATATGCGCCGCCCTCGGTTGTGGTAAATGAAGAATATGACATTGTGCATCTCTCGGAGCGTGCCGGACATTACATGCAGATCGCTGCCGGCGAGCCTTCTAAAAATCTTTTGAAGCTGGTCAAACCGGAGCTACGGCTTGAGCTGAGATCGGCACTTTACCAGGCAGTTCAGCGGCAAGCCGCAGTAGAAGCACGGGGACTGAAAGTAACTGTTTCCGGGCACACCGAAACCATTACTATTCATGTTCGCCCGGTATTGCGCACCGGTGATACAGCGAAGGGTTTCCTGCTGGTGATATTTGAAACAACAACGGATACGGGTGAGCATGAAATACTGCGTACTTCGGACGAGCCGGTTGCCAGGCACCTCGAGGAGGAGCTGATCCGTGTGAAAGCACAGCTGCGCTCGTCCAGTGAGCAACATGAATTTCAGCAGGAGGAATTAAAAGCATCCAACGAAGAGCTGCAGGCGATGAATGAAGAGCTGCGCTCATCCGCCGAAGAGCTTGAAACAAGCAAGGAAGAATTACAATCCATCAATGAAGAGCTGAGGACGGTGAACCAGGAGCTAAAAGTAAAGATCGAAGAAGCGACGCTGACAAACAATAACCTGCAGAACCTTATTAACTCAACGGATATCGGGACCATATTTCTCGACCGGAGCTTTCGGGTGGTGCTGTTTACACCGGCAGCAAAGAATATTTTTAATCTTATACCGGCTGATTATGGCCGGCTGCTCAGCGATATCACCGGGAAGCTGGATTACCGTGATCTGCTCGAGGATGCCGAAACAGTGCTCGATAAGCTGATCACCGTCGACCGGGAGGTCCATACTTCGGAGAAAAAGGTTTTCCTGATGCGCATATCGCCATACCGTACCTCGGAAGACCGGATAAACGGGGTGGTTGTGACTTTTGTCGAGATCACTTCCCTGAAAGATGCCGAAAAGCAATTGCAGGAAAAAATGGATGAATTGACCCGCTTTAACACGGCAATGGTGAGCCGTGAGTCGAGAATGATAGAATTGAAAAAGGAAGTAAATGAGCTGTGTGAACGCCTTAATGAGCCCCGGCGCTACCCGCTTGATTTTGATCGTTAAAAAAAGTACAATTTCTGAACATGGTTATTACGAAAGAGACATCCGGTCCGGGTTTCCGCGCTGATCTGAAAAGCGCGCCTTTTCCTTCAAAACCCCGCGAGAATTCCGCAGGGGAACCGAAGGAATATATCGAGCAGCTGAAAAGAATAAATGAAGAGCTGGTGCAGGCACGCCGGGCAGCACTCAACGTGATGGAAGATGCCCTGCTGTCAAAAGAAGCGCTCAGGAGCAGCAGGGAGGAACTAAGAGAGCTGAACCATTCGCTCGAGTGCCTCGTCGCCCAGCGAACCGGGGAGCTGCGTGAAGCAAACGAGTTTTTGCAGACAGTGCTGGGAAACACTTCCAGCAGCATCATGACACTCCGTGCGATCCGTGACGGTGAGAATAAAATTGCAGACCTTGAATATGTCTTTATTAATTCCCAGGCGCTGAAATCGATGGACCGGAAATCACTGACAGGGAAAAGGATGCTCGAGGAATTTCCCGGGATGAAAAGAAAAGGATTGTTTAAGCGATACGTTGAAGTCGTAGAAAAAAATATAGAATTTCAAACGGAGATCGGTCCGGATGACACCGGGCTCCCCATCTGGCTGCAGGCGTATGCTAAAAAACTGGGAGACGGGCTGATCATTTCGTACTTTGATATTACCGCCCGTAAAAAAGCGGAAGAAGAGTTGCTTCGCTTAAAGCTGGAACAGCAGAGAGAAGTGCTTAATGCAATATTAATTACCCAGGAAAAGGAAAGAGAGCGGATCGGGGAAGACCTGCACAACGGGACAGGGCAACTATTATACGCCGCCCTGATAAAGCTCGAGCTGATTGAGACGAACAAAAAGAACAGGGTAATTCTTTCTGAAGCGGGCAAAATAATCACCGAAGCAATAAAGGATATCAGGAGCGTTTCTTTTCAGCTCATTCCATCGGTACTAAGGGATTTTGGTCTTCCGGCTGCAATCGGAGAAATGATCAAGCGCCTGAACTCTGCAAGATTTAAAATCACGCTGGAAATTGTCGGCCTTGAAAAAAGATTATCCGATGAGATCGAATTCAGCATTTACCGGATCGTTCAGGAATTGCTCAACAACTGCCTGAAGCATTCCTGTGCAACAGAGATAAAAGTGAAGCTCACATCGACTGAAAAAATCATTATAGTGGAAGTAAGCGATAATGGCAAAGGGTTCTGTTCCGGACTGCCGAATTTGCAAAGAGGAGTCGGTTTACAGTCCGTCAGCAACCGTGTTAAGCTCCTCCAGGCAAAAATGGATATTTCCTCCTCTATCGGCAGCGGCGCCTCGGTTAAAATATACATCAACAAGTGAATTAAGTGGCCGTAAAGCTGCTTCGGGAACGGCCGCATTCATTGTCATGAAGAATAAACGGAAAGATCAGGTTAACCTGGTCTTTTTTGTTAAAAAGCAGTTTCCGTGAAGCATTTTTTTACTAAAAAGGGCCCCTTTCTGACGATAAAATGTATATTTATACAGAAAATCACGGTAAGATCATGGTAAAAATGAATAAAGTAATGGCGGGCTATCATATGCTGATGATCCTGTCACAAGTGGATGGTGAATTCGATAAAAGCGAAGGAAAAGTAATCGTCAAATATCTTAAAGACAGCTTTCCGTTCTATGTGAACCTCGACGGAGAAATGGATATTCTCAGCACTCTTCCGCAAGAGGATTATTTTATCCACTTTAACAATGCCATGAACGATTTTTACGAAGATTCCACACCGAAAGAACGCCTTGCTTTCCTTGAATTCGCTGTTAAGATGGTAAAAGCCGACAAAAAGATCACTCCCGAAGAGAATAAATACCTCAAGGAATTATTTTTTGCCTGGGATTCCGAACACGAAGGCGCATAAAATCAGCTCCGCTTTACCCGAGGCCGTTCCCGGCCCGGTTGATCCTTCCTTCCGCATTTCACTCCGTTTCCGGTGGTCCGGGTACAGATCCACAGAGGCATATTTTTTATTCTTTACCGGGTAGTTAAATTCAATTAAACCCGGATCTATGACCTACGAAAAATTCAAAAATTGTATCGAAGCTTGTTACCGCTGTGCAACCGCCTGCGATCACTGCGCTGTTTCATGCCTGCATGAAGATGATGTTAAAATGATGGCCCGCTGCATCGAGCTGGATATCCACTGTGCAGAAGTATGCCGCACGGCTGCCCATCTTATGGCCAAGGGAGAACGATATGCGAAACAGATCGCGATCTTCTGTGAACAGATCTGCCGCGACTGTGCAGAAGAATGCGGGAAACACCAGTTCGAACATTGCCAGCGCTGTGCGGAGGCATGCCGCAGCTGTGCGGAAGAATGCCATAAGATCGCAGCCTGAAGCAAAGACGGAGAATATAAATGTCCGGGAGCGGCAATACCTGTGACCGGCGGAGCGCCGGGATCAGCTGATCAGCTGGTTCAGCGTTGCAAAGCGAATGAGCGTAGCCGTATTGGTCGTTCCCGTTTTTTCCAGTAATTTTTTTCTGCGTGTTTCTATCGTGCGGACACTGGTGAAGAGTTTATTCGCGATCTCCATATTGGTGAAGCCCTGCGCAATCAGCTCCAGCACTTCGAGGTCGCGGGGAGAAAGATCGATCTTCGGCTTCACGTTCTTCTCGCTGCTCTGCGGCTGACTCGACTTATACTTTGTCAGCATGGTCATCGTAAACTCCGTCCCGATGTACGTTCCGTCAGCAATGATCTGCCGGATCGCAAAAACAAGCTCGGCACGGGACGCATTCTTAAGGACATATCCGTCGGCACCGGCATCCAGCATATCGATCAGGTAGCTTTCGTGATCGTGCATGGACAGCACCAGCACTTTGATCTGCGGATAACGCAGCTTCAGCTCCCGGGTCGATTCAAGCCCGCTCATCACCGGCATGTTCAGATCCATCAGCACGATATCCGGCAAGCTGCCCTGCGCAAGATCCTTTAGCAGCTCGGCGCCGTCCGACGCTTCTCCGCATACTGCAAAACCACGCTCATCTTCCAGGAGCGCTTTTAGTCCTTTCCGGACGATCTCATGATCTTCTACCAAAAAAATATTCAACGGCATATAACAGGTAATGGGCTTAATTATACGATGATACGTTCGCAGAGTTATTGATAAGTTCGTCAATTTTTCGCACGAATCCAAGAAGTTCTTTGTATTCATAGTGCCGCGTCACAAATTCCGATGCACCGAGGTTGTAGTATAGTGAGCGATCGTTTGTAGAGGTAGCGTGAACTACCACCGGAATGTGCTTATAAGAAGGCGCCGACTGCAGGTGACGCAGCATGTCCTTGCAGGAAATATCCTGCATTTCGGCTCCAAGGATGATCAGCCCGATAAAATTATTTTCCGTACCGGCGCTGAGATGCTCCAAAAGCTCTTTGCCGTTCTTCAAATGTTCGACCTTGTAATTCAATTGAAGTTCCCTGAAGCCTTTATTTATCACGAGAAAATCAAACTCATTTTCCATTACTACCAGGACCGATACATTTTTCATAGACGACTTGAATTTTATTGCAAAAATAGTCTATTCCGCAAGCACAAGTAAAGGTGGGAAACACGCTATTTGGATGTAAAAACACTGATTTACTCCTTGTACGTGGCTCTTTTTTTTACCGCAGCTACGGCGATTTTCAGGGCGATAATTCCACATAAAATATCTTGACTTGTGTATCGGGATTATTTTACTTTTGCACGCCTTTTAAATGCACGCCTTTAAAATTTTTTATGAAAGCAAAACTCACGAATGCAGAAAAGCACCTTATCAATAAACTACACGAAAAAGAACATTTCATCGAGGAGGTGGCGAACAGCACCGCTGATATCATTTATGTCCTCGATCTTCAGAAACGAAAAGTGATCTATGCAAATAAGCGTGCCGCCAGCCTGCTGAGTATCGATAACCGCAACCTGGACCTGATCCATCCGGAAGACCAGCCGGCCCGTGCCCGTCACCTGAGCAGCTGCTTCCGCCTGAAGTGTGCGGAAGTGAAGGAAATGGATCTCCGGATGAAAGCCAACAACGAACGCTGGCAATGGTTCCGCGTGAGGGATAAAGTATTCAAGTTCGACCAGAGTGGCAATGTTGCCCAGATCATCGGCGTTGTGCAGAATATCGAAGAGAAGAAGAATTACGAAGAGGAGCTGCTGAACCGGAATATCCTGCTGGAAAACCTCCTGAATGCGCCGGCGCTTGGAATAGCGGTGTGTAAAACCGTCCGCGATGCTAACAATGCTATCCTCGACTACCAGTTCTGCATGGTCAGCAATACCTTTGAAAAACTCTATGGCCAGCTGCTTAAGGGTAAGATGCTGTTCGGGGAGTTCCCGGCCGCCAGGATCAGCGAAGAACAAAGGCTTTCCGAAGTGGTCAACTCCGGCATTTCGCATGAAATGGAGCTGCCGATCGAGCTGGACGGCGTTCCCCACTGGTTCCACGTACGCTACATGCCTTTCGGGGATGGCTTTATCTCCGTTTTCAATGAGATCACCCTGCGAAAAGCAGCAGTGGATCAGGTACAGGCTCAGGCTGCTCTTATCCGGGAGCTGGTCCACCGCGGACCCTGCTGCAACTGATGGCTGATTTCCATTTTTTTTGCTAACTTAGCTTCCGGATCGTACATTTATACTATGGAACCGCTCGTAATAAAAGGAACCGAAAAAACGCCGGAGATCAATTTCAACGCGCAGACTGGAAAGCTCTATGTGGGCGGACGTTCTTATTCTTCCGATGCATTTGATTTCTATAAGCCTGTTACTGCCTGGGTAAATGAATACGTGACCCATCCGCTGGAAGCAACCGCGATCGATATCAATGTCGATTACTTTCATTCTGTTTCTGTTAAATACCTCACCAGCATCATCAAACGATTGTCCCTGCTCCAGGAACAGGGAAAAAAGATCGAAGTGACCTGGCATCACCAGCCGGACCAGGAAGATGAAGATGAAGCCTATGACCTCGGCAAAAGCATCGAAAGTGAATCCAGGATCAAGTTCCGGTACATAGAAACGGCAAAATAATTTCCCGACTACTTCTTTTTTATTCTTGTCTTTCCTGAAAGACTGTAACCATTTTCCTTTTTGACGTTATTCTCCCGGTATGATCAGAATTGCCGCTCTCTTTTTGCTTATATTTTTTTGCCTCCCGGATCTCTCTTCGCAGACGCTTACCGGGAAGATCACCGACAGTGGCGGCAAACCGGTTCCTGTTGGAAATGTGATCATACTTTCCGAAGCAGATTCCTCGATCATTAAGGGAGATGTGTTTCTCGACGGGCAATTCAGGATCTCAGTTGCCGCGGGTCCTGTTTTTATACTCAAGATCACCGCCGCCAGTTATACCGATCACCTTCAGCTTGTGAGCAAGCCAGCTTCCGATACGCTTACCGACCTGGGCACGATCACCATGGAAGCTGCGAAAAACCTGAAGGAGGTCGAGGTGGTTTCGCAGATCCCGATGTTCGAGCGCGATGGCGAGAAAGTAAAAGTGAATGTCGAGAATTCAGCGCTTAGCTCCGCCGGCACTGTGCTGGATGTTTTAAAGCGCTCGCCGACAGTCATGGTCAGCAGCAGCGATAATGTTTCGGTATTCGGAAAAGGAGATGCGATCATTTATCTCGACGGACAATTGGTCAGCTCACCCGAGATCCTGAAAGGAATTTCATCAACGGAGATCAAAGAGATCGAGATCATCTCCAATCCATCCGCGAAATACGATGCTGCCGGAAAAGCAGTGATCAATATCATTACGAAAAAGAATAACCTCCGCGGATACAGCGGCAACCTGATCCAGAATGTGCTTTATGGCAAATACCTTTTCAGCTATTCCGGGTTACGGCTGAACTACCGGACAAAAAAATGGTATACCTACCTGAGCTACGGCTATCCGCGAGGCTACAACTGGGAATCAAATGACTATTACCGAAGCATCCGGAACCGCGACAGCTCACTTACGGAAATGAAAAATAAAATTCAGAACGCGGATAACCAGGTTAATTCCCATGATTACAGGGCAGGTGCAACGTATTACATCGATAGCCTGAATTCGGTCAGCATTCAATACAATGGCTTTTACCGCCAGAATAAAAACGCATACGATAATATCAATGATGTCTCTCTTGACAGCGTTCCGACGGCAAGCATTCAAACGTTTACGATCGCAAAGCCACGGCTGATCAATAACACGGTAAGCTTAAGCTACTCACGAAAGCTCGACACGCTGGAAAGCGATCTGAACATCACCGGTCAGTACGGTGTTTTCAATTCAAAAGATTTCGAAGAGATCACGCAGCGTATTTATTCCGGAGGAAGCAGCTACCGGCAGCTCAAGCGGAACACGGGCGACAATACCATTCAAATTGCGACCGGGCAAGCTGATCTGAATAAATCATTCAATAAAAAATGGAAGCTGGAAAGCGGAGTAAAGGATTCGTATATCACCAACCAAAGCGCGATCAATTTTGAGAATTATTCATCCGCAGGTGAATGGGTAAGCGACCCATCTTATTTTAATGGTTTTAATTATTCGGAAGATATTCTGGCAGGCTATTCACAGCTCCGTTATTCAAAAAGCAAACTGAATATGCGGGCAGGGATCCGCGCGGAATACACGAGATCGAACGGCACGTCAAAGATCACCGGGGCAAAGGTCGTGGACCGGGAGTACATCAACTATTTCCCGAGCGCTTTTTTCGGATATGATTTCACGAAAGATCTTAATACCAGCATTACCTACTCCAGCAGGATCAGCCGTCCGACTTTCCAGGACATGAACCCTTTCATCAATTACATCGATTCGCTTTCTTCCTTCCGTGGAAATCCTAATCTGCTTCCCTCCTATACAAACTCGCTGGAAGCAGCGCTCATCTACATGAAAGAAGCATCGCTGACGTTCAGCTATGAAAGAACGAACGGAGCGATGAACCTTGTGGTCGACAAGCTGAACGACGGCAGCAACGCATTTGTCGCCACAACCAGGAACCTGGATTATTCGGAAACCTATTCCGCCGGGATCACCATTCCGTATGAGCTGAGCTGGTGGACCACCTATAATTACTTCGGCTATATGGAAAACACCTTTGCATATAAAAGCGATGGAACGGTGATCCGGAATAAAAAGCCGATGTTCTACATGTACTTGTATGATGAATTCCGGGTAAAGAAAGCATTCTCCATGGAGGTCACATTTGAATACACAGGAGCCGGCGTTGACGGGATCTTCACATTTGATCCGTTCTATGAGCTGAGCGCTAATATCAAGAAATCCTTCTTTAAGGATAAGCTCACCGTCCGCCTGATCGCTAATGATATCCTGGGCACTAACTACCAGAAAGGAGAAAGCCAGGTGAAAGGCTACCAGGTGAACTATGTATCAAAAAGCACCACGCAGTATCTGCTCCTTTCATTGAACTACCGCTTCGGGAAGCTCAAATCTAATGACTACCGGGATAAAACGGTGAACCAGGATGAATATGACCGGATCAAAATGAAGTAGCCTGCTCTTTGTCCACTTTAGATTCTCTATTCCGCTTTCTTGAATAGCTGTAGTTTCTTCTTTTTCTATATGCGAATTTTATCTTTTTCATAGTATTAAATGTATTAGATCCTCCCGTTGCCGGGAAAGAATAAAATAATGTAACGCTCGACTCGTCGTCTTGCTAACATTAAGGGCGGAACTGATCAGGTTCCGCCCATTACCAACTTCACTTTTCTTTCTTCATTTGCCTGCAAGCATCTTTTGTTTCTTCGATGTCTTTTTTAACTCCCGGCGCTTCAGCTGATGCCCAGCTTTTAATCGCCGGATCCTTTCCTTTTTTTGCTTCTTTTTTATACTTACAATACTGCATTTTATTTCCTTTCTTCATGCAATGCAGGTAGGACCTGTCAAACTTCTTACCCTGCTTTGCAGAAAGCTTATCATAAGCTTTCTGGCTGCCTTCACTCAGGTTATCGGGTACCGTAATGTTTTTCGCCTGCGCAAGGGCTTTCAGCTCGGAATTCTGACGCTCCTGATCTTTCTGCTGCTCGCGGCTGTAGGACTTTACTGCGGGCGATGACGCATTCAATTGCGCCAGGTCGCTCAATTTCGCTTCAAGCATTCCGCGGTCTGTTTCACAGACAGCAAACTTCGCATCGCATTTCAGATCCTTCGATACTTTGGTCTTATTGGCCTCTTTGGCCATTCTTATGCTGTCACTCTTGCTTGTCATGCAGGAAGTACCGCTCAGCACCACCAGGGAAAGCAAAAGTGTATATAACGTGCTTTTCATGATCTCTCTAGATTAAACTATCTGAAGCAGATCAAAAAAACAACATACCAGCAGAACTGAGGTACTTATTGCTCAATAAAGAAAAGGGATCATTTCACCAGCTTTCCGTTCAGCTTCATCAGCTGTGTTTCGGAAACTTTTGCATTAAAGCGTGCTTCGGCCAGGCGGCTGAGCGCATCGTCATAGCTATTCTGTACTTCTTTTAATTCAACGGAGTTGCTGGATCCGATCCGGAAGCGCTCTAAAGCAATATCTACCGCTTCTTTTGCCAGCTTCGTATTCTCTTCTTCCAGCTTCAATATTTCAGAATCATCAAGATGCTTCTTATAAGCGGATAAAAGCTGGTGCTGCACTTCCAGCTCAAGGGATTTGAATCCCAGATCGGCATTCATTACCTCCAGCTGCGCATTTTTTACCTGGCTGCGATTGTTCATTCCATTGAAGATGGTCCAGCTAGCGGTTAAGCCGAGGTTCAAGCCTAAGTTCTGGTTCAGCAATGTAAAGCCCGCCTGGTTCTCTGCACGCGTAAAAAGATAGTTCGCATTAAAATTCAATTTCGGAAAAAGGGTCGAACGGGATTCCTTCAGTACCTGCCCCGCGAGGTTCACATTCCGCTGCGCATACAAAAGATCCAGGTTGCTCTTTGTCATTTCGTTTTTGAGCTCTTCGTATTTTACATCAGCACCCAAAGGAATGTCGTCGGCCACATCAAACTCCATTTCAGGACTTCTTTCCATCAGTGTATTCAGCTGCATCTTTAATTCCGCAAGCTGGGTGCGCTGGCGGAACAAATTTGAGGTCTGCGCATTCTTATCTGTTTTTGCCTGCAGCACATCCAGCTTTGAGCCGGAACCAATTTCCATTCTTTTCTCTGCGATCTTCAAGCGCTCCTCCGAGATTTTTATATTTTCCTCCAGCCCGGTGATCAGCTGCTTTTGCCGCACAACATCATAGTATGCGGTGATCACTCCTGCAACGGTGTTTTCGATCCGGATCTTCGCGGCCATTTCTCCCATGGCCTCCAGCTCGCCGAGCTTCTGATGCGTGGCAAACATCTTCATCCCGTCAAAAAGTGTCCAGGTAAGATAAACACCTGAAGTGATATTCTGTGACTGCACACCGTTCTTGTCCACGACAAGTCCGTTCGAAAACTCCTGTTTGGTAGCGTTGTTCGCGAGTGAAGTGCTCGCCTGGAGATCCACCTTCGGAAGCATCCCGGCATTTCCCAGCGTATTGTTATTCGAAGCGATCTCTGCTTCATTTTTCGCGATGCTGATATCATAGTTGCTTTTCAGCGCAGCATCCATCGCCTGCTCCAATGTCAGCTTATCCTGTGCAAATGACAATGACGGGAGAAAGCAAATAAGCAATAAAGAACAGTTACGGATTCTCTTCATACTCTTTTTTCTTTTTTGTTTCTCTTGAAAGGAATGAATAGATCGCCGGGATCACGAATAAAGTCAGGATCATCGAGAACAACACTCCGCCGACGATAACGATCCCCATCGCCATACGGCTCTTTGCTCCGGCACCTAAAGCCAGTGCGATCGGCAAAGCACCCAGCGCGGTTGCAATGCTGGTCATCAGGATCGGACGGAAACGGGCAGCTGCAGCTTCTTTCGCGGCTTCAAATTTAGACAATCCTTTTCCTTTCAGTTGGTTGGCAAATTCAACGATCAGGATCCCGTTCTTTGTTACCAGCCCGATCAGCATGATCATTCCGATCTCGCTGAAAATATTGATCGTCTGATTAAAATACCAGAGCGAGATCAGGGCTCCGCAAAGCGCGAGTGGCACGGTCAGGATGATCGACAGCGGATCACTGAAGCTTTCAAATTGTGCGGCGAGCACCAGATAAATGATAAACAGCGCCAGCAAAAATGCGAACAGCACATTGGAGGAGCTCTCTGAAAAGTCTCTTGACGGACCGGTCAGCGCTGTAGAAAAAGACTCGTCCAGCACACGACCGGCGATCGCCTGCATTTCGGCAATTCCGTCCCCGATTGTTTTTCCCGGCGATAATGCCGCAGAAACGGTAGCTGACTGGTAGCGGTTGTAATGGTATAATTGTGGCGGACTGCTTTCCTCGTTCAGCGACACGACGTTATCCAGCTGGATCATTTCTCCTTTGCTGTTCCGCGTGTACATCGATCTCAGGTCGATCGGATCATCCCTTTTTGCGCGCTCGAACTGCCCGATCACCTGGTATTGCTTTCCGGACATATTAAAATAGCTGAAACGCTGTCCGCTCAATGCCAGCTGCAGTGTTTGTGCAATATCGCTCACCGAGACATTCATTGCTTTCGCTTTCTCCCGGTTGATCGTAACGTTCAGCTCGGGCTTGTTGAATTTCAGATTCACATCTACCGTCTGGAACACCTTGCTTTTCCCGGCTTCTTCAAGGAACAGCGGCAGCTTCTCTTTCAGCTTCTCGAAATTAGGCGCCTGCAGCACGAACTGCACCGGCAATCCTCCGCGTGAGCCGCCGGAAGAAATTGTTTGCTCCTGTACAACAAATGCTTTTGCATCCGGGAATGCTTTTGCTGATTTTGTGATATAATCGGCGATCTGCTGCTGTGTTCTTTTTCTTTCTTTCGGCTCTGTGAATGCGAGACGGATCATCGCCGAATTGACGGCGCCCGATCCGGTAAATCCGGGAGCAGTAACTGTCAGGCAAACCTTTTTCTCCGGAATGGAATCAAGAACGAATTGCGTGAATCGCTGGACGTATGCATCAGTATAATCATAGGAGGCACCTTCGGGAGCCGTGACCTGGACGCGGAACCAGCTGCGATCTTCCATCGGCGCAAGCTCCGACTGCGTTGCTTTCCATGTAAAATAAACGGTGATGCCGCAAACAACCAGGATGATCCAGGCCATCCATCTTTTTTTCATGAATCTTCCAAGAGAGGCGCTGTAATTATCGACCAGGCGGACAAAGAACGGCTCTGTCATTTCATAGAAACGGCTTTTCTTATGATTCTTCCGGACCATGTATGCATTCAGCATTGGTGTCAGCGTGAGCGAAACAAATGCTGAGATCAAAACCGCTCCGGCGAGAACGACACCAAATTCGCGGAATAACCTTCCGACAAATCCTTCGAGGAAGATCACCGGCATAAAAACGGCGGCAAGTGTAATAGAGGTCGACACAACTGCAAAGAAAATTTCTTTTGAACCCTTGTGAGCAGCTTCTATCGGGTCCATCCCATCCTCGATCTTTTTATAGATGTTTTCCGTCACCACAATTCCGTCGTCCACTACAAGCCCCGTCGCAAGAACAATCGCAAGCAAGGTCAGCACGTTGATCGAGTAGCCCATCAGGTACATGATGAAGAACGCTCCGACAAGCGACACAGGAATATCGATCAGCGGACGAAAAGCAACCACCCAGTCGCGGAAAAAAAGATAGATGATCAGGATCACAAGTACGATCGCAATGATGAGCGTTTCCTTTACTTCCAGAATGGACCGCTTGACAAATTTTGTATTGTCAAGTGCAACATCGATGTGAAAGCTATGCGGCAGATCTTTTTTGACCTGCTCAAGACGCTTATAAAATTCATCGGCGATCGCAATGTAATTTGCTCCCGGCTGCGGCACCACACCGATCCCGATCATCGGAACACCGGACTCACGAAGGATCGTTTCCTCGTTCTCCGGACCCAATACTGCGTAGCCAATATCGCGGAAGCGGATCACTTTGTCCCCGTCCGTACGAAGGACCATATTATTAAAGGCATTTTCATCCACCAGCTTGCCCATCGTTTTCACGGTAAGCTCAGTGGAATTTCCCGCAATTTTTCCCGACGGCAATTCAACATTTTCCTTATCCAACGCAAGCTTCACATCTTGCGGTGTAAGTCCGTAGGCGGCAAGCTTATCCGGGTTCATCCACAAACGCATCGCATACCGCTTTTGCCCCCAGATCTGCACGGTGCTCACGCCGGGAATCGTCTGCATCCGTTCGGCGATCACATTTTCAACAAAAGCACTCAGCTCGAGCTGATCGATGGAATCGCTTTGAATGGTCATCGACAGGATCGCATCTGAGTTCGCATCTGATTTTGTGACCGTAGGAAGCGCATCGATATCCTGCGGCAATTGCCTTACCGCCTGCGATACTTTATCACGAACATCATTTGCAGCGGCTTCAAGATTTGCATCAAGATTGAATTCCACAGTAATGGTGCTGGAACCCTGGTTGCTGGAAGAAGAGATCGTGCGGACGCCTTCAATTCCATTCAGCGCTTTTTCCAGCGGTTCGGTGATCTGTGATTCGATCACATCAGAATTTGCGCCGGCATAATTGGTTTTGACCGTGATGACCGGCGGATCAATGGAAGGATATTCCCGTACACCGAGATAAGTGTATCCGATGCCGCCGAATAGGACGATCACGACCGACATAACGATCGCAAGCACCGGACGGTTTATGCTTATGGAAGAGATATTCATTCTTCTACTTATTCTTTGTTATTTTAACGGGTGTGCCCGGTTTCAAAGCCATGATGCCACGTACAACAACTGTATCTCCGGCTTTCAGGCCATCGGTTACCTGGATGTCTTTATCTGTTCTCAGGCCGGTAATGACCTTCACCGGCTGCGCCTGTCCGTTCCTCACAACAAAAACCTTGTTGCCCTTCAGCTCCGGAATGATCGCTTCGGTAGGGACCATCAGCGCCGAATCGATATCGCTGAGTGCCAGCTGAACGCGTGCAAAAGATCCCGGAAGAATGCTCCCGTGTGAATTAGCACATAGAGCCCGAACCTGCAGGGTGCGTGTAGACAGGTCAATACGAGGCTCAACGGCATACACCTGTCCGGTATATTTTTCGCGGCTTCCTTCAATGGTGAACTGCAGCTTATCACCTTTCTTCACGCTGGATGAATACTGTTCCGAAACAAAAAAGTCGATCTTCAGCGGATCGATCTGCTGGATCGCTGCGATTATAGTTTGAGGAGTAACATAAGCACCTTCGCTGATGCTCTTGAGCCCGATAACGCCATCGAAAGGAGCCCGGATCTCCGTTTTGGCGATCTGGGCGGTCGCATAATCCATATCCGCTTTCACAACATCGTATTGATTCTGCATAACATCAAATTCTTCCTGGCTGATCCCGTTGATCGCCAGGAGCTGCTTTTGACGATTCAGCTTTTCTTCTGCAAGCTTGTACTGGAGCTGCAGCTTTTTGTAGTTTGCCTGGAGATCCGCATCATTGATCTTAACCAGCAGCTGCCCCTTGCTCACTTTATTTCCTTCCTGAAAATTGATCTGGATGACCTTACCCGATAACTCGGGCTGAAGCTTCACTTCCTCGTTGGCAAGAATGGTTCCTGATGCATATACTTCATTGCTGAGCTGCTCGGGTTTTAAAACTGCTACGGTCACATTTGCAGCTGCGGGAGGGCCGCCCGGCTTTCCTCCTCCTTTCTGTTCAGGACCGGCAGCCTCCGATGGGAAGAAAAAAAACTTCACCAGCACCAGCACGGTAATAATAATAACAACCAGGATTAGATTTCTGAGCTTCATGTTACCTCTTTTTTAATTTGATATCCACTTTGTGAGCGGGCAGGTCTTCAATATTTTTCATAATCAGCGACAAACAGGAATAAAACACTTCCCTGTCGCGTTTGTTCACGCCGCGGAATGCGAGCTCATTCATTTCAATAATACCTTTTGAAATCTCCGGCATAATTTTTTTTGCCCTGGGTGTGAGTTCTATGATATGTTCCCGGCGGTCGGATGGATTCACTGTGCGCGTGATCATTTTTTTTGCGACAAGATAATCCAGCATTCTGACCATTGAAACCTTATCAAAGTTCAGGAGATCGGACAGGTATTGCTGTGTACAGGTTTGTTCAGCAGACTGGATCGCAAGCAGCGTGGAAAAATGCCGGTCCGTTCCCAGGCGCTCGAGCTTTTTACTCAGTGCACCGAAGTAGGTCTTCGTTATTGCGCCCATGTATTTCCCCAGGGGCATTTTCGGATCGGGTTTGTTACGCAAAGCCATGCGGCAAAAATAGTTAAATTTGTTAATAGTTTACAATGTTAACTATTATTAACTAAAAATCTGCCAAAAGGTTTAATGGATCGCTTCGAGCGGACAGAGAGATCTAACTCCAATGGAAGGAGTTCTCTCTACACAGCGTTCTGTTCGAAATGAGAGGAGATCAGAATCTATTTTATCGTGATCTCATCGATGAAGAGAAAAGCATCTCCGCCCGCTCCCTGGTGCCAGTCCGGCAGCTTACCGAAATTGTATGCCTTCACTTTGATATAGCGGGCCTTAACGGCCGTTGCAGTTAAATGAAATTCCCTGATCTGAACCGTTTCATCTTTCGGATCAATTTTGTGGGTTTCCGTTCCGATCAATACGTATTCTTTTCCGTCCCCCGAGGCATAATATTCCACTTTAGCGGGCATGAGGATCCAGGAACGGGAATCCTGCAGAAAACCGGCGCTGAATTCCGTGAGGTGCTCTTTCTTTCCGAGGTCGATCACCGCCTCGAAATCTTGTCCCTGGTAGCCTTGCCACTCCCCCTTCCTCCAGTTTGTTTGTCCGCGTAGTCCATCGATCAACCCTTCGTCTCCGCCGGCAGTATATTGCGGGTTATACTTTGAATTGATCGTGATCTTCCAGTGATTCGGACGCTTGCTGAATATCGCGCTTACTGTTCCACTGGTGATCGGGGCCGTTCCCGAATATGCTAGGATCTCCTTTGTATCATAAATAACAAAAGGACCGGCGTATTTGTGAAAATTCTTGTCATTGCTGCCCGCGAAGCGATACCATAGCTCTTTCCCTCCGTTGATCTCTACTTTCAGGCTGTCGTCAAATACTCTTGATGCGCCGCTGATCACCGGTACAGGAATGATCGGGATCACTTCCACCTTGGGCTGATCATCCAGCTGAGGAAAAAATGCAGAACGATAGCTGCCGGTATATTTCGGATAGATCGCATCCGTGCTTCCCGGCTCGGGATGGATCTTTACTGCATCCCAGATCATCGAACCGCTGTCGAAATCAGGCTTGCCAGGGCAGACGGGATAGAATCCCATCGAGCTCAAAACATACCATGCACTCATCTGTCCGCAATCCTCGTTCCCGATCAAACCATCGGGCGTAGCTTTATAGAAATCCTCCATGATCCGGCGGACCATCTTAACGGTCTTCTCGTGCTTTCCGACGTAATTATATAAATACGCCATGTGATGGCTTGGCTCATTCCCATGCGCATACTGCCCGATCAATCCCGTGATATCCGCCTGCTCACGGCCCGTGGTTATCGTCGATTCGGAAAAAAGCTGGTCCAGCTTTGCTTCGAATTTTTCAGGACCGCCCATCATTTTTATCAGGCCATCCACGTCCTGTGGAACGAAGAATGTATACTGCCATGAATTCCCTTCCGTAAAATTATTGTTCACCTCTCTCGGGTCAAAAGGTTTCAGCCAGTCGCCATTCTTCTTCGGGCGCATGAAACCGGTTTCCGGATCGAATACGTTTTTCCAGTTTTGCGAACGCCGCATAAAATAATCGTAATCGTTTTTATTCTTCAGCGTCAGCGCCATTTGGGCAATGCACCAATCGTCGTAAGCATATTCCAGTGTTTTTGAAACGCTTTCATGCTCGTCCTCCATACTGATGAATCCTTTCTTCTTATATGCATCCAGGCCCAGGTGATCCAGCATCGCGCTGTGTTTGGCCGCCTCGAATGCCTTTTGATAATCAAACCCGACGATACCTTTTACCATTGCATCGGCGATCACACTTACGGAATGATAACCGATCATGCAATCTGTTTCATTGCTGGCAAGCTCCCAAACCGGAAGCCTTCCGCCCTGCTCGTATTCTTTCAGGAAGGTATTGATGAAATCAGCGGTTCGTTTTGTTTCGATCAGCGTATACAGCGGATGCGCTCCGCGGAAAGTATCCCATAATGAAAAAACAGAATAATAAGTAAATCCTTCCGCTTTGTGAACCTTCAGATCTCTTCCGCGATACATGCTGTCCACATCCATTGCAACGTTCGGCTGGATCATAGTGTGATAAAGCGCTGTATAAAAGATCTTCGCTTTATTTTCATCATTGCAGTTCACCTCGATCTTACTCAGCTCCTGCTGCCACGCAATTTGTGCATCATTCTGAACTTTTTCAAAGTCCCATCCCGGCAGCTCCCTCAGCATGTTCTTTTTTGCTCCTTCCGTACTCACCGGCGATAAAGCAACCTTTACCAGGAGCGATTCTCCTTTTTTCATTTTGAAGTTAAAGCAAGCACCGGTGATCAGCGGCTTTTTCACCTCTCCGCCTGTCACATCAAAAGTCAGCATGCTTATTGTTTTATCGATAAAAGGTTTCGAAAATTCAATCCGCGCAAACACATACTGGTCTCTTGCCCATGCTTCACTTCTTCTGAAAACTTCGACCGTTCTGTCATCTATTATTTTAATATCTCCTTCCAGAAGCTTGTCACGGTGCTGCAGATCGAGTACCACACTTGCTTCACCTTCATTATTAAATTTATATCTGTGTATTCCGACGCGGGTCGTCGTAGTCAGCTCCACATCAATATTGTCGTCATCCAGCTTCACGCTGTAATAGCCGGGACGAGCGGTTTCGCTCCTGTGAGAAAATTTCGAGGAGTATATTTTATTGTCCAGCGTTCCTTTCCCCATCACTGGCATCAGCATGATATCTCCAAAATCACTGCATCCGGTACCGCTCAGATGTGTATGCGAAAAGCCATAGATCACGGAATCGCTGTAATGATATCCGCTGCAGCCGTCCCAGCTGCCGTCGACACGTGTATCGGGTGAAAGCTGCACCATCCCAAAAGGTACAGTGGCACCCGGAAAAGTATGTCCATGTCCGCCCGTACCGATCATCGGATCTACATATTTTGTATAGACTGGTTCCTGAGCGGCGCCGATCTCCGCAAAAAGCAGGGTCGCAATAAAAAGCAATTGTTTCATTTTAGTAAGTGTCTGCCAAGGTTTTTATTTTTATCTTTTTTTCTGTCAGTCTTTTGATCCTTACGCCTTCCGGCAGATAGATCCGCTTCTGTTCTCCCGGCAGGAGATCAAAGTAATTGTCGCTTAAAATTAAGTTTTTACCATCAACTGAAAGGAAAACATTTTTTGCCAGTACATCCGATTCGATCGAAAAGCTCTGCAGCTTCTCCGAATTATCAAAATAAAAGTTGAACACCGGCTTTTTCAGGCTCAGGTTAAGAGGCTTAGAAAAGTAGTAGTAGCAGGATGCGTCGGAGCTTGAATTCTCATTGCTTTTCAGGCGGCAGCGCAAAACAATTTCATTCCGGTTGTATTCTTTTACAACAGAAGCATCAAAACGGCAAAAGACAAATGACGCATTCGAATGAATGATCCCGGAAACCTGTTTTGAAAAAAGGATCCCGCCGGAAAGATCAAAAAGCTCCATCGTCATCAGCGCCTTTTCATCCTTTAACAGATCAGAGACCACATATACGTCGATGCTGTCTTTTTCCTCCACTACGGAAATGATCACATCGTCAAATGATCTTTTTGCCTGGTAATGCGCTGCTTTCCATTCATTATTGCAGTCAACCGAACTCCAGGAGGTAACCGGCCAGCAATCGTTTAGCTGCCAATACAGAGAACCCATGCAATAAGGTTTTGCGCGGCGATGTGCTTCTATTGCCGTTTTCAATCCCTCCGCCTGGAGTAACTGCGATACATATGCATAATCTTCAAAGCGAACAGGAACTTTATAGTCCCGCGCCATATATGTCCTGATGATCTGATAACCGCTCGGGTGTTTTTGGTGTGCTCCCAGAATTGCAGTGTCGGGTACGAAAGGGTGATAGCCGTAACGAGAATTTCCTTCTCCGCCGGGTTCACGCTCAGCATGAACGACGGCTCCGCATTCTTCTAACGTTTTCAACGAAGGAATTCCCTGGAACCCATATTCACTTACAAATCGTCCAACTTTTTTTTCATACATTTCAAACGGCTCATTTCCCCACCAAACGCCCCAATAGTGAGAATCGCCCTGCAATAAGCTTTCTTCATGCCCCCACCCGATCGAAGGTGAAGACGGCCAGTAAGGGCGGCTGCCATCATACTCGTTAACGAGATCACTGAGAAGACCATTGAACAAAGCCATATTGTTCCGCGCGATCTCCGTAGAATCCCTTTCCGAATAATGATATTGCTTTTGCCATTCCCAGTTCTTCCAGCCTTCATCTACTTCATTATTTCCGCACCACAGCGCAATGCATGGATGATTACGCAATCGCTCCACCTGGCCGATGCATTCTTCTGCAACATTTTTCACAAAATGATCATCGCCCGGGTACATTGCACATGCAAACATCATATCCTGCCATACGAGGATCCCTTCTTTGTCACACTGCTCATAAAATTCATCATCCGCATAAGTGCCGCCGCCCCAGACACGAAGCATATTCATGTTTGCATCAACCGCATTTTTTATAATCTTATCATAGTCCTGCTTTGAAACACGCGGCAAAAAATTATCGGGAGGAATAAAGTTCGCTCCTTTCATAAATACGGGCACGCCATTCAGCTTAAAATAGAACGAAGAACCAACGCTGTCGTTGTCCCGGACCAGCTCGATCGTTCGCAAACCGACGTTTAATGCTTTTTCATCAAGCATCCGTGAATCATAGGAAAGCGCAATTGAAAATTTATAGAGCGTCGGAAAACCCAGCCCGCTGCACCACCACCGCTGAGGATCGCGGATAGTATAAAAGATCGAAAAAGCATTCAGTCCTTTTTTTAGTTTCACCTTCGTGATGATCTGACCGCTGATGTCCTTTTTATTGCCTTTAATGATATCGAGATAGGCATTTGCATTCACGTCACTTTCCACTTCGCACCGGAACTCCAGCTGTGCAACAGAATCGCTCAGCGAATGCTGAATGTATTTCACGCTGCTGATGCGTGCATCGTTCCAGCTTTTCAGCTTTACCTCTTTCCAGATCCCGCAGGTAACAAAGCGCGGTCCCCAGTCCCATCCATACTGATATTGAGCTTTCCGGGTAAAAACCTTTTCTTCCCCAGGAAGTGTATAGCTTAATTTATTCGCTTCCTCTTTTCCCCGGCAAACAGCGGACTCAAAAACAACGGTCATTCTATTCGTTCCTTTCCGAAGATATTTTTTTATATCGGCATTCCAGGACCGGAACATATTGTCGGCGGTTATAACCAGCGAATCATTTACAAACACTTTCGCATAGGTATCCAGTCCTTCGAAGCTCAGCTCGATATGCTGCTGAGTCAGCTCGCTCTTCGAAACTGAAAAAGTAGTTGCGTAGATCCAATCTTCATTTTCGATCCACTGAAGATCTTTTTCATTTTTACCAAAATAAGGATCGGGGATCTTCTCATTTGCAAGCAGGTCGGTATGGACCGTACCGGGGACTTTTGCCTTCAGCCATACTTCATCTCCTTTTTTCTGAAAGCGCCAATGCCCTGTGCCCAGGGATCGTTCGCTTACCTGCGAAAACGACAAGTGGACGAGAAGCAAGAACAGATATAAAAAAGATCTTCTCAATTTACAAAAATGATTTCAATGCTTTCACTTCATTAAGGTCGGCAAGCTGTCCGCTGACGATTGCCGAAGAATGATAATATTCCACACCGAGCGCCGCTTTGATCTTTTCTATATTCGAGGAACGCACTCCGCCGCCGGGCATGATCCCGATCCTGCCCGCAGCTTTTTGTTTCAGCTGGCTGATCAATTCAATTCCCTCCAGGGCCGTTTTCTGCTGACCCGATGTAAGGACAGTTTTATAGCCACAGGAAACGAGCGCCTCCAGGGAGCTGAGCGGATCGATCATTTCATCCGAAGCACGGTGAAAAGAACAAGGCAGATCACCTGCCGATCGTACCAGCTCTTTGTTTCTTTCAATGTCGACCGAGCCGTCGCTTTTCAGGATTCCGAAAACCAGGCCGTCGACTTTCATTTCAGAAAAGCGCCGGATGTCACTTTTTATTTGTTCAAATTCAGGATCAGAATAAACGTAATTACCGATACGCGGACGGATCATCACAAACAATTGAATCCGGATGAGCTTTCGTGCGGTTTCAACGGTACCATAGGAAGGTGTCACACCGCCCCAGGTAACGTCGTGGCAGAGCTCCACACGGTCGGCACCACCTTGCTGCGCGATCAAAGCGGACTCCAGGTCAAAACAGGCTATTTCTAATTTACTCATATTAATTACTACTCTTTTTCGATTACGAACACAGGGATCTCGTTTTCAATTTATTTCTACATGTGTGATCCCGAAGTGACCAGGTTATTTCCTTTTTCATTGTACACCGCGTAACTAAAGCCGCTTTGAACGCAATAAGAGCCGTACTCTCCTTTTTTATTCAGCGCAATAAACCCGACCTGGATGTCTTTCAGGTTCTTTTTTCTGTTCGCCGTCAGCTTCACAACTCTTGCTACTGCTTCTTTGCAGGCATCCTCCGGCGAACGGCCCTGTCTCATTAATTCTACCACCAGGTGACAACCGGCGATCCTGATCACTTCTTCGCCATGTCCTGTTGCCGTTGCAGCGCCTATTTCGTTATCGACATACAGACCGGCACCAATGATCGGCGAATCTCCGACCCGGCCGTGCATTTTAAATGCGAGCCCGCTTGTGGTGCAGGCTCCCGAAAGGTCTCCGTTTGAATCGAGCGCGATCATGCCGATCGTGTCGTGGTTCTCGATATTAACCTGCGGCTTGTAATTGTTCGTTTTCAGCCATTCTTTCCATTCCTTTTCTGATGCCCCGGTCAGAAGGTTTTCTTTTTTAAAACCCTGGGAAAGTGCAAACTGAAATGCTCCGTCACCAACCAGCATCACGTGCGGTGTTTTTTCCATCACCGCTCTTGCAACCGAGATCGGATGCATGATATTTTCAAGGCAAGCCACCGAACCGATGTTTGCATTTTCATCCATGATACAGGCATCCAGCGTCACCCTTCCATCGCGGTCCGGGCGTCCACCGTATCCGACGCTCCGCTCCTCAGGATCCGCCTCGGTGATCTTTACACCGGCTTCTACCGCATCCAGCGCTTTGCCGCTTTTATTAAGAATGGCCCAGGCGCCTTCATTGGCTTTGAGTCCGAAGTTCCAGGTAGATAATACAATGGGCTTATTTACCGTTTCCATTGAATCCGGCGAGGCCTTTGCTGCTGTTCCTTTCACAAGAAAAGCTGCGGATGCGAGAGCGGATGTCTTAATAAAATTGCGTCTGGTTGTCATTGCGTTACGATTTTTTGAGGCTATCAATCTCTAAGAATGAAATCAATTTGATGTTTACAATAATCATCTCCGTTATACATTTGTCACAAGTAGTTTTTCTTACATCATATGTAAGGTGTTTATCCGGTCCCGGAAGGTTTAGTAGTCCTTCCGGGATCTTTTTTTAGCCAGACTTAGCGAAGCTCAGTCTGGCTTATCCCGCCGCTAGCCTTCAGCAAGCAAGGGATCTAACCCCATTATTGCGAAACAAAAATATCTCGCTGCGTCTCATGATCATGCTTTCATGAAAACAGCTTTTCCGCCAGCTCATTTCTCCTTCATAAAATGCTTCGCATAATTCACACCCATTTTGTCCAGCAATTTTGAATGCACCTCCAGCCGCTGAACAAATTTTTTATAATCTTTCTTTTCAGGCTGCGTCCACAGCACTTCCGCAAGAGCAGCCATGCGTGGAACCGCCATGTATTCAACGGAAGAAAAATTCACGATGTATTCGGTCCATACATTTCCCTGTGCACCCATTATGAATTTCTTTTCGTCAGCGGTCAGCGATTTAGGCGTCGGATCATACGCATATACCGAGTCCAGCGGATTATATCCTCCGATCGCCAGTGGCTCCTTTGTTTTGTCTTTACTCTGGTAGTGATCAAAATAACAAGGACTGCCGGGCGACATCACTACGTAGTGCTTTTGTTTTGCCGCAGCAATTCCTCCGGCGGTCCCTCTCCAGCTCATTACGGCAGCATTGGGCGCCAATCCTCCTTCAAGGATCTCATCCCATCCGATGATCTGTCTTCCCTTTGAATTGACAAACTTTTCAATCCGTGTAATGAAATAGCTTTGGAGCTCTTCTGCGTCTTTGAGATGTTCATCCGCAATTCGCTTCTGACATTTCGGGCATGCTTTCCAGCGTTCTTTCGGACATTCATCTCCGCCGATGTGAATGTAAGTTCCGGGAAACAGATCCATTACTTCGGTGAGCACATCTTCCACGAATGTAAAAGTTTCGTCATTCCCGGCACAATAAACATCATCGGTTTGTCCCCAGCGGGTCCACGTTTGAAAAGGTCCGCCTGTGCAGGAATATTGAGGATATGCAGCCAGCGCGGCAAGCGAATGTCCCGGCATCTCGATCTCAGGAACGATCGTGATGTATTTGCTTTTTGCATAAGCCACTATTTCCCTGATATCATCCTGGGTATAAAAACCACCGTAAGGAGTTCCGTCATATTTATCCACCTGGGACGGCTTCCGATCTTTTTCAGAAATGGCTTTCCCGATCAGTGTTTCTTTCCTTTGCGATCCGACAGAAGTAAGCAGGGGATATTTTTTTATTTCGATCCTCCAGCCCTGATCATCGGTAAGGTGCCAGTGAAACACATTGAATTTGTACATCGCAAGATAGTCGATGTATTTTTTTACCTCCTCTTTTGTAAAGAAATGCCGGCTGCAATCGAGGTGCATTCCCCGCCACTCATACCGGGGAGCATCATGGATCTGTACACAGGGAACTTTTACTTCTGTTGACTTTTCAAGCGGAAGCAGCTGGAATAAGGTCTGCGATGCATAGAATATTCCCTGGTGATCTTCCGCATTAATGAGCAGCTTGTTCTGATCGATGTAAAGATCATATTCCGAAGGATGCCCTGCCTTATCATCGGGCTGGGTGTAAATGATATAGTTTCCATCGGACGGTAAAACCTTTACGACTTCCAGCTGCAGATCAAAATTTTTCTTCAGATAGTCGAGCAGCAGATCGGCATCCGGCCTCAGCTGGTCATTGCTCACGACAACCTTTGTCTGTGCGGTCAGTAAAAATTCATCACTGCTTTGCTTGAATTCATTCGGCATCGGGATCAAGGGGAGCGTCTTCATCTCCGGCATTGGCTGTGCAAATGAAAAGCTTGCGACCAGCAGGTTAAATAATAATAAGATCTTTTTCATGTTGTTTTTATTTATAACACTATGATCGCTTCTCCGACAGCCGGCGGATAAAGATTATCCAGGCATCATCTGAATTCATAACCCGAACCTTCAAACTGCGTAAGGAGCTCCGGGGAAACTCCTGATGCAATAACTCTTCCTTCCGCCTTCGGTGCAACGGGAGAAAACTTTTGTAAATATTCCTCGATCACCGGATGTATTGTAGTTCCCAGCTTATGATTATTCTTAACATCCCTGATCCGGCAAAGCAGACTGTCGGGATCGCCATCACGTTCACAGGAAACAACTTTATATGTATCCGTTAACCTGACCGGCTTTCCTTTTATCAGCAGCTTTTCTATTCGTTTTCCCGCTTCATTTGCCACGGAGAAATGCAGCTGCATGCCCTGGAAACGGACCAGCCATCCTCCCAAACGCTTAGAAGGTGTATGTGAAAATACATTTTCGATCTCCTTTTCCAGCCAGTCCCAGAGCTGCTGACCGGTGACATCTGCCATGATCAGGTTATTATCGCCGGGGATCATGCAGTATAAATAATCAGAAGTAATATCTTTTGTTTTTCCGGGTTCGACAAACAAGGGAGGACAAAAACGAAATCCGTTTGCGATCGTAATGTCCGGCTTGAATTTCCACATGATCGCATCGGTGATCATATTATCAAGCGGCGTCTCCAGTACAAAAGAGCGCATCAGTGTTCCTTTCGCTTTTCCGATAACGCGATTCAATTCCTTTTCATGCGGCGCACACACTTCGCTGATAAGTGCCTCCATACCGGGATCTGCGGCATATTTTTCCGGATCGACATCGAGCAGCTCATAAACTTCCTCTTTTATTTTTCCGTTTTCCACCACGATATCAAGCTTACCTATAAATGAAGCGAACGCGCCCGGCTCGGTCACCTTTGCATATTTCCCCTGAATGGGCTCGCGCACACGTTCATGTGTATCGGCACCAAGGATATAGTCCACGCCTTCTGCAAATGACTGAGAGGCCAGATCGACCTGCTGCGCAAGCCCCATGTGCGACATAACAAAAACCATTTTACATTGCTCCTGGTCGCGGAGGATGCGCACATATTTAGCAAGGTTTTTTTCCGGTCCGCAGAATTTGATCCCGCGGCTGTAATCCGGAGCCTGACGGATCGGCGTAAGCGGATCATTATACCCGATGAACCCGATCTTAATGCCCGCAATAAAGAATATAGAATACGGCGGGAACATCAGATCAGCATTTGCGTCATCATCAAACATGTTCGCGCAGATCTTCTTTGCATTGTATGCACCGAGATCCTTTACGAGCATCTTTTTTCCATAAACCACTTCCCAGTTTCCCGGGAGCACAAGATCATAACCGATATCATTCATCAGCGGCACTAATGCCTGTCCTTCTGTCAGCGACGCAATACCGCTGCCCTGGAAGCAATCGCCTCCATCCAGCAAAAGTGTATTCGGATTGGATCTTCTGAGCTCATTCACCATTGTTTTCAAATGCGCGAACCCGCCGCGCTTTTTGAATGAAGGTTTTCCATTCTCCCAGAAAAATTCATCATGCACATTGATCTGGCCATGAATATCGCTGGTATGAAGCAATGTAATGTGCTGCGCCTTGCCATCCTTAACCGTTTTGCTTCCGGTAATTTCGGAGATCTTTCCTTCCTCGCGCAAGGCAAAGGCATTCACCGGGTTCAGGCCAAGTCCCAGCGTTGCCGCACCGATGGTTCTCAGGAATTGTTTCCTGGACTGCCCGGTGCTTGCGACCGTTTCTTCACAGGAAGAGCAGCCGCAGGAAGCTTTATGCGATTTTTCCGACATATTATTTTTTATTCAATTTCTTTTTTGCTTCTGCGATCTCCGCGAAAGGTCCGTATTTATGCTGCTTTTCGCTGAACTTGTCGGCATAAGGCCCAAACGGATGATCGACCGGCTTAGCAGAAATTTTCGGCCAGTCTTTTCCAAGATCTTTCGAAGGCCGCGGCTGCGAATTCACAAATGCCGCTACATCCCATGCCTGTTCATCGGTCAGCTGAGGGTTATCATGATTCGCGCCAAACGGCATATTTGATTTCACATATCCTGCAAAGCGCGACAAACGATAAAGTCCGGCTCCGATGTTGTAACTGTGCTCACCCCACAGCGGCGGGTACTGACATGCAAAAGTTACCGCATCGTATTTTCCTTCACCTTTGGTACCGTGACAGGATGAGCATTTCTCAGCATACACCTTCTTGCCTTTTTCCGGATCTGCAGCACGGTCCAGGTATTTCACTTCTGTGAGCCCGGCGCCTTTTGGCTTATCGCCTTTCTTTACGTCTTTTCCAAGCCAAACGATATACGCTTTGATCGCCTGCATTTCCTTGCCAAGCGTATCGATGGCTTTACCGTTCAGGCTTCTTTCCATGCAATCGTTCACCCGTTTGTAAACACTCTCGTTCGTTCCCGAACGCTCCCGGAATTTCGGGTACGTGGATGCTACGGCACTGTAATTATTTCCGAAAGGTTTTGTTCCGGCCTCAAGATGACAGTTCTGGCAATTCATCCCATTGCTTACCTGCGCGACCGTGCCGTGCGGGCCGAGAAAAAAAGAAGTTCGCTTTATCAGCTGCCTGCCGTATTCGATCTCCGCCGCATTTTTCTCCTTTGCGATCAGCAATGTATCCGGAGCGATCCAAAGATCCGCAACCACAATGTTCTCCTGCTTATTATCCGGAATGGTATCCGCTGCAGTCAATTTTGCTACTTCTGATGATTTCAAAATATCCGGCACGCCGGCGACGAAAATATAAAGGAACACTCCGAGGATCGCGATCAAGCCAATGATCAGGTAGAGCAGCTTAAAGACCACATCGAGATAGCGCTGTTCATTATTTTTTTTGTTATCCATTCAGCTCTTTTATGATCAGTGAAGCCGCGCCAAGGATCGCTGCATCGTTTTCTTTCAGCTGCGAGGGAAGTATCCGGATCTTGTTTTTATAAATATTCAGCAGGTTTCTTTCAAAGCTTTCCTGTGTCGGTCTGAAAATAAAATCACCGGCGAGCGCCAGTCCACCGAATAAAAAAATCGCTTCCGGGCTCGTATAGGCAACGCTGTTCGCAAGCGCAAGACCAAGAATATCGCCGGTATAACGGAACGCTTCGATCGCGTCTTTATCTCCGGCAAGTGCCCGGTCATAAATGTATTTTGCATCGGCAACACGAGCCTGGAGATTTGCTTTATCGTGATGGCTCATCAGCAGATCCGAATAGGTCCGCTTGATCCCGGTGGCAGAACAATATGTTTCGACACAGCCTTTTCTTCCGCAGCCGCATTGTCTGCCGTCGGGAAAAATAATAACATGTCCGATCTCACCTGCAAAGCTATCATGACCAAGGATCATTTCGCCGTTTGCCACAATGCCGCTTCCGAGGCCTGTTCCCAGCGTTATGAAAATAAAATCTTTCATTCCTTTTGCGCCGCCGAACATCATCTCACCGATCGCCGCTGCATTGGCATCGTTGGTGAGAACTGCTTTTACACCGAGCCGCTCAGAAAATAACTTCGCCAATGGAATGATCCCTTTCCACTTCAGGTTGGGCGCAAACTCAATCGTTCCCTTGAAATAATTTCCATTGGGCGCACCGATCCCCGCTCCTTTCAATTCATATTCACCGCTGAACTGGACCAGCGCTTTTTTAATGTGCTCACATACAACAGCAACAAGATCTTCGGGAATAGGAAAATGCTCGGTGGAGACAGATTCTTTCAAAAGGATCTCTCCGTTTTCGTCCACCAAACCGAAAACGGTATTGGTGCCTCCAATGTCAATTGCGGCGACGAGTGTTTTCATATCGTTTATCAGTGCGCAGCTTCCGATGCAACGTCATAATTGATTCCTTTTCTTTCCAGTAATTTCTTCATTTTCCATGCATACCAGGCAAGATAAAGGAAGCAAAATACAGGAATAATATACGACAGGTGAATGCTGGTATGGTCGGCCAAAAGCCCTTGTACCGGCGGAATAAATGCTCCTCCAAGGATCATCATGATCAAAAAGCCGGATGCCTGACTGGTATACTTTCCAAGTCCTGCGATAGCAAGCGAAAAAATACACGGCCACATGATCGAACAAAAAAGTCCGCCGCTGAGAAATGCGTATATACCAACCGTTCCCTTGCTTAAAAGGCCGGTCAGCATTGCCAGGGTGCCCAATACTCCAAAGAGCATCAGCGTAAATGTAGGACGGTGCTTACCGAGGATGAAACCCGCGAGAAGTAGGGCAACACAGATCGCATACAGATAAAAATTACTTATGTCCGCACCATTCAAATGATTCATAAATAAAACGAATGCAAAAGCGACAAATGGAATGACCAGCGTGAGAATAGTGTTGGTTGTTTTACTTGTTTTAAAAGCGTCGATAGCGCCGGTCCAGCGACCGATCATCAGGCTTCCCCAATACAAAGAAATAAACGGACTGATCTGAGAATCCTGCAAGCCTCCGAACTCCGGAGTTTTCAGCAAAGTACCCATATTGCTCTGAATGGTCACTTCCACTCCGACATAAATAAAGATCGCGATCATTCCCAGCGTTACTTGCGGGTAGCTCTCCCCCTCAAACCGGTTTTCGCGCTTTATCTTTCTGAAAAGCAATAGCAGCAGTAACAGCAGTATAATGAGCGTAACCGTAATGATCACCAGGAAAAGCATTTTACTGTATTCTTGCCTGAAATTAACACCCGAAGAAATGTCCCGTGCAGCATATGCTGAATAACCAAAGATCAGAACAAGGAATGCAAGTGTTCCCATAATGAAGAACAAGGGCTGCTTCAGCACCTTTACTTCCGACTGATCCGCTTCGATCTCCAGCGTCGGGATGTTTGAAAAGATCAGCACAACGATGGCTGCGCCAAAAGCCACGGCAAGGATCACATAAAGCACATTAATGGATCCGAGCGATGCACTTGTTTTGTCAGCATCTGTTGCAATCAGCTTCCCGAACAGCGCCAGGCTGACAAGGATCGGCCCGATAGCGGTTCCGAGGGAGTTCACACTTCCCGCAAAATTCAGCCGGTACGATCCCGTAGCCGGGTTTCCAAGATTAAGCACCAGTGGATTTGCAGAAGTCTGCTGTAACGAAAATCCCAGTGCTATGACAAAAAAAGCGGCAAGGATGAACATAAATGAGCCGGAGCCGACAGCCGGGATCATGATCAATGCGCCGACAATAGAAATTAAAAGTCCATAAATGATGGTTCTCTTGTATCCTATTTTGTTGATAATATCCTTATTGAATTGCAGGGAAAAAATATAAAGCAGAAGTGAACCGATAAAATAAGCGCCGTAGAATGCACTGTCGATCAATTGAGACTGGAACTGGCTCAAGCCGAAATGTGTCTTGCAGAACGGAATAAATATCCCATTGGACGCCGCCAGGAACCCCCAGAAGAAAAACACTGAAATAAGAGCGAGCAGGGCCGAAGTTTTCGTTGATTTGTTCTCCATAAAAACGATTTTATTATCATGGAAAAATAGCTAAATAAACGGGACTGCAATAGCGTTTGATTGGAATTTTACCCCCGAGTTTTCCACTTATGAACATCATTGCTTCTTATAGGAAAAGTACCGGGAATTCAGTATGTTTGAAGTAATACTCCGGTCACTGAATGCTAAGATTCCCACTCATTTTGTCCTGCTTTTTTTTGCAGTGCGTTCTGTCCTCTGCAGCCCAGACAGGCAAAAACGATAGCATTCAGGCTGAGCAACACAACAGAAAAATACCCGGTACCGAATTTGCGATCCGCGGAAAAGCGATCGGCTGTTTTATGTTCGAAGACGTGTATTTCCGGACCGTTTCCTTTGGCGGTGAAGTCATATTCGGAGGCAGGCATTGCCTCGGCATCGATGGAAACTATTTCCGCTGGAAATATGAAACGGATGACAATGACGATAACGCGATGTACGACGAATATGAGCGCAGACTTTACATCCTGGCTGATTACAAATGCCTTTCCAACGAAATGAGGATCGGATTTCTTTATTTTAATGCCTACTGTAAATCCGGAAACTATAATAACTGGACGAAAAAAACAGCGTATGACTTTGGCAGCAGGGATATGAGCTACCTGAATTCCACAAAAACAGGACTTTTCCAGGAGATCGGCGGAGGATTGGGATGGAGAAAATTTATCCGGGACTCGCGGTGGGCGGCCGACTTCAGCATTAACGCAGCGCAGCAATACCGAAACTACGATGTGGTGAATGTAATAGATAAAAAGACGATCCAGTTCGCAAGCGAGCAGCATGAAGTCGGATTATTATACATTCGCTTCAATCTTATTTATATGATTCGTGAAAGGGATCAAACCTTCAATTACGAATGGTCTTCGGAATGAATTATTATATTTGAGCATCTTAATGAATTGCTTATGAAAAATCCTAAAATCCTGGTATCCTTTGTGGACAGGATCCTTCATGTAAAATTTCTGAATAAAGCGGTCATCAGCGCCGATGACCTGCATGAATTTTATGGCTTCGGCGTGAAAGAAGCGAACGGAAAAAAATATTGTGTGATCTTCGAGGCGGAAGGACACTATGATGTGACTGAAGAATGTATCGAACTGATGACGAACAATCCATACAATGTGCAGCTTCTTGCAAAGGCTTATGTTATTAACTCACTTGAAGCAGAAACAAAAACCAAGCTGCATATTCGTTTCGATCGTCCGGATCTCAAACCGGTATCTTTCAAAAGATACGAAGAGGGCAGAAAATGGCTGAATAATGTGCTTCTGCTTCACGATGCGAATATGTCCCATTTACTGAACAAATAGCAGGCACAATTTATCATGGTCTTCGATTTCTCAACTGATCATATCCTTGAAGATGATGTCGTGCGGCTTTCTCCTTTAAAAAGCGCCGATCTTCTCCCGCTCTTACCGATCTCGCTGAATGAGCCGGAGATCTGGAAATATTCACTCGTCCAGGCCAGCGGTGAAGAGAACTTACGTAACTATATCCATGCTGCGCTGGATGCAAAAGCAGCAAAAACAGACTATCCTTTTATTGTATTCGATAAAAGATCCGGGCAATACGTCGGCTCTACACGCTTTTATGATATCCAGCTAAAGCAAAAAACGCTGCAGCTCGGTTATACCTGGTACAGCAAAGCTGCGCAGGGAACAGGCCTGAATGCACACTGCAAATTTTTACTGCTGCAGTTCGCATTTGAAAGCATGGGAATGGAACGTGTAGAATTTCGCGCCGATAATAACAACACGAAGAGCATCGCTGCAATGAAAGGGATCGGATGCACCGTTGAAGGTATTCTCCGCCAGAATGTGATCAAGCTGGACGGTGGACGCCGCGACAGCATTATTCTGAGTATCCTGAAAAAGGAATGGGACGAACGGGTGAAGTCGCTTCTGATCAATAAAATAAACGGAAACGTTGTGAAATGAATGCAGGCGCAACTTCTGTAAAAAAACTAAAACCGCTGCAGCTGGCAGCCATTATCTTCCTGACGATCTCAGGCGGACCATATGGCCTGGAGTCGCTGCTAAGCTATGTTGGTGAGCATGGTGCATTTCTTTTACTGATCATCGCACCGATGCTCTGGGATGTTCCCACCATTTTTACCGTTCTTGAGCTCAACAGCATGATGCCCGTCACCGGTGGTTATTACCAATGGGTAAAGCATGCACTGGGACTGCGTTTCGGGTGGTATGAAGGCTGGTGGACATGGCTCTATACATTTGTAGATCTTGCAATTTATCCTGTTCTTTTTACAGAATACCTCGAATTCTTTTTTCCTTCTGCTGCAGCTTACAAGATCCCGATTTGCCTGGTCATCATCTGGTCCTGTGCATTGCTGAACATTCGTGGAATTGTGCCGGTCGGAAAATTTTCAATAATTCTCGGGGTGATCATCCTTACCCCTTTCGCCGTTCTCTTCATCTGGTTTCTCACGCATCACACCGGTTCTCTGGCGATTCCTTCACAGTCGCTGAGCGGCGTAAAGTTCCCGATGCTCGGACTTGGATTGTACACAGTGATGTGGAATTTCCTTGGTTGGGACAATGTAACAACCTATGCAGATGAAGTTTCAAAACCGGTCCGGACCTATCTGAAATCTGTCTTCACTGCATTTGCTTTGATCTTCCTTGTTTATTTTCTCGTCATATTCGTTTCTATCCATTCAGGCATGGACTATAAAACATTAAGCGATGAAGGATTTCCCGCGCTCGGAGAATTTATCGGCGGACGATGGCTGGGAGGACTGGTAGCATTTGGAGGACTTGCAAGCGGGTTAGGACTTTATTCAGCTGTATTGCTTTCCGTTTCACGCGTCCCCAAAGTAATGGCGGATGATGAATTGCTCCCGGCGAAATTACATGAGCTCCATCCGAAATATAAAACACCATATATTTCGATCATTTGCTGCTCGCTTGTGGTAAGCGTAATGATAATGCTTACGTTCGCCGATCTTTTGGTGATCGACGTGATCTTATATGGAGCAGCGCTTTTCCTGGAGTTCATTACGCTGATCATTTTCAGGATCAAAGCACCGGAAATGGAACGGCCATTCAAAATTCCGCTGAATGTTACAGGACTGATCCTGATGACGCTCCTGCCGGTTTCTGTTTACGCTGTTGCTCTGATGGGTGCTTTCTCGGATTCCGGCGGAACCTTTTTTCCGGTTTTGATCTCGTTGTGTGCGCTGCTGTCGGGAGAGCTGTTATGGCAGGTCATTGTGTGGAGAAAACCTCACCTGAAAAAGAAAAGAGGATTTTCAGCTTGATCTCCCAAGTGCTGCGAGAATTTTTGCGCTGGCCCCCTTTTTCCCCTGCACATACATTTTAGAGATCTGTGCCGCTGTTTTCAGCACCTGCTCATCTGCGAGAAGCTGCATTGCTTTTCCGAGCTCTTTTTCATCGGCGACTTCAAATGCGCCGCCAAGCTTAACAAGATCTTTCGCTTCTTCAAATTTCCGGTAATTCGGTCCGAAGATCACCGGCATACCAAAAGCTGCCGCTTCCAGGATATTGTGGATCCCTTTTCCGAAGCCCCCGCCAATAAAGGCAATGGTTCCATATTGGTATAGCGATGATAAGATCCCGATGTTATCGATGAGCAGAACATCCGTATCTGCAAGGCTGTGCTCGTTCGCGTTTGAATAGCGGATGCAACCGGGGAATAAAGCTTCTATGTTTTTCAGGTGTGCTTCATGGATCTCATGAGGTGCAATGATGATCTTAAAATCCGAAAGCTGAGATCTAAAATCTGAAATTAACTTTTCATCTTCCGGCCAGGTGCTTCCTGCGACGAGCGTTTTTTTTCCTTCTGAAAACTTTTTAACCGCGGCAAACTCCTTCACATTTTTCACCACCTCTGAAACCCTGTCGAAACGGGTATCTCCGCTCACCATTGTGTTTTTATATCCGATCGAATTCAGAAGCTCCTGCGAGCGCTCGTCCTGCAGAAAAAAATAAGTGAATGCGCCCAGCTGCTTTCTGAACCATCCGCCGGTGCTTTTGAAAAAATGATGATCCTCACGAAAGATCCCACTTACAAGATATGTGGGAATTTTCCGATTCTTTAATTCAGAAAGATAATTGAACCAGAATTCATATTTAACAAAGAATGCAGCCGAGGGCCTGACCGCATCGAGAAACTTTCTGGCATTGACCGGAGTATCGACCGGCAGGTAAGAAATGATATCAGCTCCGGGATAATTCTTGCGGATCTCATAACCGGAAGGCGAAAAAAAAGTAAGAAGGATCACATCCGCAGGATTTTCCCCGCGATACTTCTCGATCAGCGGTCGTCCCTGCTCGAATTCGCCAAGCGAAGCACAATGAAACCATATCAGACGGGAATCCGGGTTCCTGAGCCTGGAGCTTTTTAGCCTGGAGAATACATCCCGACGGCCATCAACAAATAGTTTTGCTTTGGTATTGAACAGGGAAGCGATGCGGATCGCCGTATGATAAAAGCGAACAGATATCGTATACAGCGATCTCATCAATAAGTATAAAACTCCTGGGGAGCCCGTTTATACAATGGCAGTATCCATGCGATGCGGGCGCCGTAAAGAATGTCCGTTCTTTTTTCGGTGTCTTTGGTCATGGTATCATAATTATAGCTTCTGCGGTTTTGAGTGAAACCTTCCATGCATTCCAGTCCGAAATAAATATTCACCAAACGGTTACTGCTGAAATAGAGATATCCGAGGTCCTGTGTAAGCAAAAGTCCGTTCGATAAACGATCATAGCCTTTTTTGTATTCCTTGGACAATTGCGGCACATTGTTGCCGATGGTCTCGATCCGGATCTTATGCTCGATCAGACCTATGCCAACGTTAAAGACCAGACCGGTATTGGGGTTCGGCTTTTTCCAGGAGAACATCCTTCCCGCGGTAACCGCTACGGTGAAACCCCGTTCGAATAATCTTACATCCGCGAACTGACCATTCTTGCCGATGATCCCGCCGTTCGATGTGGAGATACTATCAAAAATGCTTTCCTTCACATCCTTTCCGAAAATGTAGCTTCCGTTAACGCCCAGCATCCAGCCACTCTTCATTTTGAAGTCGAGATTCGCCTGAATTTTATTATTATTCCCGAAGCGCCGGGCGAGATCACCGCCTGCGATCTGGTAACCATAAGCAATGGCAACATGCGGAATAAAAACAGAGGAGTCTTTTACACTCACCTGGGCAACCGATCGTAAGGAAATTAGGGGGATGAAAATGGCTAAAAAATAGAATTTTCTCATGTACTCAAAAATGTGCGTAAATATAAGGTTTTCTAACGAATCCGGGGCTGAAAAATTGCCCTCCCGGTTCAACTATTTTCACTATATTCGCAGTCTTAATAAAACGCTCAAAACGCATGACTAAAATCGCAAAAAAGATACAGATGGTTGACTTGAAAAGTCAATATGAAAAGATCAAAACGGAGGTCGATTCAGCCATTCAGAATGTGCTCAATAACACGGCCTTCATAAACGGACCGGAAGTAAAGGCGTTCCAGGCTGAGCTGGAGCAATACCTCGGTGTAAAACATGTGATCCCCTGTGCCAATGGAACAGATGCATTACAGATCGCAATGATGGCGCTGGATCTTAAGCCCGGCGATGAGGTCATCACCGCCGATTTTACGTATGTCGCAACCGCAGAAGTGATCGGGCTCCTTGGCTTAAAGCCGGTCCTGGTGGACGTGATCCCGGATACATTCGACATCGATGTAAATGCCATTGAAAAAGCCATCACACCGAAAACCAAAGCGATCGTACCGGTGCATTTATTCGGACAATGTGCGGATATGGATGCGATCATGGCACTTGCAAAAAAGCATAACCTTTATGTGATCGAAGATACGGCACAGGCGATCGGCGCCCGCTATCAATCAGCGGATGGTTCGGCAAAACGTGCCGGAACAATAGGAACGATCGGATGTACTTCCTTTTTTCCTTCCAAGAATTTAGGCTGCTACGGCGATGGCGGCGCTTTGTTCACCAATGATGATGCACTGGCAGCAAAGATCAGGATAATTGCGAACCACGGACAATCCGTTTTATATGTGCATGATTCCATCGGGGTAAACTCCCGGCTCGACAGCATCCAGGCAGCGGTGCTCCGCATTAAGCTCAGAGACCTCGACAATTACGCCGCTGCACGCAATAAAGCCGCAGCTTTTTATGACAAGGCTTTTGCCGGTCATCCGAAGCTGAAGACACCCGCCCGTGCAAAATACTCGGATCACGTATTTCACCAGTATACATTGCAGCTGAAAGGAGTTGACCGGAACGCACTTCGTGAATTCCTTGCCGGAAAAGACATCCCTGCGATGATCTATTATCCGATCCCGCTTCACCTGCAGAAAGCCTATCTTGATCCGCGATACAAATCAGGAGATTTCCCAGTTACAGAGGCGCTTTGTGCTTCCGTGGTTTCACTTCCGATGCATACGGAGCTGGATGAAGAAACATTGAAATACATCACCGACTCTGTATTGGAATTTTGTAAGTAAGCTGCACCAAAACACTTTAACACCCGGGCACCTGAACACTATAATACTTTAACACACTAACACTCATTTATGAATATCGCAGTAGTCGGAACAGGATACGTGGGACTCGTCACCGGAACTTGCCTTGCTGAAACGGGCAACCATGTGATCTGTGTAGACATTAACGCGGACAAGGTCAAGAAAATGCAGGCCGGGGTCGTTCCCATCTATGAACCTCACCTGGATGTACTGTTTGAACGGAATATCAAGCAGGGACGACTCACGTTTACAACCGATCTTTCTTCGGCCATCGAAAAAGCAAAGATCATTTTTCTCGCGCTGCCGACACCTCCGGGAGAAGATGGTTCAGCCGATCTCAGCTACATTCTTGGGGTTGCCGATGATCTTGGAAAAATGCTCGGAGATTACAAAGTGATCGTCGACAAAAGCACGGTTCCGGTAGGGACTGCCGATAAAGTACATGCAGCGGTTGCGAAGCATGCAAAGGCTGAATTCGATATCGTATCGAACCCTGAATTTCTTCGTGAAGGATTTGCAGTAGATGATTTTCTTAAACCGGATCGTGTTGTGATCGGGACAAGCTCCGAGAGAGCCCGCAAGATCATGGAAGAGCTTTACAAGCCATACGTCCGCCAGGGAAACCCGATCATCTTCATGGATGAACGTTCCGCTGAGCTCACGAAATATGCAGCGAATGCATTTCTTGCGACAAAGATCACGTTCATGAATGAGATCGCAAATATGTGCGAGCGCGTAGGTGCAGATGTAGATGCCGTCAGGATCGGGATCGGAAGTGACGAGCGCATCGGGAAACGATTTTTATTTCCCGGCATCGGCTACGGAGGCAGCTGCTTTCCGAAAGATGTGCAGGCGCTTGCCAGATCAGCAAAAGAAGTGAGCTACGATTTCCGCATCCTGGATTCGGTGATGCAGGTAAACGAACAGCAGAAAACGATCATCATCCCGAAAGTAAAAGCCTATTTCAATAATGACCTGAAAGGAAAAAAGATCGCATTGTGGGGACTGGCATTCAAGCCGGATACGGATGATATCCGCGAAGCACCGGCTCTGTATGTGATCGAAGAGCTCCTGAAAGCAGGTGCCGCTGTCACGGCCTACGATCCGGAAGCAATGAATAATGTAAAACGGCTGCTGGGGGATAAGATCTCTTATGCGATGGATGAATACGATGCGCTGCGCGATGCGGATGCGCTGCTGATCGCTACCGAATGGAGCCTGTTCCGGACGCCGGATTTTGACAGAGTTGCTTCATTACTTAAGAACAAAGCCATCTTTGACGGCAGGAACCTGTATGACCTCAGCCGAATGAAGGAACTGGGATATTACTATACTTCTATCGGAAGGGAAACGGTAAAATAAATTAGAGAATTAGAAAATTAGAGATTGGGAGATTTAGTTCGGGAAAAGTTGGATTCTTTTGATGCGATTCAAAACTTTCCGATTCTCCAACCCACCAAATCAACGATTGTACATGAAACGAGTTTTAATAACAGGTGCCGCCGGATTTCTCGGATCTCATCTTTGCGACAGGTTCATCAAAGAAGGGTGTCATGTGATCGGCATGGACAATCTGATCACCGGTGACCTGAAAAATATCGAGCACCTGATGAAGCTGGAGCATTTTGAGTTCTATCATCACGATGTTTCCAAATTTGTATTCGTTCCCGGGGAGCTCGATTATATCCTGCATTTCGCATCTCCTGCTTCTCCCATTGATTACCTGAAAATTCCGATCCAAACCCTGAAAGTAAGCTCACTCGGAACACATAACCTGCTTGGACTGGCAAAAGTAAAAAAAGCGCGCATTCTCGTTGCGTCCACTTCGGAGGTATACGGCGATCCTGTGGTGCATCCGCAAACGGAAGAATATTGGGGAAATGTAAATCCTGTGGGACCACGTGGTGTTTACGATGAAGCGAAACGATTCATGGAAGCGATGACAATGGCCTACCATACTTACCACGGCGTGGAAACAAGAATTGTAAGGATCTTCAATACGTATGGTCCACGGATGCGCCTTAACGACGGACGGGTACTCCCGGCTTTTATCGGCCAGGCGTTAAGAGGAGAAGACCTCACCATGTTCGGAGATGGATCACAAACACGATCGTTCTGCTTTGTGGATGATCTTGTGGAAGGCATTTACCGTCTGCTGAAAAGCGATTATGTACAGCCATTGAACATCGGTAATCCAAGCGAGATCACCATCAGGGAATTCGGTGAAGAGATCATTAAGCTCACCGGAACAAAACAAAAGCTGATCTCAAAACCATTACCGCAGGATGATCCGAAGCAGCGCCGGCCGGATATTACGAAGGCAAAAGAGATCCTTGGCTGGGAACCGAAAGTAGATCGTGCCGCAGGATTAAAGATCACCTACGAATATTTTAAGTCGCTTTCAAGAGAAGAGCTGAATAAAACAGAACACAGACAGTTTAATTAGGTAGCCAGGTGATTAAGTGACCAGGTAACCAAGAACCCAAACACTTAAACACCCGGGCACACAAACACTCAAATACCTAAACACCCGAACAAACAAAGGATGGATTATTTCGCACACGAAACAGCAATTATTGATGAGGGATGCACGATCGGAAGCGGTACCAAGATCTGGCATTTCTCTCACATCATGCCGAATTGCACACTCGGAGAAAATTGCAATATCGGGCAGAATGTCGTGATCTCACCGGAAGTTGTGCTGGGAAAAAACGTCAAGGTGCAGAACAACGTTTCCATCTATACCGGCGTAACCTGTGATGATGACGTATTCCTGGGACCATCAATGGTATTCACCAATGTGATCAATCCACGCAGCGCGATCAACCGCAAAAATGAATACGCAAAAACACATGTCGGAAAAGGTGCGTCGATCGGGGCCAACGCAACCATCGTTTGCGGACATGATATCGGCGAATATGCATTCATCGGCGCCGGAGCCGTGGTAACAAAAAATGTTCAGCCCTTTTCCTTGTGGGTGGGAAATCCTGCAAAACAAATGGGCTGGATCAGTGAGTACGGACACCGTTTATCTTTTGATAAAACCGGAACCGCGACCTGCCCGGAAAGCAAACAGAAATATAAACTTGAAAACGGCAAAGTCAGCAAAATAAGCTGACGGCTTAGCACTTTTTACATTGAACTCAAAAATAAAATTTGCAGTTATCGGGCAAGGGCATATCGGGAAACGACATGCTGAAATGATCCGCCGCAATCCCGATGCGGAGCTGGTTGCTGTCTGCGATATTATCCCGGCAAAAGCACTGGGACTCGACGACCTGAAAGAACCGTTTTACACGGCGCCGGAGGAAATGCTTTCCGCCAACCCGGAGATCGATGTCGTGAACGTTTGCACCCCAAACGGCTTACATGCAAAACATGCGATCATGGCAATTGAAGCCGGAAAACATGTCGTGTGCGAAAAGCCGATGGCGCTCAGCAAATCCGAATGTGAGAATATGCTTCACAAAGCGCTTCAGCAGCATAAAACGGTTTTCTGCGTGATGCAGAACCGCTTTTCTCCTCCTTCTGTGTGGCTGAAGAAGATCGTTGATGAAAAGATAATCGGGGATATTTATATGGTTCAATTGAATTGCTACTGGAACCGCGATGAGCGCTACTATAAAAAAGGCGGATGGAAAGGAACGCAAGAGCTGGACGGTGGAACACTTTTTACACAGTTCTCACACTGGATCGACCTGCTTTACTGGATCTTCGGCGATATAAAGGATATCCAGGCAAAATTCAACGACTTCAATCATGCTTCGCTCACGGAATTTGAAGACAGCGGCTTCGTGAATTTCAATTTCATAAACGGCGGAATGGGCAGCATCAATTATTCAACCGCAATCTGGAACAGCAACCTGGAAAGCAGCATCACCATTATCGGAAGCAAAGGAAGCGTGAAGGTCGGCGGACAATACATGGACCAGGTAGAAATTTGTAATATCAAAGATTACGTACTGCCGTCTCTTGATCCTACTAATGAAGCCAACGATTATGGAGCATACAAAGGTTCCGCAAATAATCATCACCAGGTGATCGCCAACGTGGTCGATACACTTAAAGGCAGAACCACTGTGACGACGAATGCGATGGAAGGATTGAAGGTGGTCGACATCATTGAGCGGATCTACTCCCTTAGAAATCCCAATAGAAAATCATAAGTTATGATAGACAAGATCAAAAAGAAAGAAGCAAAGATCGCCGTGATCGGCCTCGGATATGTCGGATTGCCGATAGCGCTCGCTTTTGCAAAAAAAGTGAAAGTGATCGGCTTCGATATCAATGAAGAGCGTGTGAAAATGATGCAGAATAATATCGATCCTTCACAGGAGCTCGAATCGAAGGACTTTGAAGGTTGTGACATCCAGTTCACCGCTTCGATCGATGTTCTGAAACAAGCAAATTTCTTTATTGTTGCTGTGCCTACCCCGATCGATGAGCACAATCTTCCTGATCTGAAGCCTCTTCTCGGCGCATCCCGCTCCGTTGGAAAAGCGCTGAAAAAAGGAGACTATGTCGTTTATGAATCCACCGTCTATCCCGGCTGCACGGAAGAAGATTGTATCCCGGTCCTCGAAGAGGTTTCCGGGCTTAAATTCAAATCGGATTTCAAAGTAGGCTATTCTCCTGAGCGCATTAATCCCGGCGATAAAGAGCACACCATTACAAAGATCCTGAAAGTGGTTTCAGGATGTGATGATGAATCATTGGAAGTGATCGCAGAAACATACAAGATCATCGTTGAGCCGGGCGTGCACAAAGCCTCTTCGATCAAGGTCGCTGAAGCTGCTAAGATCATCGAGAATACGCAGCGCGACGTTAACATTGCATTAATGAATGAATTGTCCATCATCTTCAGCCGCATCGGTATTAACACTTATGATGTGCTCGAAGCTGCAGGAACAAAATGGAACTTTCTTAAATTCTCACCCGGACTTGTCGGCGGACATTGTATCGGTGTGGACCCTTATTATCTGACCTATAAGGCAGAAGAGCTTGGCTATCACGCACGGGTGATCAATTCGGGCCGTTACGTAAATGACTCTATGGGATTTTATGTTGCCAAGCAAACAGTTAAAAAGATCATCGCCGCGAAAAAAAACCTCACCGAATCACGTGTTCTTGTGATGGGAGCAACATTCAAGGAGAATGTAAGCGATATCCGTAATTCCAAGGTCTCCGATGTCATCAAGGAATTTAAATCTTTTGGTGTCGGTGTCGATATCATCGACCCGTATGCTTCTTCTGAAGAGCTGATGCATGAATACGGATTCGGACTGGTGGAAAAAGCCGGCAAAGGCTATGATGCTGTCGTAGTTTGCGTGAATCATAAAGAATACCTTGGACTCGACGAAGCTTATTACAGATCCATTCTTTCAGACGGCGGGATTCTCGTGGATGTAAAAGGAATTCTCAAAGGAAAGATCAAACAGCTAACCTACTGGAGCCTTTAATGCGAAGCCTCCTGATCATATCGCTGACCGTCCTCCTGGGCAGCTTTGCTCCCTGCAGGCACAATAGCATTTCAGGACACTGGACAAGCGCCGTCGATCTGTATGATATGAAGCTGAACGATACGTTAATTTTTTCTAAAAAGAAGTACACGAACGAACTATACCAGTGGGGAGGAGCGTTATGCGGCGTAAGCTTCGGGCCGGAAAAGGATTTTTCGGAATTGCATAATGTGCTTTGCAGCAGTGAAAGCAGCCCTGTCCGCTATTCCGATGAAAAATGGGATCAGCAGAATAATATTATTTCTATCAGCAGCCCGGAACGGGAGCTCACCTGGAACATCATCAGCATCTCCGGGAAAGAACTCCGGGTATTGGTCACTAAACTGAACATAAAAAATGAATAAAAAGATCCTGATCACCGGCGGTGCCGGATTTATTGGTTCACATGTGGTCCGCCTGTTTGTGAATAAATACCAGGCATATCACATTGTCAATCTGGACAAGCTCACCTACGCCGGGAACCTGAATAATTTAAAAGACATTGAGAGCCGGTCCAACTATACTTTTATCAAAGGTGATATTACGGATGCCGCTTTTATCAATGAGCTTTTTTCGATCCATAAATTTGATGGGGTGATCCACCTGGCGGCAGAAAGTCACGTGGACAGAAGCATTTCGAATCCGCTCGAGTTCGTGATCACCAACGTGATCGGAACGGTTAATCTTCTGAATGCCGCGAAAAACTCCTGGAAAGATAATTACAGCGCACACCGTTTTTATCATGTCTCCACCGATGAAGTTTACGGTTCATTAGGTGAAACCGGTATGTTCACTGAAACTACTTCTTATGATCCGCACAGCCCCTACTCCGCTTCCAAAGCAAGTTCGGATCATTTCGTAAGAGCCTATCATGACACTTACGGAATGGACACCGTAATCTCGAACTGCTCCAACAATTACGGAAGTCATCATTTTCCGGAAAAGCTTATCCCCCTTTCCATACACAATATCAAAAACAATAAGCCGATCCCGATCTATGGGAAAGGTGAAAACATACGCGACTGGCTGTTTGTAGAAGATCATGCAAGAGCGATCGATGTGATCTATCATAACGCAAAAACAGGCACAACGTATAATATCGGCGGACATAATGAGTGGACAAATATCGATCTCATCCGCCTGCTCTGTAAAATTATGGACCGGAAGCTGAACCGCGCTGACGGAGAATCGGCAAAGCTGATCACCTTTGTGAAGGACCGCGCAGGACATGATCTCCGCTACGCGATCGATTCCACGAAGCTCCAGAAAGAGCTCGGCTGGGTGCCTTCCTTACAATTTGAAGAAGGCCTGGAAAAGACCGTCGACTGGTATCTCGCAAATGAGGAATGGTTAAACAATGTAACTTCCGGCGACTACAAAAAGTATTACGAGGATCAATACACTAAAAGATAGTTCAACGTTTAAAGTGATAGAGTTCAAAGAGACGATCAGCCTTGAACCTTATTCCTCCTGATGCTGAACTTGAATCTTAAGCTTATTTTTTCAATTGAATTTTGAACTTTTTTCTCTCTGAACTATAATGTATTCTGTACCTTTTCATACAGCCGGACTTTCTTCCAGATCTTTCCTCGTAACGGGAGGAGCCGGGTTTATCGGGTCCAACCTCGTAGAATATCTGCTGAGATACAATGCAAAAAAAGTGGTTGTGCTGGATAATCTTTCAACCGGCTTCGAGGAAAATATTGAACCTTTCAAAAAGCTTCCGAATTTTCAGTTCATCAAAGGTGACATCTGCAACATCGACGACTGCCACAAAGCATGCAGCGGCATCGATTATGTTTTTCACGAAGCAGCGCTCGGCTCTGTTCCGCGCTCAATAAAAAATCCGATTGCAACACACAATGTAAATGCAACGGGCTTCATCCACATGCTTATTGCTGCCCGCGATGCCGGTGTCCAGCGGATCGTTTACGCAAGCTCATCTTCCGTATATGGCGACAGCAAACAACTCCCGAAGGTGGAAAATAATATCGGGAAGCAGCTTTCTCCTTATGCTGTTTCGAAAATGACCAACGAGCTTTACGGAGAGATCTTTGCAAGAACGTATGGAATGCAGATCGTCGGTCTGCGTTATTTTAATATTTTCGGACCGAGGCAGAACCCGGCCGGCGAATATGCCGCAGCAATACCATTGTTCATCAATGCACTTCTGACAGACCACGCTCCTTTTATCAATGGTGACGGAGAGCAGACCAGGGACTTTACTTTTGTTTCCAACGCTGTACAGGCAAATATTAAAGCCATGCTCGAGCAGAATATGAAAACGGAAGGAACGATCTTCAATATCGCAGTAGGAGAACGCGTTTCCCTCAACCAGCTTGTCAATGTTCTGAAAAAATTAACGGGTTCTTCCGTTGAGCCGAGCTACCGGGCAGATCGTCCCGGCGACATCCGCGATTCCCTTGCGGATATCAGCAAAGCAAGAACAACACTGAACTACGATCCGAAAGTAAAAATCGAGGAAGGATTAAAATACACCCTCGACTGGTTTAAAAATCGCAAATAGATCGCAAATGGGAGTATTTGATCTTTTCAAAAAAAAACCAAAACGGCTGCCGGTCCCGGTCAACCTCTCAGTGTTGGGCTGCGATATCCATTCCCATTTTATTCCCGGAATCGATGACGGTGCAAAGACCATCGACGACAGCATCCAGATGATTGCCGCGCTCCATGACATGGGTTACAAAAAGGTGATCACCAGTCCGCATACCATGAGTGATTATTACCGTAATACCTCCGAGACCATTCTCAGCGGAGCCCAGGCTGTCCGCGATGAACTGAAAGCGAGATCCATCCCTGTTGAGTTTAGCGCCGCTTCGGAATATTACCTGGATTTTGATTTTGAGCGGAAGATCGAAGAAGAGCAGCTGCTTACCTTCGGTAATAAATATGTGTTGTTCGAGATTTCCTATATGAATCCGCCCGACAACCTTTATCATGTGATCTTCAACATGCAGCTCAAAGGCTACAAGCCGGTCCTGGCACATCCGGAGCGGTATAATTTCTGGCACAAGGAATTTGATAAGTACGAAGCATTTATCGATAAAGGTGTTTTACTTCAGATGAATATTAATTCCCTTACCGGCTACTACTCACTCGGCACAAAAAAGATCGCGGAGCAGCTCATCGATAAGAACATGATCTCCTTCCTCGGAACCGATTGTCATCACATCGGCCATATCAACCTGATGAAAGAGGTTGTTTACGAACCCTATCTTCAGAAGCTGATCGAAAGCGGAACCCTTTTGAACAATACTCTTTGAGATGGATGCAATGCAAAAGATCCGGAGTATCCTTGTCAATAAATATTCCATTCTCTTTTTTGTTTTCTTCGTCATTTTTACGCTGGACCGTCATCACCGCTGGGAAGTCAGCACTGATCCTGACAAGTACGGCCCCTTCGAAACCGATGTCGCACACTATTACTCTTACCTGCCGGATCTGTATAAGCCGGTGGATTCACTCAAAGCGGATCTTCAGGTCAATATCCGGACCATCGGGATGGCAATCATGTACGCTCCCGCTTTTGCTGTCGCCGATATTGTGGCAAGAGTCGAAGGTGCACCGCGTGACGGATATTCCTGGCCCTACAAATGGGCCATCCGCTGGGGCAGCATTATTTACGTGTTTCTCGGTCTCCTCTTCTGCCGGAAGAATCTGAGAATGTTTTTCAGCGACTTTACCACAGCCGTTACGCTGACTTGTATCTTTTTCGGAACGAACCTGTTCTATTATACTTATTCATTGGGAGAGTTCCCGCACAGTTACCTGTTTTTTCTATACTCCGTTATCATTTACCTGTCGATCGGTCTCGTCGATGATTACAAGAACAAGAACCTGCTCTGGATCGGACTGCTGGGCGGACTCATCACGCTGATCCGCCCGACGGATATACTGATCCTTCTTTTTCCGCTCCTGTACCGCGTTGGAAGCTTCAGAGAACTTAAAGCGAGGATCAGAAGGTTAGCCTCTAAAAAAAAGATCCTGCTTTTCTCCGCGTTGCTTTTTTGCATTCCCCTGTTTGCACAGATGTGCATCTGGAAAATAATTCACGGTTCTTTTTTTTATGATAGCTATCACGAATATCGTTTCTTTTTCACGGATCCGCAGATCAGCAACTTCTTGTTCAGCTACCTGAAAGGATGGCTGCTGTATACACCGATGATGGTGCTTTCCCTTATCGGAATCCTGCTGTCAGTAAAGCGCTTTCCGCAATTTTTCAGCTTTCTGATTCTCTTTATACCGCTGAATATTTATATCCTGAGCTGTTGGTTCGATTGGGCATACGGCGGTTCCTTCGGCTGCCGGGTCATGGTCCAGTCCTACGCCGTTCTCGCATTTCCTTTCGCAGTGATCTTTTCCAGGATCTGGGAGCTCTTTTACTACTGGAAATGGATCCGAAGATCGATCCGCACGATCCTGGTGATCGTATTGTTCCTCGTCATTCAGCTCAACCTGTTCCAGAGCTGGCAATCCAGGATCCTGGTGATCCACTGGGCCGGTATGAATGAACGGATCTATAAATATGTTTTTCTCAATGACCACATTACAAAAGAAGAGCTCATTTACCTCCATTCGATCGCAACTCCGCTCGACTATGGAAAATTATTCAACGGACAGCGTGAGCTGCCGGAAAATTATTAATTAAATTTATTCCATGAAACTCAAGATCCTTTTCCCTGCCGTAGCAATCGCTTTGACTTCCTGCAGCAGCCACCCCGAAAAAAACGAAACACAAACAACTACTGCAACCGCAAAGGAGGAAACCGTTCCGGAAATAATTTATGACGTCATTCGCACACTGCCCCATGATACGCTTTCGTTCACCGAGGGTTTTCTCTTCCACGACGGACAGCTCTTTGAAAGTACGGGATCGCCAACGGATATGGAATTCCTGCGCTCGGTGTTCGGACCGGTTGACACCACCACAGGAAAGATCAGTGTGAAAGCGGAACTCGACAGGAAAACCTATTTCGGCGAAGGCATCGTTTTTCTGAAAGATAAGGTCTACCAGCTGACGTATAAAAACCAGATCGGATTCATATACGATGCAAAAACATTCAAACAGACCGGCCGCTTCAGCTTCAACAGCAAAGAAGGATGGGGAATGACGACTGACGGCACTTCCATCATCATGAGCGACGGAACGAATATGCTCACTTACATCGATCCGGCAACGATGAAAGAATCGAAGAAAGTAAATGTGACGAATGCCGGATATGCCGAGGATTATATTAATGAGCTGGAATATATCAATGGCTATATTTATGCCAATGTCCTTTCAAGAAATTACATCATCAAGATCGATCCCTCAACCGGAAAAGTATGCGGGTTGCTTAATCTCGCCAATATTGCAGCCGATGCAGATGCTAAAAATCCGAACTGTGATGTTCTGAATGGAATTGCGTTCAACCCGGCTTCCGGAAACGTCTACGTAACAGGAAAAATGTACAAGGACATTTATGTGATCCGTTTCAAGCACTAAGCGGCACATTTATTTATGAGGAAGATCTAAAGCTTCGTCATGCCGCGTATATTGCTTTTTTCCCTGATCATTTTTTTCACCTCTTGTGATCCCTACCATTTTGCATTGAGCCATGTGGATAAAAAAGCCAGGCAGGCAGGTCTGCATTACCACGTAGAGGACATCGATGGGTATACGATCTCGTACTGGGATTCAGAAACCGATGAGCCGCCGCTGATCCTCGTTCAGGGGCTTGGCGCAGACGCAGAATTCCATTGGTACAAGCAGCTCAAAGCCCTCAAAAATTATCGCATTATTATGCCCGACTTGCTTTATTTCGGAAAAAGCTGTCCACCGAAGGATAATTATTCTCCGGAGGAGCAGGTAAAAGCGATCGGGGCGCTTATCAGGCGGCTGGACCTGAAAAAATATGATCTGTGCGGATTCTCCTACGGCGGACTTATCGCGGCGGAGATCGCCCGGAAACAACCGGAAAAAATACACAAGCTGGTGTTATTTGATGCTCCTGTTAAATTCTTTGTTCGCGAAGAGCTGCAACCTTTACTGGAGAAATTCGGGTACCGGGAGCCTTCCCAGCTTCTCGTCCCGCAAAATGCCAAAGCGATGAAGAATTTAACTTCCGTGATCTACAAACATCCGCCGCACATCCCGGTTTCATTTTATAAAAGCTTCCAGGAAAACATGTACGCAAAAAATGCAGAAGCATATAAAAATATTCTCCGGACGCTTGAGCAGGAAAGGAAGTATTACGAAACGCAGGAATATCACTTTCAGTTTCCCGTACTGCTGGTATGGGGTGAAAACGATATTATGGTTCCGTCAGAAGTCGGGAAATTGCTGGAAAGCTACATCGGAAGCAACGCGAAATTATACATCGTAAAAGGCACCGCACATGTTCCTAATCTCGAAAAGCCAACAGAGTTCAACCGGATCCTGACCGGTTTCCTGGAACCGGAGTCGTCGCAAAACAATGCAACGAGCCGGAGATAGAAACTCAGGGCTTTAACGGCCTCGCATAAGCGATCACATCCTTATCTGTGATCGTTTTATCGCAGAGAATGATCAGCCGCTCTACAACGTTGCGAAATTCGCGGATATTACCGGTCCAGTTGATCTTCTGCAATTCCTTGATCGCATCTTTAGTAAAGGTTTTTACGGGCATTCCGTAATCCTCGCTGATCACTTTCAAAAAATGCTCGGCAAGCAGCGGAATATCTTCTTTCCTTTCATTCAAGGATGGAACATGAATCAGGATTACACTTAAACGATGATACAGATCCTCACGGAAGTTCCCGGCAGCGATCTCTTTTTGCAGATCCTTGTTGGTAGCAGCAACCACCCGCACATTCACTTTCAGCTCTTTCTCGCCGCCCACGCGCGTGATCTTATTTTCCTGGAGCGCGCGTAATACTTTTGCCTGCGCCGAGAGACTCATATCACCGATCTCATCCATAAAAAGTGTTCCGCCTTCCGCCTGCTCAAATTTTCCTTTGCGCTGGCTGATCGCGGAAGTAAATGCACCCTTCTCGTGGCCAAAAAGCTCACTTTCAATCAGCTCACTTGGAATGGCAGCACAGTTCACTTCGATCAGCGGAGCTGCAGAACGATTGCTCTTTTCGTGCAGCCATCTTGCAACCAGCTCTTTTCCGCTTCCGTTTCCGCCGGTGATGAGAACGCGCGCATCGGTTGGGGCAACACGCTCGATCATTTCCTGGATCTGCGTGATCGCTTTCGACTGACCCACCATGTCAAAGGTTTTGCTGACCTTTTTCTTCAGCACTTTTGTTTCGGTGACGAGCGTCGACTTGTCCATCGCATTACGGATCGTCACGAGCAACCGATTCAGGTCAAGCGGCTTTGCAATAAAATCAAATGCTCCTTTTTTAACCGCTTCAACTGCGGTTTCAATATTTCCATGACCCGAGATCATCACAACGGGAAGATCAGCCGATAGTGTCATAATTTTATCAAGCACTTCGATCCCGTCCATCTTGGGCATCTTGATATCGCAAAGAACGATATCATATTTATCTTTCTGGATCATCGAGACCCCTTCGGCACCGTCGGATGCTTCATCTACCTGGTATTTCTCATATTCAAGGATCTCCCGGAGCGTCTTCCGGATACTCTTTTCATCGTCTATGATCAGGATCTTTGCCATACTAAATACTAAATTATAAGTGATGAGTGATAAAAGTGATAAGTGATAAGTGATAAATTATGCTGATAAATTTAAAAGAATAATCCGGCTATTGCAATTGACGGGCGAACTTATTTCCCGGAGCCAAAAAAGTGTTTGAACAACGAGCTATAACTGATCGCTACTTCAGGATTTCATGAAGAACTCCTTCTTTCAGAGAATACGTGGAAAGCCGCATCTTGCTGATGTGAAAATTACGGATCACGAAATTTACAATGATGCTGGATACTACGATCATATCTACACGCATTGCAACCAGCCCCTTCATCTGCAGGCGCTCTTCGTTGCTTGATGCAATAATGATGTTATAGAGCGCTTCGCAATCGCCAAGGTTAAAAGTATATTCCGTTTTGCCGTGCAGGATCTCCGGTGTATAATATTTCCAGGCGATCATCTCGGCAAGCGAATCAAAAGAACCGGAAGAACCGATCAGCTCATCGACGCCGTATTTTTCAACCGCTGTAAACAACGGCTTAAGCTCCTCCCGGAGGTAATTCTCAAGAATGCTTATTTCCTGCGGCTTGATCGGATCGGATAATTGAAACATTTCAAGCAGTCGCGCTGCGCCAAGCATGAAACTTTGTTTCCAGACAATATGATCCTTTGTGCCGATAATGAATTCCGTACTTCCGCCGCCAATGTCGATGATCAGCGAGTTTTTATCCGTCATTGCAGCTGCCCGCCTTACACCGTAATAAATCAGCTCAGCTTCCCGGTCGCCCGTTATTACGTTCACAACGATTCCCGTTTCTTCCCTGATGCGCTCCACAAAATCATTTCCGTTGGAAGCACCACGTATTGCCGAAGTAGCAAATGCATGAATTTTAAGAACGTCGTACTTTTCAGCAACGATCTTGTGCTCTTTCATAGCGTCAATTCCGCGCTGAAAGGGAACGGGAGCAATAAATCCTTTATTGATCCCGCCTTCGGCAAGCTTAACGGAGATCTTATTCTGAAATACCTGCTGATAGGTTTTGTCGGGAGCAACATCAACAATGAGGATGTTAAATGTATTTGTACCAAGATCGATAACTGCTATGCGCTCCATATATGCTTTCAGTACGGGAGTACTTTATTCTGTTTGTACCTTGTATGATTAATTATTTTCCTCACCTCATCACCCAATCACCTGGTCACGCTGATCCTGCGAGCGATTGCAAGCAGGAGAAGCCTTCCTCTCAATGACGCTTCGTAAGGAAGCATCACCCTTTATAAAAAAGCCATTTCCCCAGCTCTTTCCAGCTTACTTTTTTGCCATACATCAGGATTCCCGTACGATAGATCCGGCCTGCGATCCAGGTTGTACAGATAAAACCAATGATCAGCAGCGACATCGATAACAGAACCTGCCATATCGGAACACCAAAAGGCAAGCGCACCATCATTACAACGGGCGATGTAAGTGGGATCATTGAAAACCAGAATGCAAGCGAACCCTGCGGGTCCTGCATAACGGTCTGAGAAATCACAAAAGAAAACACGAGCGGAAGCGTGATTGGCATCATGAATTGCTGTGTGTCCGTTTCGCTATCGACAGCAGATCCCACCGCAGCGAACAGCGCACTGTACATAAAGTAACCAGCGAGAAAGTAAAAAACAAAGCAGAGGAGAATTTCTGTAACATCAACTGTTTGAAAATCATTCCAGATCTTCATCATTTCATCCGGCCGGGCCGACCCCTGCATATTATGCACATCCAGCTTCTCCCCGATCTGAACAACCTGGGTCTTCTGCTGCACCTGCTTCATCTCGATATTCTTCAGGAAGGTGGCACCGACAAATGAATACAAAGCTGAAGTAAGTATCACCCACAAAAGAAACTGGGTAAGCCCCACCAGTGCCACACCTACGATCTTCCCCATCATCAGCTGGAAGGGTTTAACGGACGACAGAATTACCTCAACGATCCTGCTCGTTTTTTCTTCCATAACACCGCGCATCACCTGGACACCGTAAAGAAAGATAAAGAAATAGATCATCGCTGCCGACATCCACCCGATGCCCATGTATAAACCGGTATTCACCTTTTTATCCTGTCCGTTCTCGTCCACCTGCATTGTCAGCAGCGTAAATGTCGATTTATCCTTGGCATCCTTGATGAAGTCAATATTCACATGGTTATTCGCAAGCATGGTATTGTACAACATTTCGCTCAGCTTATATTGTATATAATCCAATGCATTATTGCTCAGCTGCTCCTTATAATAAAGCGTTATTCCTTTCGCTCCGCCATTCAAAACATCTTTGTTGACCCAGATGATCGCATCATAGCTGGTTTTGAAAAAGCCCGCCCGTGCCGACTGAATCGTGCTTTCGATCGCGTCGAACTGGACCATTTCATTTCCTGGGATCAGCGATTTATAGCTGCCATCCACGTTGCTTGTGTAGGTAAATAGCTTGCTGTCATCAATGACCTCGACCATTTGCTTACGTGAGCTTTTCTGCGCAAGCAGGATCGGGACAACAAGAATACTTACCATGAGAATTGGCCCTAGCACCGTCATCAATATGAATGACTTCTTTTTTACCCTTGAAAGATACTCTCGCCTGATTATGAGAAATATTTTATTCATAGTTCAGATATCGAATTAAAACGAATAACGAATCTTGTTTGTTTTATCTTTTCTGCGACAACCCGCATATATTACCCTATTCGGTAAAATTACTTTGCGTTCCGACCGCATTCTCAGAACTTACTTTTTTAATGAATATGTCATTCATACTTGGAATGATCTCACGGAAGGAATGGATCTCCGCTACGGGTAAAATAGCTGACAACAACTGATTTGCCGTGCTTCCGGGGGTCAACTCCACTTTTGCTTTGCATAGTTCGCCATCCGAAGAATGCTCACCGAGCTTTCCGAAGGTCCAAAGCGAGTTGGTGAATCCCATCATATTCCCTGTGAACTCAACTTCATATACGTTCAGTCGATTCGCTTTCCTGATCTCTTTTACAGAACCGTCGAGAATTTTTTTAGAGCGATTGATCAGGGCAATATTATCGCAAAGCTCTTCCACCGAACCCATATTATGGGTCGAAAACAAAATCGTCGCACCATTTTTTCGCAATCCGAGGATCTCGTTGCGGACCAGGTTGGCATTGATCGGGTCAAAACCGCTGAATGGCTCATCCAGGATCAGCAATTTCGGCTCATGAAGTACTGTTACAATGAACTGAACTTTTTGCTGCATTCCTTTCGAGAGCTCTTCAATTTTTTTATTCCACCAAGCATCGATCTCAAATTTCTCAAACCAGAATTTCAATTTTTTCTTCGCTTCGGCTTTCGTCATTCCTTTCAACTGTGCCAGGTACATAGCTTGTTCACCAACCTCCATTTTTTTATAAAGGCCGCGCTCCTCCGGCAGATAGCCGATCTGCTCAATGTGTTTCGGAGAAAGCCGCTGACCTTCAAAAAGGATCTCACCGCTATCCGGTCCCGTGATCTGGTTAATGATCCGGATCAGCGAAGTTTTCCCGGCACCGTTCGGACCAAGCAGTCCGTAAATACTTTGCTCGGGAATATCAATACTGACGTCGTCCAGCGCAGTGTGGTTCGAATAACGCTTCACGACATTCTTTGCAGAGAGGATTGTGCTCATTTGTTCAAAGATTCACTGGTTCATTTGTTCACTGGTAACTCCCGGTGCAGATTCAATTCACCGGCTCCGAAACCGCCTTTTTGCCGATGTATTTCATATAGCCGTTCAACTTTGCGTGAACGGTTTCCAATTTTGTTATTAGTTCTGCAGATCGCTCACCCGAGATAAGGTTTCGTCGTCCTGCTTTGCCAATCCATGTTTTAGTTTCAAGAATAGAACCCCGGGCATAAAAACAGAACTGTCTGTTCTCCTTAAAAAAGTATCTTCCGTACCCTTCTGCAATGTTCGCAGCAATTGAGTCCGAAGATCTTATCATTTGCTTTCCGATAGTATCCTGTGCAAGAAAACTCCAACCGGCAACGATCTGCCAAACCTCATCTGCAATATCATTTGACAAATTATACACATCAAGATCTTCCAGAATATATTTGGACATAATAACAGATAGATTAAAATAAAAAAACCGGGCAACTAATCTACGAAGTAATTGCCAAGCCTACAAATGCGATAATGATCTGTCGAACGGGTGAACTAACGAACCAGTGAACTAATGGATGAGAGAACTAATGAACTGATAAACACATGAACCAGTGAACCTTTGAACCAATGAACCTTTGAACCAGTGAACCAGTGAACCTTTGAACCAATGAACCTTTGAACCAGTGAACCAGTGAACCTTTGAACCAATGAACTATTCAAAATACTGCTTCATCCGTTCAAAAAAGCCTTTGTCCTTCTTACCCGGATTAGGTTTGAAATTCTGAGCCTCTTTCAGATCTTCAAGGATCTTTTTCTCTTCTTTCGTCAGGTGCTGCGGCGTCCATACGTTAATGTTGACAAGAATATCTCCGCGGGAATAGCTGTTTACATCCGGCAACCCTTTTCCTTTGAGACGGAGGATCTTACCGCTCTGCGTTCCTGCTTCCACTTTTACTTTCGCTTTTCCATCGATCGTCGGAACTTCAATATTTGTTCCAAGCGCAGCATCCGAATAGCTGATAAAGTGATCATAGAATAAATGCAATCCATCCCGTTTCAGGTGCTCATGTTCGATCTCTTCGAACATAACGATCAGATCACCCGGTACTCCGCCTCTTGCTCCCATGTTTCCTTTTCCGCGGATCGGCATCTGCATGCCTTCTCCGACTCCCGCAGGAATATTGATGGTGATCAGCTCCTCATCCCTCACAATTCCGTCACCGTGACAAGTGGTGCATTTATCAGTGATGATCTGTCCCTCACCTCCGCAAACCGGGCAGGTACTTGTCGTTTGCATTGCACCGAGAATGGTATTGGTAACCCGCGTTATCTGGCCGGATCCATGACAGGTTGAGCAGGTACTGAATGCGGAACCGTTTTTTGCACCGCTGCCGTGACAAGTTTTGCAGGCAACGTATTTATTTACTTTAATTTTTTTCTCAACGCCATTTGCGATCTCTTCCAGCGTCAGCTTTACTTTGATCCGCAAATCGGAACCGCGGTTCACGCGCTTTCCTCCTCTGCCTCCACCGCCGCCAAAATGACCGCCAAAAATATCTCCGAACTGGCTGAAGATATCATCCATGTTCATTCCCCCGAAACCTTGTGCGCCTCTTCCGCCAAAGCCGCCATTATTGCCCATTCCGGCATGACCGAACTGATCGTAGCGCTGCTTCTTTTCAGGATTGCTTAATACTTCGTATGCCTCGGCAGCCTCTTTGAATTTTTCTTCAGCGGCTTTGTCACCGGGATTTTTATCCGGGTGATATTTAATGGCCATTTTGCGATACGCCTTTTTAACCTCGTCCGCATTTGCGCCTTTCGGGATCTCTAATATGTCGTAATAATCACGTTTTGACATCTATATCAAGCTAAATACAAATCTATACTAATATACTAATTACTAATTTTTACGAAGCAGATCGAGAAATATCTCAGCGGTCCTCTGCGTAAAGCTCAGTGACCTCTGCGGTTTAAATCACTGACCGATAACGACTTTTGCAAAGCGGATGATCTTTCCGTTAAGGCTGTATCCTTTTTCAAGCTCCTCCACTACTTTTCCTTTCATTTCTTCAGAAGGCGCCGGAATGTTAGTGATCGCTTCATGCACATCTGCATCAAAGGTCTCTCCGACCGTTTTCATTTCAGCAAGTCCTTTCTGGTGAAGCGTCGATTTCAGCTTATTGAAGATGAGGTTAACACCGTCATTTACCGCTTTTACATCCGTTGTTTCCGCGTTCGACTTGATCGCACGTTCGAAATCATCCAGAACAGGCAAAATGCTTTTGAATACATCTTCCCCTGCCGACTGGACCAGCTCGCCTTTTTCTTTAATGGTACGTTTACGAAAATTATCGAATTCCGAATAGAGCCGGAGGTATTTGTCGTTGAGCTCGTCTGCCTTCGCTTTCAGCTCCGCAATTTGCTTATCCTTTTCATCTGTGACCGTGGTGTCACCTGTATTTTCCTTTTCGTCGTTCTGCTCGTTCACAGTATCGTTTTCCTTAGTGCTCATTTTCTTCAAAATATTCTTTATTTTTTTCATTCAGAACTCCCTGGACATTCTCAAATTTATTGCCAGCAAAGATAATGAGACATTTTGACATAAAGCCTTGAAAATACAAAGACAGAACCCTAAAGTTCTGTCTTTTTTACTTCTTTTCAATATCCTCTTACTTCGTAAAATTGAATTCCGTCCGGCGGTTCAGCTGCTGCTCCGTTTCAGAACAGTCCACTCCATTTTTACAGCGGTTCAGGATCTTTGTTTCACCGAATCCTTTCGCTGTGAGCCTGCCCTTATCAATTCCCTGCTGGACGAAATACTCAAGCACCGTTTGCGCCCGTTTTTCTGAAAGACTCATATTATATGCATCTTCCCCTTTGGAGTCCGTATGGCTGTTGATCGCGAGCTTCAGATTCTTGTTCTCGGACATTGCATGTACGATCTTATCCAGCCCGGCAACTGCTTCGGGAAGGATCTCCGCTGAATTCGATTCATAATAGATATTCTCAATCACCATCAGAGATGCATCTTTGGAACTTCCGAATTTCCGGATCTTCAGCTCTGTATCATCTTCCTGCTCCATAGCCAATACATTGAGCTCGGCAGGAAGAAGCTCATAAACAAATCCGTTTTTTGTTTTATTGAATGTCCTGATGATCGTTCCATCGGGCCTCGCTGCATAGAGCTGTCCGTCTTTGATCTTGGCGTCATCCGTAATCAGAACATTGATCTTATAGGACTTGTCCGCGCTGAGCTCGGTGAACCGGAAATCTCCGTAATTGTCAGTAACCGTTGTCTGCAGGTCGGCATCTGCCTGGTCCTGGAGCACTACTTTCTGACCTGAAACCGGCTGATTCCTGTCTTTTCCGGTCATCAGCTTACCGATGTAGTCCACTTTGGCGGCAACACCTGATTCCGCAGCGATCTTTACCTGGATAGGCTCCGCTTTGATCGTTTCTACTGCCCCGGTTTTCTTATTTACGATCTCGATGGTAATATCCTTCAGCTGAAAATCTTCTCCCGGAAGATATTTCGACAAAAGCTCTATTGTCTCTTTGCTCAGCGCATACGTTGTGTTTTTACTTACTGTTGTTCCTTCCGGATTTCTTTTTTTGTCGAGATTGGAAAATACACAATCGTAGGAAAGCAACTTTGCCGAAGTAGAGGGATTCCGGTTGATGACGGTGACGGACGGGTATTTGAGAATGTCCTGTATGGAAGCGGCCTGGCCGTTTTTGAAAGCTCCGAGTCGCACCTCGATATCGCCCTGGGAGAAGGAACGTATCGCGATAAAAAGCAGTATGAAGAGGTACCGGGCGCTCACTTTCATAAAAAATTAAGAATCTTTTTGATCTTCAGATTTCTACCAAAGCTAAAAAAAAACGGGATATGGGAATAAAAAAAGACAGGATGATGGATCCTGTCTTTTTACTATTTTTCTCAACTACTTTTTAATGAGGTTCTTCAGAGCTGCTTCCAGTCCACCGCCCCGCAGTGATTCGCCTTCAGCGACGATGATCCCGTTTTCATCAAGGAGATATGCGTGAGGAATAGAATTGATGCCATATTGCGCGGCTCCTTTCGACTGCCAGCCGCCGAGATCACTTACGTGATTTTCCCAGGCCAATCCGTCTTTTGCGATCGCATTGACCCATGCTGCTTTGTTATTGTCGAGTGACACGCTATACACCGTAAAGCCCTTCGCCTTTTTACTGAATTTCTGATCCTTGTAAGTATTATAGACGGCTACAACATTCGGATTTTCATGACGGCACGGACCGCACCAGGAAGCCCAGAAATCCAGCAGGACGATCTTGCCCCTCAGGGAAGACAGCGCAATTTCTTTTCCATCGGGGTTCATGTATTTCAGGTCCGGCGCGCGGTTTCCAACTTGTGTTCCTTCAACAGCTCCGGATTTGTCATCCTGCCCGTTGGTTCTTACAAAGCCAAATGTGAGTACCGACACAGCGGCAAGCACTAAGATTATATTGATTTTCTTCATTGCGAGGTTTTAATAAGTCCAAAAATACATTTTTTTCGGCTCATTTCCTTACAATTTGTGCGCCAAGTTTCTGTAAGCGGGTGTCGATGTGCTGGTAGCCCCGGTCGATCTGTTCGATGTTATGAATGGTGCTCTTTCCGTTCGCAGAAAGCGCAGCGATGAGCAAAGAAACCCCGGCCCTGATATCCGGTGAGGTCATTGAGATCCCTTTCAGCTGATGTTCCCGGTTCAGGCCGATCACGGTGGCACGATGGGGATCGCAAAGAATGATCTGTGCACCCATATCAATAAGCTTATCCACAAAGAACAAACGGCTTTCAAACATTTTCTGGTGGATCATGACCGCACCCTTCGCCTGTGTTGCAACCACCAGCACGATACTGAGCAGATCGGGTGTGAAGCCCGGCCAAATCGCATCCGCAATCGTGAGGATCGAACCGTCAATGAATGTATCGATCTCGTAACGTTCCTGGGAAGGAATATAAATATCGTCGCCCCTGCGTTCCAGCTGAATCCCGAGCCGCTGGAAAACACTCGGGATGATCCCAAGCTCATCAAACTGAACATTCTTGATCGTAATTTCCGATTGCGTCATTGCTGCCAGCCCGATAAAGCTTCCAACTTCGATCATATCCGGAAGCATCCGGTGAGTGGTCCCTGCGAGGTACTCCACTCCGTCGATATGAAGCAGATTTGAACCGATGCCGCTGATCTTCGCACCCATCCGGTTCAGCATTTTACAAAGCTGCTGAACATATGGCTCACAGGCGGCATTGTAAATCGTGGTACGCCCTTTCGCCAGCACCGCAGCCATCAGGATGTTCGCTGTACCGGTCACAGAAGCCTCATCCAGCAGCATGTAGCAGCCTTTCAGATCTTTTGCTTCTACTTTGTAGAAATCATTTTCTTCGTCATAAATGAATTTCGCACCGAGGTTCTGAAATCCGATGAAGTGCGTATCCAGCCTTCTTCGTCCGATCTTATCACCACCGGGCTTTGGAATATATCCTTTTCCGAAGCGTGACAAAAGCGGTCCGACGATCATGATGGAACCGCGGAGACTTCCGCCTTTTTTCTTGAATTCAGCGGAATTGAGATAATCAACATCAACATTGTCCGCCTGGAACGTATATTCTTCGTGCCCTGTTTTCTCGATCTTTACGCCGAGATCTCGCAAAAGATCGATCAGCTTATTAACATCAACAATATCCGGGATATTCTGGATCACCACTTTTTCGGGAGTGAGCAGCACAGCGCAGAGGATCTGCAATGCCTCGTTTTTGGCGCCCTGGGGAATGATCTCGCCTTTTAATTTTTTACCGCCGGTGATCTCAAATACGCTCATATTATTTCAGTTGAAAGTTCAAAGTTTAAAAATTCAAAGTTCGGCTTCACGACCTACCATGATCTTACTACGAAGTAAGTGTATAAACCGGGGAGTTACGGCACAATTGACTGCATTTTACGAACGGGGAATTGTTAATTAGTCCGAAAATGAAACAGGAGGGGCAGAGAGAAATAGAGTTAATCACCGCTGCGGCTCTCCCTCAACTCTGGTTAAAAAATAAACGCAGAGATAAAAGGGAGAAAAAATAAGGAGGGCCACGGAGAAATAACCTCAGCGGCTCTCCGTCTTCACTCTGTTTGCTCTGTGGTTAAAAAGATAAACACAGAGAAAAGGGAGAAAAAATAGGGAGGACCACGGAGAAATAAAGTTGGAAAATCTCAGCAGGCTCTTCGTCTTCACTCTGTTTGCTCTGCGGTTAAAAAGATAAACACAGAGAAAAGAGAGAAAAAATAAGGAGGACCACGGAGAAATAAAGTTGGAAAATCTCAGCAGGCTCTCCGTTTTTGCTCTGTTTGCTCTGTGGTTAAAAACACAAAAAAAGCACCTTCATAACCGAAGATGCTTTTACCCTAAACTTTGAACTCAGAACTTTAAAACTTTTTCTTGAAATTCTGGTTCTTATGATGATGACGGTTCTTCTGATTGCTGCCGCCGTTTTGTTTCTTTTTATTTCCTCCACCCTGGTTGTTGTTGTTGCTGGCCGGACGGGGTGCAAGCGTTTGAGTGCTTCTCAATTGTGTGGTATCCGCCATCTTCAGCTTCCCTTTCGACAATTCGTCGAGCTGCGTCAGGATGACTTCATCATTAACTGAATCACGATTCCAGGTAAGATAAGAGCGTTTCATCAGGTTTGCGATCTGATCCACCAATGCATCTTTCTCCGGACCGTCGTCATATTTTTTTGCTTCTGTGATGATGTTCTCCACATTCTTTCCATAATGCTTGTAACGGATGTCATTGCTCGGGTAAGAAACACGCTCCGGCTTGGTCTGGAAGGTTTCCGGTGTTGGCTTCGGATACGGCGAGTCCACATCCAGCTTAAACTCCGAAATAATAAAGATATGGTCCCAAAGCTTATGCTTAAAGTCGGTCACATCACGCAAATGCGGGTTCAGCTGTCCCATCACATCAATGATAGCGCGCGCCACACGATTCCGTTCCTCACGATCCTGTACAGTGATCGCAAAATCGATCATCTTCTGAATGTTCCTTCCGTACTCGGGAATGATCATTTTCGGTTGATCGGTATTGTACTCCATATCTAAAAATTGCAATTTCATAGGCTCTGAATCAGAAAGTAAAGGTAGTGATTTTGTTGGATGTGGGCAAAACCATATATTTAGGTCTTATGAAGATCAAAATTTTCGTACCAGCTTTGCTTTTGAGTATGTGGTGCCTTGACTCCAATGCGAAAGACAGCGTTTTGTTTTTTAAAGCATCCGCTGGTATTAACTATAATCACCAGGAGTTTGAGCCAGACTACAAAAACAACCATTTATCTCATTTTTCCGGTGGTTACGACAGCAGGATCAATCATGATACCTCATCTTATTCCCCTTTGCTGAGAGCGGGAATTCAATTCAAACCAGCGAAAAATATTGCCCTTGAATTGACCTTTTCATACCGGCTCAGTCATCTTAGCTACTCGATAGTAAATGAAAATTCCGGATACGATCCAATTGATACCGCTAACTGGCAATCGGGTTTTCGGACGGAAAATGACCAGTATACACATCACATCGGTGTTTGTTTCGGACCGGTTTTCTACATTGGCAGCTTTTATATTTCTCCTAAAATTGAAGCATCCCGGAGTATCGCATATAACCATACAGACAGCACCTACTCCTATTCGACAAAACAGGTCGTGACGGGCGCGACAACGGCAACAGCCGCGACCGGAAGTTCGGAGAGTAAAAAGGCCGAGCCATTTATCGGCAGCGGATTAACAATGGGCTATCTTTTTAACAGAAAGAAATGGAAGCCTTACATCGAAACCCAATTCGATTATTTTGTAGCTCCATGGGTCCTTCCCGGGAACGGTGTTCATGCTTCGCTGACCATTGGATTAGCCTTCTGATCCCACCTGCCGAACAGGATAAACCAGTATGCCATTTTTATCAACACCCCTTCATAATTTTCCATTTTTTTATCCCGCTTATTTTGTTAAATTTGCGCTTCGTTAAAAAAAGCTTAATACTGTTTTTATGAAAATACTAGTCTGTATCAGCAACGTGCCCGACACCACGACCAAAATTGCGTTTTCGGCCGACAATACCACCTTTAACACTGCAGGCGTTCAGTTCGTGATCAACCCGTATGACGAATGGTATGCGCTTGTCCGTGCTTTGGAACTGAAGGAAGCACAAGACGGAAACGTCACTATTATCCACGTAGGTGCCGCCGACAGCGAAGCGACGATCCGGAAAGGACTGGCGATCGGTGCTGATGATGCCGTCCGCATCGATGCAGAACCAAATGACGCATTTGCCGTTGCCGAACAGATCGCTGCTTATGCAAAAGATAAAGGTTTTGACCTGATCATGGCCGGTAAAGAAACCATCAGCTATAATGGCTCCATGATGGGTGCGATGCTGGCGGAATTGCTCAACCTTCCTTATGTTTCCCTGGCTACCAAGCTGGATATTGCAAGTGGTGTCGCTACTATTGAACACGACATCGACGGCGGAACAGAAGTTCTTGAGTGCCCGCTGCCACTGGTGCTTTCGGCAAACAAGGGAATGGCAGAACAGCGGATCCCGAACATGAAAGGGATCATGGGTGCACGGACAAAACCTTTGCAGGTCGTTCCTGCTGCTGCCGCTGATAAACTCACCAGCATTTCAGGCTATACCCTTGCAAAAGGAAGAACCGATTGTAAGTTTATTGATGCAGCCACACCTGAGAAGCTGATCGAGCTGCTGCATACGGAAGCCAAAGTAATCTGATTATAATTTAAAAACTGGCCGCCCTTCGACTCCGCTCAGGGTGACGGTCACAAATGATACTTACAAATTAATATTATCTGAAATATGTCCGTTCTCGTTTATACAGAAATCTCCAAAGGGAAAATAAAAAAATCTTCCCTCGAAGCCGTTAACTACGGGGCACGCATTGCTGCACAAATGAACACTACTGCAACAGCAGTGGTAGTCGGTGATGGTGATCTTGGCGACCTCGGAAAAGCGGGTGCAAAAAAGGTATTGAAGCTCAAAAACGACAAGCTTGCCTCCTTCAACGGACAATACCTTACTGCCGCTATTGAACAGGCTGCAACTGCTGAAAATTCGAGCGTGATCATCTTTGCGCACGATTTCATCGGAAAAGAAGTTGCTCCGAGGCTGGCTGCAAGATTAAAAGCAGGTATCGTTGCCGGGGCAGTTGATAATCCGACCATTTCCGGGGATAAAATATCGGTCAAGAAAAATGTATTTTCCGGGAAAGCGGTCGCAGAATATGTGATCAGCTCTCCGAAGAAGATCATTTCTTTGCTTCCGAATTCTTTTGCGGTCGAGCTGAAAGATGGTTCCGCTGAAATTTCCGATTTTGCAGTGAACCTGGACGCAATAAATTCACCCGTTAAAGTGAAAGAAGTGAAAAAAGTAAGCTCCGACCTCAATCTGCCGGATGCTGAACTTGTTGTTTCTGCGGGACGCGGATTAAAAGGACCTGAGAACTGGGGAATGATTGAAGAGCTTGCCAAAGAGCTGGGTGCTGCAACCGCCTGCTCACGCCCCGTTGCCGATATGCACTGGCGTCCGCATCATGAGCACGTTGGCCAGACCGGCGTTGCGATCCGTCCGAATCTTTACATTGCGATCGGGATCTCCGGTGCGATCCAGCATCTGGCGGGAGTGAACGGAAGCAAGACCATTGTCGTGATCAATTCCGACAAAGACGCACCGTTTTTCAAGTCCGCCGATTACGGTATCGTTGGCGATGCATTTGAGATCGTTCCGAAGCTCATCGCAGCAGTAAAACATTTCAAGGCAAATCGCAATTAATTGAAGAATTTTTCGTAACTTAGTTATACTGCTGACGGGCATCTTTTTTTAGAAAATTTTCCCTATGGAGCAGAGAGAACGGTGAAAAAAGTCAAATTAGAAATAGTAGGATTGTCATACAGTCAGACCCAGACAGGTGCTTATGCGCTTGTTTTAGGAGAGACGAAAGGCAAACGCCGTTTACCGATCATCATCGGCGGATTTGAAGCACAGGCGATCGCTATCGAGCTCGAAAAAATGACACCGAGCCGTCCGCTTACCCACGATCTTTTTAAAAGCTTTGCAGAAGGTTTCAATATCACGGTCAGCGAAGTCATCATTTATAATCTTGTCGAAGGCATCTTCTTTGCAAAGCTGATCACCAACGACGGCGGCAAAGAAGTGGAGATCGATGCACGTACCTCCGATGCCATTGCGCTCGCAGTTCGTTTCAATTGTCCGATCAATACCTACGAATTCATTCTTTCACAGGCAGGCATCCTCCTCGATGATGAATCCATCGCTTCCGGCGGAGAAGCCGCAGCAGCTGAAAAAGAGGATCTTGTTGAAGTTGAAGAAACAGACTATCTTAAAAAATCCACCGAGGAGCTGAAGCAGATGCTGCAAACTGCTTTGGATGAAGAAGACTACGAGAAGGCCTCGCGTATCCGCGATGAGCTGAACAACCGCAAAAAATCATAAAGATTTCCATAGCTCTTCCTCATGAGTATCAAGCTTCGTCTCACCGTCATGAGTTTCCTCCAGTTCTATGTATGGGGAGCATGGCTGATCACCGTCGGGAATTACTGGTTCGGAACAAAACAATGGAGCGGTGCAGAATTCGGTGCCATCTTCTCAACACTCGGGATCTCTTCTATTTTCATGCCGGCACTCACGGGCATTATCGCCGATAAATGGCTGAATGCAGAGAGGCTGTATGGGATCCTTCACGTTCTCGGCGGACTGGCCATCTGTTATATCCCGCAGGTAAAGGATCCCGGAACATTTTACTGGGTGATCTTTGCAGCAATGCTGTGCTACATGCCAACCATCTCTCTTTCCAATTCCGTCGCTTACACGATCCTCAAAAACAATAATTATGACGTAGTGAAAGTATTCCCGCCGATCCGTGTCTGGGGAACGATCGGATTCATTGCCGCCATGTGGACAACCAACCTGACCGGAAATAAAGCATCCGATGGCATGTTCTATATTTCCGCCGTGGCAGCGGTAATTCTGGGGATCTATTCGTTCTCATTACCAAAATGCCCTCCGCCGAAGCTGATCTCCGAAAATGCCAGCCCTGGTGAAAAGCTGGGCCTGAATGCATTCAAGCTTTTCCGGAATGGAAAAATTGCGCTGTTCCTCCTTTTCTCAGTTTTTCTTGGTGCCGCTTTACAGCTGACAAATATGTATGGCGATTCATTCCTTTCTGATTTCGCGAAAGTTCCGGCTTACTCCGATTCATTTGTATCGCGTTATTCAACCATCATCATGTCGATTTCCCAGATCTCCGAAACACTGTTCATTCTTACGATCCCGTTCTTTCTCCGGCGATTCGGCATCAAGCAGGTAATGCTGTTTTCCCTCCTCGCCTGGGTGCTTCGTTTTGGATTGTTTGCATATGGTGATCCGGCAGGCGGTCTTTGGATGATCGTATTATCCTGCATTGTTTATGGAATGGCCTTCGACTTTTTCAATATCTCGGGCTCGCTTTTTATTGAAACCTCAACCGATCCGAAGATCCGTTCCAGCGCACAGGGGCTTTTTATGATGATGACGAACGGAGTGGGTGCTTATCTCGGAGCAAAGATCAGCGGTTTCCTGATCGACCGGTTCTTCACCATCGATGGCAATCGCACCTGGCATTCCATCTGGCTCTGCTTTTCCGCTTATGCACTTATTGTAGCCGTCCTGTTTGCTATTTCATTCAAGCATAAGCACGACCCCGGCGAGGTGAACGAAATCCGTCACTAGTAATCTTCTCGATTTACCTCTTTTTTTAAACATTCCGTAAACGTTAATAGTTTGTGAATATGTTCCCCTTATCCGGTACTGATCAGGCCTGAAATTCGGACTACATTTGTTTCAGACATTAATGGCGAACTATGCTCGTCACCCCGGGTGCAAACCTCGCGGCTCAAACACTAAAACACTCTCAAAATGAACTTCTTAGCTAGCTATTGGTGGATCTTCGCTACCATCATCATTATTGCACTTTATAAAGTGATCTTACGACTGATCTTCGGAATGGTGATCATCCCGGAAGACAGGATCGGACTGGTGATAAAAAAATTCGTGCTCTTCGGAGAGTTCAAAGAGATCAATGATAGCCGGATTATTGCAACAAAAGGAGAAGCGGGATTCCAGGCGAAGACCCTCGCACCCGGACTTTACTTCGGAATGTGGGTTTGGCAATACCAGATCATGCAGCAGCCTTTTATTATTATCCCACAGGGAAAGATCGGACTGGTACTTTCGAAAGACGGAGCTGAGATCCCTACCGGTGCGATCCTCGGCCGGAAGGTGGATTGCGATAATTTCCAGGATGCCGAAAAATTCCTGAACGGCGGCGGACAAAAAGGCCGTCAGTCGGCATACATCACTGCCGGATCTTACCGGATCAATACCTTGCTATTTACGATCAGCGAAGTAGAAATGATACAGATCCATGAAAGCATGGTGGGCATCGTAACAACGCTTGACGGTACACCGATCGAAGGCGGACAGATCGCCGGCAGATACATTGACGGACACAATAATTTCCAGGATTTTGATCTCTTCCTGAAAAGCGGCGGAAACAGAGGTTTACAGCCACAGATCGTTCTTGCCGGTTCTTATAACATCAATCCATGGGCAGTACAGATCGAAGAAATTCCAATGACGGAAATTCCGATCGGACATGTGGGTGTGGTAATCTCCTACATCGGACTGGAAGGAAAAGATACCAGCGGAAGTGAGTTCAAGCACGGTAATATTTATGAAAAGGGACACAAAGGTGTTTGGAATGAACCTTATGGTCCGGGAAAATATCCGCTGAATAAATACATCATGAAAGTGGAGCTGGTACCGACGACCAACCTCGTGCTTAACTGGGCAAATGCAAGAAGTGAATCGCACAGCCTGGATAAAAATCTTTCCACGATCACCGTTCGTTCCAAAGACGGCTTCCCGTTCAACCTCGACGTTGCGCAGATCATTCATATTCCTTCAACGGAAGCACCGAAAGTAATTGCGCGTTTCGGAAACATGAACAACCTCGTTTCACAGGTTCTCGAACCAACGATCGGTAACTACTTCAGGAACTCCGCGCAGGATAGCGATGTGATCTCCTTCCTCGGCTCCCGTAAGGAACGCCAGCAATCCGCGAAGGAACACATCCGGAAAGTACTGGAAGAATATAACGTGAATGCAGTCGATACCCTGATCGGAGATATCGTTCCTCCGGCTTCCCTGATGAAGACCCTCACCGACCGTAAGATCGCCCAGGAAGAAGAGCTTACATTCGAAACACAAAAGAAAGCGCAGGAAAAGCGCCAGGGCGTTGAAAAAGAAACTGCGATCGCTGACATGCAGAAGGAGATCGTAAAAGCACAGCAAAGCGTTGAGATCGCTGAACGTACCGCTAATGCAACCGTTAAGAAAGCGGAAGGCGATGCGACCAGCATCAAGCTCCAGGTACAGGCCGAGGCAGAAACGATCAAGATGCGTGCAAATGCATCTGCGGAAGCGACACGCTACAAAGCACAGGCAGATTCCGAAGCCACAAAACTGATCGCAAATGCCGATGCTGAAAAGATAACAGTGACTGGTCTTGCGGAAGCACAAAAGATCCAGGCAATCGGTAAGTCCACTGCAGAAGCTTACCAGCTTGCGGTGAGTGCAATGGGCGGTGACAACTTCACCAAATACAAGATCACGGAAGAGATCGGAAAAGGCAAGATCAAGATCATTCCGGAAGTGCTTATCAATGGCAGCAGCGGCGAGGCAAATCCAATGAATGGATTACTCGGATTGAAACTGATGGAAATGATCGACGCGACAAAAAAGAAAGAGGATGGCGGAGATGAGCCGAAAAAAGATGCTCCGAAGAAATAGACAATAAAAAAACAAATGAAAAGAGAATCAGTGAACGCATTTGGATTCGCAGCAGTAACAAATCATAATTTATCATAAGATCATGATGATCTGCGTTCCAATAAACATGGCATATTCACATCATTATATTTGTAACCTGTCATTTCGATCCGCTATTTGTAACATTCGTAAAGATTCGATATCTGTAACATTCGTAACATGAAACAGTACCATGATTTAATGCGCCACGTTTTGGAAAAAGGCGCCACAAAAACTGACAGAACGGGAACAGGAACGATCAGCGTATTCGGCTACCAGATGCGTTTTGATCTGGCAGAAGGTTTCCCAATGATGACGACCAAGAAGCTCCATATGAAGTCGATACTTCATGAACTGCTCTGGTTCCTGAAAGGCGATACCAATATCAAATACCTGAAGGATAATGGCGTCAGTATCTGGGATGAATGGGCCGATGAAAATGGAAATCTCGGACCGGTATACGGTTCCCAGTGGAGAAGCTGGCCCACTGCCGATGGCCGTCACATCGACCAGATCACGCAGGTGGTGAACCAGATCAAAAACACTCCCGATAGCAGGCGCATGATCGTCAGCGCCTGGAACGTAGGTGAAATTGATAAAATGAAATTACCGCCTTGTCACGCTTTCTTCCAGTTCTATGTCGCGGACGGAAAGCTCAGCTGCCAGCTTTACCAGCGAAGCGCTGATATCTTCCTGGGCGTCCCGTTCAACATCGCTTCTTATGCGATCCTCACGATGATGGTGGCACAAGTTTGTAATCTGAAGCCGGGTGATTTTGTCCATACACTCGGTGATGCGCACTTATACTCGAATCACATCGAGCAGGCGAAGCTTCAATTGTCGCGCGACTGCAGAAAGCTGCCAATACTGAAGATCAACCCGGAGGTGAAAGATATCTTCGGATTCAAATTCGAAGACTTTACATTGGAGGGCTATGATCCGCATCCGCATATCAAAGCAACGGTAGCAGTATAGATTCTTGCAGCAGACGTGGGATTCAAATCGGCAACTAAATGTCAAAAGAAAAATTAAACCGCAGAGAAGAAGGAGAAAAGAGAGAGCCGCAGAACCGGACAATATTAATTCTGCTGGGCTTTACCTCAAAAACAGGGTTATTCACCTCTTCAAACTAAACATGAGCCAATACGACCCGTCCTAAGGTCGTTGGAAACATAATCATATGATTTCAATAATTGTTGCAGTTGGAAATGATAACGTGATCGGCAAAGACAATGCGCTGATCTGGCATTTACCGGCTGATATGAAGTTCTTTAAAGAGAAAACAATGGGTCACTGTGTTATCACCGGCAGGAAGAATTATGAATCGATCCCGGAAAAATTCCGGCCGCTTCCCGGCAGGACAAACATTGTGATCACGAGGCAGAATAATTACCATGCACCCGGAGCAGTTGTAGTGGATTCTATCGGGAAAGCGATTGAGCTGGCAAAAGAAAGCGGAGATGAGGAGATCTTTATAATCGGAGGCGCGGAGATCTTTCGTCAAAGCCTGAATATCACGGACAGGATCTATCTGACAAAGATCCACCACTCCTTTGAAGGAGATGTTTTCTTCCCGGAGCTGAACGCCTCAGAATGGGTTGAAACCTCAAGAAACAAAGGCATTACAGATGAAAAGAACAAATACGAATACGAGTTCATTACTTTAGAAAAAAAACAGTAAATTTGAATTAACTAAACAAACACCACTCTCCATGAAAACCCGAATTATCAGATCACTTCCGACACTAGTCCTGATGGCTATGCTTTCACTGGTCTACACCAGCTGTCGTAAAGAAGAAAAAAAACCTAAGAATGCTAATTCCGCAGGAGACAATGCAACAGCAGAAAGTGCTTTTGCAGGAATCTGGAAACAGGTCAGCACCGTGAGCGACAGCTCAAATGTGATCCGCTCTTCAGGAGCTTCCGGGAGCGGAACACCAACTATACTCTCTGCCTGTGCTACCGCTTCGATCACTCCCTATGACCTGACTACCTGGCCAAAAACGGTGACGATCGACTTCGGCACCACCAACTGCCTTGGCAGCGACGGGAATTACCGCAGAGGAATTGTTACAGCCGTATTTACCGGTCCGTACCAGGATTCGGGAACGGTGATCACAGTCACGCTGACCAATTATTATCACAACGATTATCATATCCAGGGAACTCAAACCATCACCAACCAGGGTAATAATGCTTCCGGACACCTGGTTTACCACGTTATTGTAAGCGGCGCAACGGTAACACATCCGACCAATGGCAAATCAGCAACCTGGAGCACCAACCAGTACCGTGAATTCTATGCAGGTTATACCACCAACTGGAACATTTTTGATGACGTTTACCTGATCCATGGAACCGCAAATGGCGTATCGATGGACGGAGAATCCTATACGATCGCAACCAACAGCGACCTGCGTGTGAATGTAGGCTGCCACTGGATCGTGAGCGGAAGCTTTACACTAACACTCGCGGATTATCCGACCTACCCGATCGTGTTTGATTATGGGACCGGTGCCTGCGACGGGAATGCAACAGCGACTCTCGACGGAACAACGTATAATATAACCATGTATTAAGATCGAAGGATCAAAATATGAGAAAAGGAAAAATAGCATTATTCATCAGCCTGGCAGCTACTGCCGGGCTGATGTTTTTTAGCGGCTGCCGCAAAAATGACCGTGATGAGGACAAGGAAACCGATTCAGCACGAAACAATGCAACCGCAGAAAAAACCTATGCGAGTGTATTAAAAATGATCGGTCAGTATGCGGATTCCAGCTCCTACCTGCGTGTTTCCTATCCGAATTTTACAGTTGATTCTGTCGGGACAGCTTCCTGGCCGAAAACGCTGACCATTGATTTCGGACCTAACAACTCCATTGGAATTGACGGCGCTCTGAGAAAAGGAAAGATCATTGCATCATTCAGCGGCCCCTATCGCGACTCGCTTACAACGGTGACTATTTCTCTCGTGGGCTATTATCACAATAACAATGCGGTTACGGTCGGCTCCTGGTCTATCACGAATAACGGACATAACAGCAGCGGAAATTTAAAATATACAATCAACTGCACGAACCTGCACATCACTACGTCTGAAGGAAACATTACATGGAACTCGAACCGTTCCAGGGAATGGATCGCCGGAGAAAGCACGATCACTGATCCGAGTGACGACGTATATTCGATCATTGGTTCTGCCAATGGAACGGCGGCCAACGGAAACGGCTTTAATGTGACCATCTATGTTCCGTTGATCGTAGCGATGAATTGTGATTATATCGAAAAGGGAGCGATCGCGCTTTCGCCGTTCAACCTTTCAACCCGTTATGTGGATTTCGGAACCGGCGCCTGTGATAACAACGCAACGGTGACGATCAACAGTGTATCCTATCCGATCACGTTTTAGGTGTCACATAGACACATAGTCTATTTTGCCTATGTTTTCTATGTGTTTTTATTGTTTCTATCTGCCTATGTGTTAAAAAAAACTACCATAAAACAAAAGCGCCCCGAAATGATCTTCCGGGGCGCTTCCATTTTAGCTATGCTATCAGGCTACTTTCAGCTTATTTAAAGTCGATTTTTTTAATCGCTCTTTCGCGTAACGGAGCGTTATGTTCAGTTCCTTAACGGATGAATCAGAAGGTGTGTCAAACATCAGGTCGGTCATGATCGCTTCGCAAATAGAACGTAATCCACGCGCTCCTAATTTAAACTCCATTGCTTTCTCAACAACAAAGTCCAGAACTCCTTTTTCAAATTTGATCTTCACTCCGTCCATTTCAAATAAGTGGGCGTATTGCTTGATCAACGCATTTTTCGGCTCGCTAAGGATCCGCAGCAATGTTTCCGCATCCAGTGGATCCAGGTAGGTCAATACCGGCAAACGGCCGATCAGCTCCGGGATCAGTCCGAAGCTCTTCAGATCCTGCGGCGAAACATACTGCAAAAGATTTTCTTTGTCTATGTTCTCTGTCTCCTTGTTCACGGCGTACCCAATGGCTTGTGTGCTCAAACGGTTTCCGATGTTGCGGACAATACCATCAAATGCACCACCGCAAACAAAAAGAATATTTTTCGTATTTACCTGGATCATTTTCTGCTCCGGGTGCTTTCTTCCTCCCTGCGGAGGAACACCTACAACCGAGCCTTCCAAAAGCTTCAGCAATCCCTGTTGAACACCTTCACCGGAAACATCACGGGTGATTGAAGGATTATCACTCTTGCGTGCGATCTTGTCGATCTCGTCAATAAAAACGATCCCACGCTCGGCAGCAGCCACATCAAAATCAGCGGCCTGCAATAAACGCGAAAGAATACTCTCCACATCCTCGCCTACATAACCGGCTTCAGTAAGAACTGTTGCATCTGCAATACAGAAAGGAACGTTCAGGACTTTAGCGATCGTACGGGCAAGCAGGGTTTTGCCGGTTCCGGTTTCCCCTACCATGATCACATTGGACTTGTCAACTTCGATCTCTTCTTTTCCGGCTTTCGGCTGAGAAAGGATCAAACGTTTGTAATGATTATAAACGGCAACCGAAAGAACTTTTTTTGCCTCGTCCTGCCCGATCACGTATTCATCCAAATGCTTTTTGATCTCAGCCGGCTTGAGCAGCTGCATTGCATTGAAGGTTGAAACATTCTTCGAACCGATCTCATCCTTCACAATGGTCTGCGCCTGCGTTACACAATGATTACAGATGTGACCGGTAATTCCGGCGATCAATACATCCGTATCTTTTTTGGTCCGTCCGCAGAACGAACATTTTATTTCTTTCTCTTCTTTTGCCATGTTATTTCAGTATACAATTGACAGTTGACAATTATTCCTGCTTTAAAAAGACAAAGAGCCGGAAATTTTATTTTCCAACTCTGAATCTTTTATTTTTTAAGCTTTCAATTCTTTAAACTGTTTTTGTTTTCGTCAGCACTTCATCCACCATACCGTATGCTTTTGCTTCTTCAGCTGTCATCCAGTAGTCGCGGTCGCTGTCGGCCCATACTTTTTCATAGGTCTGACCGCTGTGGCTGGCGATGATGTCATAAAGCTCTTTTTTCAGCTTCTGGATCTCGCGTGCAGTGATCTCGATATCCGATGCCTGTCCTTCCGCTCCGCCAAGTGGCTGATGGATCATCACACGTGCATGCTTCAATGCAGCGCGTTTTCCTTTTTGTCCGGCACACATCAGCACCGCTCCCATACTTGCTGCCATTCCTGTGCAGATCGTGGCAACATCAGGTGTGATGTATTGCATGGTGTCATAAATTCCCAGTCCGGCATATACGGATCCACCCGGGCTGTTAAGGTAGATCTGGATATCCTTCTTCGCATCGAGCGACTGAAGGAACAACAGCTGCGCCTGAACGATGTTTGCCACCTGGTCATCGATCCCGGTTCCGAGGAAGATCACACGGTCCATCATCAAACGGGAAAATACGTCCATCTGTGTCACGTTGAGCTGACGCTCTTCGATGATGTATGGCGTGATATTACTGATATTGTGCTTTGTATACGAATCAAACGTGTTACCGCTCAACCCTTTGTGCTTCACAGCATATTTTCTGAATTCATTTTTGTCGAACATAGATAAGGAAGTTTAAAAGTTTAAAGTTCAAGTTTACGTACTAAATGTACAAACAAATCCAAGACCTTATTGTTTTCACGGACGATTTGTCAGATCAGGCCTTCTTAAAGAAATCATCATATGCCACTTCCTTGTTCTCCAGCGTGAACTTTGTCTTGAAAAGCGTCATTACTTTTTGTCCGTACAGCTTTTCATACAATTTCTTCGCTTCCTCCTGGTTCGACAATACGCGCTTCACTGTATCATCCAGATCTGCCTCGCTCATCGGGGAAGGATTGTATTTTCCGAATTGCTCAAGGATCAGTGTTTTGGTATGATCCACGACCTCTTCATTTGAAACCTGGATATTGTTATCACGAATGATCTTGTTCTCGATCAGCTGCCATTTTAATCCTTTCGAATAATTTTCAAATTCCGATTCTACCTGTTCCATGGTTACCGGCTTATCATTTGCGGCAACGATCCAGCGCTTGAGAAATTCTGTCGGCAGATTGATATTCACCTTATTCATCAGGTGATCAACCACGTCGTTATAGAATTTACGTTCACTGTCCTGGATGAACATATTCGCCAGTTCTTCGCGGATCTTTGCTTTGAATTCATCTTCCGAGCTCACATTTCCTTCACCATAGATCTTGTTGAAGAACTCCTGGTTGATCTCAGCTGCAGCAAGACGGCTGATCCCTTTTGCAGTGAACTGCACTTTGGAAGTAAGCTTTTCGGCAGCGTCTTTGTCGATTCCGAGCAATGCAGCCAGGTCGGTTGCATTTTCAGAAAGCTTACTTGCCTCAAGCACCACTTTATCGTCTTTTTTAATTCCGATCAGGGCTTTCTTTGTTTCAGGGTCTTTCACCCGGTCCAGGAACAGGGAGCCTGTTTTGAAGATCCCGCCGGGCAGGATATTTCCGGTCGCATCCAACTCTACGAAATCACCGTTCAGCAGGTCGCCGTCTTCAGAAACTTCAACATTTTCAACCTTTCCGTAACGCTTTGCGATATCAGAAACATATTTGTTGATCAGCTCATCATCGATCTTCACCGTTTGATACGTGAATTTATCTTTCGGTCCGAGCTCTACCGAAAACTTAGGCGCAAGACCCATTTCATACAGGAACTCGAAATCCTTCTGGTTATCCCAGTCGATCACCATATCCTTCTTCGGTAGTGGATTTCCGAGAACTTCGATCTTATTTTCATTCAGGTACTGATACAATGAATCGTTAAGGAGCTTATTGATCTCGTCCACCATGATGGATTTGCCATACATTTTGCGGATCATGCCGGTAGGTACTTTCCCTGGACGGAATCCCGGAACGTTTGCTTTCTTCTGATAATTCTTGAGCGCATCCTCTACTTTCGGCAAATAATCATTTGCTTCTACTTTCACTTTCAATACTGCGTTCAACTCATCGATGTTTTCCTGTACAATGTTCATTTTTAACTTATTTTTAATGGATATTAATTGCTTTTTTTAAAAGGGACACAAAAATACGGATTTTTTGCCGTTTTTCAGGCTTTTTTAAGCTCTTTTAACAGCAAAAAATGGCTAGCTGGCCTTGTCTTTGTCCTTTTTCAGGCGATCAAGGCTTTTGTCAATGTATTTTTCGGTGGGCAGCAGCGATTGCTGGATGCGTTTCGCATAACGAATGCTGTCCAGAACGGCCCTTTGCTGCTCTTCTACCAGCTCTTTCTGCTGCTCGATGATCAGCTTCTGCTTTCTTGTAATGCCAAGCGACCGGGCTACGATAACGGCAATGATCGCAATTGCGATCGCAACGAGGGAGATCAGAAGAATGAAGATATTCTGTTTCTTTTTATCGGCATCTGCCAGGGCTGCCCGCTTTTCCTCATCGGCTTTCATGGATGCTTCCTTTTTCTCGAACTCATAGTTCATCTCGTGCCGCGTGATCTCCTTGTGCTTTTCTTCATCGAAAATGGAATCCTTTACCGCTGAATAAGCCTTGTAATGCTCAAGAGAGCGCTTGTAGTCGCCCATCTGAAGATAAAGCTCACTGAGCCCTTCGTGAAGATTTTTTATCTGGGAAAGTGAGCCCATCGCAGAGTCCAGGGCAAGCGACCTGTTCAGGTATTTCTCCGCTTCGCCATAGTTCTTTTGTGTAAGATAAACCTGCCCGATATTGGAATAATTCATTGCTGCTCCCAGCTGATTTCCCTCCTGTTCATCAAGTTTCAGAGACTGTGAGAAATAGTCCCGGGCTTTTGCGTACAATTCTTTTACATCTTCATAGCTGCTTCCTTTGTTGATCAGCGAGTCGGCCTGATTTTGCATGGCAGAACCGACACAACAAAGATTGTTGGCCATTTCCAGGTGATTATTAAGGTTTTTTGAAACCGCCAGGGCCAACATCGCATATTCCATGGACTTTCCCGGATTTCCCATGTTATTATAAACGATCGCAATATTTCTCAGGTCGATGGAAATATCATATTTGTTATCCAGCTTCTGCCCCGATTTCAGTGATTTTTTGTAGTACTCCAGCGCTTTCTGAAAATCCTTCTGCTCGGAATATATATTGCCGATATTTCCAAGGCAGTTCCCGATCCCTTTTTCAAATCCCACTTCTTCATTCAGCTTAAGCGCCTTGAAATGATTGTCGAGCGCTGTCGGATAATTTCCCATGCCATAATACGCATTTCCAATCTCGCCCATCGAGCGCGCCTTGAGAAATTTGATCTCGCGTTTCTCTGTTTCGGGAACTTCCTGCTCCAGCTTTTCCCAGATCGTCAGTGCCTCTTCGTTAAATCCAAGAGCTTCTGCATAATTGCCTTTATCGAAGCTGAATACGCCGAGCATATACAATGATTTACCTTCTCCTTTTTCCCAACCAATCTCTTTTGAAAGCTCGCGTGCACTTTGGCTGCAGATGAAAGCGGTATCGAGGTTGCCCCATAGTTCGACACCGAGCGAGTTAAGGTGATTTACTTTGTTGGTATCAGCGGCTTCTGAGCCAATAAGGATTTTAAGCGAGTCGGCTACATGGGTCTGGGCCCAAAGTCTCACAGACAACATGATAACAGACAGGGAGAGAATAAACCTTCGATTGTGGTAATTCACGGAATAAAGATAGTAAGTAATCTTAAATTAAGTCCACGTTTTCATTGTCATTGATTATATCTAATGCTTTCAAAGGAAGATTCTTGTAACCCATTTTTTCCAGTGTTCCACTAAGCATTAATCTGACGGCCTTCTTACCCATAGTGGTCTTGAAGTATCTCACGCCTCCTGGCGTCGTGTTCAAATAAATAAAATTCGCAAAATATCAGCTGTAAAGGTCTTCTGTATGCGGTACTTTTATTTCCTCCGGAATTATGCTTATTCAATCTTTTTTCCACATTTGATGAGAAACCAGTATAAAGTTGAAAATCTTTTTGACTGAAAAGTATATAACGACGCAGGAGTTCTCCTTCAGGTTTAAAAAAAAATTAAATTGTAATTATGCCACTTCCATTTTGCGTTTACGCTTCACGAGACTAAAAGCGAAAAATCCTGCCCGGTTAGGGCAGGATTTTTCTACTTTAGTCGTGCCCACGGGGAGACTCGAACTCCCAAGTCTAATGACAACGGCTTCTGAGACCGCAACGTTTACCAGTTTCGCCACGTGGGCATGCGAAACGAGGTGCAAATATAGTACTTTTTACAAAATGCAAGCCTCCCGAAGGTAAAACTGGCTTTAAAGCCGCTTTTTTCTCACGGCGTACATCAGGCTCAAATGTTCCCGGTCGGCAGTGTCCAAAACAATATTGAGTTCTATCGGATCAAGCAGGCGTTTGCTGCCATCAGGAACACCCATTACAATGTTGTGAAAATAGATATAATTGAATTTCGGCTGAAAACTCAGGATCCGCTTCTTCATATCGGGTGAAAGCATACAGGTATCTGAGACCATTTTTACCGGTTCCAGCTTTTTGATGGTTGTATCATCTACATAATACATCTCGAACGAAGAAATAGGAAGTTCTTTTTTGTAATAATTTGAATATGCATAAAAATTAGTACCCCTCATCCTGATCGACTTTGAGATCGAGTCCATTTTAATTCCGCAGAAATAAATGGGCGGACTTTTCACATTCAGCATTTTCGTTCCGATCAGAACACGGCCCTTATCGGTGTCTTGATACACGGAGATCACACCTGGACCCGGCCTTGTGAAACGCACATAATAAACATTACCTTCAATCGACATTACCTTGCCACCGACCGCTACCACTGTGATCTTTTGATTCCGCCCCTTGACCTTGATTGTCACAGGGTTATTGATCTCAAGCAAAAATGCCGGCCCTTTGCAGGTGATCTTGCATTCCGACACTTTCGAACGCACTTTGAATACAGCAGTTTTAGCTGCAGATTGAGCAAATCCGCTAATGGAAAACAATAGAAATGATATAACCAGAAAGCGTTTCATGCTTAAAGATTCAGAAATTTTTTGAGATCTTCCGCCTTAGCGATTTCACCCGGAACTTTTTTCATATTAAAACGGATATTCTTTCCTTCTGCCTTCGTTGCTTTCAGGTCGGCATCCTGAATATAAACTATTTGGTTCTCATCAGTAATGCCGACCATAAGATCGATGTTTTTTTTATTGAAAGGAAAACGCGAGAAATTTTGTGATGAAACTGAAAAAAGACTGTTGACCGAACGTCGGATCAGGAACACGCTTTTCAACATTGCATTTTCATTTTCAACAGTAAATTCAGCATTAAAATCTCCTGTGATTAAACCGGATTCATTTACAAAAAACGGAAGCGGAAGATCACTGTTGTGAACACCAAGCCGTCGTATTGAAAATGTGCGGTAGACGAGCAGATCCCTGGTTGTATTTTTGTAATCTCCGCTGATAAATGCATCAAAACGCTGGTCGAGATCGGCACCCGAAGCAAGATTTTTGAAATGAGAATTCAGTGCATACATGGAGTCATTTGCAGCAGAAGACGTTCTCCTTCTTTCAGAAAGCATCGCTTCATATTTCGCCTGACGGATCGAAAAATCATTCATGGCTGCAGCATAATCCTTTTCATCAACCACCGGTACAACGGTGAAGCTGTGCTTTTCTTTTCCGGAAGAGAATGTCACAACATACTGGCTTCCATTTTTTCCACGTTTTACTTCTACTTCTTCCCAGGTTTTTTTCGCCATCGCCGGATCGTAATCCTTTTCTTCTTTTACAGGCTCGAACTTGATCCCTTCAAACACAGCCAGCTCCGGAAATTCATCCGCATCAAAATCGATCCGGAAATTCTGTTTGGCCGGATCTGCCATGGAAGGCGCTACTGGCTTCGCATTAAGCAATGCTTCTTCCGCAATCCGTTGCGGATGCCTGCGATCATTTTCGCCTGCAACCCTATCTTCATAAGCTCTGATGCAGGTACCGTTCTGAGCCGTATTTTCAGAAACATAATCCCATTTTCTTCCGACTGTATCCAGCGTATAAAAGTTGAATTTATCCGGATCCGGATTGCGGGAGATCATATTTATTTTTAGTTCTTTTCCCGACTTCAGTCGCACAGGTTTTCCATCTTTCGTAGCTGTGATCTCAAACATTCCCGCAGACTCGAATTGATATTCCGTTCCTGCCGAATCATAATTCATCGGGATTCCGCTGAACAGGATGTCGACCGCATCATGAAACTCACGGTAGTGGATCTCCACTTTTCCGGATAAAGCAGTTCCACTTTCATCTTCGAATGATCCTGCGGGGATGGTGATAAGTGAGCCAGTCGAAAAAACAATGGTGCTGTCTTTTGAATTATCGATTACGAGATCTGTCAATGGCTTGTCCATCGACCTCATTGGTGAGAAAACAAAAGGCTTCTGCGCAGCATTTGGAACAGACGGTCCTGCAAGCATCACCACTACAACAGCAATGCCTGTAAGAACAGTTCCGACCAATGCATAAAGTTTTGCCCCACCGCTAAAAAGCCCTTTTACCGGAGGTTTGTAGGAAGAAATGAATTTGTCAAAATTCATATTCTCAGTGATCTCCTTTTCCGGGATCGGTTGTTTGTTCTTATTATTTGTGAACTTCATGTCCTTGTTTTGTTAAAATGTGTTTTAACTTCTCCGCGATCCTGTAAACCCTGAGTTTACAAGCACTTTCCCTGATTCCCAGGATCTCTGCGATCTCCCTGAACGGACGCTTTTCAAAAAAACGCATATCGATGAGCTCCACCTCATCCGGGTCGAGCATCGCAAGAGCCGCATACAACTGTCTGTCACTTTCCTTTGATGAATGTTCGTCAACATTCATTTTCAGCTCTTCCAGCCCTTCATCATCAATGGAGACCATCCGGACGCTCGTCTCCTTTTTGAAACGCGCATTGAGCTCATTGGATGCGATCCTGAAAAGCCAGGCGGAAAACGGCAGACCGCGATCCTCGTATTTTGAAAGATTTTCAAGCGTTTTGTAAAAGACCTGCGCTGTAATATCAAATGCTTCGTCTTTGCTTTCGATCCGGTGATATACAAAAGCGAGGATCTTCCGGTAATATCGCTGATAGAGAGGCGCAAATTCCCGGGCATTCTTTTGCGCCGCCCTAACCAGGTCCATTTCTGAATTGATCTCAGTTTCTGTTTGTATTCGATACGAATCCTCTGCCATACAAATCGTTCCGTTCATCGGCTTTGTTTTGATACCATAATAGAGGATGGATCAAAAAGTCACATTTTTAGGGAATATTTTAGAAAGGTAAAAAGAAAAACCCGCACGAAGCGGGTTTTAAGTGCGGATGAAGGGACTCCCTTCGGCTTCGCTCAGGGCAAGCTTCTCGTGTTATGCTTCAGAAAAAAACCCGCACGAAGCGGGTTTTAAGTGCGGATGAAGGGACTCCCTTCGGCTTTGCTCAGGACAGGCTTCTCATGTTATGCTTCAGAAAAAAACCCGCACGAAGCGGGTTTTAAGTGCGGATGAAGGGACTCCCTTCGACTTCGCTCAGGACAGGCTTCTCGTGTTATGCTTCAGAAAAAAACCCGCACGAAGCGGGTTTTAAGTGCGGATGAAGGGACTCGAATACCCTTAACCTTTATTTGCTTGATTGTTAAGAACTTAACCTAAGTTTGTGAAAATGTTCACAGGGCAAAGATACACATTTATTCAAATATTCATAAAAACATCCATTCCTGAAATATTATTAAGTTTACTATAAATTAATAAACATATGGAAGAAGGCGGTGCAGTCTCTCTCGGAGTTGCTATTTTAATCATTTTGTATATAATGTTTATAAAGGAGCCAAAACGAAGGAATATACCCAAGGATGCCGTCTACGTGAAACCGCAGTCCGATGCCTCGGAATTCTGGCGTGGTAAAAGCGAGGATGAATACAAATGGTATTTAAATACATACCGATTCGAGACTGGTTATGAATTCAAAAAGAATAACCCGAAACCGCAACCTGGAGGTATTGCTGACTACTTCGAATATCTTAAAAAGAAATACCCTTATCCTGAATTTAATAGGGAATTAGAGGATGGTAAAAGAGTGGCAAATGACCAGCCAATACGTTAGCATAATTATATCATACAAAAATGATTGAAAAACTGTTTTTAATTATAGCATTGACGGGATTTATATCCTGTAATCCTTCGACCAAGCATGGAATTGAAGGAAACAAATTTATAGTAGAACCTGGACAGGAGACCTTTCTAAGAAGTCTTGAGTTTGTTGATAAGGATTTTGTAATAACTGAAGATGCCTTGCAGGGAGGTAAAGAGAAATTTGCATACCTTATTAAGGATGGTTTTATTGCAATAACGGGAGCGGAACTCTCATTTTATATTGATAGTGAAAATGAAATAAGTTTAATTGCAGAAGGCTGTCCCAGAATTAGATTTAAAAAGGAATGAGCATTTTTAATATGAAAACAATATCCTTAACCGAGAATCTTAATTCAATTGGCCACGGGAATCATTTCTTCTTGGACAGCTTCGAAATAGCATCCAAAACCTCCTGAATATCCTTCTTTGTTGCTGGTTTAGACTTGTCAATTGTAGCCACTCCTTTTGCATAATATTGGAAGAAGTCATGATTAAGCACTTTTGAAACTTCCAGTAAAACACCCGTATCAATTGTTTCCCGCTTAAACATTTTGTAGCAAATATCTCTATCTCTTCCAAGCTTACCACAAAATTCCTTCATAGGCATTTTAGTCTGCTTATAAACCCCATAAATAATTTTCCCGATGTGTACAGCCATGCTACAATATTACGAAAATTGTAGGTATTTGAGGTCGGTTAGTTCAAAAGGCATATATTAGCCATTATAATGTTTAACCCTTGTTTGGGGCGCTCTACTCCAGCGCCCCTTTCATTTAATAATAGATTCCATGAATGAATACAAGTATGTCGTAACCCGTGAAACATGTGTATGGAGTAAAACCCCAGAATATGATGACCATGAGTTTGTTTCTTCCAGTGCATCAAATACTACTATTGTTAACGACAGCTTGTTATATGCAAGAAAAATGGCCCTGGAAATGGCTAATAATTTCGTTAAGCACGCTGATGAGCAACCGCAATCTCCAGAAACCTTATCAGATGTAATATACTATACCACACACCAGGTAACTGTAAACTTAACGTCAGCTCAAGAAAGTCTATGTATTTATGACGATGGAGACGGAATCAATGACGAAGAACTGGACAGTGTTGTGTTTAGCAATTTGCTGAAAGAGTCCTCGATATATGACGAATTGGATATTGACACTTCTGAAATGGAAGAAAGCGTAAAGTTTAGGGATTGGTCAAAAGTTACAAACTGGGACCACGAGCCAGATTGGGATAAATTAGGACTAAATGAGGGTATTGTTTTATCCAATGGTTTTGACTGGAGCGATGCTCAAATTAATCTTGATAAGAAAGGAATTTCCTTAGATTCTTTCAGACTGCTTTTTGCTGATGAGCCTGGAGTGACCGAGATGAAAGACGATGAGTTTAAGAGATATATGGTGAAAAGCAATCTTGAGGACAATTCCTCAATTCTCCAGGTTATTTCTAAAGAGAAACGGAATAAGAAAGTCGAATTTAAAACTTTCATTAAGAATAGAATAACAACTACAAGAGATAAAGTAGAAATTGCGATTAAAACAACTGGAGAGTCAATACCTGCTGAAATTCAAGAAGAGCTAAATTCTTTGATTCAAAAATGGAAGAAGCTGTAAAGCATTTTTGTAATCAATCTTGAGTCTAAAAATCCGCACATCAGACTGCTAAACTTCATAAAAAAGAATTACGAGTAAAACTGCCTTAAATCAGAAAGCTTTATGACAATTGTTGGGTCAATTAATTCCATGCGCGTTCTTAAATTTAACAAATCAGCCTCATTATATCTATATCCTAAAATGATTTCAGTAATTCCAATTTTCGGTATCTCATGAGGTCTTTGCATTCCATTTGGTGGAGTCGGATATGCATCAGGATTATCCTTGAAAAAATTATATAAAGGCAATTGGAAATAGTAGATTTTATCCGATGTGTTTAATTTGTCAGGATAGATTAGTGGATAAACTCTTTTACCGTTCTTGTCGTCTATCCAGCCAGAATGACGTTTATCAAAAACCAATCGAATTTCGTTCTCAAACTCATATATTGGCAGCTTAATAAAACATCCAAGCTTAGCGTCCAATATTTCTTTATCTGTAACTTCATTAAGCTCCTTGATAGCGTAAAAATTATCTAAATCATAAAAACACTTCGCCAAATAGAAATTGTACCATGTGCTTAAATCATTATATATTTTAAAACGAATAATTACACCGTGGCCATCTCTACCATGCAGCTTCCATAGTAAATGCTTCTTTTTTTTTGGTTCTTCGTTAAGAACTACCAATGATGAACAAAACGACATCGCATATAGCCCTTCCTTATCTTCACTCTCTTTATCTGAACTTAAAAAAGACAATGATTTCTTAGCATATCCCAACTCGTACTTGTCATCCATATTAAGCAGATTATAGAGTCTTAAATGCTTTGAATTTAGTATTCCGTACAATGCCTCCAGAGAAGTGAAGTGTATGAAATCATTTTCGGAATCGTGGTAGAAAGGTGTGTCCTTTAATAGTGAGTTTTCTTCTGGTATTATCCAGTACCTGTAATTATACTCGTTTTTATCTGCCTGAGCTTGGTCTCTATATCCAATTTGGCGAACGGTATAACCTAATAATTTAATTTTATCTATTAATTCTTGATTCGTATTCATGTTTAGTAATGTATTTAACAATAGACATCATTGTCATCAGACATCTTACCTAATATGTCAGATGCTATTTCCAACTGATTAAATTCTTTAAACACAGTATTCCACAAATGTTTGTTGTATCCTAATTGCTGTAAGTCTAAAAGATACTTAAATTCAGTCAGCATTTCAATATCCCATTTGATTTCGGAATTGAAAGACAAAGTGAATCCATCGAATTTATTTTTAAACCTTTCTATTAGGTTATAACTCCACGGCAAACCAGGATTTCCAGATAAGCCGCATTCATATTTTGTGAAGCCGTTTATATCACAAATTTCACCACCCCAACACCATTTGCTTTCGAATTGTTCAATTAAATCAATTGTCCATGGCAGTGAAGGATTAAGGCTCAACATATCCCAATCCCATTTTTCAGCATATTTTGAAATTAACTCTCCAGACCATGGAAGATATTCGTTACTGCTTAATAGGGAAAACTTGAGATTAGTGTTCTGTTCAATCTCTTTTTCGGTCGAAATTTGGTATTCAATAAATTTATTAGTTGTATGCAGATTTCGTTCAAGCTCATCAAATATTTCATCATCTTCAACCTCTGGATTCTCAGACAAATAAGGTTCTAACTGCAGAAGAAAATATCTCCTTATATCAGAATTTTCGATGACCGCTCTGTTTTGAGATAATATTTCCCAGTCCCAGCTATTTCGAAAATTTTCAATAAATTCAATACTCCATGGCAGTTTCTCATTGGTGTTTATCAATGCAAATTCATCACCCTTATCAAACGACAAAACATCCTGAAACTCCTCTAATACTTCTGCGCTCCATGGTATGGCTTGATTTACACTCACAGCATCCCAATTTAAAACTGTCTTATATCTTCGCAATTCCTTAGCCGAAAGAGGAAGAAAATAAGCCATCGAAGTTTGGGTATACCTTGGGTTCAATAATAGAAATTCTGCCTTTTTATTTTGCAAATTCATTAGAGATGTGTTTACGAAACTAAAAAATTAACCATTGCAATTTCCACAGAGCTACAAATGTTTCAATTTTCAGGTAGTTCTTTAATTTTGGTGAATCTCCACCATACAACTGGGGATACCTGTCAATATTGCCAATCCAATAAATGTATTGAGTACTTCGAAAATCGTTCGATTGTGAATCAACGAATTTGTCAATTCTTTCAGACAATATTTCTATGCTTTTACTTGAGTTTTGACCCATGTCTCCTTTAACTTCCCGTTTCATTTTGATTTCTGTAAATAAATCTGGACCCTCAACAAAGGAAAAGTCTGGGTTGGCAACACCTGACATACCAGGTTTATCATAATACCATTTAGAATGCCCCTTTAGAGCTATGGCTTTAGGAAAGGTAGAATTCTCAACTATCGTTTGATTTTTAGTATGGTTATACAATTGTTGTTGTTCGTGAAATAATGGCGATGCATATACAACTAAAGCATCATCCCCTAAATCTAAGGCTAATTTTTCCAATGCAATTTGCTGATGTGGAGTAATCTCAAAAAACCAATGCTGCCCTTTAATTCCCTTTGAAATTAGCGAACTCTTTCCACGTTTTGAATAATACCCGCGTTTTGCTTGTATAAAAAGGTTTAAGCTAAAATCTGGAAGTGTTTTACCTGGAGGAGTTCCCGACCAGATATATCTAAAATGTCTATTTCGAAGAATTACTCCATTTAAGTAACCTGTCTCACAATACAAATCCCATAGGTATTGGTTAGTGCTGAATGAGGCTCTATCAATGCCAATTGACTTCTCAAATACTTGTCCTGGTTCCCAAAGCAAATGATTGCCCTTTTCTAATTGGTTAAATAATGGCCCACGAAACTCGGACTCTTCGAATTCTGACATCTCTATTTATTTAGTTAATACAACTTTCCTGAAGGTCATTGACACCCTACGTTTTCTCTCATGCTTTGTGTTATTAAAGACGTCTGATTTCCGTTGCGCAATACCATGAGTAAATTCATACCTGGCTTGGTCTTTTAAAATTACGAGGCTGCGAGGCTTCAGCAATATTGGAACAATAATTTTCGGATTCTCTTTGTCTTTAAATTCCATTACAACTGAGGACCCGAGGCTCAACGACATAATTGTTGCATCAAAACATGGTTCGCAATCAATATGATTTGCTATCCCCTGACCAACTTCATAATTGTTTATAATAGCCTGGTCAGGTCTAAAATTCACTACTTGCTGAGAAATCAATCGGTCGATGATACAATCCATCCAGTGAGGAATTTCACCAACTTTATTGTTTTCTAAAATTGCCCTTGCTCTATAGTCGTATTTGTAACCGTAATGCTGTACTTTTCTTGACAGGTCATCCAACCAAGGCTGCTTATCGATAGTTAATAGAAGGAATTTCTCATCCTCTGGAGTAATGAAATCTTCAATGAGTCTTAGGCCATTAACCTTCGCGAGATTTTCCTTTAAGACTTGCGTCTGTGTTTTTCCATTGCCAAATAAATCCATATCCTCTAAGCTAATTCTAAGATTTCATAATATACCATCTCTGAGCTGTCATAATTCGATAGTTCATTGTTTTTATAGGAAACTGTCTCAGTTCTCTTCACCACCTCCCTGAAAGATTTTAGAGTCTTCTTAAATACGCGATAACTTGTATTTCTACCCTCCAGAGAAGAGTTTTGAAAAGTAATGTAATAGCGATTTAAAGGATACTGTTCTTTGATTTTATTTAATTCTTCCGCAAGCAGCTTCGCCTTATGATTATCAATGTTCCCAAAAAAATATGAGAAATTGAACATGCAAAAGGATATACTTCTAAATATCTCATCTAATAAGGCTTTTTCGATTTTGGACGAATGTGTTACAAGTTTATACTTTACAGTGTCAGAAAAGAGGTCAGACTTTAGAAAAGTTGTGCCCATTTTGAGCATCGGTTCTGCTAAATCAATACCAATATAATTGGTTAGCAACTTCTTGTTGTTTGAGTTAAAAAATGATTGCAGGGACAATGCACAAGTTCCAGGACCGCAGCCCCAATCAAACATTGTGAAATTATGCTTGCTGTTCTCCAGTTGAAAAAGAAACTCTTCCTTGAACGTATCAAAAATAGCAAGTTGAGTGAAATAGTGCTTCCGCATATTATAAAAGCAATATAAAAGCACTCTTTCTTCAGCTGTATGGCTAATAAGATTTGCTGCAAAATTTGCACGGCCATGTTCTACTACAACATTTCTATTGTAATCTATATCATACCCCAAGACAAATTTTGGATATGAAGATGTGTTAGGGTGGTTTTTAATAGGTGTGATAATTGCCGATTCAAACGCATCCTTAAATCGAAGTTCAGGTTGATATACCTTACCTTCAGTATTAAATTCATTCAAATCATAATCCTGATTATATTTAATTTCATTTTTTATCACTCCTTCAACGCCTTCAGATACGAGGCCGCCACGGGTTTTAATAAACTGAATAAGTTTATAGTACAATGAAGAATTATTCAGAAAATATGGATTGCCAAGTACAATCAACTGTTCCTTAGCCCTGGTAAGAGCAACATTTAATTTCCTATCAATTTGAGCATTCGTTTCTTCGTCCTCAACCGAATGAGAACTTAAAAAATCCAACTGACCATTAGAGTTAATGCATAAACTTAGGATTATAATATCCCTTTGACTCCCCTGGTATCTTTCCACAGTGTCAATGGAAATATTAGCCCAGTCATGAATGCCACTTAATTCAAGTTCCTTCCTAATCGTTGCAATCTGATTTCGATAAGGTGTAATAATGCCAATAGTCTTGTCTGAATTGAATCGTACAGTTCGCTTATTACCATATTCATCAGTGACTTCTCCAGTATTATTTTCATATAAATAAATTATAGCTTTTACTATAACCGCTGCGGCTTTTGCTTCAAATTCGTTTACCTTATTATTTTCACCTTCTGTTTTTATAGATGGGATAAAAAGCAATCTCCGATTGGCAAGAAATTGCTCAAGTCCATTCGTGACTTTTCTAAAGAGTTGTTTGCCTTTTTGATGGGCAAGGTCAGCACTAACTAATCTGTTATTATAAAAAAGATGATTCGGGAAGGTGGCTATCTCCTCATGCATCCGACCTTGAAACCGTAACATACCATGAGCGTGGTCCCAATTATTTGTTTTTGCTTGCCTTAATAAACGTTCAAAATATGACTCACGAAGGTCTTTTAATCCAATCGTTTCCAGCAATGAGTTAAATCGTTGCGCCTTCTCCTTTGACTGCATTGAAACAGCGGGTAATTGCTTGTGGTCACCTATTAGAATGAATTTTTTAAAATTCGAGAGTAATCCTATGACTTGAGGCTCAAGAATCTGAGAGGCCTCATCAATGATTACTGTTCCAAACTGCTTAAGCTTAAACAGTTCCTGTTTACTTGCAATTGAAGAAACTGTAGAAACAAAAATTCGACATTTTGCCAAAGTCTCACTAAGTTCCGCCCTGTTTTTTGCACTTGAAGCAATTACATCAAGTAGTGTGGAATGATATTTAGAATTACATCCGAGCCGCGAGCCGATTCGAATGTAGCTATGTCCTTCGAGAGACTCTGAAATTTCATCTACCGCCTTATTTGTATATGCAAGTACTAAAATATTCTCGTCTGAATTATTAAACAATTCTTCAACCATATGCTTCATTAGAATCCTTGTTTTACCTGTACCTGGAGGACCAACGAGTAAAAAATAATCTTTTGAGCTTATAGCTTTACTAATTAATAAATTTTGCTCTTCTCTACTTTGCGAGTTAACAGTTACATGCTCTTTAATTGGTGACAATTGGCTAACAACATAGCTGTCAGGGGGAGCTATCCCTAAAAGCTTTTTCCTCTTTGAAGGCTCCGAGGAAAGAAACTTAAATAAACCCCTATACATAAGGTGAAAATTGTAATCCATGGAGTCATGTTCCAGAGCCCATTTATGACCTGTGCTGAAAATTATATTCTTGCTTGAAGAATTTTGCTTGTATTGAAATACAACCTCCAAACTGCCCTGTGAATTAATTTCCTTTGAAATGCTACATTTGAAAACTTGACCATCAGTTGCCAATTTATTATTATCTCCAACGGAATACAGAACACAAATGTCACCTTTGCGAAAGTTAAATGTATCAGAGGAAGTAGTGTCATTCCGTTTAAAAGTGATACGGGGATGCACACTGTCATCAATATTGTTTTCAATGACTTCGAGGTTATTGATTATGTCACTATCATCATGTTCTCCAACGTCCTCTTTGTTCCAGAGTGCAGAATGCCCCTTGCCATAGACACCGTCACCCAATTTGGAATACCACAATTCGGTTGAAATAAAGCGTGTAAAAGCGAGCATATAGGCTCTTTCCTCCTGACTCAACTTTGAAATAGAATCGGTAAGTGTATCGAAATTTCTTCTAAACCAGCTGAGATTCGGCTGCAGTTGAATGCCCAGAGAATCAAATTCGAGGTCCTTAAAAATCTTTTGCAATGAGATGTCATCAGCGGCACCTGAGATTTTTCTTTCAATATCTACAATTCTATTTCTGGTGTTTAAAATCTTTTTATCGAATTCTAAAAACCGAGGTACCCATCGTATGTTTTCTTTTTCGTTTGAAGCTGAGGAATAACATATAGCAGCATCTATGCTTTCGTAATTAACTAAAAACACCCTTTCTAAAAGCAGTTTATATAAACGAGCTTGAGCCGCATGGTTATCTCCAATTTTCTCAGGGTCGTTATATGGGAAGGGTACCTTTCCAGATTTTAGCTCAACAATCTTAAAATAGTTATTATCCGTGTGCATTAAATCCAAGCGCCCTTGCACACCAATTTTTTCGCATAAGAAAGCGGGTTCCAGGATAGTTCTATCTTTATTTATTTTAATAGATTCAGACGCAAGGTCCAATTGCACAACTCTCTTTAAATTATTAAACTGCTGTTCTGTTTCAGCAACAAATTCCCTTAACTCCTGGTCACTTTTAAAAAGAGAAGTGTATTCGAAGGGAAAACTCGAAAATGTTCGTTTAATCAATTCGTTGAACAAGGGAAATTCATCTCTTTGGCAATACATTAATTCATCCAAGAAAAAGTTGGCAACATTTCCCTTATGAATCGCGGGAGTTAATTCTTTTTGACTGAATTTGCTTATGTAATATAACTGCCAGGGTGAAATTGCCTTGCCTCCAATGTTTTGGAAACACTCAGCTATACTTGAAATGTCAATTAGATAATCAGGATGCAGTACAATATGCAGTGGGTGTGCTATTTCATTTTCGTCTATTCGTACGTCAAGAAGGGAGACCTTATCTCCTGCTTGAAGTGCCAGAAGAGTTTCTGAATATGCGACAAGAGATTCATCAGTCTTCGAAATGATAAATTGTTCTTCGTCTTCCGAATTAATAATAATTCTTAATTCGGCAACCTCCCAGACATGCCCTTTTACATACTTAATAAACTCTTTTGTTTTCAAGTGAGTAGTTTGCTTAAAGCTCGCTTTGCTTGTAAGGGAAAGAATGGTATCGGGTATGGGAGATTCACATAATTGCTCAATATATTGAGCGATTGCTAAGCAATAGCCATAAAATTCCCCTTCAGAAATAGATTCAGTACCACTTTGTGATTTTGAGAAGTATCGAAATGAACCTATTCTATAATTCACTTCCTTACTTAAATTCTTTTTTCTTCTGATGTAATCAATCCTTGAGAAAAGGTTTGCAAACTGAACAGGCTCGTTGGCTGTTGCATCCGTTGCTATTATCTGTAAAAGCTTTCTGAGTTCTTTTATCTTATTGAATTGGCTTTTTGAGGGTGCCTCCAGAACCTCCAATACAAGTTCATAATATTCAGTTGCTTGCTTCATTAATACGGTGTCCCTTCCTGTAGTTAAATGCGAATTGATAACCACCTTATTACGAATAGGTTGTGGTCGAATCAAAACTATGAAAATTTATCAGGTAATCCCCAAAAGTTAACAATATTCCTCTAAATTTGACACTTTCTGACAAGTCAAACAAAAGCCAATGAATCACTTAGGAATAAAGATTAAAGAATTGAGAGAAAAACGTAAGTTCTTACTTCGCCAGGTTGCGGCACATCTTGAATGTGACACTGCCCTTATAAGTAAAGTTGAACGTGGAGAACGCAATTTAAGCAGGGAGCAAATTGAAAAATTAGCTTTTCTTTTCCGAGTTGAGGCAGAAGAACTAATTACACTTTGGCTGGCCGAAAAGGTTATACATGTTATTGGTGATGACCCATTGGCTGAAAGAGGTGTAAAAAGGGCATTGAACAATCTTAAGAGCTTACCACACTTATGAATTTAACTATAGGGCAACGTATATCAACACGGGGTGAAGATTTTATAATCACTGATACCAAGACTAATTTCGATGGCACAATGCTTATTGATGCTGAAGGAATTAGTGAATTGGTAAAAGGCAAAAGGTTTGCTTTTGATTCAAGCTTGGATAAAGATATTCGAGCGGTTGACCCCAATCACACTTTGCTTATTCCAGATACTGATAGTGGATATCGAAAGACCAAGCTTTTCCTGGAAACCCAAATTAGAAATTCATCCGTTTTTTCTGATAAAATCACAATCGCTAATAAAACTGCTATTAACGCTGCTGATTATCAGCTAACACCTACACTTAAAGCCTTACAGCTACCAAGACCACGTTTGCTAATTGCAGATGGAGTGGGGCTTGGAAAAACTATTGAGGTTGGAATTTTCCTAACGGAAATGATAAAACGAGGTAAAGGCAAGCGTATAATGGTCCTCGCGCCTAAATCCATATTAGCTCAATTTCAACAAGAATTATGGAATCGCTTTGCCATCCCTCTTGTTAGATTAGATTCAGAAGGTATTGCTCGAATTAAATCTCACCTTCCAGCTAATAAAAATCCATTTGACTATTACGACAAAACAATAATTTCTATTGATACGCTAAAGAAAAATGCAAAATTCAGGCACTACCTCGAAAAATCCAGATGGGACGTTGTTGTCATTGACGAGTGCCATACAGTGGCTAACGATAAAAGTCAAAAAGGCGACCTGGCTCAATTCATAGCGAAGAAGTGTGAATCCCTCATTTTAACTTCAGCTACGCCTCATAACGGCCGCAAAGAAAATTTTGCAAACCTGATTAATATGATTGAGCCTACCGCTATTCCAAGAGATGGCGAGTATGATAAAAGTCATGTGGAACCATACTATGTGCGAAGGTTTAAAAACGACATTGTTGATGAAACCGTTAGAGCGAATTTTTCGGAAAGAAAAATTGTACGTGAGTCATGTCAATTGAGTAGAGAAGAAATTGATTTCTTGCAATATCAACAGGAGCTAAAATTTAAAGCGATTGAATCCTTCACTAATGGAAAAGCAAAGGAAGACTTTCTTTTTTCAATCGGAATCTTTAAAGCTTTTATGTCATCCCCGCTTGCGGCCCTTGAAAGTATCAAACGTAGAATTGTTAAAGTTGAAGAAAAAGGAAAGAACGAAGACTCACTCGAAGAGAATCTTGAAATCCTTAATAACTTAAAAACGAAGCTTGAAAAAATACTTCAAACCAAAAGTGATAGTAAATATGAGCGTTTTAAGAAGACACTTCTCGAACTTGGTTGGTCAGGAAAATCAAACGATGAACGCTTTGTGGTTTTTGCTGAGAGAATAGATTCACTCAATTATCTAAGGGAAAACCTTAAAGCGGATTTCAAAATTAAAGATGAGGCAGTTCAATTTTTTCACGGTGGCTTAACTGATACTGAACAACAAGAAATTATTGATGATTTTGGCAAACAAGATAGTAGGGTGAAAATTTTGCTTTGCTCGGATGCTGGGTCTCAGGGAGTAAACTTGCACTTCTTCTGTAACCGTATGTTCAACTACGATATTCCTTGGTCATTAATAACACTGGAGCAAAGGAATGGCCGTATCGACCGCTATGGTCAAAAGAAAACTCCATTTATTCATTACATTATTGCAGAATCAAACGTGCCTGGATTAAAAACCGATTTGCATATAGTAGAGCGCTTGACAGAAAAAGAAGAAGTTGTTTATAAGACTCTTGGTGATGCAGGTTCAGTAATGAAGCTCTACGATACTAACAAAGAGGAGCAACTGGTAGAGAACGCGTTTCTTGAGCAAAATGATAACTATCTGGAAGAACCCAAAAAACGTCCTGCATTTGATTTTGCGACCTTGTTCGATAGTCAAAGTGATAAAACCGAAGCGTTAATTACTGATAAGCCATTCGAAGACACTTTATCTATTTACTCAAATGAAACAAGTTTTTACAAAGAGCTTTTTGAGCAACTCAGTTCTGTTGATTTATTAAGTAATAATGAAGTAACTGTAAAAGGTGACTATTTGGAAATTGTTAATCATAAAGAGTTAAACCAAATTTTATTTGACCTTCCTCCTGAATCTAAACCTAAGGTCGGAAGTCTTTACAAACTTTCACTCGACAAAGAACTCGTGCAGAAATCCATTGATGATGCAAGAAAGAAGAAAGGTGAATGGGCGGAATTTCAAATTTTATATGAATTACATCCAGTTATTAAATACTACATGACTAAGCTGGAAGCAAGTGTCAGCAAAGATGCAGCTCTTGTTGCTAAGTCTAAGATTTTGCCTTCAAAAACAGCGTGGTTTGTCTTTCAAGGACAAGTATCAAATAACTTAAGCCAACCCGTATTGGTTGACTTTCTTGTAGTCGGACTTAAATGGGATGGTAGTATTTACAAAAAAACCTTCTCACTAAATGATTTCATTGAAGAATTTAAGCTTCGTGAAACACTTTATACAGAATCCATATCAGAAGAAGAACTTAAGAATCTGCAAGCAATTCTGCCTGATGCAGTTCAGTGGGGAAGTCATCATATGCAGGAAGAACAACAGAATCTGGAAGGGGAAATGGAGCAAAAGCTTGATGATTACAAAACCAAGATTGAGAACTGGCATAAGGCCGCACTTGAACAACTTGAAATAGATTTTAATGAAAAGGTTGGAGGCAATTATTGGTCACGCATCAAAGATAATAGACAAAGAGAAATTGAAACGATACTTAGTGATTCAAGTCAATTTTATCAGAACTTAACTTCGCTTCATGGAGAATCGTATTTAAAAGTATTAGCTGTGTTTTTTAATTCATAAGAAAGAATGTTAAAATTTATTCAAAATATAGGTGACTATTTTTCTTCAAATTATTTTGATGAAGACTTTACGTCTAAAGTTTTGTCCAAAACTGGCTATTCATCTGAAGATGTAAAAGAGTTTAACAAGAAGGTCACACCGTTAAAAGAAAAATACTTCAGGTACAAGGAACTCTACATCGAAGGTAAACTGAGAACAAAAGATAAAATATACGAAACCCATCTTTTTCACGGTTTACTTTTAAAAGCTTTAGGATATGATGCTGACAATACAAACTACGACTCTCTATTCCATGTGTCAGAAGAAGAAGTAATACCTGTTAGACATATTCTATATCGCGGTGAGCAGCCCCATTTGATGATAATGGAAATGCAGTCTTTAGTTAGGGAAGATGATAAGGAACCAGATGGTTTATTTGAACAACGGTATAATGTTGAAGATGAGGAACAGGCCAATTCGGCTCAAAAATTTCACCGTCTTCAATGGGAAAGGGTATTCACTACTCCAAGCGGACTTAAAATATCTCCCGCAATCATAAATAAGGCTGTTTCCGAACTTTTCTTATTGGAGCCACATCTTCGACCGAAGTACATTCTTTTGATGGCTGGGAATGGACTCTTCCTACTGGAGCAAGAAAAATGGTTTAGAGGGAGCTATTTGCAGTTGGACCTTGAAGAGTTGTTTTCAGAAGCAACTGCAAATAGGAATGCAAACTATTATGCTTTATTTTATTTCCTTATTGGTAAAGAGAGTCTTGCTCCAGACAGCAACATGGTTCTATTGGAGCAATTAGATGAAGACAGTCACAAAAGTGCATATGAAGTTACCAAGGACCTGAAGGAAGGAATCATTCATGCCGTTGAAGCTTTAGCAAATGAAGCACTGTATTATTTAAAAACTAAACAACATGAGGATATAGATGAAACAGATGACAAGTTTGAACATGAAATTAAGGATGATTGTTTAAGATATGTTTACCGCTTGCTTTTTATTTTTTATGCGGAAAGCCGCGAAGACCTGGATATACTTCCAAGCAATGACACAACTTATAATAAAGGCTATTCACTCGAAATGCTTCGTGACCTCGAACAGGTTCCACTCTATTCAGAAAACAGTTTAAACGGTGAATTTTTTCATGAATCACTGAATAAGCTTTTCTACGTGCTGAGCTCAGGTTATCGCGAAAAAGAAAATGGAAGTAATAAGAGTTTCAAAGTACGCCATATTGACTCTCCAATTTTTGATGACCGTAAGCTGAATCATCTGCAGAGGGTTAAAATCCGAAATAAAGTTTGGCAGGATATAATTTGCCGCCTTTCTTTATCAAAACAGCAACGCAATAAGACACGTGGCAGAATATCTTACGCAAATCTCGGAATCAATCAATTAGGCAGTGTATATGAAAGCTTGCTTGCATACAGAGGCTTTTACGCTGAGCAAGATTATATAGAGGTTCATAAAAAGGACAAACCTGAAGATGGGACGTATCTTGTTCCGCGGAGCCGCAGAGATGATTTTAAAGAAGATGAAATTTTAAAGGATAGTAATCAACAGGACATAATACTAAAAAAAGGAACTTTTGTATATCGGCTTAGTGGGCGTGACCGTCAGAAATCAGCATCATACTATACGCCTGAGGTGCTTACTCAGTGTACTGTAAAATACACTCTTAAACCCTTTTTGGAAAAGCTCGAAAAAGGTGAAATGAAAGCTCTTGACCTACTTGACCTAAAATTACTTGAGCCTGCGATGGGTGCCGCGGCCTTTCATAATGAAATGATTAATCAACTGGCGGATGCTTACGTAAGCTATCGCCAAAAAGAATTACGTGATAGTGGAAGAAAAGAATGGAAAATTGAACCTGATAAATATAGGGAGGAACTACAAAAGGTTAAAGCATATATCGCAACGCATAATGTTTATGGAGTCGACCTAAATCCAACGGCTATTGAATTGGGAAAACTTTCTTTGTGGCTGAATGTTATCCATCGGGACATGGAGACACCTTTTTTTAGCAATCGTATTTGTGTAGGTAATGCGGTAGTTGGTGCCTGGTTAAAGGTTTATGCCGAAAAAGATGTAATTGAAGAATACGAAGTTGTTAAAAATGCGAAAGGAAAAGACAATAAAACTCTTATTAAAAAAGAATGGTGGGAAAAAGCACCCAAGCAACTGGAGTTTAATCCTAATTTAGATTTCGAAAAATTAAAAACAAATCGCAAGCAAAACGAAGTTTACCATTTCCTGCTTCCTGATAAGAACATGGTCTCCTCTGCAGGAATTAAAATTCTAAAAGACGAAAACCAAACATTTAGCAAAGGAGTCGCAATCTGGAAAAAAGAATGGACTAAGCCATTATCAAAAACCGAATTTGAAAGGGTAAAGGTTATTTCGAACACGATTGATGAACTTTTGGCAGAATACTACCGCTTCCAGAGAAACATAAATTTGCAAACAGGCTCAAGGCAAAATATTTTTGGAGCTACAAAAAAGAGCGAGCAAGTCGTAATGCAAATGCGTAGTTATGATGAAAAAGAAAGGCTTGCCGACCAGAGAAACCGACACAGTGCTCCTTACTTCAAGCTAAAAATGGTAATGGATTATTGGTGCAGTCTATGGTTTTGGGATGTGCGGCAGGCAAATGAGCTCCCAAATCGTTCTCAATTCTGGAGTGATATAGCAAATATTCTTCAGCTGGATATTGAAAGAATAACGACTAAAGAAGCAGAAGTAGAATTTCAGTCTGGTTCGCAGCTGAAAGCGTTTTATGTTGGGGGCGAGCAACTGATAATTGGTGAAGAAAGTGAGAATTCGTCAAAAGTTTTTGAAGAAGCGGTAATTGAATATGCAGAGCGAAAAGACCTTTTTGATGAAAACCAACGACTAAAGCTTGTTGGCGAGCTGGCTAATAAATATTACTTTTTTCATCCTCAGCTGGAGTTTCTTGAAGTATTCTGGGAACGCGGAGGGTTTGATTTAATTGCTGGTAACCCGCCCTGGGTATCAATCGAAATTGACGAGAAAGGGGTTCTATCTGAAGTTCATCCTGAGATTTCAATTAGAAATATTTCTGCTCCTAAAATAAAAAAACTTGCAGTTGAAATTTTAGCTTCCAATAAATCTCTTAATTCTATTTATAAAGACGAAATAATCGGTGTCGATTCAACAAAGACTTTCATTGGGTCAATACAAAATTATCCATTGCTCAACGGCCAACAAAATAATTTATTTAAATGTATAGTTGAAAATAGTTTCCAGCTCATTTCAGATGTAGGATACATTGGCATGCTTCATCCCGAAAGTCTATATGACGACCCAAACGGAAGGAAGTTTAGAAGTGAAATTTATCATAGATTATTGTTTCACTTTCAATTCATTAATGTGTTAAAATTGTTCAACGAGGTGCATCATCGTTTAACATTTGGATTAAATGTTTATGGGAAACGGAATCCTAAAATAAAATTTTGTTCCATAAATAATATTTTACATCCAAATTCGATTCCAACGTTTTCTCTACCAGGTAACTTGAACCAGAAAAACAGTTTGCTTGTAAAAGAACAAGGAACTTCAGACTGGATTTGGAATTTGAGTGGTAATTCAGAAAGGATAATCGAATTCGATGAAACCTCTTTAGAAATTCTTGCCAATGCATTTGAAGATGGAATTGATTTTTCCGAGGTTAAAATGGTAAATATTCAGTCATCAAAAATGCTTTTTGTTCTTCATAAGATATCAAAAGCTTATGAAAGAATTTCTATGAAAAACGTGGAATATAGTGAAGGCTTTCATGAAACCGAAGCTATTAATAAAGGCCAAATTGAACGAAAAACAAAATTTCCCAACATTGAAGAATATGAATTAATTATTTCTGGTCCCTCTATTTCTGTTTCTTATCCAATGTTTAAATCCCCTCGAGAAATTTGCGTTGAGAATTCTGATTACGATTTCAATGACTTAACTCTGAACAAAGATTTAGCTACTCCTCGGACAAATTATGTTCCTGGACCCAACTTCGACAAAAAACATATAGGATTAAATGCTTATCGAATCGGTTTCAGGAAAATGTTGAATATTGATAGCGAGCGTACATTGCAGCCTGCGTTGTTGGCACCCAAAATGGGACATGTCAACTCTATTCTAAGTATCTATCATGAGGAATTTGATGTAATATGTACCATCTTAGGAATGACAAGCTCTCTGTTGTTTGATTTTTTTATTAAAACTATTGGGTCATCCAATCTTTATGGTAACAGAATAAACTCTCTTCCATATGGAATTGATACCAAGTTTAAAGAATCTATATTTTTGAGGACCCTTAGATTGAATTGTGTGCACGAAGTCTATAGCAATTTTTGGACTTCTTTATATTCCGTTAATTTTAGAACCGATTCTTGGGCAAATGATTACGGAATTCTTGATAAACTTAGCGTTGTAGAGTCTGATTGGAATACGAATGTGCCGATTAGGAGCTTGTTGGCAAGAAGACAAGCATTAATTGAACTTGACGTCTTAAATGCAATGAATTTAGGAGTTAGCCTTGATGAGTTAATCGAAATATATGATATACAATTTTCAATTTCAAAAAAATTCGAAGACGATACTTGGTTTGACCAAAAAGGCAACATCGTTTTTACTCCGAGTTCAAAGACCTTATCGGGTGTCGGATTAGAAAGAAATGAATGGGAAAAAATAAAGGAAATGAAAGAAGGTGAAATTTTTCAACACAATATAAAAAAGAATGAGTGGCACCAAGGTACACTTGTTAAATATTATGCTCCATTTTTCAAATCCGACAGAATCGAAGACTACAAGACTGCTTGGAATCATTTTGAAACAATTTCAAAGAAATAGCCATTATGTTACCATTACAACAGGCGTATGAAGTAAAGCATTCAATCCTTGAATATCTTAAAGCAACCTTTAGTTTTAAGGATAAAAAGGTACATGCGGCATTTTATGATTTTATAAATAACAACGAAGAAGGAATATTTAAAGGACCATATGTTTCTCTTAAGCTCCCTTTTATTAAATCGGATTTAAATGAGTTTATACCTCTCGACATCAAACCCAATTTCCCTCCATACGACCACCAATTCAAGTCTTTTCAACGTTTGCATACGTTAAACGGTCATCTTCCAAGGGCCACATTAATAACAACAGGAACTTCCTCTGGTAAAACAGAATGCTTTATGTATCCAATTTTGGATTATTGTTACAAAAACTTGAATAGAGATGGTATCAAGGTAATTATTCTATATCCAATGAATGCCTTGGCAAGTGACCAGGCAAAACGTTTGGCAGAAGCAATATGGTTAGATGGCAGACTAAGAGGAAAGGTAACTGCAGGCTTGTTTATAGGAGAAGGAAAGGATAAGAAAAAGTATCCCAAAGAAATGGGGGAAAATCATATTATCGAAAACAGAGATAGTATTGTTGATAGCCCTCCAGATATTTTACTCACCAATTTTAAAATGTTGGATTATGCATTGATGCGTAATAACTATCATAACCTGTGGAACTATAATTTAGAGGATTCTTCATTATTACAATTTCTGGTTCTTGATGAACTCCATACTTATGATGGAGCACAGGGAACCGATGTAGCAAATCTAATTAGAAGGCTTAAATTAAAACTGAATATCCCAAAAGGTCAGCTATGTGCTGTGGGCACATCCGCTACAATAGGTACCGCAGATGAATCCCGTCAATTGTTAACCAGTTACGCTGAGAAGGTGTTTGGTGAAACATTCGATGAGGAATCAATCATTGGTGAAAAGAGAATTTCTGTTCAGGACTTTTTTGAATTAAGCGATGATAAATTGGATAAATATATCCCAAGACAAATTGGCTTGCTTGAGAGCCGATTAGGGGAAAACGAAACATACCTCGATTACATTAATCGACAGAAGCGTTTATGGCAGCTTCCAGAATCTATTGATGCTGTTGGTTTGGGGAAAGAGTTAATGAAGCTCAAGCTTGTTAAAGATTTAATTTCATTGACAAGTAAGAATATAAAAGCTCTCGAAGACTTATTGCGAGACCTTGCGGATGTTAATCCCGACTTTAAACGAATGCCAGAATGGGATGAAGTGAACGACTTGAACCCACGCGAGGAAGTAATTAATTCCATTCTCGCATTGATTAGCGAAGCCAAAGTTGGTGAAGGCAAAACATTCCCGTTCCTTTATTTGCAAATACAGATTTGGATTCGTGAATTGAGTGGTGTGCTCCGCGCAATTAATGAAGAACCGTCATTTACCTGGAAGGATAAAGTCGGAGATAGGTATGAGCCGAAAGCTCTTCCATCCTATTATTGTCGAGATTGTGGCGCGAGTGGATGGCTCGGTGTTAAAGATGATAATAAAAATCACTTCGGTTCGGACCCCAACCAGATTTACGAGTATTTTTTCACCAACCATAAGAATGTATACATGATTAACACCCCTAATCATGCACACATAGAGGAATATGAACCCACAACAACGATAAACGATTTTATTCATCCTGTTGAATTAACGATTTTAGAAAATGGTGGAAAGGAAGCGTTCCGAATTCACGCTGTCCGTAAACTACATGACTCGAGAAGCAGGCATGTTTGTCCTGAATGCAATACAGAGAACACGCTTGGCATTATCGGCACAAGAATAGCGACACTATCCTCTATTACAGTAAGCCAGGTTCTTGCATCCGACCTTGACCCAAGAACCGAGAAGTATAGAAAGATACTCGCGTTTACTAACAGTGTTCAGGATGCCGCCCATCACGCAGGATTTGTTGAGGCAAGAAACTATCGATTTACATTCCGTGCTTCACTTCAAAAAGTAATAAATACTGCTGGACCACAGCTTAATCTTGCCCAATTGCAAGAAGACTTTATTAAGTTTTGGAAAACGCATTCTGATGAAACGGGTGGGAACAATGAGCAAGCTTACTACTATCGTTTTTTTCCTTCGGATTACAAGAGTAGAGCAGATATAAACACCGATTATAGACTTGGTAATAATTTCACAAACGAATTTAAAGTAGAATTTGATGAACGAATGAGATGGGAAACATCTGTAGAATTCGGTCATAATGCTATTCTTGGAAGAACGCTTGAAAAATCAGGTGCATCAGGGGTCAAATTTGATACAGACAAGCTAAACGCAATTTACCCTGCAATGGAAGCGTGGCTTATTCAAAACAACTTGGGTACAATTGTCGAAGGGACACTTTTGCCATTTGTAAATGGGATTTTGCATAGGGTAAGAACACGTGGGGGACTTGATAATGAATTTCTTTCAAAATTCAGAAATAATGGTCTCCAATTATGGGACTTAAATTGGAACAGAGATAATCGACACTTCTTAAACAAGTACTTCGGAAAGAAATCCCGTTTCCCAAAGTTGGTTACAACAGGTCTTCAAGCGCGTGGAGGTTTACTTGACAGCACTTACACGAGTACAAATAATTGGTATCGGAGTTATTTTCTCAAATCATTTCAGTTTGTTTCTCATTATCATGAATTAGTTAATGACTTCTACAAAAAATTGTTTGAAGTGTTTCTTGAGGTCGGAATAATGAATAAAGCAGGCAAGGAAGATAGTGAGAACTACGCTCTTTTACCATCGGTCATTATTGTCGAAAATAAAGTAAAGCATCATAAATGCAATGACTGTGGGTCAATATTGAATGTCGCGGCTACTGACAAGCTTACCACTCAAACGTACTGTTTAAGTTATACATGTAAGACAGGCACCTATAAGCCTGATTACAAAACAAAGCCTAACTATTATCAGCTCGTCTATAATAGAAATCGTTCTCCTCGTATATATGCAGCGGAACATACTGGAATCTTGGAGAGAAAAGATAGAGAAACAAAGGAATTCGATTTCAAAGAAAGACCCAATTTCAATTCCCTAAATGCAATTGTAGCAACCTCCACTCTGGAGATGGGTATAGACATAGGTACTCTAAACACGGCAATGAACAATTCTGTTCCTCCATTAACCGCTAATTTTCTACAACGTGTAGGCCGTGCGGGTCGTTCTTCTGGGTCTGCCTTGATTACAAATTTTGCACAAAGTAAAGCTCACGATTTATTCTACTTTGAAGAGCCACTTGACATGATGGAGGGTGAAATTGCAACCCCTGGTTGTTACCTGGAAGCAAAGGATATCCTTTTTCGACACTTCTTCGCTTATTGCCTGGACAATTGGACATTAGAAGACCCAAAGAATCACTCGATACCAGGAAGGCTTATTTCACTTCGTTTAACAAACACGGATTTAAGCTCAACTGACTTCCTATCCAATAGAATCATTTCATTCATAAAAGCACACGAATCTAAGTTACTTAATCGATTTATTGACTTTTATACTCCTGACCTGGAAGACACAAAAGTACTGGATAGCCTTCGGTCGGTTTTAATGGACGAGACCTTTTATACTCGAATCAGAAGTGTCTTCATCAAAGTAAAAAAGGAGTATGAATATATCCATGAAAAAAGAAAAGAAATTGATAACATAATAAAAAGCAATAACCTTCCTGAAACTGATGAAGAGAGAAAAAACCTGGAAGGGGAGAAAAAAGCATTGTGGGGGCTAAAAAGATTAATTGACAAACGTTCTATTCTTGAGCACTTAACTAATGTCGGGCTGTTACCAAACTATGCTTTTCCTGAAACAGGTGTTACTCTTAATGCCTGGGTTAAATCCAATCAAGCAAAAGCAAGTAGCAATATCCCGACCGACAAACAATTTGAAATCGTTCGTTCATCAAGTGTAGCGATAAGAGAATTCGCTCCTGATAATCATTTTTATTCTCAAGGGTTCAAATTTTCAATCTCTGGACTTAATACATTTGACTGGAAAGACCCAGGCACTCTTTTACGCAAACGGTTCTGCTCCAACTGCGACCACATTGCAGATAGCGCAGTATCAACGGAGTCTCATTGTCCTAAATGTGGTGATGGCTCATGGTCATCTTCTAAAAACCAACATATTTTTGTTAAGATAAACAGTGTAAAATCAGTTAATACTCGTGAGCGTTCAACGCTTGATGATAGCAGTGATGAGCGTCAGGCGAATCTTTACAAAGTGTCAAAACACATTAAATTTGACCCAAATAGCCTACAGGGAGCTTGGGGTATGAAAGACATCCCGTTTGGTATCGAGTACGTAAAAAATGTAGATATAACTGAAGTTAATCTTGGTTTAAAAGGCGCTGCAGATGCGAATAAGATTACTATCAATCAGCATGAGGAAATTCCTTATCATGGATTCGTAACCTGCAAATATTGCGGTAAGAGCACATCAATGCCGCATCGTGCAAGATTTGATAATAATTTTAAATTTCATTTTGGCTATTGTAAGCACAAAGAAAATGAATATGAAGGCAAGGCAGATGACGTATTTGAAGAGGTATACTTATTTAAAGAAATTAAAACTGAAGCACTGAAGGTATTACTCCCAGTGCAAGATTTGGAAAGCGAATCACAAGTCAATATGTTTAAAGCTGGACTTGAGCTTGGTCTAAAGAAATATTACAAAGGGAACCCTCAACACCTAAGCTTTGTAAATTATTCTGAATTCAATTCTAAAAACAGCAGATTTGATAAATATTTGGTAATTCATGATTCCATCCCAGGCGGAACGGGGTATTTGGAAAAGCTTTTTAATCCTGGAGAATTTACTGACGTAATCACTAAGGCCTACCTTGCGATTCGAGATTGCGGATGTCAGTATAAAGGGAAAGACGGTTGTTACAGATGTATTTTCACTTATTCCAATCAGCATATCCAAGATGAGTTAAGCAGAGCTTGGGCGGAAAAGCTTTTTAAAAAAATCGTGGATAAATCAGGAGCATGGGAAACCTATTCTTCAGGATTAGGTTCATTATCGGGTAATGGGCAAATTGAGGAAAGCGAACTGGAAGAAAGATTTGTGAGGAGTTTGAAAAACTATATTCTCTCTAAAGGAGACAACGATTTTCAATTTGAAGAATTCATCCAAGATTCTGTTGTAAACTATAAATTTAAATTATCCAACGGAGAGTATATATTCTCTTATGTAATGCGCCCTCAATTCGAATTAGGTCCTGCAGACGGTGTTAAATATAAAACCAGGACTGATTTTTACATCACTTTGGTTTCCGCAGAACAAAATGGAAATGTGATAACTGATGAGGCGAGAATTTCTTCAGCGAAAAGTATGGCTATCTATCTCGATGGTTATACATTTCACGCGACCAAAGACAACAATAGGTTTTACAATGATTTGCAAAAACGACTTGCGATAGTAGAATCTGGTGATAAACTGTCTTGGACAATGAGTTGGTCGGATATCGAAAAGTTTGATGCTAAAGAAAAAGAATCTGATGCTGATTCTAAACGGTTTAAAAGAGATGTCCTGTTTCTCGACAATTCAAAATATGACTCAACTATTTCCAAATACAAGGCAGTGCCTTATTGGAAGGAGTTCAAAACGGACCTAATGGACACAAGAAATTCCTTTGAACGTTTGATTTGGTTCTTATTAAACCCCCTTGAGGATAATAATAAAACAAAAAAGATTGGTCTGTTATTGTCCCAGTTCCAGAACAATTTTGCAAATCCCTCAATAGATGAAGTGGACCTGGATAAGGTGTTTGCATCATCTAAAAAACTTGACAGTTCAACGCAAGCAAAGGCTAAATCCCAAGGAAAATTTTATGTGTTTCCAGAAATATTGTCGAATTCTGATTTTGCCTGCCTGAAGTTGGCGATTAAGATGCTTGACCTCGAAATAAAAGCAGCGCTCTGGATAAGTGAACAAGATAATAATTTACAAAAAGAAAAGTGGGAAGAATTTTGGCAAGTTTACAATCTCATTCAAGAGAATGTTAATCTTATGTCTGGCCCAATTGACGGACCAAGTAAGCCTAAGTCAGTAGAAAGCGAAATATATACTTGTCTACAGTATCATGACAATGCAGTTCACCATATAGTTAAAGATTTGATTGACAAGAATATTGCATTTAATCAAGAGGGGGGATTCTTTGTTGAGTATGACGGTGTATTCGCAGAAGCTATGCTTGGTTTTGAATCCAATAAAATTTTTATTGGTCCTCAATCAGAGGCAGATAAAAAATTGTTTGAACAAGCTGGTTATATTGAGGTAAAAGCGCAGAGTTTTAATATTAATGACATAATATAATGAAACTATATATACACGACAAATGCATGGAGCAGCTTTTTGATTTGCCTAAAGCAATTCAAAAGAAAGTGCTTGAATTTCAGAAGAAGTTTAGAGAAAATTCTAAATCAGAAGCTATTCACCTCGAACCAATAAATACTTTTAAGGACCAAATGCTCAGAACTGCACGAATTGATGGGAAGTATCGTGCTATTGTAAAAGTACCTTCGACTGGAGATAGCTATTACCTCTTGTGGGTAGATAATCATGATGAAGCAATGGATTGGGCCCGTAATAAAATTTTCAATTGGAATGAAAATACACAAACGGCTCAAATATTTACGGCTCCTGAGGCTGAGATGGTCGCCCCCGTGACCGCTGCCGCCAAAAAACATAACTTATTTGCGGGTTTATCAGACTCAAATTTAATTTCAATCGGTGTACCAGAGACCAGCTTGAATCTGGTAAGGTCTATAAAAGACCTTGATGAATTAAGTAAAGCAGAAAAATATTTACCGACAGATGTATTCGAAAATCTTTTCTACATTTCAGAAGGGGCTAATGTTGAATTGATTATCGCAGAAATTAATGAAGGGAAAGTCAAATCGGCAAATATTGATGAGCAAATCAATAGTATCAATAACAAACGAAGCTTTGTTCAGGTTAGTGATGAACTCATGGCTGATGTTATTAATGGAGAATTAAGCAAATGGCAAATCTTTTTACATCCCTCACAGAGAAAATTAGTTGAAACCAATTTCAAGGGTCCTGTGAAGGTAACTGGTGGAGCTGGAACAGGGAAAACAGTTGTTGCCTTGCATCGCCTTAAACACCTTGCTGCAATAAGCGAAATCGGTGATGAAAGGAAGATTGTATTCACCACATACACAAACCCTCTTACAATTAACCTAAATGCTTTAGCCAGAAAGATGGGGTTGGATGATAATAAATACATTATCACCAATATTGATACTCTGGCCAAAGAAATAGCACTAACAGCAAAACTAATTGATAAAAACACTCGTGTCCTTGACTTGCCTAATTCCAAGAATAGCTTTGAACTTTGGGATGAAGTACTTGAACAGAATCTCTCTGAATTTGATACGCAGTTCCTTTCAAACGAATTCCAACATGTTATCCTGTATAACAATTGTCAAACATTGGATGATTATTTAAAAGTAAGTCGAATTGGAAGAGGAAAACCAATTTCCAGAAAACAGAAAATGGACATTTGGAAGCTGGTTGAGCTTTACAATCAAAAGAAGAGGCAGAATGGGTATCTTGACCGAGCGGAATTATTTAATGCTATTACGATTCACAATAACACGAAGTCACGTAAACTTTACCGACATGTGATTGCCGATGAAATTCAAGATTTATCAAATGTGGAGCTTCGCTTTTTGAGGTCTCTGGTTGAGGAAAAAGAAAATGATATGTTTTTGGTTGGTGACCCCTATCAAAAGATTTATGCTCGTAAACTCAACTTTTCGTCATGTGGTATTGCGGTCCGTGGAACCAGGAGCAAACAGCTTAGGATAAATTACAGAACATCCGAGGAAATAAAGCGACTGGCGATGAGCTCCATTCATGGAGTAAGCTACGATGATTTTGATGGAGAAGCAGAGAATCTGAAGGGATATTTATCACTTTTTCATGGAGAAGCACCAACTTACAAGGTCTTCAAGACTAAAAACGAGGAGATTGATGCCATTTTAAGCACAATAGAGGACTTAAAGGGGCATAATTTCAAGTTCGGGGACATCTGTATAGGTTGCAGAACACACGATGCCTTAAAAGAGATAAAATCAGCCCTACACAAGCATAAGATACCATATCAGGATAATACGGCTGCAGAGGGAGGCAATTCAGTAGTTTTATCAACCTTTCATGGATTAAAGGGCCTGGAATTTAAAGCAGTCATCCTTGCGGACGTAAATAACAGGACCTCTCCTCTGTATTTCTCGAAAATAGATGAAATGGACCTCCAAGAAAAAGCAGATTACCTTAACAGCGAGCGGTCCTTGATTTATGTAGCGGTTACAAGAGCTGTGAGTCTGCTTAAAATTTTTGGCACTGGAGTTAAATCGGAGCTTGTTGGATTAACAAAATAGTAGCTGGTAAAAGAATTGAGATTATATTCAAAATGGTTTCCATATTAATAACATAATAAAATGTTGAGCGTAGAACAAGAGGCCCTTTTCAACAACACTGTAAATGAAAAGACAAAAGAATTAAAGATGGACATCGCTGATGTGATAATTTCCTTGAATCATATTGAAAGAGACATTAAAGGGTTCTTAATGAAGTATATAAAAAGTAACAATCCTGAATTTGTAGAACATGTTCTTTTGAACAATCAAATTGTAAGCTTTTCATCAAAAGTTAAGTTATTGGAATATGTTCTTGGGAAGGAAGATGCGAAAGTTAAGAACAAAACAAACGTGGACGTGAAAACCTTCATCAATGCGCTGCATACAATAATGCAGAAACGGAATGCTTTAGCACACTCGGACAGTCCACTGTACACGATTAATATTGATATCTTGGAAAGCATAGGCGAAAACATGCCAAGCTCAATCAGCGTAACGGAAACCGCTGGCAGGGCACACACAATTGGTAAAGGCTCTATCAGTGAAAAAGCCTATTCAGATATTATTTCAGAATTCAGGAAATATCATACAATTGCACAGGATGGTCTTCGAGAATTAATGAATATATATTATAAGGCAGATGTCTAAAAGGTTAATTTATATAGTTGATAGAGCCTTTCTACTCTTGACTGAACCTATCAGAACCCAAGGCAAGAGAATTGCTTAAACTTATACTTTCTTATCGAATTGTGTTACAATTAAAATTTTGAAAAACACTGGCGGAGCTGGTGTTTTTGTTTGCCAATCTTATTAACACCCTTATTTTCACGGTCTTAACTGCCTTATATTTGTTTGTAAATGAATCGAATAACGAATGGCAACGAGACAGCTCATATTCCAACAGGTTTATTCCCACCTGAAACCAATTATACCAGGTCAGGATAAGTATCAATTTTTTGAGGATAACGCCACGGTTGAAGATAATCGAATCGTTACTTTAACCGAACATGAAATAATTAAATGGGTCTTCGAAAATAAATTTACACAAGAATATTTCATTCAACAAACAACAAAATTAGAAAGTGTACAATATGCCCTTGAAGTGCAGAAGCCAATTATCGAATTTGGACAAAAGCCTGGTGATGTAGATATTTTAATGTGGCCCAAAGGTCAGCCAAATTTGGCAGTTGCTATAGAGTGTAAAAGAGCTAAAGTGTCGATTGCTCCTGATGGTAAAGAAAAAGCGAATAGACTCTCTGAAATAACCAAAGGTATTAGACAGGCCAAACAATTGAGAGAGCTGGGCTTTCACAAAAGCTACCTTTTGATTTTTATTTTGACTGACGGCCAACATAAAAAGAAGGTAAATTCTTTTTTCAGGTATTCGGATGCGGAAACAATTAAAGAAATATATAATATTCCATGGCACGAGGAACTTCATGAGGATGTTGGTGTTATCTATGTTCAAATAACCCAACCATCTGGACTTAGCTATGATTCAATGTATGGATTTGGAATCTGCATGGATAAAGAAGCCAAGGAATTGGAACAATCACTAAGTATTACTAAAAAGATAAACAAAATACTATGCCCATAACTGTTAAGTTCAGAGAGCCTTCAATGAAAGGAACTGATTGCCTTTCGGATGCTATCATTAAACACTTCAAATTTGTGAATAGAAGTTATTTTGATGAAATCTATTTAGTTATGAAGGAAATTGCGGAATTGCTTTCAGTTGATTATAACAAGGTAGAAACTATTACAGGTTTTCGCTTCAAGATTGGAGATATCATCTATTATCATAAAAAAGGAAATGTCCACATCATTGTTCCAGACAAACTACTTGATTTAGCCTTAATAATTGCCAGAAAATATTTTAGAGATGTAGACTCTGAGAAGGAATATGAATACGATGAAGATTCAGTAATAGTAATTAACCTAACATAGGTACCTTATAGCTTATAATGAAAGACATACAAGAATTCTATACAAAAGTGGAAGAGCCAAATGCTGATGCTTACTCATTCGAAGCGGACTTACGGAAGCTGATAGGCACTTCTGAACCACCAGAAGTGCTTAATGCATTACTGGAACATGATGTTCTGGAAAATGGATATTATATAGCTGATGAACATCAGTTTTGGCCTGGAGTTCGAAGATATAAGTTTGATAAGTTGCACTTTAACTCCAATGAAGAACTGGAGCAGTATGCGATTCATTATTTGCAAGGCCGTATCAAGGCAACAACAAATGTATTATTAAAGGCAAAGTATAATCAACTTCTCTGGTTTTCAACTTTGAAAAATAAAATTGCCCACGGCAAGGCAAGTATAGATAGTTACTTGGAGCACATTAAACAATGGATTGAAAAATATAGCGGTCAGGATGATGATAACAAAGTGATTGAGGATTTACGCTATTTGCAAATGCAATGCAAAACATTAAAATACCGTCAGGAAGATTTCAATTTACTTATAAAGTACCTTGTGGAAAAACATGAAGTGTTTCCTGGCTGGTTTATCTATTATGTGATTGAAGTTGCCTATGACGCCCGGAAAGGGCTTGAGCAGGATTTTAACGAACAATGCTATATCGTTCTTGAGAAAACATTTGATTCTATCTCGCAATCAATGAACGATGAGATATACGAGCTTGCGAAGAAGTATGGAGTGTATTTAAAGAAAAGCTATCAGCATTGGCATGACATGATGGGACATCATTATTATCAAACTGCAATAAAACGACAAGAAAAAAAACAAGATAGCGATTTCTTGATTCCCGAATTTTATAGTAAAGCAATTAGATATTTTGAATTAGCTGAAAATAAAGAGATGCAAGCAAAGTTAAACAGTGAATATTCAAAGGTAAAATCGGATAACCCATTGAAAAAGGTATCTTTTGGACTTTCCAGGGATTCAGAATTGGGTAATATAATTGCGCAGGAAGAAGAAAACATTCAAGGATATATTGAAGGATTAGACACAGTAGGTATCATTGATTTCCTTAGCAATAACAGCAGGTTTATGCCGAGTAATACCGAAGTATCAAACCCTAACAGTTTTCTACAATTTGCAAAAAGAACAAACCAAGATATCAATAGCAACTTCAATCATAAACAAACCGATTTTATTATAGACCCAAGGCGATTGCATTTGCATCTTTTTACTATTAGGATGACGGGCCATAGTTTTAAGCACGGAATTGAATCTAAAAGGCTATTCAGCGACGATTTGCTTAAACATCTTGAAACAAACACGTGGCTCGGCACGACTGATGAAGGTAAAATTTGGCTGCAACTGTTAAAGCCTGGACTAAATTTGTTTTTCAAGGTTTATGGAGATTTTATTTGCAATCAGGTAACTAATCGTGATGAACTTATATTGGTTTTGGATTCCCTTACAACAAAGATGGAAGGTGTTTTGCGTGCATTTGCAAGATTAAATGGAATAAATACGACAAAGGTATCGGATGAAAAAAACGAGGGAGCTGGGGATGTAGAAACTCGTGAAATCTTTTTAACTGAACTTCTGACAGATAAATATCCTGATTTCAAGGCCTTATTTGAAGAGAATGAATATCAGTTTTATAAGACCGTATATTTAAAAGATGGTTACAATATCCGTAATAACATTGCTCATTCGTTTTATAAAATTGAGGATTATACAATGGATAAGCTTTTGCTGGTAATGCTTTCGATTTTACGAATATCAAAGTATAAACCACAATAATTAATCTGCTTTTCCCAAATAGGTATCCGACATTAAGCGTTTAAAAACGGCTATTAAGAATTCCTTTTCCTATCATTGCAAAATGACGGAGCTCTTAGTAGTAATTCCATAGAGAATCAAGCTTTTCTTAAAGTGGACAGAATAAAGCAATCAACGTTCGTTGAGCTTCTTCGTTACCTTCCCAGGCCATTTTTGCTATTTGTTGAAGTAGTTTCATAATGCTAATGTACTGCTTTGCAGATACCCCGTAAAATTCTCAACAAGAAACAAGACAATTCTCAAAATGCTACAAAAAATAGCTTTTTTTTGACCTGCCATTTTGGAAAGGTAGATTTGTAAGTATGAAAGCTACTACTCCATTAAAAAAGTCCATCAATTTTGATTTCTATAAGGTCCCCGAAATCACAGAATCCCTTAACATTAAGTTTGTTTCAGTGCCTATCAATGCAGGATTTCCGAGTCCAGCAGACGACTATATTGAGGACAGCATCGACCTTCCTAAGATGCTTATTAAGAATCCATCGTCAACATATATTCTCCGTGTTAATGGCCAGAGCATGGTCGATGCAGGGATTTTTGACAAAAGCGTAATCGTTGTAGATGCAAGCCTGGAGCCGCTTAATGGTGATATAGCTGTATGTATTATTGATGGTGACTTCACCCTCAAGAGAATCTCAAAGGTAAAGGATAAGCTTTATTTACTGCCTGAGAACAAAGACTACAAACCCCTTGAGGTTAAGGAAGGTAGCAACTTTGAAGTGTGGGGCATTCTAACCTGGGTCCTTAATTCACCCAATAAAAAACGGAAGTAATGTATGCCCTTTGTGATTGCAATAACTTCTATGCAAGCTGCGAGAGAGTGTTCAAGCCGTCCCTAAACGGCAGACCTGTAGTTGTATTGAGCAATAATGACGGCTGCGTGATTGCCAGAAGCCAAGAGGCGAAGGATGTGGGAGTTGCTATGGGCGTACCGTCCTTTGAAATTAAAGAACTTGTTAAGGAGCATGGCATTGTGGTTTTCTCAAGCAATTATGCTCTTTACGGGGACCTTTCAAATAGAGTGATGTCGGTGCTCGGCAGTTTTGCTCCGAACTACGAAGTATATTCAGTGGATGAAATTTTCTTGAATTTCAAGGGGATGAAATATACCGACCTAACTGAGTACTGTAAGCTCATTCGAAAGACTGTAAGACAAAGTACAAAGATTCCCATAAGCATAGGAATTGCGCCTACTAAGACATTGGCGAAGACAGCGAATAAAATCGCGAAAAAGAAATTCAAAAACATAGGAGTGCTTGAGTTGAGCGACCCGAAAGATATTGAGAAGCACATGAAAGAATTTCCTGTTGGTGACCTGTGGGGTATTGGCGGTAGATATGCTCACATGCTGAAGAAAAATAATATTAATACCGCCTGGGAGCTCATGCAAATGAATGATGGATGGATTAAGAAGAACCTGACCGTCCAGGGTCTTAAGCTTGTATATGAGCTAAGAGGAATTCCTTGCATACCAATTGAAGAAGTTGCACCAGATAAACAGGGCATTTGTGTTAGCCGTTCCTTTGGCCAGATGATAGGCGACCTTGCGACCTTGGAAGAATCGGTTGCGACTTTTGCTAACAGAGCAGCGCAAAAACTCAGGAAGCAGGGGTCAAACTGCGGAGCCATCTCTGTATTTGTCCACACAAATCAATTTAGAAGTGATTTAAAGCAATATTATAATTCGAAATACGTCAATATCTCGATTCCAACCAATGATTCAGGAGAACTGATAAAATGGGCCTTGGAGGGCCTAAGAAGGATATATAAGCCAGGCTTCTTGTTTAAAAAGGCAGGAGTCCTTATCTTTGAAATAACGCCTGAGACAGCCGTTCAGACTCATCTTTTTAAGGCATTACCAGAGAATGATAAGAAAAAGGCACTCAATGCTACAGTTGATAAACTGAACAAAGTGATGGGTAGGAACGTTGTGAAGTACGGAGCTATGGGTGATGGCAAGAAATGGAAGTTAAAACAGGAAATGCTTAGTCCTTGTTACACCACAAGACTAAATGAAATATTCACGATAAATATTTAATGCATGTGCTATAAAAAGAACCAACAAGCTACAGCTGAAGAGTTGGAAAAAAGATACAAGGCCACCTTGTTTCACGAGGAATATAAACAATTCCACAATCTGTCAGGATTTAATCCTACAGTGTTACCTATTGCGGAGTATCCAAAACTGCCTGTGTTGACAGCAGAAAACCAAGAGGAATTCACTTTCATGCAATGGGGGCTTCTACCATTTTGGACTCCCCAGGACAAAGCCAAAACCTTTGCGATAAATAACCTTAATGCCAAGGCAGAAACACTCCTTGAAAAAAAATCCTTTGCCCCCTCGGTGAAATCCAAACGTTGCATCATCCCAGTGACGGGCTTCTTCGAATCGCGGGAGGTTAATAAAATTAATTACCCATACTTCATTCATCTGAAGAATGAGAAGATATTCTCATTGGCGGGAATTTACGATTCATGGAAGGACCCAGAATCAGGTAAGTCCATTTTGTCATATTCGGTCATAACATGCGAGGCCAACCCATTGATGGCTAAAATCCACAATAAAAAATTGCGTATGCCTGTCATTCTTTCTGCAACGCTTGAGAGAAGTTGGATTGCTCCTGAGATATCCAATGAAGAAATTGCACATTTGCTGAGGCCGCTGGATGATTCTCTGATGGAAGCGAATACAATTGACAAAAAAATTAACAACACAAGGATTGATTCAAACCATGCTGGCATTACTGACCTTGTTGAATACCCAGAGCTTGGGATGTTTGATTAGCGAAGGCTCAAACTCTTATCAAGTCGCGGATATGTCTGCAAACGTTCTTCCGCTACCAGGGTTACGAAATCAATTTCGGTTTCACCATCGCGTATGTACGCTTCAGCATAGTAATCCCCCTCCAGGATAAACAGGAGAACTGTAAAGTCTTCGTCCTTCTTGAAATCAATAAAATCACCTTTCTTAACTAACAGCAGGTGTTCTTCATGACTGAGAAATTCAAACGTGTTGTAGCTGCTCATAATCTCTTTTCTTAAACAAAAAAGCACACCCTAAAGTGTGCCTTTGATTCCGAGTTACTCCCAATTGATACGGATGTATCTGATGGCAAGGAATATTCAAATTTAAGGATTTATTACGAGCTTATATGTTCCGCTGCAATTATTTACTCCTATAGTCCCCGTTGAACCACTTCCTCCAAAATATGTAACAGTCAAATCAGCATTAACGGTTATTGTTCCACCGCAATTTGTTATCATCGAAGTATCGAAACTATCGTTGAATTGGAAGTGATACTTCTGTCCCTTTGGTAATGTGTACGATACTCCAGTAGCTGAACACGGAGAGCCTGATACAGTAGCTACAGAATTCCAAGTTCCACCACCGTAGGGGTTGCCATCGTCACCTATGACATGGATATATTCAGCTGAAGAAGGGAAAGCCGAGCCCTTAAAACACTGAACGGTTACGCTCGTGGCTGCTGGAGCTGGCGGTGGTACAGGTTCAGGCTTTTCAGACTCATTTTTCTTACAAGAGGAAATTAAAAATAAAAACGCGAGGGTAAAGATTGAAATATATTTCATAGGTAACTTTTTAAATGATTAAAAAACATATATACAGAATTAATTTACTCTTTTGCTATGTTCAATCTCTTGCTCCCATACACTTGTGGAAGTGTTCAGCACAGGGTTCTTCACTGTAATTGTAAGTGAATCACCAATCGCTACTGAAGGATTCTGATATCCAACAAGTAATTCAACGGCATTGTCGGAATTAAGCAGTGTATACGTAGAAGCAGTATAGCTCCAATCCCCACTTCCGTCATGAAATACACCACTCAAGTTATAAAGCCATCCTTGAATAGGACGGTACACTTGTTTGATTGTATCAAAAAAAGAAGATGTATCTGACGTTATTATGGCTCCTGTGTAATAATTTTTTACGTCTGATTGATAAACTATATAAGTTCCACAAAAATTACAAGCTGGTGCTGCAGGAGTGGTTGCAGCTGGAGTTGGAGCGGGCTCCTTTTTGTCCTTTTTACAGGCAATGGCCGCGAGTATAAGACAGGCTATATAACAATATTTTTTCATTTGCTTTGGGTTGAAATTATCATGATTTATCTAATTAAGTTTTATCAATTTTTTAATACTTGATTTTCCATTCATTGTTAGGTTTACGAAATAAACCCCGTTTACCATCTCCGAAGTATTGACGCTGATTTTATGCTCACCAGAGGCGTAAGTCATGTCATTAGTAATTTTAACAACTTCTTCTCCGAGAATATTAAAAACCGAAAGCGACACAGATGCATCGTAGCTAAGTGAAAATGCAACGTCACAGTTATTAGTAGAAGGATTAGGATAAAGTGAGAAGTAATTCAGGTTTCCTTCTGGTACATAAACACCTGTTGTAAGGTCCTGAATGCATCTAATACAATATCCACTTGGCTTAGTGTTGTTAGTTTCATCCAGAGTGTTGATGCCTGTTGTGAGACCATAATCGTATGCATCGGTGGAACTGAATTCCGTAGAGCTCCAATAAGTTTCCCTAATGCCCTGAAATAGAAAGGAAGTACCTTGGCCAATGCCTCCTGGAATAGCCAGGAATCCGCTTGCATTGTTTCCGTCCCATGTAGGTGAATCAGAAGAGGTTGCTTTAATTTGCTGTCCAGCTGTTGTTGCTCCGAGATATGCTATCAGTGCTTGCCATTCAGCTTGAGTGGGGATGTGCCACCCTGTAGGACAAATTCCATGAGGAGCTGTTCCATAATTCATTGCTTCATCCCAGGTGTAAATACCACCATAGGTTGTACAATCAGCTGTCGAGTTATTATAACAAGATTTTTCAATGACTGAATTATTCGACTGCAGCGTTACATCTGCAACAGATGTTCCGATATTTAGATTTTCATGGAACCAGCATTGTGTACCTATCAGAACCGTGTTGTAATTCTGCGAGCCATACGTGACAACTGCCAAAGGACAAGGAGTGAATTGTGCTTTTAAGACAATGGCAGATGTCATAATCAGTAATAAAGAAAGATACTTTTTCATGGATTTTATTTTTTTGATTTTAGCATTTTGTCAATTGTACTTTTAAGAAAAGAAATTTCGAGCTTCAATGTTTGAATGTACTCTTCGTATAGTCGTTTCTCATTAATCGACACCTGATTAATAGTCACTCCGCTGGCCTTCTTATTATTTGAGACGTTAAAAATGAACTTAGCGTTGAAACCTATTATCTCCTCAGGTTGTACCTTTAGTATGGAGGCAATCTTTTCAAGTCTGGAGAAACTGATATCTGTTTCACCACGTTCAATTTTAGAATAAGAACTTTGATTTACCCCAATCTCCGCTGCGACAAACTCTTGTGTAAGGTTTGATAACTCCCGTAACTTTTTTATTTTTTGGCCTAAATGCATTGGATTTGAAGCCATAAAAATAGACCATACATAGAGCCTATCTTAATGCTATGGCGACTACTTTAGTCGTATTTGTTTAATGTAGAATAAAAGAAATACAGAAGCTCGTCATCTCTAATCATGATATAGCCCTCAACTTTATTATCAAAAAGATGGAGGTATTGAATAGTCTTATCCAGGCTAAAGACTTCAACGTATGCCGCCTGCAGTTCATGATTACAGCTCAATGTTAAGATGTCTTCATATTGCTTTCTTGTAAGTGTATAAACCTCTTGTTGTTTTGAAGCAGGATTCTTGTAATACGAGGCTACATAATCAAACTTCTCACGGTTTTCAAATCGGCTATAAGGCTTGAAGACATCATAATCCAAGATTTCAAAACAAGGTTTCTCCTCTTTGGCCTTTCTCGCAAGTTCTATTCGTTGCAGCATCCTATAATGTTCTGGATTGTAATCCTTAGTTTTGAATTGCTCTCGATATTCTGGGATTTGTGCAATCTCATGGAATAATTGAAATGCAATTTTGTCCAAATGTCGTCTTGGCGTACTTAATTTTTCAAGCGTACTGTGCAGCAGTTTAATTCTTTGATGAGGACAATTCGTGAAATCAATTTGTAGAGTTGATTCTGTCCATCTAAGCTCTTCGTTGACGAATAAATTAAACCAAAATAGCGGGTATCCGCAGGGGGCGTATATCCACCTCTTTATAAACTTTATACCGTTATTTTTTTCCATTTGCTATGAAGACATAACGAACCGTGGTAAGGAAAAAATAAAAAATGAAGCAAAACCTTCGAAATTTCATCAAAATGAAAGGATGTGATTACAGATGGTATGCTGTATGAGAAATTTGAATCATCCTCCTCAACGTCAATAATTGCCGAAAAATGGCCTTTATGAGGCTAACGTGTTGATTGGCTACATTTTAAGAATTAATTGGTTGTGAATTCAAAAATCAAAAATTTTGGGAAAATTTTTTGAGCCCACTTCTTCGTGCAGAAAAGAGCATAAAAACAGCCCGCTTAATTTAGATACGACCTAAATAAGCACTCTTTTTAACAGCCAAAGTATTGTTTATGCATCTTAATTAGGGTCCTTATTTAAGGTCTTTATTTTTTTAATTCGATACAGCGTTATAGAAGAAAAAGAAATGAAACAACATGTTGAAGTAACTCTGAAAATTAACCTCAGCATGGATGCTTCACTAAGCGAAGACGACATCGTAATAGAAGTAAGAGGAATGTTACTCGACCAGCTTTCAAAAATTCAGAGCGCAGATGAATTCCCTGACCCCGTTGAAATATTAATGGTGCGTGAAGAAGCCGAGATATATGGAACAAAGGAATAATGGGAGCATTAATAAATATACTGGAATCGACTTGCAGCCTTGGCAGATTAAAAATAATGATACGCCTGCATATTCACCAAGAAGAAAATTTCAAATGAGCCGTGGATTAAATGGATTTTTAAGACTGCTTGCATTCTTTCTGTTTGTCGGATTGAAGGAAAAATACCATCTGGAAGAGAGGTTCGTTAGTTTGTTCGATGATGAAATTATTGACGGACGAATGATGCATTCACACATTGGAGCAAACTGGTTTGGTTTTATAGGTTGTGTAATAACCTGGAGTGGATTTATTAAAGGGGGATATCTATTCATCACCAGGAAATTTCCTCAGCATTGTTCCTTAACCGATTGTATGAATATTTGCGGACCTGGAAATGTAGAAGATAACTTTGATAAGATAAAAAATTACCGTAGTTCGAAGTTAAGCACGATGACAAACAATGCTGCTGCTAAGGAATACATGAAAACAGCGTGGGTTGATTCATTGAGTAATTCTAACGACCCACAAATTAAAAGAGTAATGAGTACTATCAGCGCGAGGTTATCTGTACTCAGTAGGAAAGATGGATATGAATCACTAAAGAGATAGTAGCATCAAAATTAAATAGTAATTTTTTAAGCTCGACTTTACGTTATGAATCTGTAATCAAAACACAGAGCCATGGCCCATAACCTAAATGAAAACAATGGAAAAACTGCATTCGCCAGTACCCAAAAAGCATGGCACGGATTAGGTCAGATTGTGGATGGAGCAATGACTTCGAGCCAGGCTATTAAATTGGCTGGCTTAGATTATGAAGTCGCCAAAACACCTGTACTTGTTGAAGGCAATAATGGCTTCAACACAGTTGTACCTGAAAAATATGTAACATATCGTAAGGATAACAATGATGTTTTTGGCATTGTTGGAAGCAGATATGAAATAGTTCAGAACAGAGATGCTTTTGATTTCTTTGATTCAATTATTGGAGCTGAGATGGCAATTTTTGAAACTGCAGGTGCGCTCGGTAAAGGAGAAAGGGTATTCATTAGCGCTAAGATGCTCGACTTCATTCGAATTGAAAACACTGATGATATTACCGAAGTATATACTCTTCTTACATCTTCACATGACGGTTCAGGAGCAGTCCTGGCTTGCATAACTCCCATAAGGGTTGTGTGTTCAAACACATTAAATATGGCTCTTAAAAATACAGTGAATAAGGTTAGTATACGACACACAACAAACGTAAAATCTAATCTTGAAAATGCTCATAGGCTTCTCGGGATTTCACATGCCTACGTGAATGAATTAAACGAATGTTTCAATCACCTGGCCAAAAAGAAAATGAACGACAGCCAAGTAACAAAGTTCATTGAGCATGCATTCGAAACTGAGAAGAAAGACAGTACACGAATCAAGAACATCCGTGAGTCCGTCCTTGAGTCATACTTCACTGGAACAGGGCAGGAAACAATCCTCGGCACAGCATGGGGCGCGTATAATGCAGTGACACACTATCTCGACCACATAAAATCTTATAAGAATTCCGATGTCAAATTTGAAAGTATCCTTGAAGGTGAAAGCTCGAAAATTGCTACAAAAGCAGCAAATTATCTTTTAGACATGAAATAAATACTTGTACATGAAACACAACGTAAAATTTAAACAATGGAATTGCGAGGTGGAGCTCGGTGAATATCCCAATGGCAGAAAAGCGATTCAATTATTTGATAAGAAAACTGGAGATTATGTGTTAGTTGCTTCAATTAATATTCCAGATGAAGAATTGTCAGTTGAAGAAATTATTATTAAAGATTATAGTGAGAACTCAGGCATCATGGCGGTATTGATTAATGCCAAAATAATTAGCTATCCTGAGCGATTCACTTTAAATGCTTTGTCAGCGCCAATTTGTAAACTTTTAATTCAGTAAAAAAATACAACTCTCCCTATTTTATTCCTTCGACATAACGTTATGAAGATGTATGCGAAACAATCTCAATCATCTCAATGACTTGTTGTCCAAGGGGGAAGAATACTTCGGCTCAGGAAGCACAAATAGCGCACCCTTTAATCAATTCGCGAAAGACTTCAAGAAGGCATTTGCTGCAGAACTTAAAAGCATGAACGCGACTATATCTACATTCTCAAAAGGGCATTTTTATATTTCAGGTTTCCTCTTGAAAGAAGATAAGTTTTATTACTTCTGTATCAACGATGTTAGAGGTGGTCCTTCTCCACAAATGCTTTTTAGAACCGCACATAATACAAAAGATTATAGTGGTGGTCACAATCAATACGTGAGAATTTTTGATGGAATGGCTGAGAAGATGAAATTGTAGATACAGGTGGATGCCTTACCATTAGCCCCGTTCCTTTACTGGAATCGGGGCTTTGCCATTTATTAAAATTCAATGCCAGTTTTCGTTTGAAACTTTCGAATAACCAATTTTATTCGCTCTAATCTTTCATTTTCCTTTGTTTGAGCCTCTTTACACGTGTAATCAATCTCGGATAAAGCAATTATTCCTTCCAGCATAACCTGATAATCTCTCTCCTGAAGTTTTCTCTGCCAGGCTCTAAATTTTGTAGGTGTCATCTTTTCAATTTCTAATAAATAGGGTTAAAATGCTTTAATTCTATTTTTAATTGTCGAATTTGCGTTATACAATAACAATTACGTTCGTAGTTTTAACTGTATAAACCAGAAATAATGCAAAAGTTTATTCCATATTATCGTGTTTCAACTAAAAAGCAAGGAAATAGTCATTTAGGATTAGAAGCTCAAACCAGCAGTGTCGAAAATTATGTTCGTACTTGCAGTGGAGAAATCATAACAAGTTTTACAGAAATTGAAACCGCAGGAAACAAAGACAAAATTTCTATCGGTCAACAAGTAAGTATTGAAAGCCTTCTAAGAAAAAGGCCACTGCTTTTGGAAGCAATCAATACCGCGCAAACACATAATGCTATCCTTGTTGTTAAAGAGAGCTCACGTCTAACAAGATTCTCGCTGCTTTTAGAATTTTTGCTTAAAAGTAATCTTCAGTTTGTATGTGCAGACTCCCCGAATGATACTCCGTTTATTACTAAACTAAAAACGAGCCTTGCTGAAGAAGAGCTCTTAAGAATCTCAGAGCGAACAAAAGCGGCATTAGCTGCTTTGAAGGCCAGAGGCTTTGTTCGTGACAACTCTAATCATGGTTTAACAAAAGATAATATTCAAAAGGGAATTGAAAAAAGAATTGAATTAGCTCTTCAAAATGAAAATAATAGACGAGCAACAGGATATATTATGTCACTGCAAAAGGCTGGATATACTTTCCAGAAAATGGCAGATGAGTTAAATAACAATGGTTTTAAGAGTAGTAGGAATAAGGAATTTTATGCAAGTAGCGTTCATATGCTTTGGAACAGAGCTATCAGCAAAACTAATCTCTAATTTTTGTACATTTAATTATGGAAATTAACAAGCACGTCCTTTCTAAATCAACCTTTATGTATGGCTCACAATGTACAAAGCGTCTGTTTTTGCATAAGTTCCATAATGAATTGAGAAATCCTGAAGAAGAAGTTCAGCAATCAATATTTTCGACAGGGACTGACGTAGGCATAATAGGCCGAGACCTTTTTCCAGGAGGATACAACGCAGAACCGCCCGACTCATATTCCTATCACCTTTCAGTCGAAAAGACACGCAATTTAATCCAAGCGGGAGCGGAAATAATTTATGAAGCTGCGTTTAGCTTTGAAGGTGTGATGTGCGCTATTGACATTCTTGTAAAGCATGATGATAAGTGGTATGCCTACGAAATTAAGGGGACAACGAAAGTAAAGGAGCAACACATCATTGATGCCGCCCTGCAGCATTATGTAATAACACAAACAGGCCTTCCTATAGAAGATTTTTATATATCGTATCTGAATAATCAATACGTACTAAATGACACTTTGGATGTGCTTTCACTCTTCTCAAAAGCTTCAGTCTTGAAAGAAGTAAAGGAACAAGAACCTCTTATCATTTCAAAAATTGATGAATTAAAAACCGTCATTGGGCTTTCCGAAGCCCCGTCAATCGAAGCAGGCGACCACTGTTTCAGTCCCTATGATTGCAATTTCACAAATCATTGCTGGGCAGGAATCGCAGCTGATGAGGCGAAGTCAGATAGAGAAGCATTTATTGACAAACCATACTTATCTCAGTTTGTCAGCGAGTTAAAATACCCTTTGTTTTTTTGGGATTTGGAAACCTTGATGCCAGCAATTCCTGAATTCAAATGGTCCAGGCCGTACCAGCAAATTCCGTTTCAATACTCCCTGCACGTAATAAGGTCGAAAGAGGCTGAATTGGAGCATTTCGAATACCTGGGTGACGGATTCTCAGACCCACGGGAAGAAATGATTAAAGAGCTTATAAATGCTTTAGGAAGCGAAGGAAGTATTATCGTCTGGAACCAAACATTTGAAATATCGCGGCTCAAGGAGATGGCAAGGGACTTTCCGAAATACAAAAATGAATTAAATGCTATAATCGACCGCGTAGTTGACCTTATGATTCCGTTCCGAAAGAAGATGTATTATCACCCAGATTTCAACGAATCTTATTCTATTAAAAAGGTGTTGCCAGTACTCGTTCCAGAGCTAAATTATAATGCATTGACAATTCAAGAAGGCGGCACGGCTTCAGTTACCTACGCAGAGCTTAAAAATCAAACTGCTGAGATGCAGGAAGAGCAAAGAAAACACCTCTTGGAATATTGCAAGCTGGATACTCTTGCGATGGTGGAAATATTGAAAGTGATTTTTAATGAATCCGTTCTTTAGCAGATTTCTTTAAATAGCTTTTCTGAAAATTTTATTAGACTCTTTTCCTTATTAAAAAAGTGAATTTCATTTTGGCATTCTGGCCATCTACCATACTTTGTTCGTACCTGAAAAACAAGCTCCGCTTCAATCGTTTCTACAATTTCTCTATCTATCTTGTCAATCATATTGGGGAAAGTAAACACAATCAAATCGAGCTTTTTTCCCCTATGAGATTTAATCCATTTGTAGCCATGATAGCCATTGTTTCCAACCGTCAATGTGGCCTTAAAACCAAGGGAGAAGCGACTGGACAAATATGTTTTGGTGTGACCGATATAAATGAATTCCTTCCGATATTTAATTATGTAAATCTTGAATGCTGATTTCAAGACACCTTTGAATTTTTCAAGCCCAACACGCTTAATCGCAGAGTTGGTTATTTCTATTTCAAAGGAATGAGCGGTATACTCAAACTTTTTTGTCATGGATTAATTTTTAACTCTTCCAAAAGAGAAGAAGATTGGCCCCAAACAAGGGCGCGATAATAATTAAAAAACACTTCCTGGTTTAAAGAATCTTTAATCTCCTTGGGTTTATATGGCTTAGGAAACGCTCCTGGCCCCAAGAAGCTGAAAGTCAGATATACAAAACCATATTTAGATTTTATTAATAAAATATCTTCCCATGTGAGGTTATTGGACGCAATATATGTCCTTATTGAATTTATTAAATCTGCGATTTTCTCTTGACACTCGGAATAGTTGTGTGCTTGAATATATGCCCCCCTTGTCAACTTATCCTCGCTTTTATTCAGTATTTCTAAGGAATTTTGGAGTTCGATAATATCAGAATTCAAATTCTCAATAGAAACATCCTCGGGTTTTTTAATTTTCAGGTTATTAATTTGCTTGTGAAGTTTTTTGAGAACTATAAAACCTGCATTAAAATCGTTAAATATTCTAATTTTATCCAGGCCCAGACGTGTCTTATTAATTTTGTAAGACCTGATACCATAAATTGCTCCAACTAATGCAATCGGAATACTGAAGGCTAAGGGATAATCCTTAGTGAATTGAATAAATGATTCGAGCTTTGGACTCATATTAAGAAAATCTTTGTTTAAATTGTTCTAATTAATGCGCCATTATCTTTGCGAAATTCTGTTTTTCCTTTAGTTGTAGAGATAGCTAAATCAGCTCCATGCCACCTTGCACTTTTTGCATCGCCATTGCCGATTGTTCTAAGCAAAGCACCGTTCTCTTTGCGAATTTCCACCTTGCCTTTAACTGTTGTGACAGCTATAAGACTCTGGTCTAAATTGAATTCTGCTGACACAGCATCTCCGCCCCCTATTGTTCTTAAAAAAGCGCCACTGTCTTTGCGGATTTCTATTTTTCCATTTTTAATTTCAAGAATATTCATTTCTTAATTATTGATTTCGTAATATTTCTTGATAAGTCTCACAACCCGATTGTGATTGTTTTTAAGGGTAGGCATATCCCACACCTCATTCTGAATCATTTTAAGGGAATTCGGAAATACATCCATACGATTATCAAAGTATTTCCTCTTCTTATCAACGTAATCCAGATTACCTAAGGAAGTATTCTTAATCCTGCTAATTAATACAAGATTCCCCAGGCGATTTAACCATTCCTCTCTCTGCTCATCTGTAAAATCCTTTCTCCATTGACTCTTATCCGAGGGATTCTGCGGCAGGACATGTTCAATGCTAATCTGAGATGGTGTATTCCATTTCTGCGAGTTACTACTGTTCAGATAATCCATTTTTAATAAAAGATAACGTGCGAACTTCCTTTTATAAATCTGTCCATTTTCAATTTCGTTTGCAAAAGATATTTTATCAAAATGAAAAACTTCAGAGGCAAGTAAAGTATCCACCTTCTTGTCTTCAGCTATTTCTTTATTATTATTTATTGATTCAATTTCAATGATTATATCTCGCATGGATTCAATCCTGGTAGTTGGTGTTTCACCAACAATTAAATCTGCGGAAAACTTATTATCCAATTTAACCAAAAACTCTCCTATCCTTGTATCACCAAATGATTCACGAAATAAGAGCAATGGTGGAATCCATATATCGGCAATGCTTTTATCTTGGAGGATGGCAAGCAAATTTTCAAAAGCGAAATTGCTACCAATAGCTGAATTAGCGTTATTAAACAGGAAATCATAATGCTTTTTATATTTCTTGATGAATTCGAAGGTTTCGACTCCTTTCTTCAATAATGCTGGTTTCGGTATGTAGGTCTTTGAATCCTTAAGGTATTCCTTCGGATTGTAAACATTAATCTCGAATTCCTTCAGCAAGCTAAGTCTTGCCTTTTCCTTCACCAAAATAGTTCTCAAGTAAGATAAAAATTGGTCAAAGTCTTCTTGAAGCTCACCCTCAATTTCCTCCCACAGTTTAGCGTATTGCTGCCTTTTCTCTTTATCCAATATGTGTTTAAGATTATCAGCCTTGAGAATATCACTATTTCTTAACTTAACCCCACGGTCATTGAGTACAGTAAACAGCCTGAAAGCATCGTCAAGTTCCTGGCTTGATACAAAAATCAATAGAACATTACTCATCAAGTGAGTGAAGAACTCCTCCAGGTCGGGAGCATCATCCCTTTTTAACCAATTGCGCATAGTGATAATTGCAGTGGCCATGTTCTTAATGGATACATCTTTTGTCTCTTCAATTAAGGACTTTATTTTAACATCATTTGAAGTACTTCCCAAAGGCTTAATAAACTTCTCCGAGAAATCCTGAACTTCTTCTCTAATATCGAAAGCAAGTCGCATTCTTTCGGGAATTGATTTGAACTTGTTCTCTTTTTGATAAATAGCCTGTGTACATGTGTCTTTCAAATCTGCATTTTCAGACAAGTCTCGAATAACTGCCATCAAGAGATATAAAGTAGATAACCGCTGCTGGCCATCAAGTAGTTCGTTATCGCGGTAGGTATTGTCTGATGAAGCCTTGCTATGCATCACTATTGAGCCTAAGAAATATTCGCTATCAGGAGCAAATTTTTGGGCGCTGGCAACATCTTCCAGTAATGCAATGACTTGTTCATCCTCCCAAACGTATGGGCGTTGATATTCAGGGATGCGATACCACATCTCATTGTTATTATAGTTACCAAAAACGTTCTTAATGAACATTTTTCCACTTTCGATTTGTTTTTGTGCCGATATCATACTTTTCCGATTGTTCCAAATCAAATATATCAATTCCCATGAACATATACGACAAATGGAAAATAACTGAAACTTTACCGACCTGAGAATTATTTTCAATTCCTAAGAACATAATCCTTTGATTTCTCGTATAAAAGGGGAAAATTCAGAATGCGCATTCTGAAATCTTGGCTTAAGACAAGATTATTTCGCTAAATCCACCCTGCGGGCCCTGCAGTGCGTGGAAATCATTTAAGATTAATTGAGCATTACAACCGCTCGCCAGTTATTAACCGAGCTTATTAATAAGCTCGATAAAAATACTATTGCCTTTACTTAACTAAAATACTATGAATAGAAAAATATATAATTGTTACATACCACATAATCTCAATTTAGAAGAATACTTGGCTGAACATAAGCCAGGTTTCAAATTTATCATTGCCAATTTCTATTATATCTTGAACTTGCTTAGTGAGATACCATCATTTAATAAACAAAATCTAAATGACGGAGGATATGTCAGCATTAATAGTTCACTTCTGCAAACTAAAATTAAGAACTACACGCTTTATTTAGCATATTTAAAAAAGCATGGATTTATTGAGAGCGATGGTAAATACACTCCAGGAGAGAAGTCTATTGGGTATCGTTATTCCTCGAAATTTCATTCCTCTCACCTTGTGGAGAAAGAAGTTAGCAAATGGAGTCATGATAAAGCGTGTCAACTCATTGATGATGAACCAAGCGAACACACATATTCGTATTTAAGGAGATGGTTCAATAACGATTTAACTATGGATAAAAAGGCTGCTGCAGCCTGGCTCAAAAAAGAGTTTAAAATTGAATATACTTCAGCAAGCACATCCGTTGCTCGAAATGAGGTATATGCAAAGTATTTAAGTCGTCAGTTTTCAATTACTCAATTCGGGGGCAATTCATTTAGATTTAAAGTTGACAAAACAGGTAATCGCGTACATACAAATCTCACAAATTTATATTCACCTCTTAGGAAGTTTATCAAATATAGTGGGAAGGAACTTGCTTCATTGGACTTGCGAAATTCACAGCCCTTTTTGAGCACATTACTACTAAGGCCAGAATTTTATTATAGTGAACAGGAATCTTCTTTAAAACTTAATGAATTTCTAAAAAAGGACCAGATAACTCCCATCCTGAAAGGAATACAAGACTTGAGGACAGGAAGCAACAAGAAGGATAAGGGAGAAGAGGAGAAAAAGACCATTATGGCAGTATCCTATGAGGGTGAAATGCCTTTAAATACGACCTATCAATTTATACAGAAAGTTCAAGAAGGTTCTTTCTATCATTTCCTTCAAAAGGAATTTAACTTATCCAATCCTGGGCGACAATGGGATTTAAACCTTGCTAAGAAAAAAACATTTCAAATATTATTCTCGGCAAATGATGCAGTAAAATATCCTGGGTCTGAGCATATACGTTTGTTTCAATGGTTATTCCATGACGTGTATGAGATTTTCTTTCAGTACAAAATCAAAGATTATAAGCTGCTTGCAATTTTGCTGCAGCGAATTGAATCAAAGTTATTTTTGGATGTTATTGCTGCGCAGATTTCGTCCCTTTATCCTAATATGCCATTATTCACGATACATGATTCAATAGTCTGTCCCATGGAGATGGTTGAGCAAATAAGGAAAATAATGGTCGAGGAAATTACGAAACATGTCAGATTGTGCCCCACAATAAAAATAGAGAGTTGGAAGTAATTTTAATGAGTCGATAACTCGTTATAAGCAAACGATGAATAAAAATTGGGCTTGCGAGCACGTTGTCTCATTAAAGGATATCGATTATCGCTATGTAATTAAAGGTTGTTTAAATACTGAAGGGGGAATTGAATCTCTTTCTTTAAGTTATTGTTCTGCTGCCAATAATTGGGAGCCGAAACTCCTACAAATTAATAACAATGAGAGCTTAATTAATTCATTTGTAAGATTAACAAATGGCCCTCATTGGAACGAAAACCAGTTTGAAACTGCGAAACAAGAATTACTTCAAAAATTAAATTCCTTAATTAAAGAGAAAATGGTAATAACAACGCGCAAATCCGCGGGATGTTGGGCTGGGTATGAAAGGGTACTTCCAATATACAATTCATATTTAACGAAAAGAAATACTCGTGGGTAATAATTCAAGCAATTCTTTTTTGTCTGTAACAACTGCAGCAGCAGATATAGATGTCAATGAAAAGGAATATCTACAATTGTTGGACTTAGTTAGAATAAAACCGATTCCCCCGACTCCTGGTGTTAAGGGAAGCAAGTATCGAGTGACCATCGACACCCATGAAGAAGTAAAGGATTACTTGAGAGCCTCTGCCTATAAAATGGACGAACTGAATGTTCCGAAAGTAAATAAGGATTTCGATGCTGCTTTAGATGCTTACGAGCAGGCAATAAAAACTGATGATTCAATTCCTCTTGTGAAAAGACGAGGAAAAGAATATTACACCCCTTCTAAAATCGAAGAGTTGAAAAGAATTATCAGTGAGGTAAATAAAAAGATAAATCAGGCCAGGACAATCAATGGGAATGGTTATGAAACGATAAAATTTAATGATTTCGTAGAATCAACATATATGTATTCTAAAAGTGATTTGTTGCCCAGACTGAGAATTCGGGAAAGCAAATCCTCTGGATATGATATTTATATGTCTTATACAGTTCTCGAAGAGAAAATCAAAAATGGCAGAATCGTAGCTGAGCGGGTGCCAAAACAGTCAAGAGGACTTTTGAATAGAACCCCAGAAGGGAATCTCTATTGGAACGCCATATTCATGGCAATGCACATTTATCAAAAAATCAAAACTGGATATGTGGTTCGACTTAATCACAAGGGCGTAAAGGATTGGGAGCTATTGTCTTCAATGCAGCCAAGAGACTTGTTTTTAATTCCGACTTTAAAGGGGTATTTAGAGCATTTTAAAACAACAGGTGTTTTTAAACCCACTTTTTCAAGTTCAATAAATTCGGACATTGACCACCTTATAAGATTCCTTCACAAAGGAGATAACTTCAACGGCAAGATTGAACATGATAAATTAAATCATAGTGTTAAGTTTTTGGATTTGACATATCAAAAAGTAACAAAATTCAAAGAATTCTTAAGAACGACAAAAACCTCAAGGACAAAGAAGCCACCAAAGGAGGTAACAATCAGAAATATTATCTCTGATTTGGGTACCCTCGTAACGAAAATCCTTCAATGTCATGAGCCGTCCATTCAAAATTATGTCAATCCCTTCTTGTTTCATAGAATCCCTAAAGGTGAAAAGGAGATGCATGAATACTATACTTCCTTTCAGAAAAAAAAGCTAATGGAAGGTCTACGCGCAGACAATGATTCACAGCTACTTACTCTTGTCCATATAATGTATTATACAGGCTGTAGACGTGTTGAGGCTGAACGATTAAGAGTCGGCCATATAGATTTGGTTTTAAATAAAATTAAATTTGTTAAACAGGAAGAGTACGGAAGGACCAAAACGAGAAGTAGGACAAATACAATCCATCCAAACCTCGCAAAAGTACTGCAGGCATTATATTTGGATAAATATGACAAAAATGACTTCCTATTTTCGGCCGAGGAACACCCTGGACCTCACCAAGTGTGTAAAAACTACTTTCAGAGGCGCTTTAAGGCTATTAGAGACCGAATCCCTGAATTAAGTCAATTTCATGGCTTATATGGGCTAAAACATACAATGTCTATCAATTTCCTACGAACTGCTAAGGACGAATTGGACCTGGAATCGAAAAAACTTAGATTATCCAATATGTTGGGCCATTCGAGTTTCAAAGAAACCGAGGCATATATTACGAAACTGGACCTGTCAGCCTTGTTTGTTGAGACTTTTGATGGCTTGGAGGACCTTGAGGAACTTTAAATTGTCCTGATACCAGATTATTAGAAAGTCGTGAGTTTTTTTAAGAAGGAAAAACTCACAAAGCCGAAAGCCCCTATAACAGGGGCTTTCAGGTTTCTGTGCGGATGAAGGGACTCGAACCCCCACGCCGTGAGGCACCAGATCCTAAGTCTGGCGCGGCTGCCAATTACGCCACATCCGCAAAAAATTCCGACCAGGTCGGACTGTTACTGACACGTCTGCGGTTTTTGCTACAACGCAAAAAAGCCACATCCGCGGTTTGAATTCGGATGGCAAAGATAAGCATTTTCTTTGATTTGTTGGGACTTTTATCAAAACAACCTTTTCCTATATTTACGGTTCAACATCCCGTCCGACTCCCCTTTATGAAAAGATTTCTATTGTCGCTCCTCATTTTGCTCCTGGCTTTCCATGCTGCATTTTCTGAGACGGAAAAGATCGATTCGCTCCAGACCGTTTTCAATACAGCGAAGGAAGACACTCTGAAAGTGAAAGTTCTTAACCAGATCGGGATCGAATACAGCATCCAGGGCGAATTTGAAAAAGCACTCGATTTTTCAAAAAAGGCGCTTCACATTGCGGAACAGGCAAAAGACACGCTTGGTCTCGGCGAAAGCTATAACTGTATAGGGAACTCCTACCTGCGGATGGGGAAATACGACCGTGCGCTGGAGAACCTCATGTTCTCCATAAAAAACTACGATGCTGTTCATTTCCAGAAAGGGTTGGCAAACTGCAAAGTATCTGTCGGCGTGATCTATTTCTATCAAAAAGATTTTGACAAAGCAGTCGCATATTACAGCGAGTCGATCACCATTTTTAAAAGCCTCGGAAATAAAAAAGGAATGTCAAGCGCCCTGAACAACGTGGGCGAGATCTATCGCCAGCAAAAGAAATATCCGATGGCGCTGGAGTGCTTTGAGCAATCGAAAGAGATCTGCGAAGAAACAAAAAATAAAAAAGGGATCGCTGCGAGCCTTGGAAATCTTGGGAATGTGTATTACGATCTCAGAGATTATAACCGCGCACTGGAATATTATCTGAAATCAATAGAGATCAAAAAAGAGATCGGAAACAAACAAGGATTGGCGCTCACGCTGAACAATGTCGGCTCGATCTTTATTATCAAAAACGACTTTGCAAAAGCCAATTTATATTCAACGCAAAGCCTTGAGCTGGCAAGATCGATCAGCTCGCAGGAAGATATCAAACAGGCGTATAAGAATCTTGCGGAGATCAATTACAAGCAGGGCAATTACAAAGCATCCTATGATTTTGACGAATTGTATCACAATATGAAAGATTCACTTTTCTCCGCACAAAGCAATGAAGAGGTCCACGACATGCAGGTAAAATACGACACGGAGACGAAAGAGCTCCAGATCGCTTCGCTGGAGAAAGAAAAAATACTCGGCAATTCGCTTTTGGAGCAGGAGAAAAAAACAAAATACTTCCTCAGCGGTTTTGCTCTGCTGCTGGTTATTTTCGGATTCTTCCTTTATCAGAGCAATCGAAATAAGAAAAAAATAAACAAGCTGCTGGAATATAAAAATGAAGAGATCGGTCAGCAAAAAACGCTGCTGGAAGAAAAAAATAAGGACATAACCGACAGCATCCGTTATGCGCAGCGGATCCAGGAAGCGACACTTCCGGCACCGGAGATCGTACAGCAATTGCTTCCCGAATCATTTATTCTCTTTAAGCCGAAAGACTTTGTAAGCGGTGACTTTTACTGGATCGAGCAATGGGGAAAACACACGCTTGTTGCTGCGGTGGATTGCACCGGCCACGGCGTACCGGGAGCATTTATGAGCATTGTTGCATCCAACCTGCTGAATGAAGCCGTGATCGAGCATGGGCTCACACAGCCTGCTGCAATATTGAACAGCATCCGGAAAAATCTCGGCAAGATCCTCAAGAAAAAACAGGATGAAAATCAGGTGAAAGACGGAATGGACTGTGCCCTTATTTCCATTAATTTTTCAGAGAGCAAACTGGAATATGCAGGCGCGTATAATCCCATGTGGCTGATCAGGAATGGTGAATTTACAGCAACACATGCCGATAAGATCCCCATCGGGGTTGGTTTGCACGATGAGCAAAAACCGTATACCAATAACGTCGTCCAGCTTGAAAAAGGCGATTGCATCTATCTTTTTACCGATGGCTACGCTGATCAGTTCGGGGGAGACAAAGGCAAAAAATTCAAGTATAGCAGCATGAAAGAGCTCTTGCTGAAGAACTATCGTTTACCGATGAATGATCAGAAGCAGATCCTTGACCGTTCTATTGAAGAGTGGCGTGGAAAGCTCGAACAAGTCGACGACATCCTGGTCATAGGCATCCGCATATGAGCGGGATGAGTCAGCCTGCCCTGAGCGAAGTCGAAGGGATATCCTGGTCATAGGCATCCGCATATGAGCGGGATGTTCAGTCTGCCCTGAGCGAAATCGAAGTGAGGGATGATTCCTGATCGGCATCAGGTCTGAAATAAATGTTTAAATATCAACACCCCGTTGATAACATCTTGAGCATCCTTTTGAATAATCTCTTAATTTTGTATTATGCTAAGGATCGACCCGAAAGAAGTCAAAGTACCCGTTCTGCATAGCTACCTGCTTGGGGCTGTTGCACCTCGTCCCATTGCCTTCGCGAGCACGGTAGACAAGCACGGAAATCCGAACCTGGCACCTTTCAGCTTTTTTAATGTTTTCAGCGCCAATCCGCCAATTGCGGTATTTTCGCCGGCGCGAAGCGGCAGAACCGGGGAAACAAAGCATACCTACGATAACATCAGGGAAGTTCCGGAAGTGGTGATCAATGTCGTGAATTATGACATGGTTCAGCAAACCAGCCTGGCAAGCACCGAATACCCAAAGGGCACAAATGAATTTGTGAAAGCCGGCTTCACTCCGATCGTATCCGAAAAAGTAAAGCCCTTCCGGGTGAAAGAATCTCCTGCACAGCTGGAGTGCATTGTAAAGCAGGTGATCGAGCTCGGGACGAATGGCGGCGCAGGAAACCTGATCATCTGTGAAATAGTGATGATGCATGTGGATGAAAAAGTCCTCGACGACAACAAGAACATTGATCCGAAAAAGATCGACCTCGTTGCCAGAATGGGCGGTAACTGGTACAGCAGGGCAAGCGGGGATTCGCTTTTCGAAGTAGCAAAACCACTGATGACACTCGGGATCGGAGTTGACAATATTCCGGAATATATCCGTAATTCAAAAGTCCTGAGCGGCAACGACCTCGGCCGCCTTGGGAATGTGGAGAAGCTGCCTACAAAAGAAGAAGTAAGCAATTATAAAAACACCCAGAACATCAGCGACACAGCACAGGCACAGCTGGCCGCAAAAGCTTTACTGGAAAGTAATCGTGTGGAAGAAGCCTGGAAAATGCTGCTGGCTTTTCCCGGATAAAAAGAATCAAAAATCAATTAACTATAAACTCTAAGCAAACAATGGACATTACAGGAATCTTAAAAGTAAAAGGCGAAGCAATGCAGGTATCGGAAAAATTCCGCAAAAGAGAATTCGTCATCACCGACAATTCATCACAATATCCCCAGCACATCTCCTTCCAGCTGACGCAGGATAAATGCGGTCTCATCGATCAGTATTCGGTGGGCTCCGAGCTGAAAGTTCATTTCAACCTGCGCGGCCGCGAATGGACCTCACCAAAAGGAGAAGTGAAATACTTCAATACTCTTGAAGCATGGAGAATTGAAGGAAGCACAGCAGGCAACAGTTCGTCGAACGATATGAGCGGAGTGGCAGAAACATTTACTGCTGCTTCACAAGAAGATGATCTTCCTTTCTAATAACAAATATCATTTCGCAAAAAGCGCCGCAGGGAAATTCCCCGCAGCGCTTTTTTTGCTCTATACTCTTCTCTTTCTTCTTTCGGGATGCAAGACCAGGGAGCATATCGCCATTAAGAGGAATGCCGGAACCACTGCCGCGGTCCTTTCGCCAAATGCTCCCCTGAAAATTATTATTTCCTCTACCAACCTGAGTGAGGACATGAGCACACTCTCCACGAACAACGATGAAATAACCCTTCTCATATACCAGTTCGTCGACTCCACGATCACCGGCAATCCGCTGGCTTCAACCTATACCGTATTCGACAAGGGAAGGAAAAGCGACACGCTCGTATGCAACAATACCGCAGAAATGATGGGAAAGAACCTCATTGTTTTTCTTCTGGAAATGGACAGCGACAAAAAAGCGGAACAGGTAGATCCGCTGATCCGCAAAAATTACAGAGAGCTCGCCAAAGCTTACATTTCGAAAAACTACCTGGAAATAGAGCGATTGATCGGTGACGATGATATTCTGGGAATTGAGATGATCGATGAGCTAAAACATCCCGAGCTGATCCAGTTCTCGGATATTCACCGGATGGACCGGTTCGATTACACCATTAAGATCAGTAATTAATACATGATCTGATCGTCGTCGATTGCTTTCGTATCAAGTGAATCACGCAACCCATTCCCCAGCAGCACAAAGGCAAGCACCATGAACATGATCGCAAGGCCCGGCAGGAACGCCAGATACGGTGCATCCCCGATAATATAACCACGGTGCGCATTGATCATTGCACCCCAGGAAGCCGTCGGTGGCTGCGCGCCTATTCCAAGGAAGCTAAGACCTGCCTCGATGAGGATCGCTGATGCGAAGTTCGCCGCGGAGATCACGATCACCGGTCCCATTACATTTGGAAGCACATGACGCCAGATGATGCGGAAATTAGTGTATCCAAGCGCACGGCCGGCTTCTATGAATTCTTTTTCACGAAGGCTCATCACCTGTCCGCGGATCACCCTCGCCACTTCCACCCACATCGTTAAGCCAACTGCAACGAACACCTGCCAGAAACCTTTTCCAAGCGCCAGTGTGATCGCGATCACAAGAAGCAAAGTTGGTATGGACCATACCACGTTGATGATCCAGATAATGACGTCGTCTGTCCGGCCGCGATAATAACCTGCAAGCGCACCCATTAGCACACCGATAATAACAGAAATAAATACGGAGACGAATCCGACTGAAAATGAAACGCGTGTTCCGATGATCAGGCGGCTCAATAGATCCCGGCCCGAAGGATCCGTGCCGAGAATGTATTTCCTGGTGATAATGTAATTCTTCTCCACTTCATCACGAAGCTCCTTCACCGTTTTGCGGATCTTCTTGCCGCTGCCGAATTCATAGAATTCAATATATCCCTTCTCAACATTGTTTTCAATCGGTGTGTTATAGTCGATCGCGTAAACAGCGTCTGCAAGATTATAGCGGATGTCCGTTCCCTGGCGCTTTTCATCACCGGTGTATTCACGCACCACGATGTCATTACCCTCAAAATGATAATCGGAAAAAGGGATCGAACGAAAATCGCTCACTTCACCATAGATCATGCGGTAGAAAAAATTGACGTGATGAGATGTTTCATTTTTGCGGGTCTGAAGCATTTTCACCTCAAAGCCCGGCGGCTTTTTAGAAAGTTCCAGGAGCTGGTCATTTGCATCAGGCGTGGAATCAGGAGTGATCGAATATCCGAGAAGCGCCATCATCATGCAAAGGAAGATCACCACCAATCCGAACATGGCAAGCTTGTTTTTTTTCAAACGCTGCCAGGCATAATAGGAAAGGGAATGGGAGTATTTATCGTCCTTTTTTGCCATAGAATCAATTGGTTTTCCTGCCCTTCCACTCATACCTCCCGAAGGAACCCACTATTCCGGTCACCACTACATAGAACACATACAAGATCTGTTCCGGGAGAAATAAGAGTAAGAGTCGCTCTTTCTTAAAGAAAGAGGCGGCTAAAAATAGCAACAAAAAGTCAAAAAAGCACTTAATACCGGCAAGAATAAGACAAAATCCTGTTAAATGAAGATAAATTTCGCCGTGACGATTACAAAACCAGTCAACAAGCGGCCCTGCCAGGATCAGGGAATTAAAAAAGTAGACCACCAGCGCTGTATATTTTGCTTCTGCATTATATGCGGAAAACCCCTTGGATGCCCAACGCCTGCGCTGCGAAAAGAATTCTGATACCGACGCGGCCGCCTTTGTCGACACAATCGCATCCTCTTCTTTCAGGAAGGATACCTTTCCCCGGAAAAGCTCATTCATCCGGTACATCAGCAGCACATCATCCCCTGAAGCTCTCCCGTCTTCGCTCTCAAAGCCGCCGACAGCATGATACGCCTCACGCTTGTACGCCAGGTTCGCCCCGTTGCACAAGATCGCTTTTCCATAAGCAAGGCTTCCACCACCGGAGGAAATAAGCGCCATGAATTCGAGACTCTGCATTTTTTCGAAGAGTGTTCGTTCATTCCGGAAAACAACGGGCCCGGAAACCATCACCGCATCTTCTCCCTGCTGACAAGCCACCATTGCTGTCAGCCAGCCGGCCGGCATAACGCAGTCCGCATCGCTTGTGATGATCAATTCAGCTCCCGACAATTCAATTCCCTTCCGGATCGCCTGCTTTTTTCCGATGAGCCCTTCACCCAGCTGTTCCAGCCTTACATTCGAATGTTTCTGCCCGTAGCTTTCCACCAGCAGCGCGGTGTCATCCTCCGAATGATCATTCACAATAATTATCTCGTAATTTTCCCTGGGATAATCCTGTCGCAGCAAAGCATCCAGGCAAGCTGCGATATTCTCCTGCTCATTCCTCGCGGCAATGATCACACTCACTTGTATCGTCCGGACCTTCAGGTATTTTTTTTTCCCCAGGCGCCGCCAGCCCAATGCAAAGCGGCTGATAAGCAAAACATAGCAAAGCCCCAATACCGAACCGATCACAACGAATATCTGAAACACCACAGGCATCAGCTTTCTCTGAAGAGCTTTAGTTTCCAAATGAACACTCCTCCTATCGCTGCCGGAACAGCAATATTGATGAGCCAGAGGCAAAGTGAAGCTGCGATGATGCCGTTCAGATCGGTGCTGATCGTACCGAAAAAATAGACGGCAGCTCCCGTTCGCACTGCAATTTCCGTCAGGGCAAAAGTAGGAATGGCGGAGGTAACAAAGAAAGTTAACGCGATCAATGCAAACAGGATCATCACTCCTGCATTGATCCCGAATAAACGTAAAGCAAGGTAATACTGGAATGCAAAAACAAGGTAACGCGTAAATGACAATAGCCAGATCCCATTCATTTCCTTTTTTGAGAACAACGACAGCACTTCGGTATATTTTCTGAAACGGGCAATACGACTCAGAAAAAAATACCAGAGAAGAAATCCGAGAAGAGCTATTCCGGCAAAAATATACAGCACCATATCGGTAGAAATAACTTCTTCCGTTTGAAAGAAATCATAGTATTTTCTTTCCAGGAAAAAATAGGCCCATGCGCCCGCGATGATCGTGACCAAGAGCTGGATTACACTGCCGACGAGACTTGCAACAGAGGCCATGATCTTGTCGGACTTTTTAAGGAACAGTACCCGCGCAGCGAATTCGCCCACCCGGTTCGGCGTAAGCAGGCTTACAGTCACACCTGCCATCACCGCCCTGAATGAAGAGGAAAAAGAGATCGTTTCCAGCGGCCTTGTCAGCAATATCCATTTGTATGACTCCAGGCCCCAGTTGACGAACATCAGGAGAAAAATACAGGGAAGCAGGAAAATACGAGAGGTTTCGAAGAGCTGGTGATCCCATATAACTGAGGAATCAGTAACCTTTTGCCAGATGTAATAAAAGGACAGAACCAAAACCAGCGATTTAATGAAAAGACTTATACCTTTGTAAAAACGCTTATTTTTGAACTGCTCCATCCGTCTACAATATTAGCGAAAAGGGGCGTCAATTCAAACCTGCATGTCAACCGACAAGATAGTTTTAGGCATCGATCCGGGCACTAATGTGATGGGATATGGACTTATCCATGTCAAAGGCAGCAAAATGGAGCTGATCGTAATGGGTGTGCTCCGGCTCGAAAAGATCACCGATCCTGCTTTAAAGCTTAAAAAAATTTTTGAGCGGGTCGTTTCATTGATGGATGAATATAAGCCTGATGAGCTGGCAATCGAAGCTCCCTTCTTCGGTAAAAATGTTCAGTCGATGCTGAAGCTCGGAAGAGCGCAGGGTGTTGCTATTGCAGCTGCGCTTTCACGCGATCTTACGGTGAACGAGTATTCGCCGAAAAAGATCAAGCAATCGATCACCGGGAGCGGGAGCGCTTCGAAAGAACAGGTAGCAGCCATGCTGAAAAACCTTCTGAATTTTAAAGAAACCCCTGAGTTCCTGGATGCAACGGACGGTCTTGCAGCAGCCGTGTGTCACCATTTCCAGCGAAAACCCGGCGGTGAAAAAAAATCTTACACCGGCTGGAAAGCCTTTCTGGCAGATAATCCCGGTAAAAAAGCTTGATCTTTAAAGTTTCGCCCTGATGGCAGCCGCCATTTCAGCCAGCTCTTCCTGCGAAGGCTTGAGCTTCGCCCGCGTAAAGTTGAGGTCATCCGCTGTATTCATCGGTACCAGGTGCACGTGTGCGTGCGGCACCTCGAGTCCGATCACCGCCACACCGATCCGTTTACAGGTAACTGCCTGCTTCTGGGCTCTCGCTATTTTTTTAGCAAAAACGAGGATTTCCGAAAGCTCGATATCAGAAATATCAAAGATGTAATCCGTTTCCTTTTTCGGAACAACCAGTATATGGCCTTTTACGAGCGGGAAAACATCAAGGAACGCTAAAAACTTATCGTTTTCAGCGATCTTATGCGCGGGAATCTCACCCGAAATGATCTTAGAGAAAATACTTGACATAGATCAACGGGAGAGCTCGATGATCTGGAACTTCATCACTCCCGAAGGTACTTTGATATCTGCGGTATCACCGACCTTTTTACCTAAAAGTCCTTTTCCGATCGGCGAATCGACGGAGATCTTCCCAGCCTTCAGATCGGCTTCGTTCTCCGCCACCAGCGTATAGCTCATGACGGCTCCATTAGTGATATTCTTTATCTTGACCTTCGACAGGATCAGCACCTTTGACATGTCCAGCACCGACTCATCCACCAGCCGGGCATTGCTCAGGATCTCCTCCATTTTGGAGATCTTCAGCTCCAGGAGTCCCTGCGCCTCTTTCGCCGCGTCGTATTCGGCATTTTCCGACAGATCGCCTTTATCTCTTGCTTCTGCTATCTGTTTTGAAATATAAGCACGATCATGCACCTTCAGCTGGTGAAGCTCATCCTTTAGTTTCTTCAGTCCTTCCTCCGTAAAATAAGAAATAGTTGACATGGTATTGGTATTAGGTTATAAAAACAGACAAAGAGTCCCGCATTTCTGCGGGACTCTTTATTTAATACAAATATAGTAAAAAAATTCAAATCTACCTAATTCAGGGCGACAGAGGCATAAAATTGCCCGGATCCTTTGTAAATAATGGTACTTTTTAATAAGAGTCCAGATCGATCGGCCGCAGCACCCCGAACCATTTCAACGTTCTCTCCCCCACATCGGGCACCTTCACATGAATAAGATACATTCCGCTGGCGATCGGGATCCTTGCCTGGTTCTTGAGATCCCAGTCGAGCGAAGTTTTCGGATCATCCTTCTTGTATGTCCTGATCAGCGTTCCATTCAGAGTATAGATCGTGATCGTGCATTTTTCGGGAAGGTTCGTGATCTTGACAATATTGGAAAGTGCCGTTCTTTCATAGGATGAATGAGCATAATAAGGATTCGGCACCACATTGATCAGGTCAAGCGCATTCATTGCAACCTGCTGATCATTCACATGCGTTTCGATATCTTTCGTACTGAATGTGTACATCGGCAGGTTGCTGTTTTGCGGTACAGCTGCAGTGTCGCTTGTAGCCGGAACCGGCGTTGTATAGCCTTTCTGATAGGATTTTGAAACACGGATCCTTACGGTGACGTCTGTTTCCCGGAGACTGTGTCCCGGCATCAGCAGCGGCATGTTTACCCACATTGCATCAGAGAATACTTCGCGTTTGTAAGGATCTCCACCGGTCAGCGAAGCGGCGAGAAGGTCGTGCAGCACTTTGCCCTTGTCATATCCAGGAATGTCTCTCAAGCCTCCGGGTAATAGAGGATCTGAAACCGGGAATTTCGCGTCACCGTTGTGTCCGAAGACATAGATGTAGTGCTTACCTCCGAACGCAGGATCACCGGTGATCGTATATTTTGTGCCGGTCGGATCCCACCACATGTCCCTGCCGTTTTCAGAATCCAGCCAGGAGTCTTCGCCAAATGCCATGTTCAGGCGTTCACCTGTTTCCACATTGATCGCGTAGCCTGGAAACCAGCTCATACCGGTAGCAAAATCATTATTATCCGGCGAAGGGAAATTGGCGTTTCCATTCTTATCTCTTGAAGCACCGGCACGGATACTCAGCTTCTCGACATTTCCTTCAGAAAGCGTTCTATCATCTTCTTCCTCTAACACAGGGCAGCGGGTCCAGAGATTCTTATCGTTCGTTATCACTACGTTCACCGATGCGATGTTCCATAATTTATTTAAAAACATGCTGGTCGGCCAGGCAGGAGCGCCTTTCGCATAAACCGTAGTTGCCGTAATCAGTGATCGTGTGCCAACAGCGCACAGGCGATAAGGTGCCCAGGTTTTACCGATGATGTTTTCATAATCCTGGTTGATGTCGTCTGCGGTATCATGAATATCATCATAAACCGTCGGAGCCGATAATGAAAATGAATTCCCCGACCGGATCCAGTTTGCATCTACCGGCCCTTCCTCATCGGCAACACCGCTCAGCCATTGCCTTGTATTATCGGCATAGGTTAATGTTGCCTCAAGGAAACCATTGTGCACAGCTCCGTTCACCGTCGGATCAACGGTGTACATAACATTCACCGACAGTCCCCATCTCGGGATGGAAACCGTTGTTGTGCCCGAAGGCTGTCCGTTGATGATCTGCTCATTCGGCACTGCAATGCTGCGAACCGAGTGTACCGTATCACCGGTGGTCAGATCGATGAGCTCCCATTGGGCATTGGAACCGAGCCCATGTAATTTGAACTCAAAGCTATTATCCTTCGGAACATTCAGCGGATCCACCACTTTGATCATCACCGGCCCCCGGCTGTTTTCATAGGTCGGATTTACCGCGCGTCCGTTTGCGAGGATCTCCGCGGTGCTGGCAGCAGTAAGATCCAATACATTTCCGCCATTTCCGCGTCCTTCAATACGGGTTAACTTCGGCCCGATGCCATAATAAGAATAGGTTTCCGTTCCACCCAGCTCCGGTGCGGGATTGTGGGGGATTGCGGCGTGAACAAAATAACCGTCCGCATATTTATTGCTGGCAATAAAAGGCAGGTAATCTTTCGGTGTATCATAATCAGGATCCTTCAGCGTCGGAGAGTATCCGTATGCCACGATCGCGTAATAATAATTTTTATGATTGATCAATCGTGCGTTGCCCGTTGCAAATTTATCTTCTGTCACTCTCAGCGAATGAGAAACACCTTTATTTGCGCCATTCACCATTTCCTGCGGAACCAGCGCCTGCAGCGTGAGATCAAAATGATAATTAACGATCTGTCCTACTTCATCCTCTTTGTCACACTGATATACCAGGCGTGCTTTATCCACATTATAGAGATCTGCTGCAGATACCGTTTCATCTTTCAGCTGATAAACCATGTATCCCTGGAAACGATACAGCGAATCGTCCGCGTTCGCTTTATCATATTCTTCACTGTATGCTTCATTGAAGTTATTTGAAGTAGATGGATTTGTCCAGCTAAGGATCAGTTCATTGTTAAGCTCCTGTATGGACAGGTTGGGTGCGTCAGGTCCGTTCAGCAAAGCAAAACAATTATTAAAAAGATCCTGTGCTTTTGAATCTGCACCTTTCATAAGGGTTACTGAGGCCAGGTTTCCGCCTTGTGTTGTGCGCGCCCAAACCAATCCTGTCGTGATCACGTTTACCGCGCCGGGCTTAAGCGTAAATGCGCCTGCGCTCTGCAAAAAGCGTCGGTCGGCAGGCACATTTCCCGTGGAAGCTTCGTCCCAGGGGGCCTGCGGACTGAAACCGGTTCCGAAGCCGGTTGGATCGGAAGCACCGGGAAACATGTAATCACAGGAAACACCCGTGAGATGGCCTGTTCCTCCGTAGGTCATTCGCGTACCATCCCTCCAGCGTCCTCCGAGATAATTATAAAAATCGGTCGAAGATTCGGGATTTCCCGTTGCTGCATTATCATTGTTGTAATAAACAAATTTCGACATCCCTAAACGTTCATTATCGATTATGTGATCGCCGTAGTGAAGAAAGCTTGCAGGCTCCGTTCCATACGCGTCGTCTACATAATTAGAATCTTTATTGGGTCCTTCAAAAAAATCGCAGCCGATGGCGGGAGGATTTACTCCATAAGGAATTTGTCCCGATGGCGGATTGTCGTCAACCAGGTCGCCGTTGTACGCGTAACCAAGTCCGAGGCCCACATCGCAGCCTACATAGTCATCGGTTGCAGAGCCTATATCGGCATCTACCCAGACTCCGAAATAAGTGCTGTCGAGACGGAATGAAGAGCGATTAATAATATTGTAATGATAAAAGGTCATGTTATTGATCTCGTCGTTTGTCTGAAATGCAAAAGCCTGCGCCTGGATCTCGAGACCGATCGCAGCGCCTCCGGTTTCTGTGTGGATGTTTCCCTTATCGTTAAATACCCACCACAGCGCCTGGTCGCCAAACAACCTCGCATCGCAGGCACTTTGTCCGGCCGGGCGGGTTCCGTCACCGAGCCAGAAATCAGGATAATCACCTGCATAAGGGTCATAAATATGATTGTGATTGAAATCATAATAAGGTGCAAGCGGCTGTCCGGCCGGACCGTTCACCGGCCAGTTCAGGATCATATCAAGAGCGCCGGCAGAGATCGGCACAGATCCGGAGCCGGGGCTCATTACCCAGTTATGATACGCGATCACGTCCGATTTATTGATCTTGAAGATTTTGTCCCAATCGAGGCAGGTGGCAGCATCTGTTGCCCCGGATGCATTCAGCGGTCCGGGCCAGAAATCATTGCCGGTTTGGCGATAGGTCATTGCGGCGACTTTCAGCGTTCCGCTTGCATCAATTCCTCCGATCCAGAGTGAGCCTGCAAAAAGCGAAGTTGGTCCGTTGGTTCCGGGAGCCGGCTTGGGAACCAGGTACTTTCCGTATTGAAGATCCCACCACATATCGCCTCCGTTCAGAATGGTTGTCCGGACATTGTTGATGTCGAGATCGGCTTTTGCAGTGGCCGGAGCACACATGCTTGAAACAGCCTTAAGCTGGCTGGTGTGGGATGTTGCAGGACGATCGACATTTTCCTTAGCCCGGGCGGAAATAGAAAATACGATGACTCCCGCAGTGATCAGCAGTTTACATGAATGGTTCATGTTGTTAAAGTATTAAGCTGCCTGCCGGGCGCGGGGATGGATTGGGATGATCCTGGTGGGGCAGCAGTTAACGGGGACGTGAATCGCGTACGCTGTTCAGTACGTTTGGGGTGAAAAAAAACATCCCGTGCTTTTTGGGGACGGGATGTTTTTCAATATGTTTCTTTTATTCGCGGATCTATAAGTTGATCCTTACTCCGATCGAATGTGTTCCTTCGAATGGATCAGTTGCCCTGTAAGAATAATCAAGTCCGAATGTAGATTTGTTCTTTCCGAATGGAAGCTCTACTGTAAATCCTGCGCTTGGACCGGTAAACACGGTAGTTCTCTTGTCTTTGTCGCGGATATCTTTTTCATGTGTGTATCCCACGCGAACCATCAGCATATTCTTCCATGCATATTCCACACCGATGTGAAACTGATCTTTCTCAAATGAATTGGAAGTAAATGCACCCATTGCAGTAATACGATGCGTTTTCATTGAAACACTGTCTTTTCTCAGGTAGAAGTCGTACCCTCCGCCGATGTTCAGAAGTGAAGGCAATTCGAATGCAGCAGCTCTGTTCTCAACAGTATAGGTAGTTCCGTTTGTGCTTCCCGGGATCTCTGTCTTAAATGAAAGACCGTCACCGCTGAATTTCATTCTCGGTCCGACGTTTTTCAGAGAGATACCAAATTTGATCTGGTTATATTTTCCGGCCACGTATTGGATACCTGCATCAAATGCAACTCCTCTCGCGGAGACGTTTGCCGTCTTTTCAGAAACTACTTTCACTGCAAGTCCCCCATAGATATTATCGGAGAATCCCTTTGCATAGGAAAGGCCGATATTGATGAACTGCGGCGAGAATGTTCCGATACCACCTTCAGGATTATCTACTGTAGTGATTGGAATATCTCCGAAATCCATCGACATCACCGAAAGACCAAGAGCGCCTGTTTCGCCGACACGCTGTGTCAAGCCAAAAGCGTTAATGTTGATATCGGTTCCTTTCAGCCAGTTGGTACGGCAGAAAAGCAATTCTGTTTTGCGGGTAAAAGCAGTACCGGCAATGTTCAGGAATGACGCCTCCAGTCCTCTTGCACCGGCAACGTTACTACCTGCCCAGCCTGTATTGCGCGCCCAGGGGTTGATCAGCAATTCGGTAGCACCTGCCTGCCCTGCACGATCGGGGTTACCTGCGAACATATCGGTTGATGCGAAGAACAAGCCGGTGATGGCAAGTGGTGCTAAAAATTTACTATACTTTTTCATATGATGTGACAGTTATGAGTCTTTTTATTCTTTACAGATTAACCTTTGTACTAGTATGATTCAAGATCGATCGGACGTAATACTCCGAACCACTTGAGTGTTTTTTCTCCAACATCCGGTACTTTGATGTGAATAATGTACATACCGCTCGCGATTGGAATCCTTGCTGCATTCTTCAGATCCCAGTCAAGAGAATTCTTGGTATCATCCTTATTGAACGTCCTGATGAGCGTACCGTTCAGGGTATAGATGCTGATCGTTGCTTTCTGAGGAAGGTTGGTGATCTTCACAATATTCGATAGCGCTGTTCTTTCGTATTCAGAATGCGCATAATAAGGGTTCGGAACAACATTGATAAGATCCAGGGCGCTCTTCGCGATGTCCGCATCGTTTGTATGTGTCTCGATATCTGCAGTATTGAAAGTATACTGAGGATAGTTGAGGTTAGCAGGTGCAGCAGCCGTGTCAGGAGATGCTGAAATACCACCGGAAATATAGAAGGAAGAATATCCTTTCTGATATGATTTAGCTACACGCAATCTAACTGCAACAGTTGTTTCAAACAAGCTGTGTCCGGCAGCCAACAGAGGAATATTAACCCACATTGCATCGGTAAATACTTCGCGCTTGTATGCATCGCTCTGAGCAGAAGTAATAGTTGCATTTGCTGCTGCTTCAAGGATGTTGTGCAGCGTACGTCCGCCGTCATAACGCGGAATATCTTTCAGCTGTCCGGGCAGCAATGCATCCGTAGCGGCAAATACCGCATCTGCATTGTGTCCGAAGACGTAGATATAGTGCTTACCACCGAAGCTTGGATCGCCGGTTGTAGCATAACGTGAACCGGTCGGGTTCCATTTCATGTCATTACCATGATCGGTAACTAACCAGGAATCTTCACCGAATGCCATGTTCAAACGCTCACCTGTTTCGAGGTTGATCGCATATCCCGGGAACCAGCCCATTCCTTTTTCACCGTTGTAGTTCGGATCGCTTGGATTTGTACTTGTTCCGCTTCCGAGTGCTGCAGGATTTCCATTTTTGTCAACGGATTGTGATGCTCTCATGTGAAGCTTTTTCGCACCGCCGTATGCAAGTGCAGGATCATCCTGCTCTTCAAGCACAGGGCAGCGTGTCCACTGCGACTGATCAGAAGTGATGATCACATTCACAGAAGCCAGGTTAGAAAGCTTGTTGAGTGAAATATTAGTAGGCCATGCAGGAGCGCCTTTCGCATAAACGGAAGTTGCAGTAATTGCAGCGGTTGTTCCTGTTGCACATAAGCGGTAAGGCGCCCATGTTTTGTTAATGATGTTCTCGTAGTTCTGGTTTGCATCGGTACCTACACCGGCAGCATCGTTGTAAACGTTATCCGGCGCTGTAAAGGTTGCGGCACCGGAACGGATCCAATTCGCATCAACCGGGCCTTCTTCATCCGGCATACCGGTCAGCCACTGCTTGGTATCATCAGCAAAGCTCATTGTTCCTTCAAGGAAGCCATTATTGATTGAAGTTGCCGTACCAGGGTCGGTAGTGTATGCAATGTTTACCGAAATGCCCCATTTAGGAATGGATACAGCAGAAATTCCCGTCGGTTGTCCATTGATGATCTGCTCGTTAGCGATTGCAATGGTTTTATCCGAATATACTACATCACCTGTATTCAGGTTGGTGAGTGTCCAGCGGGAAGAATCCTGCGGAGAGAAAGCAGTCGCGCCGGTAGTTCCGTATTTTGCCTTCAGCGTGAACTTAAAGCTCTGATCATCCGGAACGCTCAGCGGATCTACAACCTTGATCGCTACCGGACCACGGCTGTTTTCATATACCGGGTTCTTAGCGAATCCGTTCGCGATGATCTCATTTGTACTTCCGGAAGTAAGGTCGAGGATATTTCCACCGTTACCATGTCCTTCGATACGGGTCAGCTTAGGACCAGTACCGTAAGTAGAATGTGCCTCCGTTCCGCCATTTTCAGGAGCCGGGTTGTGTGGAATTCCTGCGTGAATGAAGCCGTTTGTACCATCAGCTGATTTATTACCGGCGATAAACGGCAGATAATCCTTCGGAATCGAATAGTTAGGCAATACTAATGTAGGAGAATAACCATATGCTACGATTGCAAAATAATAGGTCTTGTGGTTGACAAGCCTTGCATTTCCTACAGCAAATTTATCTTCAGTAACGGACAGTGAGTGAACGAGTCCTTTGTCGTTACCATTTACCATTTCCTGCGGAACCAGTGCCTGCAAAGAAAGGTCATATGTAAAGTTCACGATCTGCTTAACTCCGTCAGCTTTGTCACACTGAAGGACCAGACGGGCTTTATCAGGGTTATAGAAATCGGCAGGAGTTACGGTCTCATCCTTCAACTGGTAAACCATATATCCCTGGAACCTGTAAAGTGAATCCGCGCCGCTCGACTTATCATAATCTTCAGAATAAGTTTCGTTCACGTTATTTGTTGCGGTATTGCTGGTAGGGTTTGTCCAGGTAAGGATCAATTCGTGATCCAATTCCTGGATCGACAGGTTTGGTGCATCCGGACCGCTCAACAATGCGAAGCAGTTGTTAAAAAGATCCTGCGCTTTCGCATCGGCGCCTTTCATCAGTGTTACTGATGCGAGGTTACCACCCTGTGTCGCTCTTGCCCAAACCAATCCGGTAGTGATGGTATTCACCGAACCAGGCTGAAGTGTAAATGATCCCGCGCTCTGAAGGAATCGGCGATCGGCAGGTACGTTACCTACCGAAGCTTCGTCCCATGGAGCCTGGCTGCTTCCACCGGTTCCGAATCCGGTCGGATCGGAAGTTCCAGGGAACATATAATTACATGTTACACCGGTGAGGTGACCTGTTCCACCATAAGTGATCGGCGTCCCGTCTCTCCATACACCGGCAAGGTATTGGTAGAAATCGGTTGCACCGCCAGGGTTACCGGTTAAAGAGTTGTCGTTATTATAGTACACGAATTTTGACATACCGATACGCTCATTATCGACAATTGAGTCACCATAGTTTGTGAAGCTGGCAGGAACAGTTGCCGGAGCATCATCAACACCGTTCGGATCAGCATAAGGTCCTTCGAAAAAGTCGCATCCGATCGCAGGAGGGTTCACACCGTAAGGAATCTGTCCGGAAGGTGGGTTATCATCCACCAGGTCACCATTGTAACAATATCCTAATCCAAGCTCAACATCGCAACCTACATAATCGTCTGACGCGGAACCAAGATCCGGATCCACCCATACACCAAAATAGGTACTATCCAGGCGGAAAGAAGATTTATTGATGAGTGTATAGTGGTAAAAGGTCATATTGTTGATCTCGTTGTTCGTCTGGAATGCGAATGCCTGCGCCTGAACTTCAAGTCCGATCGCTGCACCGCCGGTTTCCGTGTGAACGTTACCTTTATCATTGAATACCCAGAAAAGCACTTCGTCCCCGAAAAGTCTCGCAGAACAAGCGTTATTCGTCGGACGGGTACCATCGCCAAGATAAAAATCCGGGTAGTCACCGGCATACGGATCGTACACTCCGTTTCCGTTACGATCGTAATAAGGAGCCATCGGCTGTCCTTCGGGGCCTGTTGAAGGCCAGTTCAGGATCACATCCATCATTGAGGCATCAGTAGGATTTGCGCCAACCTGGCCACCATCGAACCAACCGATATAGGATTGAACTGCAGATTTATCGATCTTATAAAATTTATCCCAGGTAAGACAGGTTGTTGCATCTGTGATCGCCAGTGAGCTCAGCGGCCCCGGCCAGAAGTCGTTACCTGTTTGACGATAGGTCATCGCCGCTACTTTCAGAGTATTGCTGGCATCTATACCACCAATCCAGAGAGATCCTGCGAACAGCGAAGTTGGACCGTTAGAACCTTTTGCCGGCTTCGGAACAAGGTATTTACCGTTCTGAAGATCCCACCACATGTCGCCACCCGTAAGGATGGTCGCCCTGATGTTATTGATATCCAAATCCTCTTTGGCTGCGGCCGGAGCACACAATGCCATTACTGACTTGGTCTGGTTGCTGTGGGATGTTGCACCACCTGGGACATTCTCTCTCGCCTGGGCAGAGTAAGAGAAAGCGAAGATGCTTGCAGTGACGATTAATTTGAAACGATTCATCATAGTGTTATTGTTAAGTAGCATTTAAACTCTTTGAAAAATTAAAACTCAAGCATTACTCCAAGGCGGATTACACGCGGACGGCTGTAATTGCTCGGGTTATTGTTTTTCAGTGCATACAGATCGCGGAATGAAGTAGGGTCATTCTGGCTTCCGATCAATGTCTGAGCTTCTGCAGAAGACAGATAGCCGTCATCGTTCGGGTTACCGGTAGCCTTATAAACTGCAAGGATATTCTTGGTGTTCAAAAGGTTCAGTACCTGTAAGTAAATGTTCATGTTTGCTTTTTTCTTTTCTTCTCCTTCTTTCTTTCCACCCCATGTCAGCTCAACATTCTTATCAACACGCAAATCGATCTTATATGACCATGGAAGGTTGGATCCGTTAATGTCTCCTTCAAGCGCAGTGTTGGTACCACCGATACCGAACTGTCCTTCGTGAGTGATATTTGCCTGTTTGCTGTATGGAGTACCGGAACCCGCACGCACTACGACGTTCGCTCCAACATCCTGAAGCACTGGGATTGATTTCTCGTTCTGCTTGCCTTTGTGCAATACCAGGTTCGGACCGCGATAATCTTTGCCAGCTCCGAAACGGTAATCAAGATTCAGGGTAATGGTGTGACGCTGATCGTAATCAAGCGGGTGAGTTGTTCTCAGGTTAGGAACACCGGATGAAGCAAGGTTCTGTCCATCCGTTGTGCTGGATCCGGTACCGTCAGCAAACTGCAATGTGTAGCTTGCAGTAAGGGAAACACCGGTTGCAGTTCTTCTCAGATCGTACGCGATGGAAAGACCTTTAACTGTTCCGAAATCGACGTTAGCGAATGACTGGTAAGTAGCAGGATATGCCTGAACCACGTTTGTGGTCTGTACCATGTTCTTCAATTCACGATAGAAGAGTGATAACTGGAGAGAAGAGTTCTTCTTCTCATTCAGCACCTGCTGGTATCCCAATTCATAATCAGTTGTTTTTTCAGCTTTCAGATCCGGGTTATTGATAAATCCTGCCTGGTTGTTAACTACGTTCACATAGTCCATTGGATTCAACCTGTTGTAATCCGGAGGACGCTGTGTCAAGATATCATAGTGTGCATAGAAGTTCGCAACATCGGAGATCGGGAAAGAGAATGCGATACGCGGCATCACGTTGACCTGAGGAACATAATCCTTGAACACTTTTGAGTTCAGTTCTTTTTTATTAGGATCTACCAGGTAAGGCTGAACCTGTCCGCCACCCTGACCGAATGCTGATCCCGGATCGGCAACTTCAACACCCTGTGAATTGTACCAGGTATCGCCGTTACGGTATCCTACAACTGTTTGTGTGCTTGGATGATCCCCATCCGAAACATATACTACATAATCATCTCCAATATTCGAAGGACGGTTTGGAATTGAAAGCTCACCAGCTGTTTTAGCTTCATACAAGAGGTATTTATCCTTCAACACCTTCTGGTTAGCATCAAAACGATCCACACGGAGACCTACGTTAAACTTCAGATCCTTGAAATCGAAACGATCCTGGATGTATCCGGCGATGTAGATCGGGCGGTAAGCTCCGATATCATAAGTACGGTATCCCTGATCATCTGTCTTTGTAAAGAAGTCGTCAAGACTCGGACTTCCTTTTGTTTTTTTACCGGTATGGTCGTATCCATAATAAGTTACCACTGGAGTACCACCGATGTTCAAAAGGTCACCTGCGCTGAACATATCCAGATTATACATGTCGCGGTCATAAGAATCAACATCAAGAAAATCAAGTCCGTTCACATTGTATCCCAATGCTTCGCGAAGGCTCTTATCGAACTTTGTCTGCTGTCCGTTATTCAGACGGTTGAAATCATAATAAGCATATGGACTGATACTTCCGTCCGGCAGGTAGTGGATATCGGTGTTCAGCGTTGCTGACTCCATATCTTTGTTGTCGAGGTCAAGAATGTGGAAGTTTGCAAGCTGGCGCATTCTGGTCCACAATCCGATCGGTGAAAGATCGTATTGGCGCTCCACACGCTGCTCATATTCGAAACCAACCTGGATCGCATGACGCTTGATGTCAGCAGAGAAATTAGCAAAAACACGGAACTGTGAGCGGTCTTTCAGCTGGTATCCACCATACTGACGGCCGGTATTGTACCAAGAAGAATAAACGTTACGCGGACGATCGCCGTTTGCGAGTCCCAGCCCCTGCTGAACATCGAAAATATTCACAACATTCGAAGCTCCGAAGAAATCATAAAACTGAGTAGTATAAGGAGTACCGGTAGGGTTAACATCTCCGGGAGTGAACGCCAGGTTTATGTCATGATAACCGTCCATGAAGAATGCAGTAACGGTATCTACCTGTCCGTCGTGATCGACATCATATTTATCTTCACCCGGGTGGATCTCATATCCTTTTGCTTTTGTCTGGGTAAATTTTCCGATGTAACCATAATCGAAAAACTTGTCCTTATGGTTATCATCTTCCGTGTTTGAAGTCGTTTTTTCGTAACCAGCCTGTAAAGTAAAGTATGCGTTTTTGATCACAGAAGACGATTTTTCTTCTTCTTTCGCAGTAGCATTGTTAAACTTCTGGGTCAGCTTCGCATAAACTCTCCATGTATTTTCAGTTACCTGCGGGTTGTTGGTTGGATTGAACAATGCATATTCATAGATGAAATCATGGCGCTTGTTATAATCTATTGATCCTCCAACAGTGATACCCATGTTTGTTGTCGGCTGATACTGGATCTTTCCGGTAAGGCTTAAAGAACGCTGTCCTACAACCTGCCTTGCCTTGATCGGTTCCAGATCGCTCTGGTGAACATACTCTGAGCTCAATACGTATCCATTGCCGAGCGGTGATGGCTTCAGCGGCGCTGCTTCAAGTTCAGCAAGCTTATCCGGATTCACGCGATAAAAACCAACGGCAGAAGGATTAGGATCTTTTTCACCTACAACCTGTCCGGAAAGACTAAATCCGAGAATGGATTTGCTAACACCGGCAGATGAATCCTTTTTCATAAGGATAGGACCATTTACCGAGAAGCCTGCGAAATTATATCCAAAAGCATCGAGACCGCGGGTCTTTCCGTCTTTTTCACCAAGACCGGAAGAGATCAATTCGATTCCTCCGCTGTATTTACTGGCCGGACCTCTTGTTGTGATCGCAACGATACCACCGGTAACGTCACCGTATTCTGCAGGAGTACCACCTGTAATGGAAGTGATCTGTTCAACTCCACCCTGCGGAATTCCTTTACTTCCAATCACTTTTTGACCATCCACATAATAAGCGGTTCCGTCCGAACGCGAACCGCGGATATTCAGATCTCCGCCTTCATCTTTCTGATATACTCCAGCTGTAGTTGCAGCAACGGAATTAATATTCTTGGAAGCCATGTTCTGGTATTCCTCACGGGTAACAGTTCCTCCTGATTTTGTATCCGGATCGATCAGCGGTTCAGCGTATTCGATTACTTCTACAACATCCAGCTGCTGCCCGGCTGCCATTTCAATATTCAGGTAAACTGTCTTTCCGACAGAAACCATTACGTCCTTCATTTCTACCACCTGGTAACCGACATACGATGATTTCACGGTATATCTTCCAGGGTTCAGCGGCTTGATGATCGCTTCACCATCTATATTCGTAGTGGCAACGCCCGCCTGGATCCCTCCGATATCAACTACAACGTTCGCAAACGGAATCGTCTCCTTGGTAACTTTATCGGTCAATTTTACTTTGATAGCTGATTCGTTCTGTGCGAAAGTCAGTCCCACTGACACTACAACCAGAGACAACGCGGAAAGTAATTTTCTTAGCATATTGTTAATTTATTAAATAATGTTCGTGCAAAATGAAGTGCGTAAATATATGAATAATTAAAATTCACAAACAAATTTTTTTTAACATTTTTTTACACTTTCCCGGCAGGGCATAAAAACCGTCAAAAGGCAATAAACTCAAGCCGTTCGACGTCTCCGCGAGATGCATAAAAAACACTAAAATTTATAAAACTAACGGCTATTTTACAGATCGTTCTGTAAATATGTTTGGTGGGATGTTGTTCGTATAAACGAATTACTTATGCAATTATACAACATAATCCGGTATTAGTTGCATGAACGGGGCAGGAATTTTTTAAAAGGCGGTATTTTGAAATAAACGGCGGTCGGAATTTTATCGACGGGTGTCAATGCTTATATTTAAACCACCTGACGAGGAAGAATTCACGTTTATTCCCTCTCAGCTTATCGCTTTTGCGCTTCTCCTTTCTCATTTCCCGACGTGTCTTTTTTGTCTGAATGCGCTTATGATGGGCCTTTACTTCTTTTTTGTGATCCATTTCGTCCTTCCGCTGCTGCTTCCATTTCGCCTTCGCGGCTTTTTTCTGAGCCCTGCTCGTTGCGGGCGCTTTATCCTTGGCTGCCGCTTCCTGCGCAACCGATACGGCCGGCATGACACAAATGAGCAACAAAAACAAAATAAGATATCTGAAGAGGATCCGCATGGGGCAAATTTAACGAATAAATGCTGTTTGCTGTACTGCAAATAATAAAAGCTTAAATTTGCAGTTATAATGGTCTGCATGAAAAAAACATTCCTTTTCATCACCGCTGCAGTACTTTTAGCCGGATTGCTGATCTCCGGCTGTAAAAAAGAAAACGAAAACGGTGTACCGATGATGTCCGTGGATACATACCTGTATACCACCAGCCCGAGTTTTGTCAATCTGAATGCAGTCGGCGGATGGGTGTACATTGCCGGTGGAGTAAGAGGAATACTTGTCTATCGCAAATCCATATCCGATTTTATCGCGTACGACCGTAACTGCACCTACCATTCGAGCGATGTGTGCGCCACCGTTTATGTGGACGCAAGTAACATTATCGCTGTCGACACCTGCTGCCATTCCCAATTCTCTATCGTGGATGGTACTGTGCTGAACGGACCGGCGGGCTTACCGCTGAAACAATACAACACTACATTTGACGGGAGTGTTTTGCATATTTATAATTAGGTGACTGGGTGATTGGGTGATTGGGTGATTGGGTGATTGGGTGATTGGGTGACTGGGTGACTAAGAAATAAAAAAGCCGCGGATGAATTCCGCGGCTTTTTCATTTTTATGATCTGTGGTTCTTAGTAGCGATATGCGTCCGTTTTGAATGGACCTTCAACTGTAACGCCAATATAAGATGCCTGCTCCGGTGTTAACACATCCAGCTCACAATTGATCTTCGCGAGGTGCAGGCGCGCCACTTTTTCATCAAGGTGTTTTGGAAGTGTGTAGACTTTATTCTCATACTTTGCACCGTGCAGCCAGAGCTCCAGCTGAGCAAGTGTTTGATTTGTAAATGAATTGCTCATTACAAATGAAGGGTGTCCTGTTGCACATCCGAGGTTTACCAAACGGCCCTCTGCAAGAACGATGATATCCTTACCGTCAATTGTATACTTATCAACCTGCGGCTTGATCTCATCTTTTGAAGAACCGTGATTTTTATTCAGCCATGCCATATCGATCTCGTTATCGAAGTGCCCGATATTACATACGACTGCATTGTGCTTCATCGCTTTGAAATGGCGATCCACGATAATGCTCTTGTTTCCGGTTGCGGTAACAATAATGTCCGCTTCCTTCACTGCTTTATCCATTTTCATTACCTGGTAACCATCCATTGCGGCCTGTAATGCACAGATCGGATCGATCTCCGAAACGATCACGCGCACTCCCTGGGAAGATAATGACTCTGCAGAGCCTTTTCCAACATCGCCATATCCTGCAACTACCGCTACTTTTCCGGCAAGCATCAGGTCAGTTGCCCTGCGGATCGCATCCACGAGGGATTCACGACAGCCGTATTTATTATCGAACTTCGATTTCGTCACGGAGTCGTTCACATTGATCGCTGGAACGTGAAGTGTTCCATTCTTCATCCGCTCATACAGGCGATGTACGCCGGTTGTAGTTTCTTCCGACAGCCCTTTGATGTTTTTGATCAGCTCGGGATATTTGTCAAACACCATGTTGGTGAGATCTCCACCATCATCAAGGATCATATTCAGCGGCTTCCGATCCTCTCCGAAGAACAAGGTCTGCTCAATGCACCAGTCAAACTCTTTTTCATTCATTCCCTTCCATGCATATACTGAAATACCGGCTTCTGCTATAGCAGCTGCGGCATGGTCCTGGGTAGAAAAAATATTGCAGGATGACCAGGTCACCTCAGCGCCCAGCTCAACCAGTGTTTCGATCAATACAGCGGTCTGGATGGTCATGTGAAGGCAGCCTGCGATGCGTGCATTCTTCAAAGGCTTCGATGCTCCATATTCTGCACGAAGCGCCATTAATCCCGGCATTTCAGCTTCCGCCAGTTTGATCTCCTTGCGGCCCCATGCTGCAAGCGACATATCTTTCACTTTGTATTTTACGAATTTCTCCACGGTTGAATTTGACATTTTTTATTGGTTTTTAAATTAAAAAAGAAGTGCGAATTTAGTTGTTATTCTGATAACAATCAAATTCGCACCGTGTTATGATAGTTCAACACTGACTATTTCTGTGCCGGCCACACTACTTTCCCTGTCTTATCGATATACGAAAGAACACCACCGTAGCTTACGTAAGCAAGCCCCTTGTAAAAATCTGCATAGTAATCGGCGCCACGTGTGATCACCAGCTTACCTGTTTTATCGATGTACTGCCATTTTGCATCTTTCAGACTTCCGTTCAGCAATGGTGAAGTACTCACACATGCGAGGCCGTCGTTGAAAAAATAAGCTCCGCTGTAAACCGGATTAATTACTGTTTTTCCGGTTTTGTCAATGTAGCCGAACTTTCCGCTTTTAAAATCTCCTACCCGGATGCAGGCAAGTCCGTCGGCAAAAGTAAACGCCCGGTCAAACTGGAGATCAATCACCATTTTACCTGCTTTATCAATATATCCCCACTTCCCTGTTTTGTCGTCTCCAACTCGCACATTTGTGAGCCCTTCCGAGAATTCAAATGTTTCATCGTATTTGAAATCGATCACGACCTTTCCGGTTTTATCGATAAATCCCCATTTCCCGTTCTTCTTTACACGGGCAAGACCTTCTTTAAAATCCCATCCGCCGTCATATTCCGGCTTCACGATCACTGTACCGCTTTTGTCAATGTAAGCGAATTTCAACCCGACCTGGAGACGCGCCATTCCTTCCGAGAATTTATAGGCATGCTCACACTTAGGCTCGATCACGGTTTTGCCGGTTTTGTCGATATAAATATATTTTGTTCCCTGTTTTACACAGGCAAGTCCTTCGGAGAAATATCCATCTGTTTTCTGATCAAATTCAGCCGGGATCACCATCTTCCCGGATGCATCGATGAATCCCCGCTTTCCGCCCTGCTTCACTACAGCAAGGCCTTCATAAAATCTTTCAGCATATTCAAACTGTGCCGGGAGAATTACTTTTCCGGTTTTATTGATGTACCCGTATTTTCCTTTATCACTAAAAGGGTACAAGGTTTCCTGTGCCTTGATGGTCGACTGACAAACTAATCCAACCAAGACAATAAGAGCGATCTTCAATTTGAAAGTTATCGGTTTCATACGCTTTAGTAGTATTTTTTTTGTAAATATCTAAAAAAAAACGATAGGTACGTAATTTACCTTGCCCAAATTAAATTTCACCTCAATTTTGATTTCCACTCGGTTGAAATTTTTATTATTGCTGAAATTAATCTGTCGATGAGCAAGGATATTTACCGCGGGATCTGTGATAGCAAAAAAAAAGGGAAGAAAATCTTTGCCGTGCTCATTGATCCTGACAAGTTCGGTTCGGATGAGGTGATCCGGAAGTGCAACAAGGCGGGTGTCGATCTCCTGATGGTTGGAGGAAGCTTGCTGAGCAACGGCCATTTTGAGAAAACGATCAAAGCAATTAAAAAGATCTCACCGATCCCGCTTTTGATTTTTCCGGGCAATCATCTGCAGATCAGCCCTGCCGCTGACGGAATCCTTCTTCTCTCGCTGATCTCAGGGCGCAACCCGGAACTGCTGATCGGAAAACACGTGATCGCTGCGCCTGTACTTAAAGCAAGTAAAATCGAGATCATGCCAACCGGTTATATGCTGGTGGAAAGCGGCCGGCAGACAGCGGCTTTGTATATGAGCAACACCCATCCCATTCCTCACGAAAAAGACGATATTGCGGCTTGTACCGCGCTTGCAGGCGAGCAGCTGGGAATGAAAATGATCTACCTGGATGCCGGCAGTGGCGCAGGAAAAACCGTGAGCGCCTCCATGATCAACCAGGTAAGCGCTGCGTTGTCCGTTCCGCTGATCGTGGGAGGAGGCATCAGTACTCCGGAGAAGGCGCTCGCAGCCTGTAAAGCAGGTGCAGATGTAGTTGTGGTTGGAAATGCGATTGAAAAAAATAACGCGCTCATCAAGAGCATTGCGGAAACGATTCACTCTTATAAAAACAGATCATGAAACTGGTTGTTATTTCAAGTTCCGCGAACGTTGAAAACGAAGCAAAAATTATCACCAGCCTGTTCGAGGCAGGTCTGGAATGCTTCCATCTGCGGAAGCACAAGCTCTCGACCAGGGATACAAAAGAGATCCTGAATGCGATCCCGGAACATTTTCATGACCGGATCATTATTCACTCTCATCACAAGCTGGCGAGAAAATACAACCTCCGCGGGATCCATCTTACAAAATCCCATATCAAGAAAAGATTCCGGACCTGGTTCATTGTCCGCCTGATCCAGCTGCGGAACCCGGGAATTATGATCACCACCTCTTTCAATACGATCGGGCAGCTGTTCGAAAAGAACCACAACTATAACTACAACTATGTTTTTCTGAGTCCGATCTTCGACAGTCTGAACAGCAAGTTCCAGGGAGGATTCACAGAGCACAGCCTGCGCTCAGCGATCCAGAAAACTCCGTTCAAGGTAATTGCACGAGGCGGTGTAGATGCGAATGCCATTGAGAAAGCAAACCAGATCGGCTTCAGCGGCCTTGCATTTTACAGCAGCATCTGGAAGAAAAAAGATCCGCTTGCCGAATTCAACAAGATGGTCGAGAAATTCCAGGATCTGAAAATTCCGATTGAATAGGTGACTAAGGTGACCAGGTGACTGAAGTGACTAGGTGACTAAAGTGACTAGGTAACTAGGTAACTAGGTGATTGGGAAGGAATGAAAAATACTGATTTCGAAAATATTTTGAAAGGAATTAAAAACTTTCCGGGGATCATATGAGCACACAGGAAGTCCTCCGGGAAATAAGCACCGCGCTATCAAAAACCAGCGTCACAGAATGGCTTATCCTTATCAGTGCTTTGCTTTATATTTTTCTTGTTGCTCTTGAAAACAGCTGGGGATGGTTATTTGGCATCATCGCAAGTGCTCTCAGCGTTTTTCTGTGTTACAGCGGAAATCTATTCCTTGAAAGCGGTCTTAACGTTTTTTATGTGATCATCGGAGTCTACGGGTGGCATCAGTGGCTATACGGCTCAAAAGAAAAAGCAGAGCTGCCCATCACAAAGCTCAGCCTGAACAATAATCTTGTCCTTGTTTTACTTGGAGGGGTGCTCTGGATCCCTTTCGGATACTTTGCAGGAAAATATTCGACCCAGGCGTTGCCGTATATGGATGCATTCATCACGGCATTCAGTATCATTGCCACCTATATGACTGCGAAGAAATATATCGAAAACTGGATCTACTGGATCATCACCGATAGCCTCGGGATCTTTCTTTTCGGAATAAGAGGATTCTATTTACTTGCATTGCTTAACATCGTTTATACAATTCTTGCGCTTGCAGGATTCCTTTCATGGAGAAAAAAGATACTATTATCCGCATTGCGCTGATCGGGCCGGAAAGCACCGGGAAAAGCACACTTGCAAAGCAGCTGGCGGAGCATTATCAAACGCTCTGGATCGAGGAATATGCACGTGAATATCTCCCGAAGCTAAGCGAACACTATACTATAAATGATATTCTTGCGATCGCGCAGGAGCAGCTCCGGAGAGAAAATGCGGCACTGCCGGACGCTCATAAATTTCTTTTTGCAGATACGGAGCTCATCCTCGCGAAAGTATGGAGTGAAGATCTTTATAACGATTGCCCGGCCTGGATCAGCGACAACATTCTTCCTTATAAATATGATCTGTACCTGCTCACCTATCCTGACCTGGACTGGAAAGAAGATCCGCTCAGGGAAAATCCGCACCGTCGCAAATTCCTTTACGACTGGTACGAGAAAGAGCTGAAGCTCATCGATGCGACCTATGCAGTGATCAAAGGACATGGCGATGCGCGGCTCATAAATTCCATCCGGGCGATCGAGAATTTTCTGCAGCACTGAAATTTAATTTATACTTTTGCCACATCTTAAAGGGGTGCCATTTTCAATTGGAGAATTAGTGAATTAGAGAATCGGAGAAATTAAATCTCCCGTTTCAAAAATCTCCAACTCTCCAATTAGCGATGGCTGAGATCATACCCAATGAGCATGCGTGCCAAACACGAATGCTTATACACCTGATCAGGGTTATGCCTGCGTAGGGAAATTGGACTGTTAAAAAATAGTAGCCGCCTGCCCTTTGCTGCTATAAGTTTAACTCCCGCTTTGCATGAGCTCTGCGGACAAAAAAATAATCATGCTTAAAAAACAAAACAAACTGGCAATGCTGCTGATGCTTTTGCCTGCAATTTCATTTGCACAATACAGCATCCGCGGAAAGGTAAAGAACAATGGAACCCATGAATCGATCGCTGGCGCGACGGTTCGCATCGAGGGGACATTTATCGCTGCGATGAGTAAAAGCGACGGATCCTTTGAATTAAACAACCTGAAAAAAGGAAATTATGTGATTCATGCTTTGATGATCGGCTTCGAGATGTCGACTGACTCCGTTGCGATGAGCGAGAACCGGGATATCGACCTGGACATTGAAATGAAAGAAAGCCCGGTGCTGATGGACCAGGTGATCGTGAGCGCTACCCGGGCAGATGAACGTTCTGCTATCGCCTATTCATCGTTAAGCAAAGAGCAGATCCACGAGCAGAACCTTGGACAGGACCTTCCATGGCTGCTGAATAACCTGCCTTCCGTTACCACTACTTCCGACGCCGGAGCCGGTGTGGGCTATACCGGGATCCGGATGCGCGGTATCGATGCTACCCGCCTGAATGTAACGATCAATGGAATTCCGGTGAATGATGCCGAATCGCAGGGGACCTACTGGGTAGATCTTCCGGATATTGCATCAAGCATCGATAACATACAGGTACAGCGCGGTGTCGGAACGTCGACCAACGGAGCAGGCGCATTCGGCGGAAGCATCAGCATTCAGACCACAACCCTTCAGCCGAAAGGATATGGCGAGTACAACACATCGTACGGATCATTCAACACCTGGAAAAATACGGTAAATGCGGGGTCGGGATTGATCAACGACAAGTTCGCAATGGACGTTCGCCTGAGCAAGATCAGCTCCGACGGCTTTATTGACCGCGCAAGCTCCGATCTCAGATCTTATTATTTGTCCGGTGCATATTATGGGAAACATTCCATCGTGAAGTTCATCACTTTTTCGGGACTGGAAGAAACGTACCAGGCGTGGAACGGCATTCCTGAATCCCGTTTGAAAGGCGATAAAGCAGGAATGGAAGATTATGCGCTTCGCAATGGTCTTTCACCGGAAGACGAACTGCATCTTTTGAATTCCGACAGCCGCACGTATAACCAGTTCACCTACAGGAACCAGGTGGATCATTATCAGCAGAATTATTATCAGCTGCACTTTTCACATGAATTCAATAACAACTGGAACCTGAATCTTGCGCTTCATTATACCAAGGGTTTTGGATATTACGAGGAATTCCGGCGCGGCGATGCGTTCAGCAGCTATGGCTTGCAAAATGTGATCATCGGAACGGATACGCTGACCACTACCGATCTCGTACGCAGAAGATGGCTCGACAATGATTTTTACGGAACCACTTTCTCACTGAGCTACAATAGCAATAAAAAGCTGACAGCGACTCTGGGCGGAGCCTGGAACAAATATGACGGTCGACACTTCGGTGAGATCATCTGGTCGCAATACGCCTCCAACAGCACCTTGCATGAAAACTACTATTGCGATACAGCTTACAAAACCGATTTTAATGTATTCGGGAAAGTAGTGTATTCCGTTAATAAGAAGTTTTCTTTTTATGCCGATATGCAATACCGCACGGTGAAATATTCTTTTAAAGGTTTTGATGACAGCCTGAGAAATGTTCAGCAGGAAGCGATGCTGGGATTCATCAATCCAAAGATCGGTCTGAGCTACGATGTCACTACAAATGCAAATGTTTATGTGTCATACAGCAAGGGCAGCAAAGAGCCCAGCCGCGATGATTATGTGCAGTCGACACCCAAAAGCCGTCCGAAGCCGGAGCGTCTCAATGACCTGGAGCTCGGTTATCGTCATCATGTGAAAAAAGCAATGTGGGGACTGAATCTTTACTATATGGAATACCGCGATCAGCTGGTATTGACGGGAGAAGTGAACGATGTGGGTGCATACAATCGTGCGAATGTTGACAATAGCTACCGCGCAGGAATCGAGGTTGAGGCCGGTATAAAACTTTTGAAAAACCTCGATTGGAATGTGAATGCGACATTCAGTAAAAACAAGATCCTGAATTTCAAAGAATATGTGGATAATTACGACAGCACTGCACAACGCGTGAATATATATCCGGAGACCGACATTGCATTTTCTCCGAACACGATCGCAGGAAGCACATTCACGTATGAACCGTGGAAAAATCTAAAGGTGAGCCTCATCAGCAAATACGTGAGTCAGCAGTATCTTGACAATACGAGCAACAGTGACCGCCTGCTGAATGCCTTTTTTGTAAATGACATGCGCTTCAGCTACGTGTTCCATACGAAGAGTATTCGCGAAGTAGGATTAACTTTTACTGTATATAATATTCTCGGAGAAGAATACGAGTCGAACGGATACACGTACGGCTATATCTATGGCGGTGTTCATACGGTGGAGAATTTTTATTATCCCCAGGCGGGAAGAAATTTTCTGGGCGGAGTTTCGCTGAAGTTTTAGGAGCCGGATCGGAGAGCCGGAGAATCATTGCAGAGCACCGCACCTCCGGCTCTGCGGTTCAGCAATTATTTTATTGCTGACACTTACAATACGGAGAGAAGTATACTTTCGTATTCGGAAGCATGGCTTGTATGGATGCCTGCTCCGCGTCGGGAATAAGGATGACACGGAGGTCCAGCACTTTCAAATTCCTGAGGTATCGAAGCTCATCGGGGAAGTGATCAATGTTGTTGCTCCAGAGATCAAGATTTTTCAATTTACCGAGCTTACCGATCGTTGCCGGAATGCCTGTCAGCTCATTCTGATTTACATTCAGGTAAAACAGGTTTCCGAGGTCGCCGATCTGTGGCGGAAGCTCTTCCACACTGTTCCTGGAAATCGCAAAATACTGGAGATCCTTTAGCTGACTGATCTCTTCAGGGATCTCTTTGATGGAATTCCTGCTGAGGTCGAGGTATTGAAGATTCTTGAATTTAAGGATCTCCATCGGAAACTTTTTCAGCTTTTTCTTCCGCAGCTCCAGCTTAATTACCTTGTCCGGATTCTTGAGCGCTTCTTCAAGACTGGTATATGCGGTCATTGTATCAAGCGTAAGCGAATCGAGGAGAACACCTTCGGCATGTAATCTCTGAAAAGAAAAAAGAATCAGCATGAGCCATGCTATTCTGCTATATCGGGATGTTGTTCTCAAGCGGAGAGTATTTTTAATGATTCAGAATGATCTTTTGCCAATGCAGCTTTCAGCTCATCCATTCCATTGAATTTCACTTCATCACGTAGACGCTTAATAAAAAAAATGGTTGCGTCATCTCCGTAAATATCCATATTAAAATCGAAAATGTTCACTTCAATGCTTCTGCCCTTTCCTTCTATGGTTGGATTATTACCGATATTCAGCATACCGCCGTACATTTTTCCTTTGTGTTCTACTTTTACTGCGTACACCCCGTCTTTAGGGATCAGCTTGTAGCGATCTCCAACCGATATGTTTGCTGTCGGATAACCGATGGTCCGGCCGAGCTTTCTTCCCCCTACCACTTGTCCGCAAACCGAGTAATGATGACCAAGAAATGCATAAGCGGTTTCAACGTCGCCATCCTGGAGCGCTTTCCGGATCTTCGTGGAACTGATCTCAATGTGATCGATATCCTTTGCCGGGATCTCCTCGACATCAAAACCATACAGAGGGCCGAATTCCCTGAGATGCTCAAAGGATCCTTCGCGGTTCCGGCCAAAGTGATGATTATACCCGATCACCAGGCGCTTTGTATGAATGCTGTTTACCAGGACGTTGCGGACAAATTCCACTGAAGTGAGCCGGGAAAATTCGCGGGTGAACGGATAGATGATCAGGTGATCCACGCCATAATGCTCCAGCAGGCGGATCTTTTCTTCCTGGGTGTTCAGCAGCCGCAGCTCGTTGTCATCAGGGAAAAGCACCATCCGGGGGTGCGGATAAAAAGTTAAGAGGACCGTTTCACCTTTTTCCTCTTTTGCGGCTTCTTTTAACCTGGAAATGATCTTTTGGTGACCCAAATGAACGCCATCAAAAGTCCCCGTGGTAACAACGGGATGTTTTACATCCCGGAAATCCTCAATATTGGTATAAACCTTCATTCTTAAAATCTGCCGGACGAACAAAAAAAGCTAACAGTTTTCGATAATTACCTTAAAATCAAGGTTAAAATAAGCGATCTTCTCCACTAATTTTAAAGCCGTCCAAGCGCTTCAAATTTAGTTATAAAAATGTGAAAAATCGCTTTTTTACCTAAATAAAATACTGTAATTTCGCACTCGAATTTAAAAAATTAACAACAGAATCTTATCAATATGTCAGCACAAACTGGTAAAATTTCACAGGTGATCGGGCCGGTGATCGACGTGAGCTTTGAAGGCGGAGCAAAACTGCCAAACATCCTCGATGCATTGGAAGTAGTGAAGCCGAATGGACAAAAAGTAATTCTCGAAACGCAGAAGCACATTGGTGAGGATACTGTCCGCACGATCGCAATGGATGCTTCCGACGGGCTTTACCGCGGGATGACCGTAACAGCAACAGGTGCAGGAATCACAATGCCGGTTGGCGAGCAGGTAAAAGGACGTTTATTCAACGTAGTCGGTGAAGCGATCGATGGTATCAATGCCGTTTCAAACAAAGGCGGAGCACCGATTCACCGTATGCCTCCGAGATATGAAGATCTTTCTACTTCGACAGAAGTATTATTTACCGGTATCAAAGTCATCGACCTTCTGGAGCCTTATGCAAAAGGTGGTAAGATCGGTCTGTTTGGCGGTGCCGGTGTAGGTAAAACCGTATTGATCATGGAGCTGATCAACAACATTGCAAAAGGATACGAAGGTCTTTCGGTATTCGCAGGTGTTGGAGAGCGTACCCGTGAAGGAAACGACTTGCTGCGTGAGATGATCGAGTCGAACGTTATTAAATACGGTGAAGCTTTCAAGCACTCCATGGAAGCGGGTGGATGGGATCTTACCAAAGTGGATCTGAAAGAACTTGAAAAATCACAGGCAACCCTTGTGTTCGGACAAATGAACGAGCCTCCGGGAGCACGTGCACGTGTTGCATTGTCAGGATTAACGATGGCAGAATATTTCCGTGATGGGGATGAGAAATCAGGCGGACGTGATATCCTTTTCTTTATCGATAACATCTTCCGTTTTACCCAGGCAGGTTCCGAGGTATCGGCGCTTCTTGGCCGTATGCCGTCAGCGGTAGGTTATCAGCCTACGCTTGCAACTGAGATGGGTCTGATGCAGGAACGGATCACTTCTACAAAACGCGGATCAATTACTTCCGTACAGGCGGTTTATGTACCTGCGGATGACTTGACCGATCCGGCTCCGGCTACTACATTTGCCCACCTTGATGCAACCACCGTATTGAACCGTAAGATCTCCGAGCTTGGTATTTATCCGGCTGTGGATCCGCTGGATTCTACATCACGGATCCTTTCACCTGCAGTATTAGGTGAAGCACACTATAATACCGCTCAGAAAGTAAAGAATATTCTTCAGCGTTACAAAGAATTGCAGGACATCATTGCGATCCTGGGTATGGATGAATTATCGGAAGAAGATAAGCTGGTTGTATCACGTGCACGTCGTGTTCAGCGTTTCCTTTCCCAGCCATTCCACGTTGCGGAGCAGTTCACAGGATTAAAAGGAGTATTCGTTTCCATCGAAGATACCATCAAAGGTTTCAACATGATCATGAATGGCGAGGTGGATCAATATCCTGAAGCCGCTTTCAACCTTGTCGGAACCATCGAAGATGCAATTGAAAAAGGCAAAAAGATCATTGCGGAAACGAAATAAAATCAGTTCAAAGTTCAAAGTTGTTTAGTACTTAACCTTTGAACTTTAAACTTTAAAACTTTAAACTATGTTCCTGGAAATAATTACACCAGATAAGAAAGTATACAGCGGCGACGTAGAAGCGGTTAAGCTTCCCGGTGCTGAGGGTTCTTTCGGAATTTTGAATAATCACGCACCGATCATTGCTTCATTGAAAAAAGGTACAATCAAAGTTACCGACCTGAAAAAGACAGTGGAGAACTTTGAGATCAACGGCGGTGTTGTTGAAGTACAAAACAACAAAGTGATCGTGCTGGCGGAAGCATAAGCATAGATATGAACCAATAAAAAAGCCGTGAGTTTTACACTCGCGGCTTTTTTGTTTTATACGATCATCAGGATCACTTAAATGCGATCTGTCTCGAATCGGCTTCAGAGATCTTCGTGAATATATCCTTGAAATTATTATAATCTGCAGCGCTGACCGTTTCCTTATTGAACTTCAGCGAGCGTGTTGCAACCAGCTTTGTTCCCGACATCTTGAATGTAAGCGAGTAGCTTACCAGGTCATTGTTGATCGTAACTGTCTTTGGCATTTCAACCAGCAATTTGCCTTTCGGTAATTCAATCGACATTGTTTCCTTTGCATTTTCAATCGAAGAGAATGACCACAGATTGAATGGGAACGAACGTTTTTCCAGGGAAAGGAAATCGAGGCTCGAGTATGATTCGGACCAGGGTAATCTGATGATCTTCATTCCTGCCACATCCATTAATGCATTGCTGACCGTAAACGCCAGGTTATACGAAACAGTATCGCTCAGCGAAGAAAGATCTCCGAAGTTCAGCTCATTCAGCTTTACCGGTGTAGTAAAATCGGATGCGATCGCCTGGCTCATGGTCTTCATCTGTTCTTCCTTTCCGAGCTCAGCGTAATCGTAACGCGTTCCATCAGCAAAAACGCCGGTCCGTGTCGTTTTCCGCTTCACCGAAAGATCATTGTTATTGAAAGAAACATCGGCGGTCCGGATGATATCATTCACTACACGATTATTGCTTTTCAGACGTTCCAATTGCCCGCTAACCGTTTTCGTTTCGGTCGGGATCTGGAGGATCGGTGTATTCAGCAATGAATTTCCGAGTGTTGAGAATGAAAGCTTATTGTCGGTCAGCTCAATAAAATACTCCTTGCCGTCAGCCATAAGATGTGCAATGCAATGATTGAATCCGACGCTCGGCTGCACAAGACACTGGTCGCCATTATCGCGCGTGCTCACCAGCACCAGGTTCGCTGTAACTCCTACTTCACGGCACATCGCAACGAAAAGCGTGGAAACATCCTTGCAGTCGCCGAGTTTTGTATTGAGGGTACGGGAAGCCTTCTGAGGAATAAATGCACCGTGGAGGAAAGAAACATTGCTATAGCTGACGTTCTTTTCTATGTATTCATAGATCAGCTTTGCTTTTTGTAATTCGGTAAGTGTTTTCGGCTTATCCTTGAATACGTCAGCAACGGCTTCTTTGATCTCAAAATCCGATTTGGCCTTGGTATTTGCAAGGTCCGCATACCAGTTGCTGATCGTTTTCCAATCCGGGATCGAAGAGATATCGATCACCATTCCCACATCATCCAGCGGCGGCATATATGGCTCGCTCTTCAAACCGGGAAGATCCGACTTTTCAAATGCATACATTTTATAACCGGCCTCCGGCGATGAAATCGTCGGCTGCAGATCGCTGTTGATCACTTTGTAGCTGAACTTTTTATCTTCCGGCACGATCAGGCTGTACTTGGTAAGTCCGACGGGCAGACTGAAATTCAGATTAAAACGGTCCGTAAAGTGGGACGCAAGCAGTCCGTATACATAATCTTCAATACGATAGGTAACGTGGATGGCATCGCCGATCTCGAGCGATGTAAATACCATTTGATTATCATTGGTCTCCGCCTTCACTTTATTGCCGTCCGCTTTTATTACTTCGGCTTTCTCAATGATCAATCGCTGAGTATATCCATTGAAGCCGATCGAATATTCTTTCCATGAATCGATGCCGGCCTGGTTGAAGATCTTGATCAGCAGTTCCGTTTTTTGTTCCGTTGCTCCTTCAGGATAAACGATCCGCTGCATTTCATTAAGCAGCACCATGCTGTTGTCCTCGGGAAAATCCTTTGCCTTCGGCGACTCAGCAAACAGTTTAGATACGTCTGCCTCCGGGAAGTAATCAAAAAGATCCTTTTTTTCCTGCATCTTTCTGAGCAAGTGATGTGCTTCGTAATTGGTAGGCGAAAAGTAGATACACTTTGCAAAAGCCATTTTTGCATCTTCTGTTTTATTCATGGCCTCGTAGATCTTTCCAAGCTGATTCCAATAGTATCCATTATACGGACACATTTCAAGGATCATCTTCATCCATTTTTCAGCGGTTGTATAATCCTGCTTGGAGAAATAAAGGTCTGCAACACTTTCGTAATAGCCGGTTGCGTATGGATAATTTTCGATTCGTTTCAGATAGATGTCGAATCCTTTCTGAACGGCTCCTTTCTGGAAATAGTTATCAGCAAGTGTACCGGAGGCAGTTTCGTTATCATTATTTTTCAGAAACTTCAGCAGGGTATTATTCCCTTTATCAAAACTTTTGTCGGCGTTGACCTGTATTGTATATTTCATATACACGATCTCCCACACATCCGGATACTTTTCATACATGCTGTTTCCCATGGAGAGGATCTTCTCATAATTGGATCGCTTCGCGTAAATATTGATCTTCAACAGATCCGTGACGATCGTTTCCCCATAACCAGCTATTAATTTGGTCACCTGCTTTTCCGCTTCATCGTAATCTTCCTTATCGATTGCTTCATCGTAAAATTCACGAATAGCATAATAGCTGTCCGGATCATTTGTTTTAATGCTTTCCATCGCCTTGGTGAGCAGTGTCCGGTTCTGATCACGCTCATAGCATTCGATCAGGCGCTCTTTGATATATGTCGACTGCGGAGCGATCAAAGCTGCGGCCGTGAATGCTTTTCGTGCTTCGTATGCTTTGTCGTTCCGAAGCTGAACCTCTCCCAGCATTATCTGGTAAAGAATGTTTTTAGGGTCTGTTTTCAGCTTTTCTTCAAAATAAGCATCTGCAAAAAAAGGAACTTCTTTCACTTCGTATTCAGCTGCTTTCGAATACGATTGTGGCTCGGTAGCATAGGTCAGCCCGGATAAGATATTTTCATTCTGATCAAAAAGGCGCACCATGAAATTGGAACGGTTGATCTCACTTTTTCCGACCTGTACAAGAATACGGTTATAGCCCTGGTTTAATTTTATTTTGTAACCGTACACATCCAGATCGGTATTCTGCTCTTCAAAAATGGAGCATACCAGCTTATCGTTCACCCAGATCTTGATGGAACCTGACGCACCTGCACGAAGGATCACATCCTGCGCGGAAGGGCTGTTCACAAAAGCCTGCGCATAGCAAACCGCATCGTCACTGTTGAAGCTGTATGCAAAATCATACCAGCGGTCATTACGCACGTTCTTAATGTTGAACCATTTTACATCAGCACCGGCCTTATTTTTGAATACGGCTGAAGCGGATGGATTGGCAAGCACACCAAAATCCTTGTTGAACCCGCTTCCGGAAACATTCTCGAACTGTCCGACAGCCTGGCAAAACTGGACAATGTCCACTTTGTTGAAGTACTCCTTAGCTGATTTAAAATCATTGCTCTTCTGAAAATGGTAGCCCAGCATCGAATTCGCCAGAGCTTTCATGCATTGGTTTGCCTTGGGATCAGCCGAAACCATCTTAAGGAAATCCACCTGCTCTTTCTTTTTCTTATTGTAATCACCATTCACACAGGAAGTGGTCCACATCGCAAATGTATACGGATACGGATTTTCCGAAGCCTTATAAAAATCCATAAAATATCGAAACGCGTTGTCGCCGTCGCCATTATCACGGCAGATCATCGAAAGTGCAAGACTTGCTTCAGCTTTGCTTGCCGGATCTTTTGCGGCCTGCTTGAAAATATTCATTGCTTCCGCACGGTTATTGGACAGGAATGCATCCCAGCCTTTTTTGAGATTATCGTTCGCCATGGAACGGCCAGTGAAGCCAAGGATTAAAACAGCTGACAGCAGGAGTGCTTTGAGGTACTTCATATGTTTATTTTTTTACAAAATAGTAAATATTTCAATAGTGCCCTGATATTATTTTCCCAATTTCGGGTTGCTCTTGTGACGCTTGCTGTCGCGTTTTGTCTTCTTTGCAAGGTTCTTTTCAAAAGCCAGTGAAAGGTCCACCCCGGTTTGATTTGCCAGACACACGAGCACAAAAAAAACATCTGCAAGCTCATCCGCAAGCTCTTTGTCCTTATCCTTTTTTCTCGCTGATTGCTCACCGTATTGCCTTGAAATAACACGCGCCACCTCACCCACTTCTTCAGTGAGAATCGCCATGTTTGTCAGCTCCGAAAAATAGCGCACTCCATGCTCTTTGATCCACCGGTCAACTTGCTTCTGTGCTTGTTTGATTGTTATTTCTGTCATAACGTTTATCGTTTCCATTTGGTACAAAAAGAAAGAGGCAATTCAAACTGATTTGAATTGCCTCTTTATGATCATTGGAGAACAAATTACTCCTGAACTACTTCAAAAGTAACGGTTGCATTTACATCCTTATGCAGGCGGACATCTGCCGTATATGTTCCGACAGTTTTGATGCTGTCTTCCTTCAGGCTGATATTCTTCCGGTCTACTTCATAACCCAGCTTTTTGATTGCATCAGCCAGCTGAACAGTTGTAACAGAACCGAAGATCTTTCCGGACTCACCTACTTTTGCTCCGACCCTTACTACCAGGTCCTTCAGCTTAGAAGCAGTTGCTTCGGCAGCAGTTCTGATCTTCTGCTCTTTGAAAGCACGCTGTTTCACGGTTTCAGTCAGCATTTTCTTAGAAGAAACAGTTGCCATCTCCGCCAGGTTCTTCGGGATCAGGTAATTTCTTCCGTATCCTGGTTTTACTTTTACCACGTCATCCTTGTATCCAAGGTTCTTAACGTCTTGCTTTAAAATTACTTCCATGTCGTTTTCTTATTTTAACATATCAGCAACATAAGGCAATAAAGCAAGGTGACGTGCACGCTTTACCGCTTTAGAAACTTTACGTTGATATTTAACTGATGTACCTGTCAATCTGCGTGGCAGGATCTTCCCTTGTTCATTGATGAACTTCAAAAGGAACTGAGGGTCTTTGTAGTCGATATACTTGATACCGCTTTTCTTGAAGCGGCAGTATTTCTTTTTCTTCACATCCACTGTCGGAGGTGCGAGATATCTGATTTCTGAATTGTCAGCCATTTTCGTTTGAATTTTTTTTGAGTGAATAATTAAGCAGTTGCTTTTGCTTTGTTACGGCGCTTTACACTGTAAGCAACCGCATGTTTGTCAAGTGCAACCGTCAGGAAACGCAGCAAACGCTCATCACGCTTGTAAGCAACTTCCAGCTCTGCAATAAATGCAGGGTTTGCCTGAAATTCAAACAAATGGTAAAAACCAGTTGTTTTTTTCTGAATAGGATACTGCAGCTTACGAAGGCCCCAGGCATCTTCGTTAACGATCTTGCAGCCATTGTCAGTAAGCATCTTTTTGTACTTACTTACCGTCTCCTTTGCCTGTTCCTCAGACAAAACGGGAGTCATAATGAAGACGGTTTCATACTGTTTTTGCATTGTTTTATTGTTTTAGCCACCAAAGTATATTATGGCGGTTGGTTAATAATTATCCGCCGCAGCGGACACCTTTTTTCTAAAAGGGATGCAAATGTAATAAAATCCCCTGACAATTGTATGATAATTCTTACATTTTTTAAGGAAAACCGGCCCTTGTCCCCGGTATTTTCACCTGTCCCGCTATCCATTGCAAGTCCGCGCCTCCCCGCCTGTCCCGCCTTACGCTTGCGGGCTTTCCATTTCTATCGGGTTTAGCCAGGGTATTTCTGATCTTTGAACGGGGCTTTTGAACTTTGAACTCCGGACCGGCTTTGAACTTTTTGAGCTTCGGACTTTGAACTTTTCCGAACTTATTAACGAAAACCCGACTTTTAAACAATCTTCCGGATTTTCGTTTTAATACTTAGTTTTGTACCTGAAGTATGGAAAATTTCATTGTATCGGCCCGTAAGTACCGTCCCGCAACCTTTAACACGGTTGTCGGACAGGCACACATTACCAATACGCTGAAAAATGCCATTAAAACAGGCCATCTCGCCCAGGCTTTCCTGTTTTGCGGACCACGTGGGGTAGGCAAAACAACCTGCGCAAGGATTCTTGCCAAAACCATCAATTGCACCAATCGCAGCAGCGAGATCGAAGCCTGCAACCAGTGTGAATCCTGCCAGTCTTTTAATGAAGGCGCATCGCTCAACGTATTCGAGCTCGATGCGGCATCCAATAACTCCGTTGACGATATCCGCGTGCTTGTCGACCAGGTACGCTTTGCGCCCCAGCTCGGAACACACAAAGTATACATTATCGACGAGGTTCACATGCTCTCCACCTCCGCTTTCAATGCGTTCCTGAAAACGCTGGAAGAGCCGCCGAAGCATGCGATCTTCATCCTGGCAACAACGGAAAAACACAAGATCATTCCGACCATCCTCTCGCGCTGCCAGATCTTTGATTTCAACCGCATCCAGATCGAGGATATTGCCGGACACCTGGAATACATCGCAGGGAAAGAAGGCATCACTGCTGAAAAAGATGCATTGCACATCATCGCTCAGAAAGCCGATGGCGCTTTGCGCGATGCCTGTTCTATCTTTGACCAGATCGTAAGCTTTGCGGGTAATAACATCACGTATAAAGCCGTGATCGACAACCTGAATATTCTTGATTATGATTACTACTTCAAAGTAACCGATGCGGTCATAACCGAAAATATTTCTGCAGCCCTTCTCCTTTTCAATGAGATCCTCAACAATGGATTCGATGGCCATAATTTCGTTGCCGGACTGGGTGATCACTTCCGGAATCTTCTCGTTGCAAGGGACCCGGAAACACTTCAGTTGCTGGAAGTAGGAAGCAATATCCGCGATAAATACAAGGAGCAGTGCGGAAAGTGTTCTTTGCCATTGCTTGTAAAAGGACTTACGATCCTCAATAAAACGGATATACAATACAAATCCAGCAAAAATCAGCGATTACAGGTTGAGCTGGCCCTCATGCAGCTTTGCTCTTTGAATGCTCCCGGTTCGGGGGATGAAAAAAAAAATGACATAGGTTACATAAAACCTCCCCCATCATCCGGAATTTCATCCATTCATCCTTCTTCAAAGCCTGTTCCGGAACATCCGAAAGCCGAGCAGATCCATTCACAGCCGGTTCAAAAACCGGTAACCGTATCCGAAACCGTTTCTTCCACTTTTAAAAAGCCGCTGTTTAAAACCAGCACTCCGAGCATCAATCAGCATCTGAACACAGATAAAAAAAATGAAAAGCAGACTGAAAGCACGGAACAAAAAATAAATCTGCAGCCAAAAGACCCGTTCAGTCAGCAACAGATGGAGCTCATCTGGGAAAAATATGCGAATGGCTTGAAGGAAAAAGGAAAAACAAACCTTGGAATTGCACTCCTGAGCAGGAAACCGGTATTGTCAGCAAATTATGTTGTCGAATTTACGATCAATAATAAATCGATCGAAGAAAGCATCAATGAAGACAAAATGAACTTCCTGGGATTTCTTCGTAAAGAACTAAACAACTATGAAATTCAGCTCACCCTGGTGATGAGCTCCGCTGACGAAAAGACAAATCTTTATACTGCTGTCGACCGGTATAAGCGCCTCGCAGAGAAGAATCCTCTGCTTCACAAATTCAAGCAGCAATTCGACCTCGACGTTGAATTTTAATTCCGGGCTTCACTCGTCCTGATTTACTGACAATCAATCCCAATTCCGTGCAACCTTTTTGTTATTTTTAGCATCCTGTAATTAATGGAATTAATTACACGTTCCATAACGCTCTAACTCAAACAAATAAACGCATGAAACGACTCCTCGTTCCCGCTTCGAATCTTTTACTATTTATTGCCTTCGCGGCTCTATCCTATACAGGTTCAGCACAAACTACCGTTACATTTAACTGTACCGGAGGTCCACAAAACTGGACTGTTCCCCCTTGTGTTACCAGTATCAACGTGACCGTTAAAGGAGCCGCGGGTGGCGGACCTACAGGCGGAGCAGGCGCTACAGTAACAGCTACCATGCCGGTAACTCCGGGAACGGTTTTACAGATCAACGTGGGTTGTACCGGTGCATGTCCGGGAACCGGCTATAATGGCGGTGGAGCCGGACAATCAGCTACGGGTGCAGCATCAAACGCTTCCTGCGGTGGTGGTGGCGCTTCAGATATTAGAACTGCCCCATACGCCTTAGCTAACCGGACGATCGTAGCCGGCGGCGGCGGCGGTACTGGCGGCGGCGATGCTAACGGTACAGGAGGTTCTGGAGGCTGCGTAAGCGGAAATGCCGGCGGAGCTTCATTTGGAATTGGCGGCGGCGGCGGATCTCAAACAGCCGGAGGTGCACAGGGTCCTCCCTGGATCGCCAGCGGGAACCCGGGAGCAGCAGGATCTTTAGGTGCCGGCGGAGCCGGTGGTTCAGATCCTTGCTATAACCTCGGACCAGGCGGCGGCGGCGGCGGCGGATATTACGGCGGCGGCGGCGGCGGAAGCGATTGCTTTAACCTTTCTCCTCTTGGCGGCGGCGGCGGCGGCGGCGGATCCAGCCTTATCCCTGCCGGTGGTGCATGTTCAGTCGGAACTAACCCTGGTTCAGGCCAGGTTGTTATTACATATACTTCAGGTGCGCTCACTCCTACCGTTAACTCACCTACTATCTGTGCCGGCTCAACAGCAACACTTACCGCTACCGGCGGAACAACTTATCTGTGGAACACCGGATCAACAGCAAATCCGTTAAGTGTTTCCCCTGCAACAACAACCTCTTATACCGTAACAGCTACTACCGGCGCCTGCACCGGAACTGCTGTAGGAACTGTAACTGTAAATCCATTGCCAACCGTGGTAGCGGAAGCAAACGTTGTAGCATGCGCAGGGACTATTATTCCCGCAAATACATTTGCGAGCACTCCTGCAGGCGCAACATTCACCTGGACAAATTCCAATCCTGCCATCGGGTTAACCGGAAGCGGAACAACCAGCTTACCTGCGTTCACAGCTACTAATGCCAGTGGCGCACCGATCAGCGGAACGATCACTATTACTCCTTCACTCGGAGGATGTACAGGACCTACCAGTACATTCACCATCACGGTTAATCCGTTGCCTGTAACCACAGTCAATTCACCGACGATCTGTCCGGGCGGCACTGCAACACTCACGGCTGCAGGTGCCACTACATATTTGTGGAGCACGGGATCAACAGCGAATCCTATCTCTGTAACTCCGGCTTCAACTACTTCATATACTGTAACCGGGACTACATCCGGCTGTACTTCATCAGCGGTAGCAACCGTAACTGTTGGAGCGAGCGTTTCAATTATTGTAAATACTCCAACGATTTGTGCAGGTCAAACTGCTACCCTTACAGCTTCAGGAGCAAGCACGTATGTCTGGAACACCGGATCCACAGCGAATCCGCTGAGTGTTACTCCGGGAACCACCACCACATATACCGTTACCGGAACAGTCGCCGGCGGATGCACGGGTACTGCTACTGCAACAGTCACTGTTAATCCATTGCCTGTTACTACTGTTAACTCTGCAACGGTTTGCGCAGGCACTGCTGCGACGTTAACTGCCGGCGGCGCCTCCAGCTATTCATGGAGCACCGGTGCTGTAACAAATCCGATTTCGGTATCACCGGCAACCACTACTTCGTATACTGTGACCGGGACAACTTCGGGATGCAGCTCAACCGCGATTTCAACTGTAACTGTTAATCCGATCCCGGTTACGACCGTTAACTCTCCGACGATCTGTCCGGGAGGTACCGCATCGCTTACCGCAGGAGGTGCTACGACTTATTTATGGAGCACGGGATCAACAGCTAATCCGATCTCGGTAACTCCGGCTTCAACTACTTCATATACCGTCACCGGAACTTCGCTTGGATGTACTTCCACTGCGGTAGCAACCGTAACTGTTGGAGCAAGTGTGTCCATTATCGTAAATACTCCAACAATTTGTGCAGGTCAGACTGCTACGCTTACCGCTTCAGGAGCAAGTACCTATGTCTGGAATACCGGATCCACAGCGAATCCGCTGAGTGTAACGCCGGGAACAACTACCACATATACCGTTACCGGAACAGTCGGCGGAGGATGCACAGGAACTGCTACTGCAACAGTTACTGTTAATCCATTGCCTGTTACTACGGTTAACTCCGCAACGGTTTGCTCCGGCGCTTCTGCGACATTAACCGCCGGTGGCGCATCCAGTTATTCATGGAGCACGGGTGCTGTAACAAATCCAATTACGGTATCGCCGGCAACCACTACTTCTTATACTGTGACGGGCAACTCACTTGGATGTACTTCTACCGCAGTTGCAACGGTAACTGCAAATCCGATCCCGGTTACGACCGTTAACTCTCCGACGATCTGTCCGGGAGGTACCGCGCCGCTTACTGCAGGAGGCGCTACTACTTATTTATGGAGTACCGGTTCATCAGCAAACCCGATCTCGGTATCACCGGCATCAACCACTTCGTACACCGTAACCGGAACTTCATTAGGATGTACTTCCAGTGCAGTTTCAACTGTGACCGTTGGAACAGGCGTTTCCATTACTGTCAATACGCCTACCATCTGTGCAGGACAAACTGCTACGCTTACCGCGGCAGGAGCAAGTACTTATGTTTGGAATACTGGATCCACAGCGAATCCGCTGAGTGTAACGCCGGGAACAACGACTACTTATTCTGTCACCGGAACTTCCGCCGGAGGTTGTACCGGAACAGCTACTGCAACAGTTACTGTTAATCCGCTGCCGGTTACAACTGTTACTTCTGCTACGGTATGTAATGGCGTTACTGCCAACTTAACTGCGGGTGGCGCCACGACTTATTCGTGGTCCACTGGATCTACTGCAAATCCACTTTCGGTATCACCGGCGACAACTACATCGTATACCGTTACCGGAACAACTTCCGGATGTAGCTCTACAGCTGTCTCCACGGTTACGGTAAATCCAATCCCGGTTACGACCGTTAATTCACCAACCATTTGCCCTTCTACCACTGCTAATTTAATTGCAGGCGGCGCTACTACTTATACCTGGAGCCCTGGTGTTACTGTGACAGGAGCCAATACCGCTGATGCCTCACCGGCAGCAACAACTACTTATACCGTTACAGGTGATGCACTCGGCTGTACTTCTACCGCCGTATCGACCGTTACTGTGAATGCCGCGCTGGTGGTCAACGCAGGACCCGATGACAGCGTTTGCTTTGGCGGAAGCACTGTGCTGAACGTGATACCTAACGGTGCCGGATATGCTTACAGCTGGACACCGGCTGCAACACTTTCCGGTGCAACAACACAGAACCCTACCGCTTCACCAACGGCTACCACTACCTATTCTGTT
>JBJMLR010000014.1:0-327959 GCA_045805205.1 Bacteroidia bacterium | reverse complement strand
TTCCCGGATGATTTGGACAAATCCTTTGATCACACGGGGACGAATGCCGGAAATGCGGATCTCGTTGACGGTGCAGACATAGAAATAAACTCCGTCGGTGCATTTTGTTCCGCTGGAAGCATTTGTTCCATCCCACTTTACATCTTTATCAGTGGTTTGAAACATCTCCAGTCCCCAGCGGTCGTAAATGTGGATCTCTACATCTTTCACATTACGGTATCCGGGCATCGGCGTGAACAGATCATTTTTGCCATCGGCATTCGGAGTGAAAACATTCGGCAATTCATATTCCTGGCAATTGTCGATGCAGATCTTGTTGATGATCGGGCTCTCATTGGGATGAAGCGCTGAATCGACAGCCGTTACCGCATAACATCCGGCTACCGAAGGAACAGTGTGCTCATATAAATAAACCGGCAATGTATAGGAACTATCGCTCATAGTTGTTGTGCTGTAAATGAGCTGCAACGGATCATCGGTGGTAGGAGAGAAATAAATGTTGATCTGCACCGCATCGTCACAGCAATAGGTGTTCGGATTGGTCCAGGTAATGGTATTCTGAAGAATATCGCAGTCGGTGACCACATCAAATTTCGGCTGACATGGCGGAATGAGATCTACCGGTGTTTCACATTTGATCTCCGACCAGTTATAAAGCGGACGAATCAGTGTTGTATCGGAATACTCTCCTTTACTCAGGATCTTATAGCAATATTGTACTTCATTCACCAGGCCGGTATCAACATAAGTTTTCGAGGTGGTGCTGTCGAGCTGAGTAAAAATTCCTGAACCGGGACTTGTTTCTTTCCAGATGTAATATTCGTAGTTGTTCCATGGAACAAACTGGTTCCAGGACAGATTAACGACTTTATCGCCGGGAACAGATGACAGGAACACGGAGGAAGCAGTTTGCGTAGATCCTTTATAAATTCCATTGGAATAGAAGTCCACTTTATATGTGTAGGGACCGCTGACGGTATTCAGGTTGGTGCTGATGAATCCGGTGTCCGTCAATGCAGAATAGGAGCCATAAGTATAAGTCGCTTCCAGCGAAAAAGCAGAAGCAGGCGGGCTGAATCCGGATGCTCTCATCAAACGATATTCATAAGGCGGCGGATTGATAATGGTATCAAGATTAGTACTTGAGCCGATCGGCTTCAGCCAATGGGTCCAGATGGAGCCGGTTGTTGCGCTTGTTGTGAGCACACTAACGTTGGTAATGATCGGCACATCACGTACGAGCTTGGCGCAAACGTTCTGTGATGCGATGCTTTGAGATCCGTCAGCGTAAACCGCAACAACGATGTACGAATAATCAACACCATTGGTAAGTCCTGCACCGCCGTTATTATCGGTGAAGTCAGTATCATTGTATGCCGTTGTTCCAATGAGCGTATAGCCGGTATATGCCGGAACTCCGGTTTCACAAGGTCCGGGCTGCCATGGATCGCAGTTGTTCTTCCTGTAAACAAGATATTTGATCAGCTGGTTAGAGCCAAGCGTGTCACACATCGGGTGGTTCCAGTCGAGTATAATGCTTGAGCCGCTTGGAACTGCTGTAAGCCCGGTTGGAGGCGGTGCGATCACTTTAATGAACATGGATTCATAGGTTGCAAGCGGAACCGAAAGGTCGCTGTCCCTGGCTTTGAATGTTACAAGATAAGGCAGGAGCTGTACCTGGTTGCAGCCTGGGGTCCAGTTAAAAATGCCGCTCGCTACGCCCATTCCGGAGGTTGTTGAGAATGTTGCAAACGGAGTCGTGAGGAATGGTCCGCCCGTCGCAGAAAGTACCAGCGGGTTCGGTTCGGCATCGGTAGCGGAAACAGTAAAATTCAGGTTGTTCCCTGCAATTACGCAGGTATCGTTCAGATTCTGGATCGTAGGAGGTGTGTTGTTACATGTTCCAACAGTGATCTGCATATCGCGCAGTACGGAGCCGATATAATACCGTACATGTGTTCCGGGAACGAGCCGGTATTCTTTGATCAGGATCGCAACATTGTATTGACAGATCTTGTCGGGAACACACCACACGAGATCACCGGTGCGGGAATCGATACTTCCGGGACCCATGTTCGGAGGATATTCCCAGGCCAGCGGAGCCAATGGTAATCCGTTCGCATAACAGGTGCTGAGTGAATAATAAAGACTGTCGCCGTCCACATCATAAGCACCGGGATTATGCTCAAAGCAAACGCCAAGGCAGGCATCATCGATCGGAGGGTTGAGCAGCGTCGGTGAATTATTCGGAGCTAGGAACGGCGAGATCACCAGCTCGGAACGAAGGAAGAACGATTTGTTTTCGGAATCGACGATGTTGCAGATCCCGGAGTTCCGGTTCGGATCTTCCATTGTGATAATGTAATTACCCGGACCGGCATAATTGTGCTCACACCAATAAATGTTAAGGCGGGTATCGACAGCAGTCGGGATCATCACTCCATCGGCACTGGACGGGCAGCTGAAGCTGGGGCCGTTTCTTCTTGGTGCAACGCAGCTGTCGCCATCCCCGAAATAAATAGTTTCCTCGCAACGATCGGTATTCGTTGAGCCGATCACGAACTTGGTATAGGTGGTTACAGTAACACGGTATTTGTACGGATGAAGCGCATCCCCGATGTATTCATAGGTAATTTCTCCCGCACGGTTGTGCGTTGCCAGGGCATTGGTGAGGCCAATGAAAAGAACGGCAATTGAAAGGAGTAACTTCTTCATCATCAGAAAAAAAGGATCTGCTGAAAGCAGAACTCTAAATTACGCAAATTATTTTACAGATTCGTTGGGGATCACAATTTTCCGGTATAATGCCCGTCCCGGCCCAGGGAGCGCATGAAAAATAAATGCCGTTTTAATAGTCAGGGTTCCGGTTTTCCCGGATGATTTGGACAAATCCTTTGATCACACGGGGACGAATGCCGGAAATGCGGATCTCGTTGACGGTGCAGACATAGAAATAAACTCCGTCGGTGCATTTTGTTCCGCTGGAAGCATTTGTTCCATCCCACTTTACATCTTTATCAGTGGTTTGAAACATCTCCAGTCCCCAGCGGTCATAAATGTGGATCTCTACATCTTTCACATAACGGTATCCGGGCAACGGCGTGAACAGATCATTTTTGCCATCGGCATTCGGAGTGAAAACATTCGGCAATTCATATTCCGGGCAATTGTCGATGCAGATCTTGTTGATGATCGGGCTCTCATTGGGATGAAGGGCTGAATCGACAGCCGTTACCGCATAACATCCGGCTACCGATGGAACGGTGTGCTCATATAAATAAACCGGTAATGTATAGGAGCTATCGCTCATAGTTGTTGTGCTGTAAATGAGCTGCAACGGATCATCAGTGGTTGGAGAGAAATAAATGTTGATCTGCACCGCATCGTCACAGCAATAGGTGTTCGGATTGGTCCAGGTAATGGTATTCTGAAGAATATTGCAGTCGGTGATCACATCAAATTTCGGCTGGCATGGAGGGATCAGGTCAATGGGAACATCGCACCGGATCTCCGAATAGTTCCAGAGCGGCCGCGGTAATGCGGGGTCCGAATATTCTCCTTTGCTTAAAATGCGGTAGCAATATTCCACTTCATTGGCAAGTGCAGTGTCAATATAATTAGGGGCGGTAGTGCTGTCGATAAGATTAAATATTCCTGAACCGGCAAAGCTCTCCCGGTAAATAAAATAGTTGTAGTTTGTCCAGGGAACGGCTTCCGTCCAGGTCAGATTTACTTTTCTGTCGCCGGGTGCCGAGGCGAGAAATACCGAAGAAGCAGTTGAGCTGGCTCCTACAAAATTTCCGTTGGAATAGAATTCCACCTTGTACTTTTGCTGGACCGTGCTGTTTACGGTATGCACATAAACAGAATCAGTCATCATCCAATAGGCTGAATAGTTATAAGAAGCAAGAGCGGTGTAGCCTGTTCCGGAGGCCAGCATGATGCGGCATTCATAAGGCGGAGGATTGATGATCGTATCGAGGTCCGCAACCGAGCCGACCGGTTTCAGCCAGCGGACAGCTATTTTACCCGTTGAAGGATCTGTAGTCACTACGCTGACGTTCGTAATGATAGGAACATCGCGGACAAGCTTTGCACAAACGTTTTGTGAAGCGATGCTCTGAGAGCCGTCTGCATAAACAGCAACAATGATGTAGGAGTAGTTAATGCCCATAGTCAGGCCGCTTCCGCCGTTATTATCCGTAAAATTTACGTCATTATAGGCATTTGTTCCGATGAGCGAATAGCCGGTATAAGAAGGAACGCCTGTTTCGCAAGGGCCGGGCTGCCATGGATCGCAGCTGTTTTTTCGGTAGATAAGATAATGAACAAGGGCGTTGGTACCAAGCGTGTCGCATAACGGATAGTTCCAGCTGAGCATAATACTTGCGCCGCCTGGTGTTGCGGTAAGGCCGGAGATTGGCGGGGCGATCACCTTGATGAACATGGATTCAAAATTTACCATGGAAGGGCTGCCGCTGTCTTTTGCTTTGAATGTTACGAGGTATGGAGAATATTTTACCTGGTTGCATCCGGGTGTCCAGTTAAATATTCCGGTAACTGTTCCTCCGCCGGAAGAGGTGGTGAAAGTTGCAGATGGCATGGTTACAAACGGTCCGCCGACTGCAAATAGCGAATCTATTGATAGCTCAGGGTCGGTAGCAGTTACATTGAAATTAAGATTGGTTCCGGCAACAACACAAGTATCATTCACATGCTGAATCTCCGGCGGTGTATTCGAGCAGGCCTGAACAGTAATTTGCATATCGCGAAATACCGATCCGACAAAATACCAGGTATTATCTGCAGGTGAATAGTGATACTGTTTAATGAGAATGGCTACATTGAATATGCCAAGCATTACCGGGGAACACCAGGCAAAAATTCCCGTGTGTGAATCAATGCTGCTTGCATTCATGTTTACCGGATAGGTCCAGCCGGGAATCGGAATTCCGCCCGCTCCGTAGCAAGGGGACAAGCTAAAATATAAACTATCTCCGTCAGGATCGTACGCACCCGGGTTATGTTCAAAGCAGGATCCTGTACAAGCATTATCAAGGGGTGCGTTAAGCAATACCGGTGAACTGTTTGGAGGAAAAAAAGGAGAGATCGATAGCTGGGAGAAAAGAAAGAATGACTGCTCGTCAGGACTTGGAATATTCTGAATTTCCGGATTCCGTGCATAGTCATTTATCGAAATAGTGAAAACACCGGGACCGCCATAGATGTGATCGACTTCGTATTTATTTACCCTGGTATTGACTCCGGTGAGCAATACACCTGCGTGAATTCCGCTGGAGCAAATGCTGCTTAGCGGACCGTTGGTCCTGGGAGCGACAGAACTGTCGCCATCGCCAAAACGAACCATTACAGTACAGTCGTCGGTGCTCAATGGACTATCCCATTTGGCATAAGTGGTAACGATGATATGATATTTGTATAAACCTCCCGGGTTTGGAATGTATGTATAGGAGATGTCTCCTGCGCGGAGGTGCGAAGCAAATGAATGACTAATGCAGATAAATAAAAAACAGAGAAAAAAGAATAATTTTTTCATTGCTTCAGCTCAAATATCCAACGAGGAAATGGTCTCGCGCCAGGGGATGTGATACAGACGGATAAAGTTAATGAAAGTTTAGCGCCAAAACAAGCTCCGCTCTTATTATTAAAAGAGCCGGGATTTTTGTCTAATTCGGCAGGATCTGTATTTCTTAACTAGTAGTTGATCACCTGCTCAACCATATTGGATGGCAGCTCACGATAGTCATATTGCTGGGTACGCAATTGCGGTTCAAACCCAGCTTCGATGATGGCATCCTGGATCCCTTTTGCAGTGAAGCGGTGAGGTGCTCCTGCCGCTGAAACTACATTCTCTTCCAGCATAATGCTTCCGAAATCATTGGCGCCTGCATGGAGGCAAAGCTTTGCAACATCCTTTCCGACGGTGAGCCAGCTGGCCTGGATGTTAGCAATATTCGGCAGCATGATCCTGCTCATCGCGATCATACGGATATATTCATCACCGCTCACGTTGTTGGTAATGCCTTTGTGGCGCTTTAATAAAGTACCGTCATCCATGAACGGCCATGGAATAAAAGCAAGGAATCCTTTGGCAGCAGAGGGTTTTTCACTTTGTACCTGACGGATCATCACGAGGTGTTCAAAGCGCTCTTCAATTGTTTCGATGTGCCCGAACATCATCGTAGCGGAGGTGGTGATATCCAGCTCGTGTGCGGCTCTCATCACATCCAGCCATTCGCGGCCGGTACATTTTCCTTTGGAGATCAGCCGGCGAACACGATCGTTCAGGATCTCGGCGCCGGCACCCGGCAGGCTGTCTAGTCCTGCTTCTTTTAATGCTTTCAGGACTTCGGTATGAGTTGATTTTTCCAGCTTGGTGATGTGTGCCACTTCCGGTGGTCCGAGTGCGTGCAGCTTGATCGCCGGAAACAGCTGCTTAATGGAACGGAATGTATCGGTATAGAATTTCAATCCAAGCTCAGGATGATGACCGCCCTGGAGGAGCAGCTGATCACCGCCCCAGTTGATGGTTTCTTCGATCTTGCGCTTGTAGGTTGCGAGGTCGGTGATGTAGCTTTCCTTGTGGCCGGGGATGCGATAAAAATTACAGAATTTACAGTTGGCAATGCAAACATTTGTGGTATTTACGTTACGATCGATCTGCCAGGTTACCTTGCCGCGCTTGCCGTCTTTTTCAACAGAATCCGGCTTGCGCATCTTACGGAGTTCATTCGCGGTATACATCAGTTCCGCTGTGGAAGCATGGTTAAAAAGAAACACTCCCTCTTCCTGCGTCAGGAACTCGGATTTCAATGCACGTGCTAATAATTCACCAGTATTCATGGGGTTTTATGCTTTTTGCAGACGAATTCTGCATTCCATTTTATCGTTCGGAATTTGTAAATTCTTTTATTACATTTACTTCCTCAAAAGTAAAAATTATATGGTAACCATCTCTAAGAAATCTGTAATTAATAACAACGAACATCTCGTTTTGTTGTGCGGAAGAACCAATAGCTTCGGGAATTACGGGTTATCGAAGGCGGAGATCGATCACGTGAAGGATCAGATCGCGAACAACGGGAAAAAGTTCGTTTGCCTCAACCAGCTTAACCGCCTGGTGATGGTTCAGCTTATCGATATCAAAAAAGAAAGACATCTTACACTGGAAAGTCTGCGCAAAGCAGGCTCAACGATCCAGGCGATCCTTGCGGATGCGAAAGCTGAAAGTGTTACCGTTGTGGATGCGGATGGGAAAGCTGCCGAAACGGTTGCCCTGGTGGAAGGAATTGCACTCAGCAGCTACCAGTTTTTAAAATACCGGAGAGATAAAGCGAAGGAACAGAATGCGCTCCGTGCCATTGTGATCTCTTCAAAATCACTTTCACCAAAGCAGGTGGAAGAGCTGAATATCGTAACGGAGGCCACCATGCTTGCAAGAACGCTGGTGAATGAGCCGGCGAATTTCCTTACGGCAGTTCAGCTTTCCAAAGAGATCCAGCAGATGGGAAAAGAAGCCGGCTTCAACGTGGAGGTGTTCAACAAAGAGAAGATCAAAGCGCTGAAAATGGGTGGATTGCTTGCTGTGAATTTAGGAAGTGTTGATCCTCCTACTTTTACGATCATGGAATACAATCCCCGGAATGCAAAAAACAAAAAGCAGCCCATTATCCTGGTCGGAAAAGGAGTGGTATACGACACCGGCGGACTGAGTCTGAAGCCCACGCCAAACAGCATGGACATGATGAAGTGTGATATGGCGGGTGCGGCAGCAGTTGCAGGAACCCTTTATGCGATCGCAAAAGCAAAACTGCCGGTTTATGTGGTGGGGCTTGTTCCGGCAACGGATAACCGTCCGGGCGGAAATGCCTATGCGCCGGGAGATGTGATCACCATGTATAACGGCATGACCGTGGAGATGCTGAATGCTGATGCCGAAGGAAGAATGATCCTGGCCGACGCATTGAGCTACGCGCAAAAATATAATCCGAAGCTGGTGATCGACCTGGCTACATTGACCGGCGCTGCTGTAGCAGCGATAGGCCAGTCGGGGATCGTAGCGATGGGAACTGCCGATGAACGGACAAAATCAAAACTGAAGCAGAGCGGAAATAATGTTTACGAACGTTTGGCCGAGATGCCGTTCTGGGAGGATTATGACGATTTGATCAAATCGGAGATCGCTGATATGAAAAATCTTGGCGGACCGAATGCCGGTTCTATTACCGCCGGAAAATTCCTTGCACGCTACATCAATTATCCCTGGATGCACTTTGATATTGCCGGTCCGGCTTTCCTGGGCGCCCGTGACGGCTACAGGATAAAAGGCGGCACAGGAGTTGGAGTGCGGCTGCTGTTTGATTTCTTAAAGAATAATGTATAAGGTTAACCGGGAATTTAAGGTTACAGCCTGTTAATACTATTTTGGATGCGCATAGCTAAACTTTTTGCTCTCTTCTTTTCGCTCCTTTTGTTTGCCGGATTCTATCCCCCGCAAAAGAAAGTATCTCTTATTATCGCTGCTTATGATGACAATGCAGCAGTGAATCATCTCCAGCATTTAGTGAATTATGTTTTTATCGATGGCGCAATGGTGTCTCAGGAAACCTTGCTTTCGGTGCCCACTCAGAAAAGCGGGATCAAAGGCAACTACGTACGGTTTGATATCGGCAAGAACATGATCTACCGGAACCGGTACATTATCACGGGCATCGGAAACGTGATCGATATCAAAACAAAAAAGATCCTGGTGGAGGAGCGTGGTGATTTTATCAAATGCAGCGGCGACAGCATCATTTTTCATACAAACGACATCTTCAAAGGGAAATATTATTCGGTGCTGAATCTCAAGACCGAAAAATTCGAAAAGGTGAATAATCCGAATTACAATCCATTGCCGCGGCCGGATGTGGAGGTGGATGAAACAAAGCAGCCCTTCAGCATTTCTGCTTACGATGTGGCGGGAAAAGAAACCAAGCTGGTGACGGATGCAGGTTATGGTGAAGCACAGCCTTTACTGGGCGATGATGTAAAACGTAAGTTTCCGATCTTCTGGCTGGACAATTCTAATTTTCTGTACTCCAATTTTGCGAAGAATCAGCAGAGCACGGTGATCTGGAAAGTGAATGTGAATAAGACCGCCGAAAAAGTGGGTGAGATCACGGAAATTCCGGCGACTGCTGAAAGTACATTCTTTGAATTCGACAGTGACGGGAATGTGATCTACTCTTGCGGCAAAGGTCGTTTCATGATCGATCTGAAAAAGAAAGCTGCGCTCAAAGTGCAATTCGAACCGCTCGGAAACAGCTTTTTTGTGGAGTCGGATGAGAATCCGAAATACGGCCGGACCATCAAATACGAGTCTGCGGAAGCGGGAAAGAAATGGTGCCGCCTCGATAATGCAAAAACCACTTCCGGCTATGCCGCATTCCAAAGCGATATGGTGATCGGGACGGAACGGTATCCGCAAGGGGTCGTCGTTTGGAACACCACCACGAAAAAATGGACCACACTGGATATCTCTTCACTCGGGGATATCGTGGGATGGGTGGAGGAATAGTTCAAAATTCAAAGTGGTAAAGTTCAAAGTCGGGTTTCTACAATCAATAAAAATTTACCTTTGTGATAAGTAAGTTTAAAGTCTTTGAACTTTAAACTCTAAAACTTTGAACTAAAGCAATGTCAGAAGAGAAAATAATTGTAGCAATATCCCAGGGCGATATCAATGGCATTGGAATGGAAGTGATCATCAAGACCTTCCTGGATCCGCAGATGCTGGAGATCTGCACGCCTGTTGTTTTCAGTTCTGTGAAAACGGCTTCTTTCCACAGAAAAATGCTGAATATCGAGGACTTCAGCTTCAACCAGATCAAGGATATTTCAGAGATCAACCACAAGCGGGCTAATCTCGTCAATGTTTACGAGGAGGATGTGGCCATCGAGCCCGGGAAGCAAACTCCCGCCGGCGGTACCTACGCTTTTAAATCGCTGGAAGCTGCAGCATTTGCGCTGGCACAAGGAAAAGCTCATGTGCTGGTGACGGCACCCATCAATAAAGAGAATATTCAATCTGAAGAATTTAAGTTTCCGGGACATACTGAATACCTTGAAGAGCGGTTCGGTGATGGGAACAGCCTTATGTTCCTTGTCGGAGATACGTTGCGGGTCGCTGTCGTCACGGGTCATATTCCGGTAACGAAAGTCGCCGCGGAATTGAGCACGGAGAAGATCATTAAAAAGTTAAAGACATTAAATAAATCGCTGGTCCAGGATTTCGGGATCCGCAAGCCGAAGATAGCGGTGCTGGGACTGAATCCGCATGCGGGTGACAACGGCGTGATCGGGACGGAGGAAAAAGATATTATTATCCCGGCGATCAATCAGATGAAGGCAGAGGGAATGATCGTTTATGGTCCGTATCCGGCAGACGGCTTTTTCGGAAATGAAACCTACAAGCAGTTTGATGCCGTTCTAGCGATGTATCATGACCAGGGATTGGTTCCTTTTAAAACGATCGCATTTAATTCAGGAGTAAATTTTACGGCCGGGCTCCCTGTTGTGAGAACATCACCGGATCATGGCACCGCCTATGATATTGCAGGTAAAAATATGGCCTCGGAGGAATCCTTTCGCCGTGCAGTGTATGCTGCCATTGATATTTACAGGACAAGACAGAATTATAAAGAGATTTCCGCGAATCCTTTAAAAGCGAGCCCTCAAAAGCGGGAACGGTAGAAGAGCTTTATCCTCAAAAAAATAGCGTTTATAGTCGAAAATCGGGTAAAAAGTGTATTTTTATCCGATTTTCGCATTAAAAAAGGCTAAAAACGCCCCGAAATTAATTTGCTGAAAAGCTTTGAGTTAAGGCTAAAAGTTTTACCTTTGCCGTCTTTCTTAAAAACTTGATAAAATGGCGGGGAGAAGAGACTATATAATACAGTTCGCGGGGCTTGGTTTAGGAAAGCATGATTATGAGTTTGAAGTAAAGGATTCGTTCTTTGAGGACCTTGATTATTCAGAGATCAAGAAAGGCAACATCGAAATTAAGCTGGAATTGCTGAAGCAAAGCCAGATGATGGTGCTGGAGCTCAATATTGGCGGGACTGTGAACGTGGAGTGTGATCTTTGCACCGGTGAATTTGATCTTCCGATCAATGGGCAGTACAGGCTCATTGTGAAAGTAGGCGGTCATGAAACGGGCGATGAGGATGACGACATTATCACAATTGCTGCAAATGAGCATGAGCTTGACCTTTCTCAGTATATCTATGAATACATTACTTTATCGCTTCCCATAAAAAGGGTTCATTTGCCTGATGCGGAGGGTAAAAATACCTGTGATAAGGAGGTCCTGAAAAAGCTGGAGAATTTCCTCGTGGAAAAGGAAGAAAACAAAGAAGAGGGAGAAGAGGAAGATAAAACGGATCCACGCTGGAATGAATTGAAAAATATTAAATTAAACTGATCCGCCTACGCTAAAGCTTTGGCGGACAGGTGTGCAGATTATGAAGAAGCAGTAAAAATCAACAATCGAAAATCAACAATTAAAATCAATAGACAATGCCACATCCAAAGCGAAAATTATCGAGAGCAAGAAGAGATAGCCGTAGAGGTCATGACAAAGCAGTTGCTTCAACTCTTTCTACCTGTTCAAACTGTGGTGCACCGACTTTATATCACCGTGTTTGCGGGGAGTGCGGGTACTACAAAGGGAAATTAGCAGTAGAGAAAAAAGTTTCTGCATAATACAGATAGCGAATCTTTACGGATATACAAATCTGCGTTTTCCCGGATTTGTTTGCGCTGGTCCGGCGCGATGTATTTGAAAGATTCGTATTATTCGTAATTCGTACATTAGTAAGAATTCGTAATCCGTAGAATATGAAGATTGGTATAGACATTATGGGCGGTGATTTTGCACCGGATGCAACTGTAGCCGGTTCGATCTTAGCCTTTAATGAATTACCCAAAGATGTCAGGCTGGTGCTCATAGGAGACCAGGATCAGATCCGTGCTGAATTGAAAAAGGGCGGAGCTGATGCCTCTGATTTTGACATCGTTCATACTACGGAAATCATCGGTATGGGCGAACACCCTACCAAAGCTTTTTCTCATAAACCCAACTCCAGTATTGCAGTTGGGTTTCATCTTTTAAAAGAAGGCAAGATCGATGGATTCGCCAGTAATGGCAATACCGGCGCCATGCTGGTAGGTTCCATGTTCAGCGCTAAATCCGTTCCCGGAGTTATTCGCCCCTGCATCACTTCTGTTCTTCCCAAAGAGAATGGCGGTATCGGGCTGATCCTCGACGTGGGATCCAATGCGGATTGCAAGCCCGATGTACTTTACCAGTTCGGCGTACTCGGATCTATTTTCGCGGAGCATGTTTATGGAATAAAAAATCCGCGTGTTGCATTGCTGAACATCGGCGAAGAGCCGGAAAAAGGAAACCTCGTTGCACAGGCAGCTCATGGCCTGATGAAGGATTCAAAAGATTTTAATTTTATTGGTAACTGCGAAGGACGTGACCTGTTCTCCGATATGTGCGATGTGATCGTATGTGATGGATTTACAGGAAACGTAGTGCTGAAAGAAGCGGAAGCATTCTATACGATGATCCGCAAACGTAAGATCAAAGACGAATATTTTGATCGTTTCAATTATGAGAACTACGGAGGAACTCCTGTACTCGGCGTCAATTCAACTGTGATGATCGGGCATGGGATCTCTAACAAGACAGCTGTAAAGAATATGCTGGTGCTTACTAAGAGCATTATTGAAGCGAAACTTTCAGATAAGATCAAAACAGCATTTCAATAAATGGAAAAAACAACTGCAGCGATCACCGCTGTCGCAGGATATGTTCCTGACTATATTCTCTCGAATGAGGAACTGGAGAAACTGGTACCAACCACTTCGGAATGGATCGAGACCAGGACCGGGATCAGAGAAAGAAGGATCTTAAAAGGCGAGGGCCTCGGAACTTCCGATATGTGTGTAAAAGCCATTGAGCTGCTGCTGAAGAAGCGCGGAATTACAGCAATGGATATCGACCTGATCATTATCGGCACCGTTACTCCTGATTACGTTTTCCCTTCAACATCCAATGTCGTATGTGACAAGATCGGTGCGAAGAATGCCTGGGGATTCGATCTTTCCGCAGCTTGCTCCGGTTTTGTATACGGACTTTCAACCGGTGCGCAATTCATAGAGACCGGCAAATACAAAAAAGTAATTGTAGTAGGAGCTGATAAGATGTCAGCGATTCTTGATTACACAGATCGTTCAACATGCATCATTTTTGGCGACGGAGCAGGATGCGTTCTGCTTGAGCCAAACCAGGAAGGACTGGGGATCCAGGATTCCATATTGAAAGCGGATGGATCCGGAAGAGCTTACCTGCATCAGAAGGCAGGCGGGTCGGTAAAGCCTCCTTCACATGAAACCGTTGATGCGCGTGAACATTTCGTTTACCAGGATGGCCAGCCCGTTTTTAAGCGTGCGGTGGTTGGAATGGCGGAAGTGTCGGCGGAGATCATGGAAAGAAATAAATTGAAATCCGAAGATGTAGCATGGCTGGTCCCTCACCAGGCGAACAAACGCATCATCGATGCAACTGCTGAGCGGATGGGACTTTCCTCCGATAAAGTGATGCTGAATATCCAGAAATACGGAAATACGACCGCCGGTACCATTCCACTGTGCTTGTGGGATTATGAAAAGCAGATGAAAAAAGGAGACAATATCGTGATCTCAACATTCGGAGCGGGATTTACCTGGGGAGCGATCTATCTGAAATGGGCGTATGATTGCAAATAGTTACTGGGTGATTAGGTGATTGGGTGATAAGGAAAATTAAGATCAGCAAATGAAGTAACAGGATAATAGTAAACAAAAATAAAGATCAGCGAATCGAAAGTTCCGCGATCCGTAGTAAAATCTCTAAACCAAAATAAAAATGAAACTGAACGAAATCCAAGATCTGATAAAGTTTGTGGCGAAATCCGGTGTAAGCGAAGTTGAACTGGAAACAAAAGATGTAAAGATCGTGATCAAGACCCCTGCGGGTAAAAAAGAACAGGTGCTGATCCAGACTGCAGTTCCTGCTGTTCAGCCAATGGTTCAGGCAAACCCTGTTCAGCAGGTGGCAGTACCGGTTGCTGAAACAAAAGCTCCGGAAGCAAAAAACACAGGCGGAGCGGATGAATCAAAATATATTACCGTAAAATCTCCGATGATCGGTACATTCTATCGTTCGTCATCTCCTGATAAGCCGGCATTTGTAAGTGTAGGCGATGAAGTAGCTCCCGGCAAAGTGATCTGCATCATTGAAGCGATGAAGCTGTTCAATGAGATCGAATCGGAAGTAAAAGGGAAGATCGTGAAGGTGCTTGCAGATGATGCAACACCTGTTGAATACGATCAGCCGCTGTTCTTAATCGATCCAGCCTAAAAATAGTTCAAAGTTAAAAGTTCAAAGTTGCGGCTCTAAGAGTACCCTGACTTTGAACTTTGAACTTTTTAACTTTAAACTCACTGAAAATGTTTAAGAAAATACTAATAGCAAACAGGGGTGAGATCGCATTACGTGTGATCCGTACCTGCAAAGAAATGGGAATTAAAACCGTTGCAGTGTATTCCACCGCCGACAGAGAATCCCTGCACGTGAAATTTGCCGACGAAGCCGTATGTATCGGTCCGCCGCCAAGCAAAGAATCCTATCTGAATATCCCGAATATTATTTCCGCCGCTGAAATTACCAACGCTGATGCGATCCATCCGGGTTATGGCTTTCTTTCGGAGAATGCAAAATTTTCCAAGATCTGCCAGGAGCATAATATCAAGTTCATCGGCGCATCGCCGGAAATGATCAACTCGATGGGAGACAAGTCTTCTGCAAAAGCGACCATGATCGCAGCAGGAGTTCCCTGTGTTCCCGGTTCCGAAGGGCTCCTTGAAAGTGCAGAGCAGGCGATCGAGCTGGCTCCGAAAGTAGGTTATCCTGTGATCATTAAAGCAACTGCCGGTGGCGGTGGAAGAGGAATGCGGATCATCTGGAAAGAAGAGGATATGAAGTCGAATTACGAATCGGCAAGCAAGGAAGCGGAAGCTGCATTCGGAAATGGCGCGATGTACATGGAAAAATACATCGAAGAGCCCCGCCACATCGAGATCCAGGTGGTAGGCGATCAGTACGGAAAAGCATGTCACCTTTCCGAAAGAGATTGTTCGATCCAGCGCCGTCACCAGAAACTGGCGGAAGAAACACCTTCGCCGTTCATGACAGACGAATTGCGTGAACGCATGGGCGAAGCGGCCATCAAAGCTGCTTTGGCTGTGAAGTACGAAGGTGTAGGAACGGTTGAGTTCCTTGTGGACAAGCACCGCAATTTCTATTTCATGGAAATGAATACCCGTATCCAGGTAGAACACCCGATCACAGAAGAGGTGATCGATTATGACCTGATCCGCGAACAGATCCTGGTTGCTGCCGGAGTTCCTATTTCCGGTAAGAATTATTATCCGCAATTGCATGCGATCGAATGCCGTATCAATGCGGAGGACCCTTTCAACGGATTCCGTCCGTCGCCGGGTAAGATCACCAACCTGCATACACCAGGCGGACATGGGATCCGTGTAGATTCACACATCTATTCAGGATATGTGATCCCGCCGAACTATGATAGCATGGTTGCGAAGCTGATCACTGTGGCACAAACGCGTGAAGAAGCGATCGCGAAGATGCACAGGGCACTGAGCGAATACGTGATCGAAGGAGTGAAAACAACCATTCCTTTTCATTTGAAGCTAATGAAAGATGAAAACTTCATCAAAGGAAATTATACAACGAAATTCCTTGAAGACTTTGATCTGAAAGAATGATAAACGAAAGGCCCGGTTCAGATCGGGTCTTTTTATTTTATAGCAGAGTGAAAAAATCATCGCTTTTTTTCTTTTTAGTCTTGCTGCTGCAGGCATGCAACCACGACAAATGTGCAGATGAGAGTTGTGTGAAAGCCGAAGGACACAAAGTTATCGGTGATACCAGCAATGTGTCTTGTAAGCTAACCTCTGCTGATCTGCAAAAACGGAGAGAAACGGTTCTGTCACTGCTGAAGAGCAAGACTATAGAAGAAAGAGAACTTCCGAATGGCTATTCCTTCCGGTTTGATAATACGGATGAAATGATCGATACGCTGACAGATTTTGTGAAGTCGGAACGACAGTGCTGCGATTTTTTCAATTTCACGATCAATATCAAAAATGACGGTACGCTTTGGTTTGATCTGACAGGTCCGCAAGGTGCGAAAGAAATGATCGGATCGGAGCTGGGACTGTAATCCTACCGGTGCGGCATAAATACTGCGACCATGTCCCAAAAGAAATGGAAAAAGACCAGGAATTTAATATTTCTGAAATAGGAATAATGAATTGCGAAGATCCCGCCGATCACAAAAGGCCCGATCACATTCATCAGGGTTCCCCAACCATAATGCAGTAAGCCGAAGATCAGCGTCGAGATCAGGATAGAAGCGAACCGGTTCCTGAGCAGGAATTCCAGTCTCGGCAGCATATATCCTCGAAAAATAAATTCTTCCACAACACCAGCTGTCAGGCAGGTGAATACTCCGAAGACGGGATACATGCGGAATGTTTCACGGATCTGTTTCGCCTTTTCACTCACCGTGTAGATCCCGAGTGCTTTCAGCGCCACTGCGACAAATAACAATAGTATGATCAGCGCGATCAATGTTACAAAAAAGAAAGCAACATGAATTCCAAAGGAATACCGCTGCTCTTTCCAGATAAAAAAATCCTGTTGCTCGACCCGCCTGGCATAGAGATACATCGCCAGCAGCGCCAGCCAGAATAAAACGCGGGAAACAAACAGGAAAATATTTTGTGCCGCCTGGTCCTCTTGAGCAAATCCGAGAAGCTTTCCAAATGGAACGATGCTGATAAAGCTCAATAGCACCGCCAATACTACTCCACGTGCTACCTGGCTGCGGGAAGCCTGATGCACAGCCGGGGACTCCTCCGTCATTCTTCAGCGAGTTTCTTGATCTGAATAAGGATCGGGTTCCAGCCCTCACCGTTGTTGTATGATTCCTTGTATCGCTTTTCTCCTTCCGCTACTTTGCTGTAATCGCCCTGTGTGACAGTTAAAACGGTTTGTCGGTTTTCTGTTTTCAGATCATAAATGACATGCAGGTAATTTTCGGGAATATCAGGAATATTTGGGTTTAAGGGATCGATGACGGTATATTCCAAGTGTTTTCCAGGGTTTATCTCGACGATGTTTCCTTTTACAAAAACCATTTTCTTTCCTTCCCATTCTCCTTCCCAAAGCAGCGGACTTCCTTTCTTCCAATCCGAAATGGTGCGGCAGCCGAACATATACTTAGCAGTATTTTCGGGCTTTACGAGCATATCCCAGACTTTTTCTGCCGGAGCATTAATGGTGATCGTGTTGATAATCTCTAGCGGTTTCATAAGTGCTTTGTGTTTTGTTCAGCAGTAAATGCAGCTGAGGTGGAATTTAATTTGATTCTAAATATATAGAGAATAAATGCAGGTATATTTATGTTCAAAGGAAAGTTTTCAGCCAATCGTGGGCTTCCTGCTCATTGCTGAACATACGCATCGGAACTGGTTCGTGTTTGAGAACCATGTATAGACTGGAGACAAAATTCCCTGTAGGAGAATCACTGAGAATAGCCATTGCTTTAAAAAGCTTAGGCATTTCTCCGGATGAATAATCGCGGGTCTCTTTGTCTTGCTGACCACTGTGCGTTGCATCGGAAAGAAGGCAGATTTTTTTATCTCCGGTGATCCGGTGGATAAATGCATACGTTTCCATTTGCTTTTGAAGCGTGCGGGGAGTCGACTTTGCTATTGCACACAAAATGCCCTGTTCATCGAACCAGAAGGTAGCAAGCTCATTGTCATAAGTTTTAACATGGTCGGGGACTTTCATCATAGCTGGAGCGGATAAATGATTTGCTTCAGGAGAGTAGCCGGAAGACCTTAAAACAAATATACAAAAATGAAAACAAAGAGGAATTTCCTGTTCGGTTATTGGCGAAACTTTAGCTTTGCTTTAGTCAAGGCTGTTTTTAATATTGGAATGCTGGTTTTTCCAATTCCGTGAAAAGACAGGACTTCTTTTTCGGAATACGTCGATAATTGTTCGAGCGTCAGGATGCCGCTGTTTTCCATGGCTCTCCGGGCGGGAGCTCCGAGTAAGGAAAGAAATCCTTCTTTCGGCCGTTTCGCTTCTTCGCATTTCGGGCAGGTGGGACAGTCGGTGCTTTTATAATAAGCATGTCCTTTTTTACAGGTACGTTTTGTTTTTTTCAGCGTTTCTTTCTTTGACATCTATCAGTTTCTAAGTCAGGCTAAGGTGTTAAATTTGTGCCGTTAAGTTTTCACAAAATGAAAAAGAATCCATCAAAAGTGAAGTTCAGTCCTTTATTCTCAATAGGTTTGTTGGTCACAACAGCTCCGCGAATGCTTGAATTATTTGCTCATTACCACATGCCGGCTGACATGAAGGATTTTATGATCGGTCTTGGCGTAACCCTTGTGGCAGGCGGATTGATCACCAGCCGTATTAAACCAGCCTGCTGATCATTTTTTCTTTTTTGTCGCTTCCTTTTCTTTATTCTCGGTCACGCGAAATTTTACGATATCGGTGATCAGCTTCAAGGGCATCGGCTCATCAAGTGGAAACTGAATAGATCCTTTTCCCATTTTGTATTTTGAAAGCTGCTTCCTGAAAGCTGTATTACCACTGGGCAATGCATAAAATCCGATGTGATGCTCATAGCCGGCAAAATAAACGAGTATTCCGTGCAGCCGGTAAGCTGGCATCCCATAGCTGATGATCTCTTCCGCTTTTGGCGCTGCTTTCCTGACCGTATCTCTTACCTTCTGAAGAATTTTTTGTGTTGACAGAGGGAACGATGCGATGTATGCATCTACATTATCCGGTTTGGCGATTTTCATTGGCTTGTTGTTTGGTTTCTGTCGTCGCTGCCGCGACAATGCTTTCCGATACTTTCGCATTCATCCGGATCTGGATCAGCATCACGATTGCGAAAGCGGCAAAGGATATTATGTAGCTCATATAACCGGGGAACGATTCTTCGCTCAGATTTCCCGTCCCGATAAAATACAGATCGATGTATTTGAAAAGAGTCGGAGAGCATACAAAAATCGCGACGGTAAGGAAAATGTACCAGGTCTTTCTTTTCTCTGCCGGTGTAAATGCCTGTACCGAGTCCTCGATCCAATAAGCGATCTGAAGGGGACGAAGAAGAATGCTCACTGAAATGACCATAAGGAGAAAGACGGAGAGAAATGCTTCGAATGCATTCAGGTGATCTTTGTAAACTTCGATCACGGAATCGATTCCCCGTTGGTTCAGATAGTGCCAGAAAGAAGTGAACAGCATGCAGGCGAAAACCTGTAACACGATATCGGCAAGTATTTCCAGGCGATAAGCATTATCAGTGTCGGAACCCGGAGCATTCTCTGCGTTCCATAGCTCTTCTTCCTTTATTTCTTCACGGATCTCTCTCTTATTTTCAGTGGGTTCGTTATAGAAGTCGCCATAAAAGTAAAGGTAAATAAGACTGGCAAATTCAAAAACAAGCATGGAACAGATCGCGATGATGCCCTGCGGCGACATGGCACTTTCGTCACATGCATATCCGAGAGAAGTCATGCTGACCATTACAATGCCGACGTGAAAGACCAGACGCAGGAAGAAGGCAAAATAAACGCCGGGTGTGACGGAGGGTACGATATCGATCCCTGTATCTTTCTTGTATTGCACGCGTTTTATATTTGTGCGAATGCGGATCATCTTAAGCTTATAGCGAAGTGCGAAGAATTCAGCGATCAGCATTCCGAATCCGAAGAAGCCGATGAATTTGCTTTGATCATGCTTTTCGATCAGTCCGGTAACCAATGGGGAAATTGTTACGGCATAGAGCGCAAGAAGCGCGTAGGAGCTGGCGCCATTAAGAATATAAGTTCTGATGAAGGGATATAATTGCTTCATTTAATTGACGACTAATTTTCCGCTTCCGGCCGGTGCGCCTTCCTTCATTATTCTGAAAAAATAAATTCCTGCGTTCAGCTCCGACCGTTCAATATTAAATTCGTTCGTGCTTGTCTTTCTTTTGTTTACCAGTTTTCCCATTGAGTCGTATACCAGGAGCAGTGATTCAGTATGATCCGGATTGCTGAAACTGACCTTCGTATTGTCTGAGAAAGGGTTTGGAAAAACAGAAACAGAATTCCCGGCAGAAATTTCATTGATACCGGTTTCCGGTTCCAGCTTCACGAGCCATCCGTCATAACCGCCATTGCATTGTGTCAGGTCACCGCCGGTGAACATAGAGCGCCCGATAAGGAAATATCCGCCATCGGAAGTTTGCAGCATTTCGGAAGCGGCGTCATACCAGGGCCCGCCGTAGCTATGCTGCCAGATGATACTGCCGGTGGCGGTTAGCCGGAGGATCCAGAAGTCGTCGATACCGTGGTTGGAGGTCGCATCGCCATCATAAGATGAAGAACCTCCGGCAACCATATAACCTCCGTCACTTGTTTGGCTGACGAATCCGTTAATCTCACCGCCTTGTCCTCCGTATGTTTTTTCCCATTCCATGGTTCCGGTGGAATCAAGCTTGACGATCCAGTATTCGGATGCAGCATAATTGATGCTTACATCCCCATCCTGGGAACTGCTGTATCCACCGAGTATATAACCTCCATCGGTCGTTTTTTCGATGTTGAAGGGCTCATCAGCTTGCGTACCACCGTAAGTTTTTTGCCAGATGATGGATCCGCTTTTACTGATGTGGATCACCCAGTAGTCGGTTTGGCCTTTATTAAGTGTTACATCACCATCAGCGGAATAGGTGTTAGCAAGGGCTGTGTAGGTACTGTCCGTCATCTGCACGATCGACATTCCGCTTTCGAAGCTCGTTCCTCCGTATGTTTTTTGCCATTGAATAGTTCCGGAAGAAGATAATTTTATGATCCACACATCGGAACCACCGTGATTGAAAGTCACGTCTTCATTAAAGGATTCAGTAGTCCCGATCACGACATAGCCGCCGTCCAGGGTTTTGCTGATACCAGTAGCCACGTCCCATCCTGTTCCGCCCAGCGAGGTTTCCCACATGATATGTCCTGTGGAGTCGAGTTTTACTACCCAGCAGTCAGAAGAATCAGCCATGCCGTGATGGGTATGAATATCGCCGTCATTTGATTTCGATTGTCCGGCAAAGATGTAGCCGTTGTCCGGAGTGCAGAGGATGACGGTCGGCTGTTCATCATCAGAGCCTCCGTAAGAATTCTGCCATTGAATGGTACCGGAATTATCAAGCTTGGCGACCCAGCAATCGTGGGCGCCATGATTGAACGTGACATCACTGTCGGCAGAAGAGGTATATCCTGCAACAATATATCCTCCATCAGAAGTATTCTTTCCAGATACAAAATAGTCGTCAGCGGATCCACCGTAAGCATGCTGCCATTGAATGGCTGGTGCCTGGGATAATAACCTGGATGAAAATAATAACAGGAGCAGACTTATGTAAAAGATCTTTTTCATTCGTATAATAAATATACGAAAAACAGCGCGTTCAGATCACTTTGCAATAGGACTCTTTTATCGTCACCTGCAATATTTTTTCAGCCAATCTTCCATTTCCATATCCGGTGTTATGGAATAGGCTTCCTGCATATCCTTGCACGCTCCTGCAAGGTCTCCCGATTCCCGTCTCGCAATTCCCCGGTTTCCCAGCGCCAGCGCATCCCTTGGATTATAGGTCAGAACAACATACAAGTCCTCGATCGCTTTTTTATATTGTTTCATCGCCATCAGAACCAGTGCACGATTGTAATAGCAGGAAATCCTGTTCGGATTCAGCTGCAGGCATTTGCTATACGATTGATATGCACCAAGCGTGTCGCCGCTTTTAAAACGGAGATAACCCTGCTCGATGTAAGCGGAGTCGATGGAAGGATCATACTGGATCAGCTCGTTAATATCGCTCAATGCTCCTTTCATGTCACCGGTCTTTCTTTTCGACAGGCACCGGTTATACAGGATATTGTATTTCAGAGGAGATTCCGAAACTTTATTGAAATCGGCCAGCGCCTTTACGTAGTTTCCAAGATAGTAATAACAATAAGCTCTTCCGTTATATGCGTCTGCGGAGGGCGTGGGAAATGCCGGATCGATGGAAATTGATTTGGTGAAATCGGCGATCGCGGCTTCATACTGTTTCATAAAGAATTCGAGACGACCGCGCATGATGTAAACATTGGCACTCGCAGGCGCAAGCCGGATACATTGACCATAGTCGGCCAGTGCGCCGTCAAAATCTTTCATGTATTCACTTTTCAGAATGGCCCTTGAAAAATAAGCCTCGCTGAAATTTTTGTCGATAGCGATGGCTTTGTTGAGATCTTTCAGGCCCTCTTCTGTTTTATCAGTGCTTGCGTAACACTTGCCGCGCAGATAATAAGAACCTTTGTCGAGGGAATTTACTTCAATGGCTTTTGTATATTTTTCGATTGCCTTTTGATAAAGCTTCGAGTTGAAATAAACATTTCCGATCTCGCGGAATTGAGCCGCACGGCTGGTATCGGTTTTTTGGGAGAAAATCGAAAAAGGAAAAATGAAAAGCAGGAAAAGCGTGAGGGGGTGTTTCATGATCATTTTAAGCGTTCCAGCTTCCCTTTTCGTTTTACGATATTTTTGTAATCCCACTGGATCTTTTTTGATTTACCGAGCCATCGTTTGAGATCTTTTCTGCTGATCTCTTCTGCGGAAGCATAGCGTGCCTCCGCGGCTTTGAAGCTCCCTTCGTCTGCTAATCCCGGCTCTTCGAAACTTTGCCCGCTCCAGAATAATAGCCGGACAGCGCTTTTTAATTTGCTGAAGCCGACGATCGGGTTTCCATCGAGGAACCAAACCGGGTGCGCATGCCATATTTTGTTCTCCGCTTCCGGAAGGCTTTCATTGATCAATTCATAAAGCGCGTTGCAGATCTCCTGGTCGGAAGCGGCCTGTGCTTTGATGTATTTTTGGACGTCCTTATTCATTTAGTCATTTTTGTAGTCTGAATCAATCCATTTACCATCCCAGTTGTAAAGTTCTCTGTCATAAAGTAAATGCAATTTTCCACTTGCATCGACAATATAAATCTGTTTTCGCTCTGTCGGTATAGGATCAATTCCGTTTTTTTGTTTAAATTCAGTACGAAAGAACAGGCTGTCATTATGAACGGAATAAACTCCGATATCTTCAAATGAATTATTGCAGTCAGCGCTTGACCGATAGGTATAATGTTTTAGAAGGTATTTTGGTTTGCCATTCTCTATTCGATACATTTTCACAAATTTGTCGAAGCGGTCAAATTCATTTTTCTCTTCTCCTTTTGTGAAAAAAAATTGTGTTCCATTGACAATGATCGTATCATTATTTCCGAAAATCGGTATTGCTCTGAAAAGAAACAAAAAGGCGAAAGAGATGAAGTTTAAGTGAAATATCATTGAAGCTTCAGTTCGGTTAAGGTACTATATGACTAAACAATTTCCACATTCCTGGCCAGTGTTTTAAAACGGTCGCCATTCGACTGAACCACTGTGATCGTAATATGACCGGTTTTGCTGGTATTGATATCTCTCACGATTCCCGACTTTCCTTTGTGAGTCCCGTTAATAACCAGGCATTTGGCGCCGTCGGCAATTTTTTTAGCGTTTTGTGCTGACATCTTATTATCTGTAGTCTATTGATTTTTCCACATATTGTATCCTTCGAGCTCATCATCACTTACCTTTTCAAAAGCGATCTCGACCGGGTTCCATTTGTCAAATCCTGCACGCTCCAGTGGAACATGACCAATGCCGAAGCCATCCGGATCGTTGATGTTACCGAGGCTTAAAGTAGAAAGATCCACTTTAGCAGGCCGTGAATCATATTTGTTTTTATAGATCTTTACGTGGGCTTCGTTATCGTTGATCACAAGGACCTTTACAACTCCAAATTTTCCATCCCCGTCCTCAACTGTGCAAATTGAACCCGCTCTTAGTTCATTTCTTGCTTCCGGCATTTCAATTGTTGTGCTGTCAGCTTGTTTGCCCTGAGCTCCGCAGCCGGAGATGGCTGTTGCTGCGATAACTGCAGCGATGAAAATAAAGGATCTGATCATGTGTTGTGAGTATAAATATCAGCCATGGACAACGCGGTGCTATCCATCCGGTTAATTTCCGATGATCACCAGCTTTTCAGCGATCGGATTCCTGCCGCTTTGAACCATTCGGAGATAAAAAATTCCGTTCGGGAGTTCATCCCGCTGAAGCAGATAGCTTTTGCCTGAGATATTTCCAATTTGTTTGATCATCTGTCCGGAAGAATCATAGAGCAGCAGCGTAGCATTTCTAAAACCGGCTTCTGAGCTGATCATTGTTTCTGTTGAAAAAGGGTTTTGGGTGATAAAAAGCTGGTCGCGGGGCTGTTCTCTTTCTTCAGTCCCGAGTAACGCGCAGCTTCCGGAACCGTTTGACCAGGCTGTGGAGCCATTTGTCTGCATGCACCAAAGATCGGCTCCCGCTTCAAAAGGACACGTAATATAATCATGGAGCCCAAAAGTACTTCCAACTCCTTCGATCAAAGAATAAGAGCAGCCATTGATCCAATACCGCTTATGGTATTGTGATCCTATCATCACAGAGTCGACCGACTGAATGTATACAGTCGGTCCTATTAACAGAACTGATCCACTTAGTGTGTCACCTGCATTCAGATTAAAATCGTATGCGAGGGTATCTTTTCCATATTCATAGGTGTACACTTTTCTGTTGGGAATATCCTGTCGGAAAACCCCATAATAGTGTCCGTAGAAGGTTGTGCCACCGGGAGTAGGACAAAAGGCACATGTTTCCATTCCATTTTTCAGCAGCTTATGATAGGTGTGTGGGCCAATGGTCGTGTCGCCCGAAATATAAACGTTGTAGAATGTTTCGTCAACCAGGCTGCTTCCGTCGGATACCCATGTTTTCCCGATCCATACCGTACTTGAATCCGGCAGAGGATAATATGTTGAAGTTTGCGCGTTTCCGTAATTAAATGCTGCAAAAAGGAACGCAAAATACAGTACGGCTCTTTTCATGGTCGGGTATTAAAGCATCTAATAAAGATACAAAAATTTCAACAGAGATCAACTTGATCTGCTTAGCCTCAATCGTGTTCTATGAATGTGATCGCTTTGTTCTGCTTTTTTGAAAAGCCAATGATCGAGCCTCCTTCGTCACAATCGAAGCAAGTGATATCGAATAACCGAATGGTTGTATCGGCGAGAGCTTCGTTGAAAAAAGCCTGGTCGGTTACTTGTTCCTTCCATGCATTGAGCTCTTCAGACCTGTCATCCAGAAGAGGTTGGACTGCATCAAAGAAACCGTTCACATTTTTGTAAAAATAAGCTTCGTATTGCGCCGGTGTTATGGATTTCCAGTAATGTTCCATGTATTTTTCGTAGGCTTCCTGTCCGCCGGTTGTCGGGATGGTGTCGGGCTCGTAAATTCCGGTAATGAAATAGTAGGAGCTGAAAATAACGGAATAGGCGATTGCACTGTCTGGAGTGATTATCTCAAACTTTGCTTCCGAATTTTTTACCGGACCGGGTGCGATCGTTAGCCGGAACAGATCTTTATTTTTTGAGTTGGAGAAGAAATAAGATTCGGACCTGGTAATTATGCTTCCGGTCGCGAGCTTCAGATTTTCAGTAGGATCATATTTTTTCACTTCGGTAACGGTCTTCAGGCTGTCAGTATTGCCTGGGCCGTTGCTCTTTTCATTTTGTCCGGAATTGCAGGAAAGAAAAACAACCGGCAAACCGATTGCAAAAAGGATATGGCATTTCAGGTATCGCAGCAGATTCATCTCAGGTGGTATATATAAACAGCGAAATCGATCATGGCTTTCAGCTCATCTTTATTGATCTTGTTATATCCGCGGTGAAAGTCGTCCGTCATTTTTCCGGTGTCGAAATCGCTCAGCTCGGCATAACCAGTTCCGGATCTGTGATAGTATGTTGAATTAGCGGTGTCGGAGAGATCCTTCTGAAGTTCATCTTTGAGCCGGCGGATGTATTCAACTTTCTCCTGGTCATATGCTCCGAGCTTGTGATATTTCAACCGTCGTTTTATTTTCTGCTCGATCTTTTTTTTATCCGTATGGCTGAATTCATACACCAGGTCGGTGAAGCAAACGAAGTCGTAGGTTTGATCCGCAGCGCTCATGATAAACGCTATGACATAAACTTGTTTCCATCCCATTCTACTCCGGGTGGAAATAACCGGTCAAACCGGCCTTTCATTTCAGCAGCGATAAGCGCGCTGTCGCCTCCCTGCTTTTCAAGCTGTGCGATGATGTTACGGTAACTTTTCTCATCGCGGTTCTGGCTCAGCTTAAAAACATTTTCCACATTTTCAATCTTTATCTCAAAGCCAACAATTGCCGGTAGCATCTTCCGCAGGAATTCATCCGGAAGATTATCGAAAATAGTAGGAGAGTCCAGGTTTCCGTCTTCATATTTCAGTGTAAGCCGTTTCATAAACCCGATCAGCTCATCATCTGTCATAAAGCGAATAAGCCCTTTTACATGAACGCTCATGTAGTTCCAGGTGGAGCCAATCTGCGGTGTAGAATACCAGGAAGCGCTCACGTAGGCATGCGGACCGGTAAATACGGCAAGCGCGTTTGGATTCTCCATGAAGGCTTTATGATGATCCGTGCTGCGCATGATATGGCCTTGCAGGAATGATTCACCATTGCGCTCTTCGATGAGTACCGGAACTTGTGTCGCAACCTGATTTCCTTTAGAATCGCTTCCGGTCAAAAATACAAAAGGATGATCCTGCATGAATTTCAGCAGGATCTGTTTATCGGGTTCCTTGAAGTAAGAGAGATTATACATATTCTTTAATGCTTTTGCCGCCTTTCGAAAAAGATTTAGTTCAAAACGAGCTTTCCGTTTTTGATCTTAAAGCTGTACAGGATCGAGCTGTCGACAAGTTTTCCATTGAGCGATCCGGCTTTCCAGGATCCAAGTGAATTAAAAACCGCTTCAATTTGCTGGTCAAGCTCTGGATTTTGGGTTTTGTTGTCCATTTTGCATTGGATCAGCTCACCTTTACAATTCACGATCAGCCCGATCATCCCCTTGTCTTTGTATTTAGGTTTGTCTTTCAGGAAAGCAACTTCTGCGTTGAGCCGCTTCTGAATTTCTTCTTTTGTAACCGGGCAGGCGGCTTCAACCTGTCCCTTAAAAGAGGGAATGAGTGCATACACTTCATTTTTGTCGCAAAGACCCGGAATGTCTTCTTTGACTTCCATTTTTGCAACTAATTGTGCGGATGCTGTAAGTCCGGCCAGAGCCAGAGAAACGATAAGGATAATTTTTTTCATAGGATTTGTTTTATTCTTATAACGGATGAGTCTTCAGTAGATACACTTCGGAACTTCCACCTAAGCAGGCTCCCAGAGTTCTATTTTATTTCCTTCTCCGTCCATGATATGGATGAATTTCCCATATTCATGAGTTTGCATTTCGTCAACGATGGTCACTCCGTTGTCTTTTAATGTCTGCACAAGTGCCTCAATATTCTGCACGCGGTAATTGATCATAAAGTCCTTTTTTGAGGGCTCGAAATACTTGCTTCCGCTTTTAAAAGGGGTCCATGCAAGAGAATCAACTTGTTCGGGATCGTTAATGTTACGTGATTCGAAAACAGCTCCCCAATCGCTCACATCAATTCCTAAATTCTTTGCATACCATTCCCGGCTTGCTTTTGGATCGTCGGAAAAAAAGAAAATTCCGCCGATGCCGGTCACTTTTGGTGTATTGTCAGTTTTGTTTTTCGAATCGCTCATAATTAACTGTTCTTTTTTTAATAGATTTTTTTTCGAATTTTTGCATCCTTCCGGACCAAGTCTTTATTAAAGATAGATAAATTAAAGTGAATTGCAAATTGAGCGTGCAGGCCCGGAGATCCTTAGCAGTTCAGTGGTCAGGTGCATTCAATAGGCCTGGATAAACAAAAGTGCGGGGAGAAGAATCGGAAGGATAAATACAACGATATCAAGGGCATTCTGGTCACGCTTTTCGTCGGGATCATACCAGGACGACCTGCAATAGGTTGGCTCGCGCCGGTAGATCCTTTTATAAAGAGATCTCAGAAGTCCATAGCTGGCAACGTAAATGAAAGGCATGAAAAAAGTAATAGAACTTCGATGGCGTCCTTCAAATGGAACATGTGCAAGGATCTCGTATATGGGATAAATTGTCAGCAAGATTGCAACCAGGAGCAAAACCAATACGATTTTGTCGTTACGAAGTTTCTTAAAAAGCCCGAGGAAGATAAAGACGGACCAGGTTATGAAACCAATTTTATCAAAAGCTGAATCACCCATTTCTGGTTCTTTGCTTTTTTCAATTACTGCTTTCGTATAAGGATTTGCAACCAACCGCCGTCAGCACTGATTTTCGTTTGTAAAAACACATTTGTCAATACATACAGCATTTGTCCTGCGTGCTGTCGATGTTAAATATGCAAATTATTATTGCCACGTTTGAATGTCATAATACCCGCGATATGTTTTCTTTTTTTTTGAAATAGTGTTAATCAACAAATAGTAATCTCTTTCCGCATGATCGCCGGTCACTATTTTTTCTCTCTTTAAAATTTTAAAATGCTGAACCAACAGTGTTGTGCCATCTGGTGCCCACATCACGTTTTTAATGGAATGATCTGGAAGGGAAATAACAGGATCTTCCTCAAGCGTGTTAATGTTAAATAGATATGTCCCGGAGTGTTTCGAATAACAAATTATATTCTGCTGTTCCGGACTCCATGAAAAATTACTGCAACAGGAAATGAATTGTTTCTGTTTGCTAACCAGGTCATAAACGTATAATTCTTCCGGGGTCGATTTTTCATAGGTTTCACAATTATTTTTAAGTGGCCTTTTTGAAATCAACACTTTTTTAGAATCAGGACTCCACATGCTGCCATGCAAACGGTCTAAAAACAAAAAGCCTGAAAACGAAATGGTTTGTATGACAGAACCAGTAGAAATCTTTAAAATTAGATGCTCAAATGATTTTTCCACCCAACCTTCTTTGCCTCCGTTGCCGGTACATGTAATCCAATCAAAATGATTAAATTCAGTTATTAAGATTAAGCTATCGTCAGGTGATACAGAGAAGTGAGCTATATCAATACATTTCGGGGCACTGTAAATCGTATCTTCTATGTTTCCGTTGAAATTTATACTAAAAATAAAATAGTTCCAACAATCATTAACAACGTCCCTGGAACTTGCAGTGATGTACAATTTTTCTTTGTTTTTTTCTAGAACCGGGTCGCTATAAGAATAAATATTGCGGTATGGCAGTGGAATCGATTTTGTGAGTTCACCAGTGTGTAAGACAACGTTATTGTCTCTGTAGTAAAATGTTACTCTTGTTCCTTCATTTTTTGAGAAAGGCAAGTCATTGTGAGTTTGTCCGGGAAGGACATTGCAATAAAAGGATAGAATTGTTGAAATAGTTATGGATGGAAGAATTCTACGTTTCATATCTTATTTTCTGATATTTTTTCAGGTTGTACTGTGTCCAAAAATAGTATTGATGTTACCAGCTGACTTTTATTAAGCTTTCATTTTCTTAATTTGAGTGTCTGCTGTCCGTAAACCGGGCTGTTAAATTCAATTCTGTCTTCAAAGATCTTGCTATCAAAGGGTGGGTCGATGGGAACATTGTCAATTGTCTCGCCTTTTAAAGTGAGGGATTCTGCAGTCAGCTCTGCAATTACAACAATGCTGTCTGAATGTTTTTCAAAATTCCAGAATTCTGTACAGCTTTCTTGTCGGTCTATTTTGACTTCTTTTAAATCAATAATTCCCCAATATGATTTTGCGCCAAAAAATAATTTATCAGTTTCGGAAATTATTAAAGTTGGAAAGGCTGTATCTGTCGATGAGTAATTACTCCAGTCAACTCGTATTTTGATTTTTTTCCCGTTGTTGTCTGTGATGGTCAAGAGTGTGGTTCGGTCGAATTCCCATTTGTCTTCTTCACGAATATGCAGGTCGCCTTCAAATGGTTCTTTCGAATCGAATTCTACTGTTTCAGATGTTAGGTTATATTTGTCCAAAGTCGTCTTTATAAGAATGGCATAAACGGTTTGTCGCCAGGCATTAACCGCCAATTTGAAAAGCAAAACTGTCTTGACCGATAAACGAACTAGCTGAAGGCTGCAATTGTAATTGACCGTTGCTAGGCGTACTAATTGTCTCCAATTATAATTTCAATTTCTTTAACACCGTCTTCAGGAGGTCCAAACCTTAATTTAGCTTTTGCGCCAACTAAAAAATCTGTAGATTCTAGTGTCGGTTTAATCGCTTTGAATAACGATTCTGCATTTGATCCATATAAATAAAGTAACCCGTCACTTAGGTCAGTTGCGATTTCATGGCCATCGCAGTCGCCAACATTAAGATCTCCAAGCACCGAGTCAAGTTTATCCTCAAGGCTGTGCAAATATGATAAGTCGTCAAGTCTATAGTTAAATGTTATGATTACCGCTTGTTCAGGACTGTTGGTCGAGCTTGCGTTGATCCTAGTTCCTTTGTTCGTCTGCTTAAATAATTTGTCGAATAGTCCCATATCTTATTATAATTACGCCTAATGTCTTGCAGGTTTTAACTAAAATCCGGATTGCGAAGTCATATTCCAAATTTCACTCAAATTGTCTCGCGGAGCGAGATGTCCGCACGGCCTCCGGAACGCTGTCAGGCGATGGCATACATACAATATAGCTGTCTTTGCTAATTCCGGTTGTCGGCGCAGATTTGCCTGCTACTTCAAGCCCCGATAGTATATCCCAAAAGAAACGATTGCAGCTCCAAAGCACATACCTGTGCCGATAAGGCGGACAATATCTACCCCTCGGATGTTCGCCCAGGCGGGACTGCTCAGCATGGCTAAAAGGTTCATGACCCCAAACAATGTAAGCAGGAAGAAAATGCGGGGAAACCTGCGTTTATTGTTCATTGATTGTTTTTTTAGTTGTTCGCCTGATTCGGGATTTGTCATACTGTATAGTTTTGTTATTTTATATCTTCATTCAGTAGTTCAAAAGCATTATTAAAAAGTTGCAATCTTTGTTCTGGGACATCTGTATAAGTTATTTGATGCCCTTTAACTATTACCTTTTTATTATAGAGTCCTTTAGCTTTATTGTCCTCAATACTAATGTCCGCCATGGTGCCGCATAGAATGCTGATATGGCTTGAGTCCGGGTAATGAATTGTCAGAATGTCCCCCTCAGTATATTGAAGATAATCTGTCCGAAGATAATTGCAAGGCACGTGAATTTTCAACTTATTTCCGAGGCAATCGAAAGAATAGCTGACTAGTGAATCTTTACATGACCTTCGATTTGACGGATAGACAACTTTTGTTATACATCCGGAATAGTGTAGACTGTCCGTTTCCGGAAGAAGAACTACTATTTGTCCACTGTCTTCGGGAATGCCGTCTGGCTTTACTATCCAGGAATGGTCTGCTCTGGTGTTGCACGCTATCAGAGAGCTAAAAATTACCAAGATGATGAAAAGTCGTCTCAAGTTACTTTCGTTTGAAAGTGACTGCTAACGCTATTAGCTAAGCGGTTCGGAATTTGCTGCATTTAAACTGTTGAGTTGAAAACCTTTATTAAATGTACTGAACTTAATGGCAAATGCAAAAAATGATGCGTGGAGTGTATTTTTTAGAAGGCATTTGCAAATGCTGAATTTCCGTAATTTTTAGCCCGTGTTGCAAGTTGGCTACTTGTCAGCCTTTACATTCACTTTAGTCCCGTCTGGCAAATCTTTAATTTGTCTGCAGATTTCGCCGGTTAAATGAAAATGAACACTAATATCAACAGGTTCAATATTGTCAAAAGTGTATTCTCCGCCAAGAGCCGGCATTTTATTAAAGCTGAAAACCTCATTATCTTTTAATTTAATTCCTGAGTTCTCAATTTCTGGATGAAGCCAGCTTAGAAACCAATTGTCATAATTATCTTGAATTTTGAGTAACCGTTTAAGATCCTCAAGGTTCTCTGCAACCTTTGTCAGCTTACCGCCACTTGTGTCAAGCCAATTTATTTCTTGATTGGGTCCAGGCTTTTATTTTATTTTCGCCAGAACTTTCGTTGCGTTTTCATTTTTTGGATTTAGTTCCAAAGATTTTTTATAGTTTATAATTGCTTTCTCTTTATTTCCAGCTTTCAGATAAGCTTCTCCCAAACAATCATAAGTATTCCAGCGTGAAGGATTCAATAAAACATTTAACTTAAATATTTCAATCGCTTTTTCTGTTTCGTTCTTTTCAAGGTATGAATATCCCCAAGTGGTTATGTCGTCTTCCGAATGTCCACACTTTACTTCATTTTTTTTGTTTTCATTATCCGTTTCTAATGATAGTCTGTAAGCCCTTTCTAATATGTCCGCTTTCTTGGTTGTTACGACAAAATTAGCATATTGAGTTATGATAACATTAATAACTAAAGCAGGATTTTCTGCATAAATAGTATGGCCAACGTTGTATGCCAATAATAGTTTTCTGCTCGGTGATTCTGAAACAAATTGCTTGTGACAGTTTAACCACAATGGATCAAGATTGCCTATTTCATCGTAATGTATTTCTGCAACAATGTCTGTCATTGGGATACCTAAAGGCATTGGATTTCTGGAAACGGCATCTGTGATTTTTAAGATAAATTGTTCAATAGTATCATGTTCGATTAGTTTTGCGTCTTGGGGGTGTGAGTTTAATGAGCAAACAGAAGCGGCATCAATAAATACTGCAGCCTTTACCTCATTCGGATGTCGGGCCGCATAATATGAACTATACATTCCGCCAAGTGAATGTGCAACAAGCATTATGTCATTTTTAGAATATCCAAGTTTTTCCAATCCTGCTTCTAGACATTTAGTTTCCTCTTCTAAGCTAATTAAATAGTTCCTTTTGTCATCACCATTGCTCAGTCGGTCGTAAGTAATTATTGTAGCGTCAGTTGCGCTCGCAATTCTTGTCGCAATGTCTTTCCAAACATCTGCATAATTTCCAAAACCGGCTTCAAATAAAATAGGGGGATTTTTACCTTTAATTATTGCAAAATGAAGTTGGTGTCCATCACCTACATTAATTAGAGTGTCAATTTTTTGAGCTAAAATATTTGAACTCAATGAAAAAATAAATAAGCAAGCAATCGTCAATTGTTTCATGGTATAGGTTTCTTTAAGCATTACACCTAACGGTTTGGGGCTTTGTGTTGGTGGGCTTTTGAAGCCGTGAACTGTCTGCCTGCACCAAAGTTAATTAATTGCTCAAATGTTTCTATTCGCACCGTCCGCCACTAACGCAAAACCTGAGTTAGTGGTTGATGGCGGTACGTAGCTTTGTCAGTTTAGGTCTAACGTGTACAACCAATATTTTTTGCCGTACAAAAGAGGAATTTCTTCAAGAACTGTAAAGCCTATGTTTTCATAAATATGTCTTGCAGCGTCCATGAATTCTGAAGTGTGAAGCGCAATAGTCTTTTCGTTGCTTTGTTTGGCGAAGTCAATACACATTTCTGTAAGTGTTTTTGCGATGCCTTGTCCTCTATATTTTGGATTAACACCAACCATCCTAATGTAAGACCATTCAGACTTGAAAATATTTGTCGGGTTACCGCCTGGTATAATATAAGCAACGCCAACTATTTTGTCATTGTCGAGGCAAACAAAGCATTTGGCAATTTTAAGTATGTCAATAAACTTTTGTCTGTCCTGCAAATTGCCATTGAATATTTCCCAATTGTCTGGCGTGAAAACACTTTGAAATTGTCCGTTTGCAATTATGGCAAGCTCTTGTAACTGGTCAATGTCGTTAATTGTCCCGATGCGATATGAAAGATTGTTTTTTGTCATGTGTCTGTATTATTTTAAGTGTCCCTCCATTTACCACTAACGTTTTGCGGCCTTGCGCTCGTTTGGGTTCTATACTAAAATTAATATTTCGAAGTGATATTTCAAAGTGAAATCATATTTGTATTTTGAAGCGGAATGCCCAAATGGCGCAAGACCGCTGTTAGCACCAGTACTTTTGTTTGATTTTATTAACCAGTCTACTTATCTTTCTCTATTAACTTAATTTGTCCATTTTCGCTGGGCAAAGTGTTTTCTTTATATTCACCCTGCGAAATTATCTTGCCTTGATTGTCATACTTTATGTACACACGTTTACCTAAGTTATCCGTTTTAATTTCTAACTCAAGAATATTACAGTTGGAAAAAAAATGTTTGTAATCACTAAATTTATCATCGCCCTTCCATATTCCACTAACTTCATAACATCCATTGTCGTAATATGTCGTGTAGAATCCATCGGGTTTATTATTTTTATATGTAATCTCGGATTGCAGCATACCATTTGGAAAGTATGTGTACCAAACTCCTTCCCGTTTATTATTTACAAATTTACCTTCTTGATATTTACTCTCTTTTGAATATGGGATTGCCGTACGTTCAGGTGTGTAATAAATTGGAACTGGCGTAATGTCGCCCGCTTTAATAATCCAATACCCTTGTTTTAATTTGTCGTTATCAGTCTTATTAATGTTCTTGTTAGCAACAATCTCGTTTCTTGACCATTTGTAAATACCACGTAAACTGTCTTTTGGAGTTGTAGATTGAATAAGTTCCCTGCCGTTGAATGTTAAATCGTTGCTTGAAAACACAACACTATCCGCTATGAAATCAATATCACCATCCAATTTGTTAAAAGTTAAATTAAGTATTTTCGAATCTAGCGTAATTTTAATTTTAAGTAGGTTCATGCCACAGCCAGTTCCGATATTAAAAAAACCTGCTTTTCTGTTAATGTCAATTTCTCGACTTGTTGAACTGCCCTCTACTTGAACAACTTCTAATTTTAATTTTTTGTACAATTCTTTGTTTTCCACATTTAGTCTAAAGGTAGAGTCGTCCGTCAATGGGTAAACGGTGTTCGCAGCGAGGTCATAGATTTTAAAATAAATGTCTGATCCACACCTTTGTCCGAATGCAGAAATGCATAATAATATGTAAGACAGAAACAGTATAAGCTTTCTAAAATAAGATTTGGCTTGATTTGATTTCATACTCATTCTGTCTTCAAGTATTGGTGCTAACGGTTTCACGGTTGGCGATCGGCGGGCTTTGAAACACTCAACCGTCTACACCCTAAAACGTTTATTTAAAGATACCAAACAAAATTAGCGGCCGCAAATAAAAATTCCGCTTGCGGACAAATAACTCTGCGCGCCGCGATGACCTTCAGTCTGACCGCTGGTCGCCAACCGTGTGTTATAGCTTGTGCTTTAAAATCTCGCTTGATGACTGTCTTTGGGTTCCAAATTTTCAAAAAACGGGTATGCTCTGAGAACAATCTTATTGTCCAGTAATTTTTTTGCTATCTCATTAATATCTGCACCAATACTATTGTCGTATTTCAGCAAGTATATAGTTTCCTTATCAGTCTTTTCTTTATGAGAAATAATAGTTGTCCCTTGTGAAATGAAATTTTCAAACTCTTTTTCGCTATCCAACTTAATATATACAGTTATGTAGTTGGTAAAAAGACCAAATCTAGCGTTGCTGATTTTAGCATCATGTATGGTAAGAATTCGTGGGCCGGCATTTTTTATAAGTTTGGTTTTCTCTCTTAGTAATTTCAGTTCTGTGCAATTGCTGGAAGGAAATCCTGATTTGTCTTTATTATAAACTCTAATTGCTGACCCTACAAGACGAAAAGGATGAATTACTTTATCATAATCTTCATTATTATAAACTAATCCATTTCGCTTTAAATAATTATTTAGTTGAACAGGATGGTTCACCGCATACTCCGTTAACTGAACTACTAGGGTTTCAGTGTCTATTTCATAAGGAATCTTTATTGTAGAATCAAAATTGCAAAGATTGAAGAAAGGTTGGTTTGGATTATTCCAATAACTAGTTTCACTGATAACAGATCCTTTGGCGAAGGTTCTTGTATACCATAGTCTGCCATATTTGTAAAACGTCCAAACACTGTCTTCCAATTGATGTTTGAAGAAAGCTGTAAGCGACAATGTGTCGTTTACAAAAATAGAATACGCACCATCAGGAATACCTGACTTAAATTGATATTGAGGTTCGTCTAATTGTACACCAACTCCTAAAGATAAAAATGCTGAATCACCTGCGTTTACAAATTGATGTGGTTCCCATCGGTGGTCTTTCCAGGGGCCCCTATTTAATGTTAATTTAATAACGGTCTGGGCAAGGGATGTCTCGCTTAGCAATAAGAAAAAAAATATAGTCGTCAGTATCTTGTTCAATTTTGTTTGTCTTAAAGCATTAGCTATAACGTTCCCAGGCCTGGCGCTCGTTTGGGTTTCTTACTATATTTTTAATTGCGTAGCCTGATTTTAAATTTACGAAAATTTGTCTTACGAAGCAAGATGCCCAAATGGCGCCAGACCTGTGTTAGGCGTTCGTTTTCTGTCAGTGCATACAACACATATACACCTTACTTGTCTTTATATATGCGTCTGAATATTTTGTCTTTACTTTCTTTAATGTGTCAACAAGAGATTGGTCCTTTTTAAAACCGCTCCCAACCATTACAATATAATAGCCTTTTGTAAAGCTGTCGTAAGCATTGGTGTATTCAATGCTGATATAAATTCCATCGTCCCATCGTCCGCGTGCAAGATAGCAAGTGCTGTCTTGTCCTCCGTACTCTTTGGAATATTTCAAACAAGTGTCTACTGGTTCACTTAAACCAATTCGAGTATTGTTGTCGGGGATTAGATCTCGTAGGTCGAGTTTAATGTCGAGCGCTTTTGTTGCCTGCTTGGCTGTCTGAAGTGCCGCTTTGTAATCTTTCGTTGATTGAATTATTAAAAAGTCTTTTTCTGCGTAACAGTCGGGGTTGTCCTGTCCAAATGTCAAAATTGGAATAGCAAACAAAAAAAAGCAGAAGAAATGTTTCATAATATTCGTTGCTTATCTATTATTCTCTGTAACCACAATTCAGCATTTTTTTTGAATTCGGCATTTTTTGAATGGGTGATATACTTTTCGACTTCTTCAATGCAGCATTCTAAAATTGTTTTGCTGGTATTGTAACTAAGTTTCTCTTCTTTAGGAATGTCGCCATATTCAAGAGCTATTAATGCAGCCCACAGTTGTATGTAATACTGCCCTTCCATTAGAAATCCTAAAAAGCTTTGAAGTCCGCGCTCCTTAATCAGTGACTTTCCGGTCTCAATGATATATTTACATTCTTGTTTGTCTCTATTGTCAAAGTCAAAGGGGGAGAGTCCTTTTAGATAGGTCGATTTACAGGTCCATAAAAAATTGTCTCCAAGATTACTCATATATTGTCTGTATAAATGACGCCTAACGTTCCCAGGCCTGGCGCTCGTTTGGGTTTCTTACTATATTGTTAATTGCGAAGCCTGATTTCAAAGTTGGTATAATTTGTTTTACGAAGCGAGATGCGCAAATGGCGCCAGACCTGTGTTAGCAGTTGGGCGTATATTTATAATTTTCTATTAGTGGTAAGCATATTTTCTATTTGACTTTCTGGTAGCAATTGTCTTCATAGTAATATCCCACACAAAACTGTATAACTCCGTTCTTGGTTTCTAAGTGGCCGCCGCCGCTACCCACAGTGTCTTGAAGAAGCTCTGGGAACTTTACAATATCTCTGTCAAGATTAAAAAAGTAAGAATCAAGACTTATCACTCTGTTTTGTTCTAGACGCCAAGTACCGTCTAACTCCAAAGCCAATTTATTATTCTTGTCGTAAATTCTCCTATGATAAAGCCCGTGCGGCTTAAGTTGTATTGTGTCGAACGTGTTCTTGTAATCTGTCGCTGTATAATATCCATACAAGCTGTCTTTTTCAAAATGTTCATCACAAGAAATTAGTAAACTAAACGCAAATAAAAAAACTAGGAGTCTTTTCATATTTTCTGTCTTCAAAATGATCCAGTTGTCGGGTAGCACTACGCCATACTGCTAACTTATTTATACCCGCAATAAAATCGACCTTATCCCGCGAACCGAGGGGGATTGGCCTGATTAAATCAGGGTTTATCAAATTTAACGTTATTTCATTGTACTCGCAACTACTTAACAGTTGAGCCCTGTCGGTCAAAACCAGGAATTTTGGCACTTGAACGCTCAGGCTCTCGCCGGTGAGCCAAGGGTAGAATGCTTGGAAAACGTCCAATGCTTCCACGTACTTGGTCTGCTGGTTAGGTTTCTACAGCGTAAGACCGCCATCGGGTCTGAAGGCCTGTTGAGACAATAGTATCCTGTCGGGAATCTCTTTCTCTGGATATCCCGCTTGTTTTGTCCCCAAGAAATTGGTTTTACTTATCGATCGGATCGCTCTTCTTCACGAGAAGAAAATAGTCGTTCTCCAATGGCAAGTATCCATACTCATAACAATAATAGTATTGAGCGCCTTTGCGTGTGGTGAGCATATTAGTATAATAACTAAAATTAAATCCCTTCTGAAGGAGCCTGGCTTTTGAGGCTTTGATCGTTTCTTCCGGGATCAGCTCTTCCAGGATCCGGTAATTCCGGCGAAGAGTTGAGTTCACATTCCGGTAGTAACGGCTCTGTGATCCTTTGATTCGGTTGTTGTGCGCATTACGGCACATGTCGGTGCAGAATTTTTTGTCAACTCTGCCATTTACGGAATCTCCGCATTCCGGGCAATTTTTAGTCATAATAGCGATTAATACTGGTTCAAAAATGCGGAGTAGACATTTTTTTCAATTCGTTGTATCGAATTTTGCGGGGCAAATGTAGAATTTTCTGAATTCTATAACCGTGTTTACACGCCTAACTTTCATTTGTATTAATGTTTAATAAGGCCGTCTGAACGCCAATGAATGCAATGCTTTCAGCAATACGTATTTTTACCTGTAACTGAATTATCCGACAGGAAACGCGTATTACCCATGTAAATTCGAATAGAAACGTTTATTTACCGGCTTTGGCGAAATGTTGTCGCACTATTGCACCGTCAAAAATAATTCAGGGAGAATTCGAAGGACGATTCTTCCGGCGACAAAAAAACAGTATTAACCCGGCCTCAACGAAAGCTTCGGCTGCTGAGGTCCAAAAAAACAAAACAACATTATGAATGCATTGCGCAACAAAGTACTGCTGATCGGTAATCTCGGAATGGATCCGGAAGTCAAAGCACTCGAGAGCGGGAAGAAACTTGCAAAAGTAAGCATCGCTACCAATGAAACTTACAAGAATGCCAAAGGCGAACGCATCACAGAAACTCAGTGGCATAACCTGATCGCCTGGGGCAAAACAGCAGAGATCGTAGAAAAATTCTTAAAGAAAGGAAGCGAGGTTGCCATCGAAGGAAAGCTGATCAACCGTAACTATGTGGACAAAGAAGGTATAAAGCGCTATGTTACCGAAATTGAAGTAAACGAACTGCTGATGCTGGATTCTAAAAAGTAATCCACTGAAGCGGTCGTAAGCCGTCTCCCAGGAGCAGGGGGCGGCTTTTTTTTTTTTACGAGCCGGCTCTGCCGGCGAAGTAATCCATTTGAACGCGAGGTAACCCATTTATCGGGCGAAGCGATTTGATCCAACGTGGCTCTGCCGGCCAGGTAATTCATTTCCACATATCCAACGTTTACCCTATCACCCCATCAAACCACTTTTTAACCCGTAATGTCATTTGCTATGATAGCCGTTTACATCCTTTCGAATAAGCCGAATGGTACACTCTATGTTGGCGCAACTTCTAATTTATCGAGGAGAATTATGCAACACAAGAATAAAGCTTCAAAGAAGTCATTCAGTGCACAATATTCCGTAAATAAGCTAATGTATTTCGAGTGTTTTGAAGCTTTAGATGAAGCATTCGCCCGTGAAAAACAATTGAAGGCGGGGTCCAGAATGAAAAAGATTTTGCTGATCAATAAATTCAACCCTCAATGGGTAGATCTTTATGATACGCTGCCCCGGAAGTACGGGCCATAGCTTTTAGCCTGGCAATCCATCTGACCTGGATCAAATGGATTGCCTCGACGCTTCGCTTCTCGCAATAAGGGATGTTGTTTTATTACTCTATTTCTTCTTATTCAGCCCCATCTTTTCCTTCACCGCATTATTCGCATTCACAAATCCACCGCTAATGCAGATCTCCGATACTTTCTTTTTTACCGGTTTTTCTTTCTTCCCTTTCTTCACCGTAAGCCCCGGAACTTTAACCTTTCCCTTGTATGGAACAACGGTCTTCATCAGCAGTTCCCGTACTTCTGCCGCTTTCAGCTCGGGGAAATAAGAGCGGATAATAGCAGCAACACCGGCAGTGCTCGGTGAAGCCATACTTGTTCCGGATTCGCTGATGTATTTATTGTCCGGGATCGTGGAATAAATGTCCACACCCGGCGCAAACAGATCCACTTTGTGCTGTCCATAGTTTGAGAAAGATCCAATGATGTCGCTTCCTTTTTTATACCAGCTGGCGCCCACCTGGATCCAGTTGGTCGCCGTTCCTCCGTCTGCATATTCACGGTTCGGAAAAGAAAGCTCTACATCGTTGTCCTTGGATTCATTTCCCGCAGCATGGATCATCAGGACATCCTTTGATTCTGCATATTTTACGGCATCGTCCACCAGTTTCTTATCGGGAGAATAGTATTTCCCGAAACTCATATTGATGACCGAAGCGCCATTGTCGACCGCATATCGGATCGCATTTGCTACATCCTTATCACGTTCGTCACCATTCGGTACCGCGCGGATGATCATGATCTTTACATTGTTTGCAATTCCTTTAATGCCGAGGTTATTATCGCGCATTGCTGCAATGATCCCCGAAACGTGCGTTCCATGCAGCCCTTCAGGTCCCCACACATGATTATTCCCATAATAGCGTTCATTCGGATCGTCGACGTTATCTCCGACGACATACGAACGGAGCGAATCTGCATTCATCTTTGCTCCCGTGATCAGCTCTGCAAAATGATCATGACTTTCTTTCAGATCGCTTTCAATTGCTTCAGGGCTCTCTCCATGATTGACCAGCTTTGATAGAAAAGACAAGATCCGCTGATCAAGATCCGTTTCAGGCTTGAAATTTTTAAAAGCATCTTTATTCAGAACTCCGTTGTTCTGCTTTTTTATTTTTGCAACGCAATCACCGAACATGTCGATCGTTTTCATCTGCGCTTCATTCTGATGCAGCTCATTCAGATAAATTTCTTTCAGCTTTTTATATTCCTGGTAATCTTTCTGGTCCGCAGCGGATAGTTTTGACTCATCGGTCATGTCGCGGTATTTCTTATTTCCTTTCTGAACGATCCGCGCCAGTTCGGTCGCTTCCTGGGAAATATCGCCGTTTTTTCCGCCAAGAAAGCTCCATCCGTTCACATCATCGATATAACCGTTCTTGTCGTCATCAATACCATTATCAGGAATCTCTCCCGGGTTCACCCAGATCACATCTTTCAGATCCTCATGCTTCGGATCCACACCACTATCGATCACCGCCACAATAACCGTCTTTCCTTTTTTATCGCCCAGGGTCTTATAGGCTTCTTCGGCGCCTACACCATATACTTTATCTTTATTCGGATCAAGAGTTTGCCAGTTGTCGGGTGCTTTTTTCTGGGCGAATGTAGTGCCCGCTATCAGCATGCTTATTGCGAGGAGTCGTTTTTTCATAACCGCATTATTTTTTGTTGTATTTACGAAAATATAGATAATTACCTGATTTTTACTTAAAACGGGGGAGATTTAATCAGGATATTGTATGAAAGGTTGATGCCCGTGATGAAAGGAAATAAAAACCCCCGCTATGAACAATAGCAGGGGCTTTGGTTTGATCTTTTCTCTTCGTTAGCAGAACTCGTCGAAAGCCATTTTCAGGTTTTCCGCGATCATTTGTGCATTTCTTCCTTCGATGTGATGACGTTCCACAAAATGGACCAATTTACCATCTTTGAAAAGCGCTATCGCCGGCGACGACGGCGGATAAGGCGCAAAATGCTTTCTTGCTTCCGCAACCGCCTCGGTATCAAAACCGGCAAAAACAGTTGCGATCTTATCCGGACGCTTAGCGCCGGAAACCGCTAATTTAACTCCCGGACGGGCAGCTCCTGCCGCACATCCGCACACGGAATTTACCATCACAAGAGTGGTTCCTTTTGCATTGATAGCTGCATTTACAGCATCTGGACTTGTGAGATCTTCAAAGCCGACACTTGTCAGCTCGGCCTTCATTGGCAACACAATACTTTCTGGGTACATGATTTTTTATTTTTTAAAACTTCGCCAGCCATAGCTTAGCGAAGGACTGGTTATTATTGATTATTTAAGCAAATTTACGAAAAAACGCCGGATAATACCGCTTATGTGGGCAGTTTACCGTTCATTTTTTAACCGCTGGAATTATAACAACATTATGAATATATTTGTTCAGATAAATCCAAAAAAATAAAAATGAAAAATCTTCTGCCTGCTTTTGTGCTGATGCTAACCATCGCCGGTACAGCGATCGCTCAACCCAAAAAGATCGAAAAAGTGACCCGTAAAGGGAGCGAGCTTGTGATCTCCTATGAGAAATACAAGCTGCCGAACGGTCTCACGATCCTGATCCATGAAGATCATTCTGATCCGATCGTATATTTCGATGTGACCTATCACGTTGGTTCTGCCCGCGAACAGGAAGGCCGCTCCGGTTTTGCCCATTTCTTTGAACACATGATGTTCCAGGGTTCCGAGCACGTCGCCGATGAACAGCATTTTAAGGTCGTGACCGAAGCGGGAGGAACACTGAATGGAACTACCAATACCGACCGCACGAATTATTTCGAAGTTCTCCCGTCCAACCAGCTGGAGACCGCTTTCTGGCTCGAGTCGGATCGTATGGGATTTTTGCTGGATTCGGTTACCCAGAAAAAATTCGAGGTGCAGCGCGCAACCGTGAAGAATGAACGCGGGCAGAATTACGATAACCGTCCTTACGGACTGGCGGGAGAAAAATCCAGCGCAGCAATGTATCCATCGAACCATCCATATTCCTGGCTCACCATCGGGTACATTGAAGATCTGAACCGTGTGGATGTAAACGACCTGAAGAAGTTTTTCCTCCGCTGGTATGGCCCGAACAACGCTACATTAACGGTTGCCGGCGATGTGAACGTTGCAGATGTGCTTAAGTTCGCTGAAAAATATTTCGGACCCATCCCGGCGGGACCGGAAGTGAAACCACAGTCATTCCCGGCACCGGTGCTGGACAAGGATCGTTACATTTCCTATGAAGATAACATCCGTTCTCCGATGCTGAATTTTTCTTTTCCTACCGTGGCCAGCTTTTCCAAAGATGAAGCAGCTCTCGACGTCCTGGCTGATGTTCTTGGCGGCGGGAAATCATCCATTTTTTACCAGGCATTCGTTAAATCGCAAATGGCGATTTCGGCAAATGTATTTCATCCTACCGCAGAGCTTGGTGGTACATTTGAAGTGAGCATCCGGACCTTTCCGGATCGTCCGCTTTCGCAGATGGATTCATTGACACGCTGGTGCTTTAAGGAATTTGAAAAACGCGGAGTAACGGATGATGATGTAAAAAAGTACCAGGCAAGCTATGAAGCAGGTCTGATCAATTCCTTGTCCAGCGTTCAGGGCAAAGGTGCGACGCTGGCATCCTATCAGACGTTCACCGGCAATCCGAACCAGATCGTAAAAGACCTGGAGCGTTATAATAAAGTGACAAAAGAAGATGTAATGAACGCCTACAATAAATACATAAAAGGAAAATATGCAGTGGTATTGAGTGTTGTTCCGAAAGGGAAAAAGGAAGTCGCGGCAAAACCGGATAATTATGTTCCGGTCGCGCATATTGTGACGCCGGAAGGTCCCGAATACAAAAACCTGGTTTATAATAAAGCGAAGGATACATTTGACAGGAATAAAAAGCCGGCAGCCGGACCAGCGCCGGTGGTCAAGGCACCGGATTATTGGACAGATAAATTCGGGAACGGTCTCAAGCTGATCGGAGCGAACAGCAATGAAGTTCCGAGCATTACACTGCAAATGAATATCGAAGCCGGTCATCGCTATGAACCAAAAGCGCAAGCCGGAATTTCCCAGCTGCTTACCAGCGTAATGAATGAGTCCACCACCAAACATACTGCTGAAGAGCTCGGTGAGATGCTGGATAAACTGGGAAGCAATGTCAGCATCAATAATAACGGGCAGGATATTGTTGTTTATATTTCCTCGCTGACAAAGAATATCGATGCAACTCTCGCAATAGCGGAAGAAATGCTGTTTCATCCGAAGTTCGATCCGGAGGAATTTGAAACCATCAAAAAGCAGCGGTTGGAAGCGATCGCTAATCAGGCGACACAAGCGACAACAGTTGCCAATAATGTATTTGCAAAATTGATTTACGGAAATGACCACATCATGGGAATTCCATCTGTTGGTACAAAAGAAACCGTTTCTGCAATTACGCTGGAGGATGTGAAAAAATATTATGCCGACCATTTTTCACCGGGCATTGCTTCACTGGTTGTTGTAGGTGATATCACCAAAGAAGGCATTTTGCCGAAGATCGGTTTTCTGAAGAGCTGGAATGGTCCTGCTGTTGTAAAGCCTGCTGAGCCTGCTGTTCCCGCTGCCGATAAAACCAAGATCTATTTCGTGAATAAGAGCAATGCACCGCAATCGGAGATCCGCATCGGATATATGGCATTACCATATGATGCAACCGGTGAATATTATAAAACAACGGTAGCGAATTATGTGCTGGGCGGCGCATTCAACAGCCGCATCAATCTTAACCTCCGTGAAGCGCATGGCTTTACGTACGGTGCGCGTTCGGGCTTCTCAGGCAACCAGTTTGCGGGTCCGTTTACCGCTTCGGCAGGAGTGAGAGGAAATGCAACCGATAGCTCGGTAGTGGAATTTGTGAAGGAGATCAAAGCGTATGCTGATAAAGGCATTACAGAAGAAGAATTAGCATTTACAAAGAGCTCGATGGGACAGAGCGAAGCGCTGAAATATGAAACGGCAATGCAGAAGGCAGGTTTTATCAAGCGGATCATGGACTATAATCTCGACAAAGATTTTACAATTAAGCAGAACGAGATCCTGAAAAACATGACCAAAGCGGATGTGGATGCGATTGCGAAAAAGAATTTACCATATAACAATATGGCAATGCTGGTGGTCGGAGATAAATCAAAAGTATTTGAGCCGCTCAAAAAGCTCGGTTATGAAGTGGTGGAATTGGATACGGACGGAAATCCGGTGAAGCCGGAGGAGAAGAAGATCGAAGCTTCTTCAGGAGATAAGACTGATGCGAAGGATGCAGGCAACGGATCAACCAATACACCGGCGAAAGCAGGGAACAGGAATAAGGAAAATCCAAGGTGATTGAACTGAATGGATTAATTTGAACCGGATCCCGGCCTTTAACTCCACTCAGGACGACAAAGGCCGGGATCCTTTTTTTACGGAAGATCTCTTTTTCTTTGGAAAAATGCTTTCAGCAGCGCAGCACTTTCATCGGCCATAATCCCGGAGATCACTTCTGTTTTCGGGTGAAGCACCTTCTGGTCCAATAACCGGAAACCGCGCTTTGTATCGCTGGCTCCGTATACCAGTTTCCCCAGCTGCGACCAGGCGATTGCGCCCGCACACATCACACAAGGTTCCAGCGTGATATACAAAGTACATTCGTTCAGGTATTTTCCTCCGAGAAAATTCGCTGCGGAAGTGATCGCCTGCATCTCCGCATGAGCGGTTACATCGTTGAGGCGTTCTGTAAGATTATGCGCCCTTGCAATGATCCGGTTGCTGCACACGACTACTGCGCCTACCGGAACTTCATCCAGCTCAAAAGCCTTCTGCGCTTCCTTAAAGGCTTCTTTCATGAAGGATTCATCACTGAAAACAGTTAATTCCATAAGGTAAAGATACTGCTCCAAAGGCATAAAATTCGCTTAAAACCGACCTTAATTTTTACTAAATTCGCATTCGCCGTTCAATATCGATTTTCACACGGCTCTTAACTTATAACTCATCACTCATAACTCATCACTTATAACTCATCACTCATAACTACTACAATGCTACGATCACATACCTGCGGAGAGCTCAGAGTTTCAAATGTCGGACAAACAGTTACCATCAGCGGATGGGTACAAGGTGTCCGTGATAAAGGTTCCCTGCTCTGGATCGATCTCCGCGATCGTTACGGGATCACACAGGTGACAATAGAAACCGACAAAGTGCAAAAGGAGCTCGCGGACATTGCACGCTCGCTCGGACGTGAATTTGTTGTGAGCGTTACCGGCAAAGTAGCGGAGCGTTATTCCAAAAGTGACAAGCTGCCAACCGGCGATATCGAAATTTATCCCGAATCCATTAAGCTGCTGAATTCAGCGATCACTCCCCCATTTACGATCGAAGACGAAACAGATGGAGGAGATGAGCTGCGTATGAAATACCGTTACCTCGATCTGAGAAGGAATGCAGTACGCCGCAACCTGGAGCTTCGTCATCGTCTTGCAATTGAAACAAGAAACTTCCTGGATAAGCTGAAGTTCCTGGAAGTGGAAACACCGGTGCTGATCAAATCTACTCCCGAAGGCGCACGCGATTTCGTTGTGCCTTCACGGATGAACCCGGGAGAATTTTACGCGTTACCGCAATCACCGCAAACATTCAAGCAGCTGCTGATGGTGGGAGGCTTTGACCGTTATTACCAGATCGTGAAATGCTTCCGCGATGAGGATCTTCGCGCCGACCGTCAGCCCGAGTTTACACAGATCGATTGTGAAATGGCATTTGTGGAGCAGGAAGATATTCTGAATACGTTTGAGGCGCTTGTTCGTCATTTGTTCAAGACCGTGAAGGGAGTTGACATTCCAACCCTGTCGCGCATGACCTATGCTGACGCGATGAAATATTACGGAAACGACAAGCCGGATATCCGTTTTGAAATGAAATTCACGGAGCTGAATGACATTGTGAAAGGCAAGGAGTTTAAAGTATTCAACGATGCGCAGCTGATTGTCGGTATTTGTGCGAAAGGCGCTGCAGAATACACCCGCAAGCAGCTTGATGAATTAACGGAGTTTGTAAAGCGGCCGCAGATCGGAGCAACCGGGTTGGTGTATGCGCGTTATAATGCTGACGGAACCATTAAGTCATCCGTGGATAAATTCTATACGGAAGAAGAGCTTAAAAAATGGACCGCTGCATTCGATGCGCAGCCGGGAGATCTGATGCTGATCTTAGCAGGAGAAGAAAACAGAACGAGAAAGGCATTGTCTGAATTGAGACTTGAAATGGGGAACCGTTTAGGCTTGCGTGATAAAAATAAATTCGCGTGTCATTGGGTGATCGACTTTCCATTGCTGGAGTTCAGCGAAGAAGTGGATTCTACATCTCTTGGCGAAAAAGGCGGCCGCTGGCATGCCAAGCACCATCCTTTCACGTCGCCGAAGCCGGAAGATATCGCCCTGCTGGATACCGATCCGGGAGCGGTTCGCGCAAATGCATATGACATGGTGATCAATGGAGTGGAGGTAGGCGGTGGTTCTATCCGGATCCATAGCAAAGAATTGCAGGCAAAGATGTTCAGTCTGCTTGGCTTCTCGAAAGAAAGTGCCCAGGCACAATTCGGGTTCCTGATGAATGCTTTTGAGTTTGGTGCGCCTCCGCATGGAGGAATTGCATTCGGCTTCGACCGGCTTTGCTCCTTGTTTGGCGGTGCCGATGTGATCCGCGACTTCATTGCCTTCCCGAAAAATAATTCCGGCCGCGATACAATGATCGAATCACCGTCGCCGATATCGCAGGCGCAGCTCGATGAGCTGATGATCAGTCTGAAGAAATAAATCAGGGATTAATTTGTTGCCTTGCCCCAGTCCTGGTTGATAGTTACGCTATCACTCAGCTTTGGTGCAGGAAGCTCATCTGCAGGATGCGGCAGCTCCTGGAAGGACTCTATCATTTTCACCATATCGGGTTCCAGCGCTTCTTTGTTCTTCGCTTTTGTCCAGATAAGGATCTGATAAAATTCATAAGGTGTTTCGATCAGGCCGAGCTTGTAATAAACGTCGTTGTTCTCGATCTTGCCAGTCACATCAGCGATCACCGCCTTGTTCCCATGGATCTCCTGGCGGCCCGGAATGCTTACTTTCCCGTCTTTGATGTTGTCCGCGAACCCCTGTGAGGTGATATTATTAAAGTAGGTGTCGATATCGTAATCGAGGTTGTAATCCTGGATGGTGATCTTTTTTTCGTCGATCACCATTGCATAAATATCGCGATCGATATTCTGGTATTGCATGGAAGCATCCTTATGCAGATCAGTGCACGGCTGCAGATAATCCGGAACAGCGATCGAATAGCGGTTGTTCACTTTTACTTCGTTGAACACAGTTTCGTGTTTGCAGCCTGCAAATGTGAACGGAAGAATAAACAGTATGAAATAGCGCTTGAACATGAATGACCTTTCGTTAAGCAAAGTACAGAAAAAAAAATGTTAAAAGAAAGGATTGCCCTTCGAACTTTTGGCTAAAGTAGTTTTCGCTGTTCCTTAATCTCCTCAATGGTTTTAAGGCACAGGTCGGTTATTTCGTCAAATATTGCAGCTAGTTCAGATTGTTTTGCCTCTGAATTAGCATCCAGCTCTACTCTTTCAAGGAGCTTTTTCAGTTTATGGGCTCCAACCAGCGCGATCGGGCTCTTCATTTTATGCGCCTGTTTCCCGATCCCCGGCCAATCCCTCATACGGATAAGACGGTTCAGCTCAGCAAGGTAATCGGGCATTTCACTGATATAGCTGTCAAAGATGCCCGCAAGGTATTCTTTGTCACCTTCAGCACGGCTGTTCAGGAGGGTCAGGTCGATAACCTCCGTTCTCGGATGCTCCGGAATTTTCACCAGCTTCCGGATCTTCAGGTAAAGATCGCCGGGACTGAATGGTTTTGAAATATAGTCATTCATCCCCGCGGCTATACATTTCTCTTCTTCGCCGATCAGGGCAGAAGCCGTCATGGCTATGATCGGTGTGGTGCTGGCAGGCGGCGGGAGCTGCGTCCGGATAAATTGTGTTGCAACGATCCCATCCATTTCCGGCATGGCGATATCCATCAGCACCAGGTCAAAAGCTTTATTCTTCATTTTCTCGATGGCCGTGATGGCGTCATCGGCGAGGGTAACATTGGCGTTCCATTTTTTCAGCGTCAATGCGGCTACGCGTTGGTTCACACGATTATCATCAACGACCAGGATCTCTACGCTGCTGAGATCAGCGGCATGCAGCGTGGAATCGGAAAGTGAATCAGGCAGCGTGCGGACCTTCTTTTTAGTATGCTTGAAGTCCAGGATAAAGCTGAATGTGGACCCTTCATTTACTTTGCTGCTGACGGAGATCTTTCCTCCCTGCTGCTCCACGATCTGTTTTGCGATGGTCAGTCCGAGTCCCGTTCCGCCATATTTACGTGTGGTGGTCGCATTTACCTGCGTAAAGCTTTCAAAGATCTTATCCAGCTTATCATTTGGAATTCCAATCCCGGAATCCTCTACAGAGAAGAACAGGCGTACATTCCTGCCATCATCGCGCAGCAGCTTCACATTGATCTTCACCTCGCCTTTTTCGGTGAATTTGATCGCATTACCGGCAAGGTTGAGCAAAACCTGGTTCAGCCTTATCGGATCGCCCAGCAGCACCGGCGGGATCTTCTCGTCGATGCTGGAAATAAGATGAATGTCTTTTTCAGAAGAGCGGTACTGAAGTGTAAAGATGAGCTTCTTGCAGAGATCGCTCAGGCTGAACGGGATCATTTCAAAGGCCATCTTCCCGGCCTTGATCTTCGAAAGATCCAGGAGATCGTTAATGATCACCAGCAGGTTATTCGATGATTCTTTGATCGCCTCCGCATATTCCTGCTGCTCTTCGCTGAGGGGACTATCCAGTAATTGGCTCGTCATACCGATGATGCCATTCATCGGTGTACGGATCTCATGGCTGGTATTTGCGAGGAACTGTTCCTGCATTTCTTTCGCGCGGAGGATCTCTTCCGAAGCTTTCTGCTTCACACGATAACGGTTGTAAAGCAGCAGGAGCAGTAGCAGTAGCAATACGACCGCAATAATGAGCGAATTGCGGTAGATAACCTGGTTGCGCAGCTTTTCATTCTGGATCTCACTGTCTTTCACCTGCGATTCGATCTTCTGATCTTTTTTATCGCTTTCCAGCTCTGTTTCGAGTCTCAGTACCGAGAGCGTGTTATTGTCGTTGGAAATGCTGTCTTTATAAACATTTCCGAGCACATAGTTTGCGTAGGCTTTTTCGAAATTTTTCTGGCTGGCGTAAATATCTGAGAGTTGCAGGTAATCATCTTTGATGATGTTCTTGAGATTCCTTTCTTTCGCCATGTCGAGTGCGAGCGAAGTATGCTTAATGGCATTCGGATAATCTTTCATTCGGAAATAGATCTTTCCTACTGCGCCATTTTCATAAATGATCCAAAAGGTAACACCGGCTTCTTCGAAGAGCTTAAGTGCGGACTTATAGTAAGCGAGTGCTTTCGGAAGCTGCCCCAGCGATTCGTATACCTCGCCGATGTTGGCGACATTCATTCCCTCGCGGACCTTGTCTTTTCCTTGTCTTGCCAACCGCAGTCCGCGCATCGAAAAATCAAGCGACTTAAAAAGATAATCTTTATTCTTCGTTTTATTTCCAAGCTTGTTATATGCATTAGCAAGATTCACATAAGCCACGGTGATCTTATGATTCTCGCCCAGCTTGACAGATCCTTCCAATGCCTTGTTGTACCAGTTCATCGCCTTTTCATAGCAGACGCTGTCGTCACGGTCGACCGCCTTGTCGAGATAAGTATGTGCGATCTTGTTAACGGTAATTACGCTTAAGGGCCAGTCTTTAAGTCCAACATAATATTCATACGCCTGCTTAAAATAGATGATAGCGCGGTCATGGCTTTTCAGCGATTTGAATACATCACCGATCGTGTAGTAGGTTCGGGCGAGTGAAACGGAATCGTTATCGGCTTCGGATATCGACACAGCAGTTTTGAGCTGCTCCAGGGCTTCTTTGTAATCACCTTTTTCTTTGCTTACCTGGGCAAGTGTGATCAGGGCATTCACCTGTCCTTTTGCGAAGGAAATGGAATCGCTGATCTTTTTGGCTTTCGTTGCAAGGGTAAATGCCTTTTTATTATCGTAATCGACATATTTATAGGCAAGGTCATTCATCGCCTTTACCTTGCGCTCAAGTGTTCCGGCGGTGTCGATGCGCTGTTGAAGAGAGTCCATCTGCAGCTTCGGCTGGGCAAAAACAGCCAGCTGTACAGAGATAAAAAGGAATATGATGAGTGCTCTTTTCATTAAAAGGGACACAAAAATAAATTATTTTGTCATACTACGTGAATATTTAAGTCCTGAAATTCAATGCATTGGAAGGAATATTCCCCCGTTTGGTCGGAAATGAAAAATCCCGGTTCATCTTCGGAAGCCTTCGGTGACCGAGGGCCGATGTGAACCGGGATCTCAGTTATTGTTTCGTCAGGCGGAGAACTTTGCCATGATCCGGCTGAATGAAATAAATGCCGCTTGCAAATGATGAGATATCGATTGTGGTTTCTCCATTCACTCGCTGTTCGAGCATCTCTTCGCCCAAAACATTCAGAATACGGATTTTCATTTCTGAAGGCGTGATAACGGTCACATTATTTGTGGCTGGGTTTGGGAAAAACGAGAATGAGCAGTTGGAATTCTGGTTAACTCCAGTTGTCAGCATCGCAACACAAGCAGAAGTATCGGCATCGCAACCATCAGAAATGATCACTGCATAATAACCATTTTGGACAGGCGTATAATTTTGCGAATTCGCCCCCGCAATTGAATCTCCGGTTATACAGTTTATCCACTGATAGATCATTCCATTTTCATTAGCGGTAATGGTGCCGCCCATAACTGTTGTTGTGGTCACAGGCGCAAAATAAGTGCCGTCATTGATCGTATTAAAAACAGTATTCGTATATACGGGCGGATTAAAATCAAAATAGATGCCTGCAAAATTCTCGATCACTGCTCCATTAGGTGTGCCGTTTAATGGATAGACCTCATATATAATGTAGCCGTGGCTTCCCGGTTCATCGCTTGCGCTGTCCGGGAGCATGATATTGTCATATCGGAACTTTAATACATTTCCGGGTAGAATTTCAGTGACCATAGGATGGCTATTTACAGTCACATGAACTGTGTTAATATCAAGTTTCGGATCCAGGGTATCCAGCACGTATATATTTATCGCGTCCGCAGAGCCATTGTTTTGAAATTGTATGCTGTACGTCAGCATTTGAGTATCGGCAACATAATGAGGCATGCAGTTGCCAACAGGATCAACGTCTATAATGTTCGGGTCATGTGAGTTCGTAATCATCCGACAGCGGGTTTTCGAGTTGTCAGCAGCATTGTTGTCGCCAGCTAATGGAAACATACTAGCTGTGATGCATGCGACATAGTCGTCGGGTGTTGATATCGATGGGGTAATATGTATCTCAGGTGTCAGCATTCCGGAGTCATATTTAAAGTTATTGAAGTTCCACATAAATACATTGGTGCCCGAAACGGAATCCGCTGGCGGGAATACTGTGTTTACATTCAGATAGCTGTCGAGTGCAACCCTCATGTAACCAGAAACGGGGGTGCAGGCATTGTTATATCCATTTATGAAAACGGTGGTTGGAATTCCTTGTCTGAGTGAAGGAATTGAAATATCCACTTTGAGATCAAACCCGGCAGTATCCGTTATTCCACCCTGGAGGATCATTGTCGAATCGACACATCCGTTTCCATCTGTGACCTTTATGGAATGAATTCCTGCCGAAGAAAAGTTCATGACCGAATCTGTTGAAGGCGGAAGGGCGTCCCATTCATAAAGATATGGGGCCAACCCGTTTTCAACGTGAGTGGCAATTGTTCCATAACCCAGGCAGCCGACATTAACTACGCTATCAATAATGAATGCTGTGTTATAGCAAAGGTCAGGACGAAACTTCATTACGAATCCTCCTGTCGGACCGAGAATTGATGTGCCAGGTCCCGGATCAAAATCAGTAGGTGTATCATACCACCCGGTCATATAAAGTTCATTTGTCGGCGCAAGATGAATCCTGTTTAAAACAGCTCCGGCTGTAGTCCCGAAACCAAAAGCCCATATATAATTCCCCATGGCATCAAGTTTAAGGATGTAGAAAACCTCATCTGTCGTACTTCCGCCGACGATATTATTGACGCCGGGCCCGGGGTTGAGATCAACTGTTGCTTTGAAATTACCACCGATATACATGTTTCCCCATTGATCAAGTTCCAGAGAAACCCCGGTTATCCAATTGCCTCCGTTAATACTGATCGGGTTCAGCAGGTTTGCATTAAGGTCATATTTAATAACGGCTGTTGCGTATGTGACTCCCGCTGTCAATGTGGTGGTGCCAGGTCCCAGATCTGCGTCAATTGTTCCATTGTGCGTAAGTAAAAGAATGATCTTGCCGGAAGGATCGTATCGTAAATCATCAACGGTTGAACTTCCTGAGCTGGTAAGTGTTTTAGCGTAAACAAAATTTCCTGACGAGTCAAGCTTCACAAGAAAGTTATCATAACTCGAAGCGGTCATGTTGTATACTCCCGGGCCTGGATCGAAATCATAAGTGGACATATATTGCCCGGCTATGTAGATATTATTTAGGGAGTCCAGGCACACGGCATCATTCCATGCTGACATTGAACCATCAAAGCGTTTCACCCAACTGAAATTTCCTGCGGTTGTCCACTTCGTGATGAAACAGTCGGTACCCGCGCCGGATGATAAAGTGGACGTGCCCGCGCCAGGGTCAAAATCCACGAGCCCATTGAAGCTTCCAAAAAGATATATTCCGGATTCATCCACAGTTAAGCCTCTTGAAGAAGCCGAAATCGTTCTTGCCCAGATCAGATTCAGACTGGAATCAAATTGAAGCAGGAACATGCTAGTGCTGGCGGAAGTCAGATTTACAACTCCAGGTCCGGGATCGAAATCAATAGTTCCGGTGAAGGATCCCAATAAGTATATATTTCCGGTGGCGTAATCGATAGTGATGTTTTTTGCCGCCTCATCTCCAGTACTTCCATAGCGGATAACCGACAATAGATTTCCCATTGAGTCAAGTTTGGTCAGGCAAACATCCCAACCTCCGATTGGCGTAAGAGAATATACACCAGGTCCCGGATCAACGTCTTCCGTCAGGTTAAATTTATTGAAAGAATATACATTCTTATTGGCGTCGGTTGCTAAATCGTCGCCCCAATAGTTGATTCGCTTTGCCCAATCAAATGTTTGCGCAACTGTGATCAACGATAAATGCAGAAAAAGGAATAGGAGAAATTTTTTCATGTAAAGTAAAGATAACAAAAAAATCCCGGTTCATCTTCGGAAGCCTTCGGTGACCGAGGGCCGATGTGAACCGGGATTCTGTCTATTGGGTTTTGTCTGCTGCCGACCGCTTATAGTGTTCCCCTCTTCGCCTGTTCCCTCTCAATGGATTCAAACAGCGCCTTAAAGTTTCCGGCACCAAATCCTTTTGCTCCCATCCGCTGGATGATCTCATAGAAAAGGGTCGGGCGATCCTCCACCGGCTTGGTGAAGATCTGGAGAAGGTAGCCTTCTTCATCCGCATCTACAAGAATTGAAAGCTTCTGAAGCTCCCGGATATCTTCTTTCATAATGCTCATGTGAGCGCCCAAGCGGGTCGGGATCTCATCATAATATGCCTGCGGCGGCGGCGGCAGAAACTCGATACCGCGTGCTTTCAATTCGGCAACCGTTTTAATGATGTCGTCCGTAGCCAGCGCTAAATGCTGAACTCCGGCACCTTCATAAAAGTCGATGTATTCTTCGATCTGTGATTTTTTCTTTCCTTCAGCAGGTTCATTGATCGGGAATTTGATGCGGCCGTTTCCGTTGCTCATAACCTTACTCATCAGGGCGGAGTATTCGGTCGTGATCTGCTTATCATCAAACGATAAGAAATTCACAAAGCCCATCACTTTCTCATACCATTCTACCGTTGGATTCATCTGGTTCCAGCCGACATTGCCTACCATGTGATCGATGAACTTCAGGCCCACCGGCGTTGGATTGTAATCGCTCTGCCATTTGCGGAAGCCCGGTAAAAATTCACCTTTGTAGTTCTTGCGTTCCACAAACATGTGAACGGTTTCACCATAGGTATAAATGCCAGAGCGAACCACTTCACCGTGCTCATCTTTTTCGACGGTTGGCTCCATGAATGATTTTGCACCGCGCTTTGTTGTTTCTTCCCAGGATTTGCGTGCATCCTCTACCCAAAGTGCGATCACTTTCACACCATCGCCATGTTTTTTTACATGTTCCCCGATCGGAGAATCGCTTTTCAACGCGGTCGTCAGCACGATCCGGATCTTATCCTGCTTCAGCACATAAGAGGTCCGGTCGGTTAATCCTGTTTCTAATCCTGCATAAGCAAACGACTGAAATCCGAATGCTGTTTTATAAAAGTGAGCCGACTGTTTTGCGTTGCCTACATAGAACTCTACATAGTCTGTTCCCAGCAGCGGGAGGAAATCCTGCGCGCCTTCAAATATTTTTTCCAGTCCGTATTCTACGTTCTTAATTTCTTTTGACATGATATAATAAATTGATAATTGATAATTGAAAATGGTTAATTAACATTGTGATCGGCAGCACAGCGACCATTGTGCCATGGATTGAACTCTTAGTATTTTTCTCATTGTTTGATGCTCATTTTATTTGCACTGATTTCTTTATTTGCGAACCTGCATAACTCCGGGTAATAACGCGGAAATATCGATATTAACTGGTTATCGCATTATTCAACCCAGCTTTTGTAGTACTTTCCATCATCGATTTTCATCGCATCTTCCGTCACCATTAACGGCTTGAATGTATCTACCATTACTGCCAGCTCCTGTGTTTCTTTTTGCCCGATGCTTCGTTCATACGCTCCCGGTGCCGGACCATGCGGAATTCCTTTCGGATGCAGCGTGATATGACCCTGTTCAATATTGTTCCTGCTCATGAAATCCCCGTCTACATAATACAATACTTCATCGCTGTCGATATTGCTGTGATTGTATGGCGCCGGGATCGATTTCGGATGATAATCATATAGCCTCGGACAGAAGGAGCAAACCACGAATGTAGATGTTTCGAAAGTCTGGTGCACCGGAGGCGGCTGATGTACGCGGCCGGTGATCGGCTCAAAGTTGTGAATGCTGAAGCCGAACGGAAAATTGTAGCCATCCCAGCCGACAACATCGAACGGATGTGTTGCATAGTTGACCTCGTGCAGCATATTTTCCTTTTTGATCTTGATCAGGAAATCGCCTTTTTCGTCGAATGTTTCGAGCTCAGAAGGAAGCTTGAAATCGCGCTCGCAGAACGGTGAATGTTCCAGCAGCTGCCCGCTTTCGTTTTTGTAGCGGCGCGGCGTGTAAAACGGACTGTGCGACTCCACATAAAAAATGCGATTGTCACTTGTTTCAAAGTCGATCTGGTAGATCATTCCACGCGGGATGATGAGATAATCACCATATTCAAATGGAATATTTCCCATGAAGGTGCGAAGCTTTCCTTTCCCTTTGTGAATGAAAAGAAGCTCATCTGAATCAGCATTTTTATAGAAATAGGAACGCAATGATTTCTGCGGTGCAGCCAGGCCGATCGTACAATCGCTGTTCACGAGCATCGGTTTTCGGCTTTCCAGGAAATCCTCCGCAGGCTTTACCTGGAAACCTTTCAGAAGGAGTGCTTTAATATTTTTATCGATCGCGATCTTCGGACTTACATCCGTCGATTTGAGGATCTCCTTTACTTGTGTCGGACGATGAACATGGTAAAGCAGGGATGAGTGACCATGAAAACCTTCCGTTCCGAAAAGCTGCTCGTAATAGATGCCGCCATTCGGTTTTTCAAATTGCGTATGACGCTTTTGCGGGAATTTTCCCAGCTTATGATAGATAGGCATTTTAAGAATTATAAATGATGAGTGATACGTTAACGGATAGCAGGATCTGCTGCCCGGACCGGGAAAGAATTCCGGTTTATTCAGGATTACGCTTGGTAACCTGCTTGATATCGATAATAAGTGATTTCCCGATACAATTCATAAAACAAATCTAATGAATTTCAGGAGAAAATGAAAGGATTTTCGACAAGTCGTGCAATTACCGGAACGACGGGGAATTAATATTGGCTGACAGGTATGTAATGGTACTCAACCAATGAATCCGGGGATACCTGGCGCTCCATCCAAAGCTCATCCTTTTTCAGCTTCAGGATATGATAGCTGAGGGTTTTCATGGATGTATTGTCCGGTTTCATCTCTATTCCCTCTTTGCTGTCGGCAAAACTCCAGGTTCCGCTGTAGTCGGGAGCGGCCCAAAGCCAGGTAGAAACCTCACTGTAATGAAATTTCCCCGAATGATAGATCTCCATCCGTTCTCTTGAAATAAGCGCGCGGTAATCGGTGGTTTTATCTGTTCCGTTCAGGATGTACTTTTCTACCTGCCATACGTTGGAGAGCCGGGCCTTTTTTGTCATCAGGCTAAAGGCAGGACCATCGTCGTATTTCTTACAGCCGGCTGTAAAAACAATGGCACAAATCAGTACTATTTTGCAAACGTGTTTCATCCTTAACAAAGATACGGAATCTGCCGGATTAAAGTTCTAATTGCGTAATATTGCAATATGATTATCACCGATACCCACACGCATCTTTATTCAAAAGAGTTTGATGCCGATCGCGACGAGCTTATTCAGAAGGCGATCGACGGTGGAGTCACCCGTTTCTTTATGCCAAATGTCGATAGTGAATCGATTGCAGGCATGTTCCAGGTGGAGAAAAAATTTCCCGCAAATTGTTTTGCGATGATGGGACTTCATCCCTGCTCGGTAAATAATAAGTACCAGCAGGAGCTCCAGGTGATCGATCATTGGCTGTCGAAAAGGAAATTCAAAGCCGTAGGAGAGATCGGGATCGATCTTTATTGGGACAAGACATTTTTTGTCCAGCAGCAGGATGCTTTTCGTTTCCAGATCGGGCTGGCGAAAAAATATGAGATCCCCTATGTAATTCATTCGCGGAATTCTTTTGATGAAGTGATGGAAATTGTGAATGAATTTAAGGGAGATAATATCAAATCCATTTTTCATTGTTTCAGCGGAAATGTACAGCAGGCAGAGCAGGTGATCGCCGCAGGCCTGCCCGCCGGAGCTTCTTTGACACAGGCAGGAAATTTCAAGCTGGGGATCGGGGGAGTGGTCACATTCAAAAATTCGGGACTTGATAAAGTGGTGGAAGCGATCGATCTGAAGCATCTCGTGCTGGAAACCGATGCGCCTTATCTTGCGCCGGTGCCACATCGTGGAAAACGCAATGAGCCGGATTACATCCTCGGGGTCGCAAAAAAGATCGCTGAGATCAAGAATATAAGCCTGGAGGAGGTTGCTGCGGTAACTACCCGGAATTCAATGGAAGTTTTCGGGTGTTGAGCAAATTCGTAATTCGTATATTCGTATCAATTCGTATTCGTAGTGAGCAAATCTAAAGTACTATTGATCTATACCGGCGGAACCATCGGAATGATGCAGGACCCCAAAACAGGAGCGCTGCGCCCTTTCGATTTTAAGCATCTCACAGAGCAGATCCCGGAGCTGAATAAGTTCGATGTAACGCTTTCCGCCGTTTCATTTGATCATCCGATAGATTCGAGTGATATGCAGCCTTCCGTCTGGATCGAGATCGCCCGCATGATCGAAAAGAATTACGACAAGGTAGATGGCTTCGTGATCCTTCACGGAAGTGATACCATGTCGTTCACCGCTTCTGCACTGAGCTTCATGCTGGAGAACCTGAATAAGCCGGTCATACTTACAGGATCACAGCTGCCGATCGGGATGATCCGCACCGACGGAAAAGAAAACCTGATCACCGCGATCGAGATCGCAGCGGCGAAAGATAAAAAAGGCAATTCCATTGTTTCGGAAGTATGTATCTATTTTGAATACCAGCTTTATCGCGGGAACCGCACACATAAGTTCAATGCGGAACATTTCCAGGCGTTCCAGTCGGCAAATTATCCTGTGCTTGCGGAAGCAGGCGTCCATCTGAAATACAACTACGCGGCCTTACAAAAAGGAAGCACAAAAAAGTTGAAAGTGCATACCCGGCTCGATCAGAACATTGCTGTATTGAAGATGTTTCCGGGGATCACCGAGAACGTGGTCAGTGCAGTTCTCAATGCGAAAGGAATAAAAGCCGTGATCCTTGAAACATTTGGCTCGGGGAATGCGACAACGCAAAAGTGGTTCATCAGCGCTCTTGAAAAAGCGATTTCAAAAGGGATCGTCATTCTGAATGTTACTCAGTGCAATGCAGGAAAAGTGGAACAGGGAAAATATGCAACGAGTGCTTCTTTTAACAAGATCGGAGTGATCGGCGGGGCGGATCTGACAATGGAAGCGGCTGTCGCCAAGCTGATGTTCCTGCTCGCCAATGCTGAAAAAAAACAGCTCCCGAAATTACTATCGTCTGACCTGCGCGGAGAAATAACGACCTAGCGGTGTTGTGCTTATTTCGGTTTGTAATATCTTATATAATCGATCTCAAATACTGGCGCTGCGAAAGTGCTCTCGTCCGGTGCGTTCTTACCGGATTGCACTGCTATATTAGCAAGGATCGCCATCGGGTCACGGGGAAAGATCGGATTCAGATAGTAGGTCTTCCCGGCTTTTACTTCATCACAGGAAATATTTTTCCCTCTTTTTGTCATGTATTGTGTCACTGTGCGTTTCAAGGATCCATCTACATACCATTCGATCTTCGTGGAATCCCAAACGACGGTGAAGGTGTGAAAGTCGGCTGAGAAATCCGGGCCGACATAGCTTTTTCCTGACATCTTATGGTTATAGTGTACGGTCATGTGATGCTCCATTGAAAGGTGGGATGGCTTGTATCTCCCGATTGAATTCTGTGGATTCCAGAATTCGAACACATCAATTTCATTGTTCATGCCGTTCACTTCACCGTACATCCAGAATGCCGGCCAGAGACTTTTTCCCTTAGGGATCTTACAGCGGATCTCATATTTTCCGTAACGGAATTTTTCTTTTGTTTCGATCCAGGCTGATGTATGATAAAAAGTCCGTGTGTTGGGTCTTCCGTCGCCCATTTTCGCGCTGTCGGGCTCCCAGCTTACTGCTTTTCTTACGATCGTTTCTTTTTTTGGGATCAGCTTACAGATCCCGTTTTCAAGCTGTACGTTGTCCAGCGTATAATACTCTTCAGTACCATCATTGTCGAGTGCACCCTGCGAATATCCGCGGTTGGCCCATACGTTGGTATTGAGTGCAGATCCATCGAAATTATCTTCAAAGGCCAGCTCCCACGCATCTCCTCCGCACCTTCCATCAGCACTCACGGTCCGTTTTTCCGTTTGTGAATAGGAAAAGTGAATGGAGGATACTAATCCGAGCACCAGAATTTTTTTCATGTTGTAAAATTAAAAAAATTTATTTTCCGTTTTTCCAGTCGCGTCCCAGGAACCGCGACTGTTTTCCCGAGAGGACATAGATCACTTTAGCGATATTCCGTTCCAAGGCCGCTTCGGATTTGATATTTGCCAGGTAGCGCAGGATCTCCTTTTGCCGGCTCGGTGTAAGAGCTTTCCAGGCACGGGAGATATTGGTGTGCTGTTTTATTGCTTTTTGAAGTGAGGGCGGAACAGGATGCTGCGGCCCGTTTTTGTATTCTTCATCAAAGGATACCGTAACCTCCACTTTGTCGCCGACCACAGTTTTAGAAGCTTTTCTGACATCGCCGTGGAGATAGAGGTAAAAGCTGCCGGTGCCGGTAGGCATCATATTGATCTTCCAGGGCGTTTTGGGAGCGCCGTTTACCTGCACCAGCACGGGCATTGGTTTTTTCCAGCCTGCTTTCAATTGCTTTGCCCGCGCGGCGTTCACAAGGACATAAGGATTTACGCCGATGATCCTGATAGTTGCGGAGAAATGGAGAGAAGCCATAAGCAAAAATAGGATTATTCCGGGCGGAAGATCTTTTAAAATCACATTATTGCCACATTCTAAACTTTTGCTAAATTTGCCATCCTTTCAACCATGGAGAGATGTCAGAGTGGTCGAATGAGCAAGCCTGGAAAGTTTGTATACTCGCAAGGGTATCGAGGGTTCGAATCCCTCTCTCTCCGCAAAAAGGGACTGACCTAATAAAAAAGGGTTCAGTCCCTTTGTCTTTAAAAGCAAATCGCCCGATAGACGGGCGATTTCAGCAATTACAGAATTTACTTTCGGGGTTCGAAATGCCCCATTTTTTTTATCATAGATAATCCCTTCGGGAAAGATCAATTTTTGCAGTTTTTCTTTGAGGTTTAGGCTTCCTTTTGCCCATAGATCGGTGATTTTCAGGCATAAACCCGCAGCCTCCCAAAGACGCTCACAAAGGTTCGAAATTTGTCCCGTCAAGGTACCCAAGATTCTTACGGTTTCCTCCTTATCCTTGATCAGTTTATTCATGAGCCGATCAAAAACTTCGCGGGTCATTTCTCTTTTTACATGGTAATTCTCTTCAAGGTTCAACATTCCGATGTTCACTTCTTCTATGCGTTTGTTCAGGGAAATTTCGCGTTCTGCCGCATCCTTTGTTCCTTCATGGTAATCATGTTCCATTTGCGAAACTAAAGGCTCTATAAAGGCTTCTTTTATCTGAAACTGGCCAAGAAGTTCAGTGAATTTGTTGTGCATTTCTTTTGCGCTCTTATTGCATTTACATCCAACCTTGCGGCATTTGTAATAGTAGAGGTTCTTTTTCTTTACGATGTATCCAGTAAAGGGATTGCCGCATTCCGCACATTTGATAAATAGCTTCAATGGCACTCCTTCATTTTGCGTTTTGTGTGAAACACCGTATTTGGTTGAAGCAAGTCTTATTTCATTGATCTTGAAAAAATCCTCTTGGCTGACCATCGGCTCGTGTTTTCCTTGCACAACTTTTCCATCCAATATTCCGTGCGAAATTAATCCGCAATAAAATGGGTTCTTAAAAATCTTATAAATTCGTTGCTTGTAAGTTTTGATGCCGATCTTTGCGAGCATCTCAATTATTTGTTCGTTTGAGTAACCTTGTAATTTCCATTCCCACGCTTTTTTGAATTTTTTTCCGTAGTCATTCAGTACAATTTTTGTTTCGCCGTTAATCTTTACCTTATCATATCCAATAGGTGCTGCTATGCACCATTCTCCCTGTTCGTATTTTGATTTCAATCCGGCGTGGGTTACTTGTTGCCTTTGAACATTATCCCACTTTGCGAATATGAGTTGCATCTCCTGAAAAAGAACACCGCTACTATTTGAAGTATCGGTTGGCTCCGTTACTGCAATAATATGAATCCCATATTTGGTGCGCAGTTCATCTGCAATTGAAATTGCTTTCCCACCCGTTCTGCTAAAGCGAGTCATTTTGTAAACAAGGATCGTGCTTATTCTTCCCTTGCTTCGTTTACAAAAGTCAATCATTCGCTTGAATTCTTTTCGCTCATCTGTTTTTGCGCTTTCGTAAGTATCACCAAAGGTGGCAACGATTTCCAAGTTGAAGCGTTTTGCGAATTCATTAATCGATTTGTTTTGGTTCTCAATTGACTCATTGGTGTCAAATTGTTTTTTACCTGAAACCCGAGTGTACTTGATCACCATTTTTGAGTCAACCTTTTTTATTTTGGTTAAACTCTTCCGACCAAACTTATGGTCGAGGACGGTTTGTAGTTGAGTGTTCATGCTGCTTGATTTAATTGTTCCGAATTATTATTTTGTTCTTCTTTTAAAAGTTCGATAAGCAATCCAGAAAGCATCTTTATTCCCAATAGTGCTTCTTCTGCTTCAGCATCCGTTAAGTGCTCACAGCCTTTAAATTTTCTCAACCGCTCAACGGTGAGCGGCTCTTTTTTGGGGTTGATAAACGATTTCATTTTTAGCTTGTGGATGGAAGTTCAGTACACTTTTTCAAACAAAGAAGGGATGCCTGCTTTAGTTTTTCACTCGGATAATAATAATTAAAAGGACTTGCACGTTTCAAATAAATGGTGCATACTAAATAGAAAATCCCCCCGTTTCCGAGGGGATTTGCCCATTTTTAGCTATAAATCAGCGTTGCTCGGTTATCCCATATTTTGTCGAAGGTTTTTGTTCCTCCTGCCCATTTGTATGAGACAAGTCCGTTCTTCGATGTGACTTTTGCAATCGCCCAAACCGGATCGCTGGTCTTCGCTGAAGGAAGCGCGTAACCTTTGTAAACGGTATTTGGATTGTTTTCGTCAACCAAAGCTGGCTCGAAAAATAACTTGCTGTCAACTGATCCAACTTTGTTTTGAAGATCCAAAACCTGGACTTTCAAATCTTGAATCGTTGCGATCTCGCTATCTTGTTTTTGTTCTGTTGCTAATCCTGCGTTGTTTCCGGTAAGCATTGCAATGATTTTGTCACGCAATTCGTCTACCGATGCGCTTACAGGATCAGTAACGTCTATCTGATCAACGTAAACGTTGTTAAGTGTTCCTTGTCCAATATCAATTTTGATGATAGTATCTCTCAGGACGTTCACGTCCTTGATTTGAGATTTCAAAATGAAGCGAGGAACGCCGTCCGTTAAGATTTTCAGGCTTGTGCCGTTGTTGATGATTTGTGTAGCCATATTTGTTTTTATTTAAGTAGGTCGTTAAAGTGAATTGAAATTTTATTTGCTGATTAAAATTGGTGATGGACAATTCTTAATTCTGATCTTTCAATTTCAACTTCTTCAACCTTGGTTTTCATTGTCTTTATCTTTTTTATTCTTGTCGTCCTTCAGCACGATCCCAGCAATGGCCTCTCCGAAGATTGCTCCGATAAAACCACCGACCATTACATAAGGAACAACATCCTTGGCGGTTGTCTTCGCATAGAAATAGGTGGCTAAAGAGGCTGCCAGCGAAACTGTGGACACGATGGTTTTTTCGTTGATCATTGCTTTGATTTAATGTATAGTGTTGTAATTATTCCTGAAACAAATAACATCCCTCCTGCAAGGATTTTGTTTTGAAGCCGCTTTCGTTTCAGTTCTTTTAAAGCGACATTCAAATTTTCAGTCAACTTTTGCTCCCGAAGCGACTGCTCCAGCAACAAGTCTTTTGTTTCCTGATAAGATCGGTTACAGAGATCAATTTGTGTGTCTCTTATCGCGATCATGGATTGCATCAAAGAATCCCTGCATTCGTAATTGGAGATAAGTGAATCCGTCTTTGCATTCAGCGAAGCGACTTGTGTTGAAAGGCTATCTACCAAGAGCGAATCTTCAGTTGTTGAAACGCGATCCGCTATCCGGTTTGTTAACTCCTTCACTTTCTTTCGTTCAGAGGCTAAAAGGTTCTTGTGAATGCTTAACAAACCATTTGAAACTTCCAGCTTCTTTTTAAGGCTGTCATTTTGCAACAGATACTTTACTTCTGCTTCAAAGTGCGCGGAGTCGATGGTGTTTAGTTTTTCCTGCGTATGTTTTACTACTTCAACTTTGGGTGGTTTTATTTCCCTTTCAGTCGGAAACAACAAGTGACCTAAAAATAATCCCGCACAAAAGGCGATGATGATATAAACTGTTTTCATAATTGTTTTTGTTTTTAGTAATTGAATTTTATTTCTCCTGGACTCGCTATTCTTTATTGCTTTTTTTCTCCAGCGAGTATCCGAAAGCCGCTGCTCCGATCATGCTGATGAAAGAGTAGAACATAAACTCAGGTACAGGCTTTCCGAAGAACTGCTGTGATACCCAAGCGACAATGCTCATAAGCACATATATCAAAGCGATTGCTTCACGAAGAGAAAAGTTGCCGTCCTTATCCTGAAGGAGCTGATGAATGATCTGTTTGAGGTTCATGATTGTTTTTAGTTTGAATGATGTCAGAAAAAAAATCTCCGACTTCATCCATGATTGTTTTTACTTTTTCTTTATGCACGGTTGCCAATATTCCTAATCCCAAAAGACCTGCTATTCCAATTCCTGCTGCAACGTATCGGGCGTTTTGCCTTCTCACAGCCCTGAAGTCAATCAGCGAATAAGTGAAATGGTTTCCGTACAAACTCTTGTGCTTTTGACACAACTTAATGAAGAGTGCAAAGTCATTTGCATTTTCAAAAACCTGACAGCCTGCTGAATTCTTATCGACGGTTTTTGTTGTTCCTGTTTGGTTGGCTCTGTGAATATTCACTCCCGCCAATTCTGATGTCAACTTTCCGTTATTGAAATCCAATACAGCGTCTCGGTTATAATCTCGCATTAGATTTACCGGCTTTCGCTGGCAAAGAGCGAGATACTTTCCTCGGTGCAAATCCAATTGATAAGCATCGATGTATTGACCTTGCGCTAAAATGGCTGTGCCTTGCGGTTGCATCGGTTGTCGAAGCCAAAACGTCCCCGGATCAGTTGTCGCTTTGAAGACATGATAGTGCCAGTTTAAAGTCGAAACTTTATAGAACACATGAATCTCATCATCAAAACGATTCGGGATCGTGCTTTTACTTCGGAGTCCAACGATGTTGAGTTCAAAAGGGCGACTGAATAGTTTGTAGCCCTTATGCCTCATGATCGCTTTTATTTTTTGCAGAACCATTTGCTTTCTCCTATGCTGCGTGTCCTAAGTCCGGCTCGTATTCCGAAAGCCATTTTTTTACATCGAAAGAAGGACAAGCCTTTTTCACATCAGGAAAATCTCTGTGACCTAACACTTCAACTCCTTTGTACTTTTCAGTTAGCTCCACGATTTTGTCAAACATGGAATGCTTCTGAGCATCGGAGCGATTGTCCTGCGGCTTTCCGTCCTTATCAATGCCACCGATGTATGCGATGTTGATGCAAGCGGAGTTGTGAGCGTACACTCCATTGCTGTTTTGTTTCTCATCAAGCAATTGCACAATGTTTCCGTTGCGCTCAATTATGTAATGGTAACCGGGAGTGTCTCCCCAGCCTCGCACTTCTTTCCAGTAGCGTTTGATTGACTCAATCGTTGTATTGGCTGGAGTAGCTGTGCAATGGATTACGATGTATTTAATTAATCTTTTGATCTTCATTTGATTTGTTTTTTTAGTTCCTGAAACCACTTAACGCCCACTTTGTGCCGTCGTACTTTAATCCCATCCCTTTGAATGCTTCTTGAATTTTCAACTTCTGAGAACTCTCTGTGAACGTGCTTAGTGATGCGTTTACCAAAGTCTGCCGTACACCAGCGATGCGGTAATTGTTTTTCAGTTGTTCACTCACAAGAGAATAATCCGTTATACTTTTGATCGCTTTAAGCAACGTGAGTGTTGCATTAAAGTCTTTTGTAATGATCGCTGTATAAATTCCTTTGGCGATTGCAGAAGGATCAAAAGTCTTCAGCGGAGGAAGGGGTGTTTCTTCCTTTTTTTCTTCCACGATTTTTTTGAATTCGGCTTCTTGTAGCGGTACTCCATATCCCTTGCTTCTGAGTGCTGATTGAAGTTCTGATCCGAACTGCCCGTCTGCACCAAACTTTGCAAGAATGCCAGCACCATAGGTTCTGATAAGAGCTTGCTGAAGAGATCGAACCTTATCTCCTTTAGAGCCGAGGCGCAAAGGAAAGGCATCGCCAATGCCAGGAGAAGGTAAGCTGGTACGAGGCTTATTATTAGTAGGAGTCTGAACAGGCGTTTTGCTGTCCATGTCATCAATTGTTTGATCCGTTTCGTCATTGTTTTTCTTTTTAAAATGTTTGATTCCGAAAAAAGCAAGTGTTCCCAAAGCCAATGTTCCAAGGCTGAACAGCACTACTTTTTTTGTTCTGCTTTTCTTTGCAGCATCGTCCTGATTATTTACTGTTGCGTTTGCTTCCATGTGACTTGTTACTTACTGTTTTCTTTTTTTCGCGATGATGGCAAGCCATTCATCGTACTGTCCCCATTCTGATTCGCCATTTAAATCATCCAGCATATTTGTTCCGTAGAGTTTTTTGTACTCCAATGCTGTTTGAATGAATGCAGCTTGCGTAGGGATTTCATTGAACGTGGCAACGATTGCGGCATCATCTGTCCCCGGTAGAAAACCATATTCTTTATCGAATGCAGCTTTCAATCGTTTTGCCCAAGCGCGATACTGATTTCCCGCTGGTGCTTGTCCTCGCTTCTTTGGCTTGGAATTAATGATCTGTAGCATCTCGTTGTATTCGGTTGACTGTAATTCATCGGAGAGGTCTTTAAACAAATTGCTGTTATACAACTTCTGATAAGACTTTACGACTTTGTCCCAATCTTCCTGTGATTGAACTGAAACCAGCGCGTCACGAAGTGCGGTTGTATTTGTTCCCCACCAGCCGTCGTTCTCAAAAGCCATCTTGATCTGCTTGGCGATGGTGGCTGAAGATCCGTCCTCGAAACTCTGATTCTGTTCTTTGTTTGCGCGTGCATCAAGGATTAACTTTCTGCCCAGCCACACCGTTCCACCGACACCTACCAAACCAAGCAAACTATAAATGATCTTCTCTTTGAGTGTCCACGTCTCATGCTGGTTCTGCTGTGTATTGGGAACAGAATTATTTGCGACAGGAGTGTGTTCCGACTCGATAGTAGCTGGTGCTTGCTGTGGTTGATATGTGGTGATCTCGTTCAATGTATTTTCTTACTTCAATCCTAATTTGCTTTTTGCAATTGCCAGCGCAGTCGGGCTGCTCACTGTGTTTGCTAATGCTTGGAGTTCTGAAAGTGTTAGATGTTTCCCAAGCGCGTTAAGGGCTTGCATCTTGCTTACCGCATCCTGCTCGCTCGGTGCGGTGATTGTAATTTCGAATTCGTACTTTTTCATGTTGTTGTTTTTTATTCTTCGTTGTTCTCTGCGTTTACATCGATGTTCAAGAGTTCTGCAACCGTTTCAAGCTGGCTTGTATTCTCTCCAAGTTCCACGATGACCATTCCAAGGATGGAGCGTTGTCGCTCGTCAAATTTTTCGCCGATGAAATCAACAAGGCGTCGTACTGTTTCTTCATGCTCTTGCTCATCCGGTGAGAGTTCCTTCTCTTTGCTTTTAGATTTGAAACTCATATCTCCCTCGAAAGAGCCGTTTAAATCCTGCGGTTTGTTCTTGGTGTCTTCCTGAATCACTTTCGCGATTCCATTCAGCACAGGTACTTTCTCTAATACTTTCGGATGGTTTACCGCAACTCCTTCGAGAATGCTTGCGCCGAGTTTCCCTAAATCCCACTCACCAAAATGATTGGGTTTCAGTTTTACTTTTTCCAGTTTATCTTCAAGAATTTGAATGTAATCTTCAGCCTGACCAAGTTTCTCTTCTGTTTCTTTCAGCTTTTCTTCGATACGTTTTGCTGCCTGTTTCTCCTCAAAGGCTTTCATACGCTCATTGAGTTTCTGTTCCATATCTCCGACACCGCTTAACGGTTCTTCGATTTTTCCGAAAGTGTATTTATACCACTCTTTGCGGTTGTTATTATTTGGATCAGGATACACATTGATCACAAGTTCCTTTGTGGTATCATTAATGAAATTGTAGAGTTCATTAAAGCGTTCCACTTTGTTTGTCTTGTGAATGCGGGTATTGCCATTCACTTTCACATCAAAGCAAAGTGGCGTTCCTTCCTTGGCTTCAGCCTCCAGCATCAAACGGATGCTTTCGATTTCACCTTGATCGTATGGTTTATATTCGGTTGTTGCCATGCTACTTCTTTGTTTTTAAAATGGGAGTCACTTGCACGAACTGTACATGATTGAGTGACTTTGCGTAATTGTGAATTGAAATGAAACCCTGATGAACGTATTGCAACTCGTCGATGCGGTCAAAGCTGAGATCAAACATTCCGAAATCGGACTTGATGTTTACGCCTTCTACCGGCTCCACTAAAACCATCAGATCATTATAGGCTTCTATATCCTTATGCTGTCCCGGTTGCAGAACCAAGTGACGAAACTCGATGTAGTATTCCGTTCCATAATTCAGCTTCTCCATTCTGCTTCGGATGTATTCTGATATGAGTTCCTTAACCATGCTCTTCTGTTTCTTTTTTCTCTGTTGTTATTTCATTGTCCTGAAAGTCGAACACGACTCCGTCGTTCTCTTCTTCCGTTTCCATCCACACGAACACTTTGATCGTGTAAGTGATATCATGCTGAAGGAATTTTCCGAGCGTGTCCTCATAGATTCCATTCACGATGGTTGTTGAGACAGGCACATCGACTTTTTTAGGGATTCTGTTTTTGTTCAGGGAGATCGGACTTCGCACAAACATTCCCATTGTCATATCAGGAATTCCACCGTTGAAAAGAATGAAGTGTAACCATTCTTCATAGAAGATGTAGGTGCGTTCCATACTTTTTAGTTTCAGTTTTCCCGTCACCGGATTCTGTTGCAAAGTCCAGGAGAGAAATGGTGCGCTTCTTGTTCCATCGCTTCCAATTGCAATTGGCTCAAACGGTACTTTCTCTTCAAGTCTCGGTTCTGGTCTGATTCCTCCTGTAACAAAGACGTCGATTCGTGAATCGATGCGAATATCAGTATCAATCGCAATGACCCTTTGCACGTTCTTCGGTAGCTTGATCTGAAAATTTTTGATCTCACCCTGCTTGGTCACTTGAACCTCTTTTATGATCAACCTTGCTCGTTTCATTAGTCAGCTTCCCTTTCTCCTTCCACGCTTAGTGTAACCGTATAAGGAACAAAAGCAGTCAATCCATCGTTAGTGTCTGTGTACTCAAAAGAGATCAAACCATTTCCGGTTGTTCGCTTGCCGATACTCTTCAGTCGGTCGTTTGCACTTACCGTAGGCCAGCACATGATCTTCTTTGTGCTGTATCCATCAGGAACGATCTCGTCCTTGTTGATTTCAAGTCGGAATGATCCGCGATAGTACGCGAGGTCTTCACGATTGGAAAGAATGGTGTAATGCGTTATTGTCTTTACACTTTTATCCAACTCGAAGGTTCGCTTTACTGTTTGCCCCGCAGCAGTCACCTGCACATCGAAGTCCTTTGAAAAAAATTTAATCATTGTCTTTTGTTTTTAATTCGTGAAGGGTTGTTGCTCCCCGCCCAAGGCAAATCCAAGGGCAGGGAACTTCAAACCCGCTACTACGGAGTAGTGATGGTTCCGTGCAAGCCGACATACAGTACGGTCTTGGCGGTGTCGATCCCATCAAGCGATCCAAGTTCCACAGTCGCTTCAAGGAGGATATCATCCTGAATCATGCGCGGGTTGGCAAGTTTGTAGTAGCCAATTGGAACTTGGTGGTTGTTGTTGGTTTTGAAGATCGCATTGTCCACATCGGTCATGATGATCTTCTTGTTCGCTTTCAAAGTGAACTCTCCGTTAGCAATGGCTGCGTAATCTTCGATCTTGTCGTATTTGGCAGCAATAATTTTATCCGAGGTCATGTTCTCAGCAGTCGCTGCAAGCAAGAAGATTCCGCTTACAAGGAGTGCTTGGTTCTTCGGCAACTTTGCGTTGCTGATGTTACGGATACCTACTTCTTTCACATCTTGTGTTTCAAACAACTTCACGGTTTTTGAATTCACCTGCTTGCGGCTGTAGATGATTGTATCCGCAAGGCGCAAATCACCTTTAAGCAAACCATCTTTGATGTGCTGAGGCAGTTCGTGGAAATGTTTTTCCATTTCAGCTCGCGATCCTTTGCTTGGAGGAACACCGCCAGCCAGCTTATTCATCACCTTCATGCGCTGGATCGGATTCATGCGCTTCAATGCGCCAAGCAATTCTTCATGCTCTACTGCATCCAAACCCAAGAGTGCGCCGGAGTTGTTGTATTCGTTTAATCCTTCTAATTCTAACATTTGATTTTGTTTTAATTGTTTGACTTTTCTTTTTTTTAGGCAGTTCTCTTCTAAGGGAGGCAGTCCACCACAGATGCTTCCTGAAAAATTGAACTATGTACTTGTTGATTTTTTAAATGAGACGGTCTTCGATTTCTCCTTCAAGACCATCGGTTCCGTTTACATCATCTTCGGTTCCGTTGACGTCGTCTTCTGTTCCTGAGAAGTCATCTGACATTCCGTTCATTTGCGCGAACTTCTTTCCGCTTTCTTCGATCTGCTGTTCGATGCGATTGGCTTCAGAAAAATCGAGTTCCTTTGCTGATGGATGTTTGAAGTATTGAACTCTTCCCATTCCATTCGTTGACTCATCGTCATCGGTTTTCTCTTTTTTCTTCGGTACGATCTTGTCGAGGAATAATTGGCGTTTCAAATTCTCTTTGAAATTGCCGAAGCGTTCTTTGATTCCTTCGATACCTTCTTTCTCTGTGCCATTCATCGCTGCGTTTACAGTTTGGTAACCACCGGAAGCCATCATACCTACACCAAACATTGCTGCCGATGGACTTCCGAAATAATGTCCCGCACCTGTTACCGCGATTCCAACAAGCAGAGAAGAGCGACCAACCACAGCTCCAGCAAGGCTACCACCGATTGCACCGAAGAGAATGTCTCTTCCTGTGTAGGCAGCGGTCTTCTTGAAGTCGCCTTTAGTTTCTACCTCGTGAGCAGAAGAGGTTCCCATCAGGGAGTCCTTCTTTGCTTTCTTGAGATATGGATTTTTGTTTTTGTTGCTCATGATTTCTGTTTTTTTTCGTTTCTGTTTTAAAGCAGGGTGACCACTTTCTTTTTCCCTTTCGGTTTGCTTTTTCGTTTATGGTGACTGCTTGTCTTTCGTGTTCCGTTCATTCCGTCCAGGAGTCCACTTGACTTTTTCTTTTTCCTGCGCTTTGCAGGAACACCGTGCATTGGTTTGGGTTTCGGTTTTAGCAAGTGATAGATCAATGCTATCAATCCCAGCGAACCAACTCCGATGCCCACGGGCTTGATCCATTTTTTATTGTTCTCCCAAAAAGATGGTTTGTCAGTTGTTGAGCCGGAAGTTTTCGCTACGCTCTTATTCGTGCTTCCCGAACCACCATCTTCGCCGTCTCCATCATCACCTCCGTCATCAGAAGAGCCTCCTGACGTACTTGACTTTTTTGCGACAGGTTTACTTGATGATCCATTTGTTCCTTCATCTGATCCACCGTCTGATGAATTATCTGATCCGCTATCGGAGGAACTTGAATCGCTGGAAGAACTTTCTGATCCTCCCGAATCACCACCCGATTCACCACCACCGTCTCCACCGCCTGATTCTCCACCACCGCCGCCTGAGTCGCCACCGCCACCTTCAGAACTTTTTTTCTTTGGCACGAGGCTTCCTACGCTTTTGATCAGGGCTGCAATTGTTGTAAGGACGGTTGTTGCTGCTGCAATAGTTGCCGCAGTTGCTGGTTCACCAAGTTCGCCAAGACCATGAACTCCATGCATTTCATCAGCATACATTTCATTTCCGATCAATTGTGACAGTGGCATATCTTCATTTAGCCCATCCACGTTTTCGTATGGGATGTAACCTAACCCGTTCACAGGAACTTCTCTGTTCTTATTTCCATGTCCGGTCAAGATTGCTTTTTTCAGATTCTCAGGTTTACCACCAGCACCATAAAATATCTTCTCAAGCTTTTCACGAATCCTTTTCATTTTAGCGTAGCGATCCATGAGCAATCCTTTTTGTTTGGCTTGCTCTTCGGTGAGGTAAGAGTAGCGGATCTGCCCACCGATCTTCATAAAATTCAACTTCATCGCTGCAAGAATTCCTGCGCGTAATGTTGCGGCTGCGGGATTCAATCGGTTGGTGATGTGCAATCCTTTTTTGATGAAGTTTTTAATCTTAGCACCTTTTTTCTTTTTGCCTCCTTCTTCGCCAGCATCGCCACCCGATTTACGTTTGAAGAAGCCACCTCTTTTTGGTGCGCTGCCACCACCTGATGAGGATTTTCTTTTAAAGATTTTCCCTAATTCGGCGAGAGCCTCCTGCTCACCCATTAGACCCATAAAGTCTTGGGAGTCGCCCACTTTGTAACTGGTGTCGGGTACACCATTCAGATATTCTAAATCCATGTTTGTGTCTTTTTTTTCAGTATAAGGTTCCTCGTAATCAAACTCTCTTACCACACAGTCGACTGTGATGTAGCTTCCATTTTCAAGCGGTACGATTGGGTAGATGTGTTGAAAGTGATTCTCACTATACTTGGTTATTCTTAATTTATGTTTGATGTTTAAATTCGATAGAACGCTGGAGATGAATACCGTGTAGCAATCGCAGTCAACGCCCATTGGATTTCCTTCCGCATCCTTGTTGTGGCGATCATGCCAAGCGCGGGCTGGTGATCTTACTTGTTCTTTTCCATCTTCGTCTTTTTTGTAAGCAATGTGATCGGTAACGAACTCCCACAAATTCCTGCACGTTTGTTCAAGCGTTTCATCCTTTATTACTTCGTCGGCAAACTTCTTTGTGTGGAACAAAGTTTCTCTTACCACCGCAGGAATTAATCGAAGTGTGTCCGCCACCGTAGCACCCTTCTTTTTGGTAATCGTGATGAGTTTGGCTTTTGGGAAATAATGATCGTACTCAAAGCCGTCCCTCACTTGTATGTCTTCTCTGCGCTCCATTTATTATTTCTGCTTTCTTAGTGTTACCGATTGAGTTTGATTGTATGGGATCAAACTCTTTTTTCCAAGATTGATCAGTCGCTTCCATTCTTTGTTGTCCTCGTTGTATTCCCAATAAGGATCAATGTGCGTAACCGTTTGAATGTCCACTTTTACCTCGGTGTTATTCTGAACTGCTTTAAGTAAGGCTCCTGCCATTGAAAGCACGCTGGTGATCGGAACGTGCATCATGATCTGTGTTATGTTGGCTTCTCCAAGTCCAGGCATTTCAATGTCCTTGTTCACGGATTGCGAAGTGCCAATTACAGAACCGTTGTAGGAGAGTCGGATGTACGGATACTTCATTTTGAAGGAGGCGGTCGTAGGATTTTTCAATTGAACATCGATGCGAATAGTAAGTCCGGTAAAATCCAGTTTATGAATCTTAGCCGTTGGCACAACGTCCAATTCGGGGGAGGCATTCTTTAGCTTGATCAACTTTGGAATGAAAACTATTCCTCCGATGATTACTCCTCCTGCCAAGGTTCCAACCGTTATTTTTTTCCAAACTTCCATTTTACTTTTTCTTCATGCGTTCACTAAAAAATTCTCCTGCGATCTTAAAGCACATCCAAATTGCTCCTCCGATCAATGCTTTCACAGCGTAATCCGTAAGACCGGAAACATCCATGTTTGCCATTAGGATTGTTCCTGTAAGGAACAGGCTACTGCTGCTGTCGTGTGTCTGTGGTTTTTCCATTTTCTGTTGTATTAATCGCTTCCTGAGTGAGTTTGTATAGTTCCAGCAACATCTTAAAGCACTTAGGCCATAGCCATTCAGGTGTAAGGTTGTGAAGGATCATATCTTCTTCGGTGTTTTTTGCATTCAGGCAGCGAACCAATTGTCCCATCCACTTTTCTGTGATAAAGATTCCATTGGCTGCAAGCACTTGACATTTTTTGCGGTCGAAGTATGTTGCATCTTCACGATCAAACACTTTGTCTTTTTCTTCAGAGAAATAAATCCTGAAAAGAATTTCAGCCATCAACTCCATCAGTTCATTGAAAGATTCGAAGTTTGCAATGTGCAAGCCTTCCAACAGTTCCTTGGCAACAGGATTGTCATTGATCTCCGGGTGGGCTTTTGGAATGATCAACTGGAACTGTTTGATGGTTTCATTGATGACATCAAGCATTTGGGCGTCCTCTTTAAGTCGTGACATTTTCGCACTCAAGTGCGCGAGTAGTTTTTCTGTTTGGTCAATTTCATTTTCCAATTGGATACTTTCCAAGAGGAAGGTTGGTATGTGAAAGTTTTTGATCTGTATATTTTTCATTTTGCGTTTTCTTTTTTGTTTGTTATTGTTTGCGGGGACAAAAGTGATTCAACGGTTTGAGACCTATCCCTTGTTTGGCGCACATCGGCACACACGGTGGCAGATTGGTGCATATTGATTGTTTTATTCAAATTCTCGCTCACCGGGAATACCATACTTTTTTATGATAGCCTCGACTTGAATTACATCCAGCCAATTTGCTCTTCCTGTGTTTGCGGTTTCGGGAACGCTTTTCAACCAACGAGTGAATGTGCGTGGTGAAACATTCGAGTACATAAGGCGCAACTCCTTTTTGGTGTAAGCCTTCAATACGAATTTTACTATAGGTGTTTCTTGACTCTGCATTTTAGTTCGCGTATTGGAGGTTAATGATTGCTGCGTAGAATACCTGAAGAAGATCGTATTGTCTTTGATCAGCTAATTGCTTACGACATTTGTGAAAGCGTGCTTCTCCTGGACTTTCCATGAATGAGAGAACTGCGTTCGCAAATGTTTTGATTCCTTTGTTGTATTCAGGAACCTCCGAGCGAACTTCGTTTACTCTTTGCAACCATGCACTTGTTCCAGCAAGTCCCAAAGGATAATGAATGTTTAACCAATCCTGTGGTTTTGAAACGTATCTTCCTCTGTGTCGTGCAACATATCTTTTAGCAAGGCAGATGCGCTCAAGCAGTTCTTTAAATGTTTTCTTGTCGTTTTTACCATTTGAGAAGTGGTCTGCGATCAATTCTTTTAAAGCAATTTTTTCTTTTGCCGAGAATGTTTGATTAGGCCATAAACCCGCTTGCGCTACGTTTAAAATTCCATTCACCAATTCGCCTTGCTCTTTATTATAAGGCGAGCGAAATGCGTTTAACTGAATTACTTTAGCAGATTTCTTTTTGCTTTGTTTTGTTGCTGATGTTCTTTGTGTCGTTTTCATTTTTCTTTTTTTTATATCGTTAATGTTTTAGTGATTTCGTTTTCTTTCGGATACAAAGTTGCAGCAATGAAAAAGGTGCTATCCCTTGTTTTTCCTTGTTTTGCTGACATGGGCAACCTTTAGGAATGTTAGGCAAGAGAATTCTTAAATCGGGTGAGTGCGGGCGAGATTTGCGCGAATTTGCGCGAGTTGATTCACATTGGTTCACATTGAACCACATTGACGCACATTAGAATTTATTGAACGGTACAAAATGCAAAAGGCCGGATATCATCCGGCCATCAAAATAATTTCATAAGAAAAACTTTAGAAGGTTGTAATAAATTTTATTTCTCTAATTCATCAGAGAGAAACATTCCGGGAACTCCACACTTTTGAAAGATGATCTTTACTTGATGAATCGTATAAAACTGTCCTTTACGTTCGCCAATAGCCTCTTTGTGTTGATCCAACAATCTTTTCCACGCTTTTGGATTTTCATCCATGCCGTACATTGAGCGAAGCTCTTTGTTTTTGTACGGTCTGATTTCAATTTTTACACTACTCATCTTATCTAAATTTACTTTGTTACTACTTTAGCTGTATCGCTCCAAAAACTCATCTTCAAAAAGATGGAAAAATTCAGCGATCTCTGTCATGTTCATTTTTTGCTTAGTACGATACGTTGTGATCAAATCACGAAGTAAACGACCACGCTCAATTGCAAGATCAAGTTCCTTTGGTTCACGTCTCCTTATTTTTAACGCATTGAACTCATTAATTAAGTATCGTTTTTGGTTTTCTGTAATCACTTGGATATCCATCGCACGATAAAGAATAGCGTGCATTGACGCTTTCCATTTACCTTTTAGCTTCGCCAACAACTCCAAATCAACTTTCTCACCTAAATCTTTTATGATTTCATTTCGCGGCATAAGTAATTCTGCTGCAAATGAATTCGCCTCTTTAGATAAGTCGGTAAAAGTGTTTAAGGTCGTGCGTGTGTGCATTACGATGTGTCCTAATTCATACGCAAGCGTGAAACGTAAGCGGTCGCCCAGGAGTTTCTTATTGTAGAAGATCACGGGGAACTTATCTTCAATCAAAATACTTCTGCTATCAACACGTTCTGTTCCAAAATCCATCGCAACTGTTATGAAACCATGCGCTTCAAGCACCTCGGTTAAATTATCAATCGCACCTTTATTAAGTTTCCACAGCTTTCGCAATTTATCCGCAGCCGCTTCAGGTGAACCGGTAGTCGATAATGGAATGGATGGAATTTCGGTCGCTTCCTTTTTCATTGCCTTTAAAAGTTTGGCAATGTTCATTTGGTACAAATTGATGTTGGCATCGATTTGCATTAGCGTCTTAGCAGGAACAGTATCACGTCTTCTATATAACGCGGGCGGTAGTATATCCGTGTCCGCATGAAAGAGCGAGTCATGAAACTTTAGAACGCTGGTTAACTTGTTGGTCAATTCTGTTGACATAACAAGACTGTCCTGCTCAAACTTTGAGATCATTGATCGGCTTACATCTGAACGTTCAGCAAGATCGGCTTGTGAATATCCGCGTGCCTCGCGAGCAAGTGTGAGCATCTTGGGATTTATTTTTTGAGTTTCGGACATTTCTTTTTCGAATTGACGAAACAAATGTAAATCAAATCTGCATTGATTTTAAATTCGGTTCATAAAATTGACACGAAAATTGACTAAGTAGTTGATGCAGAGACCTATTAATTTTTCCACGTTAAAGTATTACTGGAACTCACTTTTCAATGCTATTTTATAGCTCGTTAGATGTTATTATTTAGTTATTTACATACTAATTAAATACATTTTAGACGTTAGTAATTTGTTATTCTGTATAGAAAATGCGTACTTTTATACCATGACCGAAAAAAAGGACTGGCAAAACAGATATAAACGCGAAAAAGGCAAGCAGATTTACCTTGAATTTGAAGACTGGAGTCGCGAAGACTTGATCGATCACATACTTCAACTTCGCGCTGGATTGGATGAAATGTCCGAGATCGCAAAAAACGAAGGAACGAAGGGTTCAGAGAAACAACTTACTGAAAAGGATTACAAACAAACTTGGTCTTATCCTACCAAGATCGCCTTTCTGATCACGTTAAATAAGAAGCCACTTACTTCCGAGGAACTTGATAAGCTGCTACGTCAATACGACACGCATTTTAAGGATTACAACAAGCCACGCAACAATCTAACGGTTACTTTGAATCGCGCAGTTAAATCACGCCGGATCGAGAAATTCAAAGTGCCGGGCATTCGCTCCTTGTATTATGCGCTTCCTGAATGGATCGATAAAGAAGGAAATCTTAAACCATCCTTTGCTCTTCAAATCGACTTCTTCAAATAATTTTTAGTTTGTACGATAGCAATGTGCTTCAATCTGCGCCAATCTGTGCCGATGTGATGCAAACTCGGTAGCGATCAAACTACCCACTTCTACTTTCGCTCAAAGTTTAAAAACAAAACTTCTGAGCATGATGAAAACACCAATTACTTACTACGGCGGAAAACAAACGCTATTGAAATACATACTACCACTTATTCCACCACATAAGTTGTACTGTGAACCATTCTTCGGGGGCGGTGCTGTCTTCTTTGCAAAATCGAAATCAGAAGTTGAGATCATTAATGATGTCAACGGCGAGGTCGTGAACTTCTTTAAGGTCGTGAAAACAAAATTTTCAGAGCTACAAAAAGAAATACAAGGATCGCCGCATAGCCGAGAACTGTTTAAGCGAGCGAAAGCGATCTATGACTTTCCTGATATGTTTACGGACGTACAGCGTGCGTGGGCATTTTGGATTCTTACAAATCAAGGGTTCGCTGGTATGATCGGCTCTTGGGGTTTCGGAAAAACAGCCTCTAAGGAAAAAGCCGTTGCAACTAAGCGCGACACCTTCACTAAAGACTACGCGGATCGATTGCGTACAGTTCAGGTAGAACACAACGATGCGTTAAAAGTCATTGATCGGTGCAATGATAAGCAGTCATTTATCTACTGCGATCCACCATACATTAATTCCGATCAAGGACATTATGAAGGCTACTCAAGCTCAGAGTACGAGGAACTTCTCAAACGCCTTGCGAAGTTCAAAGGAAAGTTTCTTTTAAGTTCTTATCCGTCGACTCTTTTATCTAAGTACATAAAAAAGTACAAATGGAAAGTCAAGCGTGTAAAGAAGGCGGTTGCTGTTACTAAGCTCACGGATAAACAAAAAATTGAAATGATCGTGATGAACTACGATCCTCCCGAAGTCAGTTTAAATGGGTCGCGGGAGCATCCGGAAATTCTCAGAGCAAAAGAGGACGCGAAGAATTACATCAACCTTCCCTTGGAAAAACTGAAAATGATCTATCGTCTTGAGTTGGATGCGGAACTTGAGGATGGACTAACACCTGAAATCTCAATCCGCAAAGAAGCATTAGAAAAGGCAATTGCCATAAAAGAAAACAAAATGAAACCAGCAAAAAAGAAAAATCCGTACTCTGATGTTGGCATGGAATGCCAATTCATACAACGCTTTCTAAACTTTCACGATAAAGTACTTTATAAAAACACTTTCGGTATTTTCATTGATGAACTTCAAAAAGCAATCGAGGAAAAGAAGATCACAAAAAAATCACCTGTCGCAAAAGACATAATGAGCATTCAGAAGGCCGCTGTCGCTGCTTTCAATAGCACACACCTTGCGACTCACTTTGTTTTAAAACCCGCAACGATCAAAAGGCTAAAAGGCATTATTGTAAAATGGGAAAATGCGTCCGACGATATTGATGAAGTGTACGCGAAAAGCAAAAAGAAATCAAAACCCTTGAATGGCGTAAACATTATGCCAAGTACTGACTTCGCAAACCTTCAGTTCAACACAATTGGATTTAAAGATCGATGGCTTGCGTTCATTGGTGATCCAGCACCGGGCTTTACTGCGATGGTATTTGGAATGCCGAAGATGGGCAAGAGTTATCTGTGCGTTGATTTCGCTGGTTACTTAGCGCGAAATCACGGAAGGGTTCTCTACGTTGCAAAAGAAGAGAAGTTAGATAAAACTCTTCAGGACAAATTGAAAGAGAAGGATGTTGCTCATGAGAATTTGACAGTTGCTGATGGAATACCAGCAGATCTGTCTTCTTACGATTTCGTGTTCCTGGACTCGGTCAACAAACTTGGGCTTACTCCGAAAGATTTAGAGAAACTAAAAAACCAAAACAAAGGCAAGTCATTCATTTATGTTTTTCAGGCTACGAAGGGAGGAAAATTTAAAGGAAATAATGAGTTTCAACACGACGTCGATGTTGTGATTGAAGTTCCGGAGATTGGAAAAGCAGTTCAGTATGGGCGATTTAACCAAGGTGGGGAAATAGATATATTTCCCGCCGAGGAAAAAACCGCTGCATAGGAATTAAGATTAAGTTCTTTGACATATTGTTAAAACAGGTTTGTTCTCCGCAAAGTCAGGAGGGGCTGTGAAAGCAGCCCCTTTTTTAGTTACTGATCAAAGAGAATGAGTTCAAATCTTTGAAAATCAACACGAATAGCTTACAAAAAAGGGTAAAAAATTCCCCTATTTTCATATCTTCGTATCTCGTAATTAACAAATTGATTATTAGGAATTAATATATGTCGGAAGATCAAAAAAAGCTACTCGAAAAACAACTCTGGAACATAGCCGATACACTACGCGGAAAAATGAACGCCGATGAGTTCCGCGATTACATTTTAGGATTTATATTCTATAAATATCTTTCTGAACGTATGGAGATTTATGCCAACTCCATTTTGAAACAAGATAAGATCAAGTACCGTGAAATAAAAGAGAATTCAAAAGACGGGCGAGAATATGTAAAAGCGATCAAAGAAGAGTCATTAGTAAAATTGGGCTATTTTCTTAAACCTTCCGAGCTATTCAGTGAGGTGGCGCGACGAGGAAACGGTAGCGGAGATAAAACTGATGGAAAGAAATTTATCCTCGAAGACCTTCAAAAAATTCTTACAAATATCCAACTCAGTACGATGGGTACGGAAAGTGAAGAGGACTTTGACAACCTCTTTGAGGACATGGATTTGAACAGCACCAAGCTCGGCAAAACCCCTGAAGCAAGGAACGAGATTATTGCGAAAGTACTTTCGCACCTTGACAAAATTGATTTCCAATTGCAGAATACTGAACTGGATGTATTGGGTGATGCTTATGAATACCTGATCGGGCAATTCGCCAGTGGAGCAGGAAAAAAGGCGGGGGAATTTTATACGCCGCAAGAAGTAAGCAAAGTGCTTGCGAAGATTGTGACCACGGGTAAAAGTAAACTTAAGTCAGTCTATGATCCCACTTGTGGATCAGGCTCATTGTTGTTACGTGTAGCGCGGGAAGTAAAGGATGTGAGTAATTTTTATGGGCAGGAAATGAACCGTACTACTTACAACCTTGCGCGTATGAACATGATCCTTCATGGCGTACATTATCGCAAATTTAATATCAAGCAAGAAGACACGTTAGAGCATCCGCAACACTTGGATAAGCAGTTTGAAGCTATTGTGGCCAATCCACCTTTTTCGGCAGAGTGGAGTGCAAATCCCTTGTTCATGACTGACGATCGTTTCAGTCAATACGGAAAACTGGCTCCATCAAGCAAAGCAGATTTCGCTTTTGTCCAGCATATGATCTATCATTTAACGGAGAATGGTTCAATGGCGATTGTTTTGCCTCATGGAGCTTTATTCAGAGGCGGCGCAGAGCAACATATCCGTAAGCACCTTATTGAAGATAAAAACTATTTGGATGCGGTTATAGGATTACCGGCAAATCTTTTCTACGGCACTCCTATTCCTACTTGCATTATGGTCTTCAAGAAGTGCAGAGAAAATCCGGACGATATTTTATTTATTAATGCCTCGGAACATTTCGAGAGAGGTACGCAAAATAAACTACGCGATTCAGACATTGAGAAAATCATTACGACATATAGGGAAAGAAAAGCGTTGGATAAATACAGCCAGTTGGCAACTCTTGAGGAAATTAAGGTGAATGAATATAATCTTAATATCCCGCGTTATGTAAATACATTCGAAGAAGCCGAAAAGATTGATATAGCTGCCGTCTCTCGCAAACTTAAAGATTTGGAAAAAAAAATTAAGACTACTGACTCAGTTCTTGCGGCCTTTTGTAAAGAACTAAAAATAGATACGCCGTTTTAGAATTATGGAAAAGCAAAAAAGTAAAAAACCATTGATCCGCTTTCCTGAATTTAAGGATGGATGGAAACATGTGCGTTTGAGTGAACTGCTCGAAGAAGCGAAGAAGAGAAACGAAGATTTGAAATATGATAAGAATCATGTGCTTTCCGTTTCAGGTGAATTTGGAATTGTGAATCAGATAAAACATTTGGGGCGGAGTTATGCGGGAGTTTCGGTTCACAACTATCACGTTGTCGAAACAGGAGATATTGTTTATACAAAAAGCCCCCTGAAAGAAAACCCATATGGTATTATCAAACTTAACAAGGGTGAATCGGGCATAGTATCTACACTGTATGCGGTTTACAAATTGAGGAAAGAAAATGCTATAGGGGAATTTCTTGATAATTATTTCTCACTTGACGTTAATACTAATCGATACTTACGACCTCTTGTAAAGAAGGGCGCGAAGAACGATATGAAAATTAATAACGCTTACGTACTGCATGACAGGATATTTGTTCCGTCACTTGATGAACAAAAACGCATTTCGGATTTTTTTGAATGCCTTTCTAATAAAATACTACATCTGAAGAAGAAACGCGATTTCCTAACTGACTACAAAAAGGCGATAATGCAACGAATATTTTCCAAGGAGATTCGATTTCGTGATAAGAGTGGAAAAGCATTTCCCAATTGGACGGCAGTAACGTTGGGCGAGCTAACGGAAAGGGTTACACAGAAAAATGCAGAGAACAATCTTAATGTTATGACAATTTCCGCTCAGTTCGGCTTAATTAGTCAACTTGAGTTTTTTAATAAGTCCGTCTCATCCGATGATTTAACCGGATATTACCTGCTTTCAAAAAATGATTTCGCATACAACCGCAGCTATTCTGTAGGTTATCCGGTCGGGGCAATGAAGAGATTAACTCGATACGATAAGGGCGTGGTATCCACGCTGTATATATGTTTCCGGTTCAAGAATAAGGCGCACGCAGATTTTTTTGAGCATTATTTTGAGTCAGGAAAAGCAAATAAAGAAATCGAAAAACATACTAAAGAGGGCGCGAGGAATCATGGCCTTCTAAATATTGGAGTAAATGATTTTTTCAGTATTGATGTTTTTATGCCTTGTCAAGAAGAGCAAAAGAGGATTTCTGATTTCATGTGTGCTATAAATGAAAAGTTAGTGAGTTGTCAGAACCAAATTGATTCGCATGAAGCGTATAAAAGAGGGCTTTTGCAACAAATGTTTTGTTAAGATATGAGTAAACAACCAGAGCAAATATTGGAGGAACAACTTGTAGCACAGCTTCAAAAGTTGGGTTATGGTTTGGTTATTATCCGAGATGAGAAGGAGTTGGTTGCAAATCTCAGATCACAATTAGAGAAGCACAATAATGTAAAGTTCACTCATACTGAATTTGAGCGGGTAATGAACCTTCTGAGTAAGGGATCTGTGTTCGAGAAGGCAAAAACTCTGCGAGAGAAGCAGCATATCCAGCGCGACGATGGCAAAGACCTTTATTTTGAATTTATCAATACTGAGCATTGGTGTCAAAACCAATTTCAGGTAACACATCAAGTAACAATAGACGGTAAATATAAAAATCGCTACGATGTTACTCTGCTCATTAATGGTTTGCCTCTCGTTCAAGTGGAGTTGAAACGCCGGGGACTTGAATTAAAAGAAGCATTCAATCAGATCAACCGCTACCAGCGGCATTCCTATTGGGCAAATTCTGCACTGTATCAATACATCCAAATTTTTGTTATTAGTAACGGAGTTAATACCAAATACTACGCGAACAATCGCCTTCAGTCTTTTAAGCAAACATTCTTTTGGACAGATAAGGAAAACAATCGCCTAACGAACATTCTCAACGGATTTACCTCTGAATTCTTGGAGCCTTGCCATATCAGCAAAATGATCTGCAAATACATTGTGCTGAATGAAACCTATAAAATATTAATGATTCTACGGCCATATCAGTTCTATGCGGTAGAGGCTCTGATTGATCGCGTGGTTAACAGCAATAAGAACGGGTATATTTGGCATACCACAGGATCAGGCAAAACACTCACCTCGTTTAAGGCAAGCCAAATCTTAACGAATCTCTCTCAGATTCATAAAATTGTTTTTGTTGTCGACCGAAAAGACCTGGACTATCAAACCACTAAAGAGTTTAACAGCTTCAGTGATGGCTGTATAGACGGGACAGATAATACCAAGAATTTAGTTAAGCAGTTCTTAGGTACTTATGTCGACAAAAAGGGAGAAGCGAAAGACACGAAATTAATTGTTACCACCATTCAGAAATTAAATACGTCTATCAGTAAGCTTAAGTATGAGAAGAAGATGGCCGATCTGAAAGATAAAAGAATCGTTTTCATTTTTGATGAGTGTCATCGCAGTCAGTTCGGAGACACACATAAACGGATTAAGGAGTATTTCTCCAACGCTCAAATGTTCGGTTTTACCGGAACACCAATATTTGCAAACAACGCTGTAAAAAACGAGCATGGAAAACGAACCACCAAAGAGTTATTTGACGAATGCCTTCACAAGTATGTTATTACCGATGCGATCAGGGACGAGAATGTTCTTAAATTTTCTGTAGAATATGTAGGCCGGTATAAACGCAAAGAGAGTGCTACTGAAATTGATATTGAGGTCGAGGATATCGATACGAAGGAGTTGATGGAGGACGAAAAGCGATTGGAAAAAATCGCCGATTACATTTTAACCAACCATAAACGGAAAACCCATAATCGAGATTTCTCCGCTATGTTTTGCGTGAGCAGCATTGAAACGCTCATTAAGTATTATGATATTTTCCAAAAGCGAAAAGCTGAAGGGAAACACGATTTTAGAGTTGCAACTATTTTCAGTTATGCGGCAAACGAGAACGATGCGGACGCAAATGGATTCTTACCGGAAGAGGTAACGGTAGTAGAAGAACCAAAAGCTCTATATGGCTTGGCTGCTCATAGCAGGGAAAAGCTGGATGAGTACATTGGCCACTACAATCAAACCTACGGCACAAAATTCTCTACCAAAGACAGCGAATCCTTTTACAATTACTACAACGATATTTCAAAAAAGTTAAAGGATCGGGAACGCTCGCCTGAAAATCTTGATAACAGAATAGACATACTGCTGGTGGTAAATATGTTCCTCACCGGCTTCGATGCGAAGAAGGTGAACACCCTTTATGTTGATAAGAACCTGAAGTATCACGGGCTTATACAGGCCTACTCGCGTACTAACCGAATTTTGAACGAACAGAAGTCGCAGGGAAATATTGTTGTTTTCCGCAATCTGAAAAATGCCACCGATGATGCGATAACGCTTTTCAGTAACAAGGAGGCAATTGAGGTTATTATCATGAAGCCTTATGAGGACTACGTTACGAAGTTCAATAAGGCCTTCAGCGAACTACTCAAGATCACACCGACAGTAAATAGCGTTAATGATTTGCAAACAGAGGATGACGAACTGGAGTTTATCAAGGCATTCCGGGAACTCATGCGAATTAAAAACATTCTCACCGCCTTTTCTGATTTCAAATGGGATGATTTAGCGATGCAGGAGCAGCTATTTGAGGATTACAAAAGCAAATACCTCGACCTGTATGACAAAGTGAAAAGCAATCATCAGAAAGAAAAAGTTTCAATTTTAGATGATGTTGATTTTGAGGTTGAATTGATCCGCCGTGACGAGATCAATGTTGCGTATATCATCCAGTTATTAATAAGGCTGAAGTCGAAAGTTCAGGCAGAGGTTTCCAAAGCCGAAAAAGAGATATTCAACTTGTTAAGTACCGAAGCGCAGTTAAGAAGCAAGAAGGAACTTATTGAGAAATTTATTCAGGAAAATCTTCCTGATATGAAAAATGCCGATGAAATTCCTGAAGCGTTTGAGAAGTTTTGGAGTAAAGAGCAAAAGGCAGCATTTGATAAATTGGTTGCAGAAGAGAAATTGTCTTCTGAAAAAACACAAGCACTCATTGAGGATTATCTATACGCAGAGCGTGAGCCGCTCCGCGATGAGATTCTCGAATTGCTGGACGGTGAAAAGCCAACTCTTCTTGAAAGAAAAAAGGTAGGAGACAGGATTTTGAGTAAGGTATTGAGCTTTGTGGAGACGTTTATTAACGGAATGACTGGAAATTAATCACTGGATAGCAATGAAAGATTTAGATAGCGTGGATATAAATGAATTACTCATCAAAACGGAAGCCTTTATGGGCAAGATGTATTGGGTGAAGGAAGATTTCAATATGCAACCAAAGAAAGAACATATTGGCGCATGCATTAAATACAATGATCTTCAAATAATGGCAGAAGAGTTCGTAAAGGAGATGGTTTCCACAGTTACCGGATATGTTTATGCCAAATCCCATCAAAATAAACTCGTGAAGACTTTTGAGGAGGGCAGAGATACGTCCGGTGCGCACGAAATGTTATCGATAAGAGCGAAGGAAAAATTCAGAAAAAACAATGTCAAGGGTCAATTTTCGGAATTATTGCTTTTTGTTTTTCTTCAGCATTTTTTCAAAGCTGCCCCACTATTAAGGAAAATGAGGATTACCGATGATCCATCCTTCGAAAGACATGGTGCAGATGCCATTCACATAGCAAAGAACGACGGAAAGTGGATTTTATATATTGGTGAAGCGAAGACGTACGATAGAGAGAAAAATAGCTTCAAAGATGCTGTGAAAGATGCTATCGAAGGTGTAATTGAGCATTATGACAAGCACTCAAAAGATTTAAATCTTTACGTATACGAGGAATTTATTCCCGAAGAATTAGAAAAAGTAGCTCAGAATTATGTTGAAGGTAAATTAAGTGGTGTGGAGGTTCATTTAGTTTGCATGGTCTCTTATAAAAATGAACATTCGATTACCGGAACAAGCGAAAAAGAACTCATTGAGAATACTATCGAAACTATTAGGAAGGATACCGCCACGTTAAAAGAAGACCTATTTAAAAAAATACCCGCTGCGCTTCTACCAAGAATGAATTACATTCTTTTTCCAATGTCCGGAATCGATGCTCTTGTTAACAGTTTTAATAAAAAGTTAGGATGAATTTGTCGGACGCGGATAATAAATTAATCGACGCATTATTGAAGCATGATTTAAATGTCTTTGCTTCAAAATTGGGCTATGTAAACGAAAGTGCCGCTCCTCTTTCCGACGAATTAGCAATAAAACTTTTAAATCTTGCCGAAAGGATTTCAAGAAGAGGAACAACGGGCGAACTACAAAACCGATGTTTGTTGATTTGTGGCCTACTATGGGAGCATCGCTCACCAAACTGGAAAGCGTTGCCGTCCGTCTTAATACAAATTCTCGGAAGGTTAGGATTAGTACCCACGGCGAAGATGGTGGATTCAGGTTTTAACTTTGAAAATGATACCTTTTCCGGTTTGGGTAGTCTTTTAGCAGAATTAAAATTTACATCTCATCTAATTAAAGGAGAGGTAGAAGTAATTCCGGGACACAGAATTAGCCTCACAATGTTTCAGAAAAAAATGTGGGATGCTATTGATGAGCATAAGCGCATTGGTATTTCTGCGCCTACTTCAGCAGGAAAGTCCTTCATTTTAGTGAATAAAATCATCAATTTGCTTTCAAAACAAAATGGCGATGTTGTCTATATCGTTCCTACAATTACTCTTATCAATCAGGTTACAAACGATCTTCGAAAAACGATTAAGAAGCTTAATATACAGGGGTTTAATATCTCACAAACGTATTCGGATAAAAAAATCCATCATTCTGAAAGGAATGTTTACGTCCTGACTCAAGAGAGAGCACTTTCTGCTTTAAATCAAAGTGATGAGAGCTTCAAGAATCTAAGCCTTCTGATTATTGACGAGGTTCAAAATATTGAGCGTGTCGCTAATGAGGACAATGAAAGGTCGCAGGATTTATACAATACGATCCAAGAATTTGAGACGCGTATCAATCCTGAAAAAATCATTGTTGCAGGGCCACGTGTTAAGAATATCGATAAACTCGTAAAAAAACTCTTCGGTGAAAATGCTCAATACCTACCTGATGAACTACCTCCAGTCCTTAATCTAACATATTCTTTCAAAAAGAGTAAAGGAAAAGTTTTTTTAAGGCAGTTTAGCAGCATAAATAAATATCCTCAAAGTATAGAGATCGAAAATTTACAAAAGATTGACGAAAATATTTTTGGTAAAAGTCAGTATACAGATGGTAGTCACCAATTCATTTCAAACATCTTAACGGTATTATCAAAAGATTCAGGAACAATAATATTTTCCCCAACCAAGTCGCAAGCTAACGCTTCCGCCCAGGGTATTGCTTCATTCGCGCCCCAACCGAATGACGTAAAGTTAAAGTCGTTGGTCGATTATATTAAAGATACCGTCCACCCAAATTACACCCTTATTAAAAGCGTAGAAAAAGGCGTTGCATACCACCACGCAGATGTTCCTTATCATTTGCGAATAGTTGTTGAGCAAGCCTTCTCCTTGCAGGTCATTAAATCCATTATTTGCACCACCACATTGATGCAAGGCGTAAATCTCCCTGCTAAAAACTTAATTGCAAGGAATCCCAATTTATTCATTAGGAAAACAGATAAAACCACAAAACTAACGCCTTACGAGTTCGCTAATTTAAGAGGAAGAGCAGGAAGATTAATGAAGGATTTTGTGGGTCGCGCCATCATACTCGATGAATCCGCGTTTGAAGAAGAGCAGGGTGAATTATTTGAGTATCCTGAGAAAGATGTCGCAGTTGGTTATGGGAAGCGATTTAGCAAAAACAAAAAGGAAATAGTTAAGTCGCTTTTGAATGGCGACCAGCCATCTAACGATACAAAGGATTTCAACGATCTGACTATTTATATCCGGCAAACAATTCTTAAACATAAAGCAGGAGCAATAGAGCGATTAAGAAAAGCTGACATTGAAATTAGTGAAGGTGAATACCTCCAGATTTTTGATCAACTACAAAAGCTGGAAGTACCTACAAGTATTTGTAAGAGTAATCTCCATTGGGACCCCTTTGTCTTAAATGATTTGTTTAAATTTTTTAGCAAAGCAAATTATACCGTTCCCGAAACACCGTTCGCGGATGATTACGTTTCGTCACTCTCATCGGTTTTACTAAAGGTTAACGAACTAAATCCATATTATTTCAAAAAATACTTTGACTTTGCCGATGAAAAGGTAATCACCAAAATTCTAATTACTGCTCAGCGTTGGAGCAAGGAGCAGCCATTAAAGGAAATTATTTCTTGGAGAAGCGACATCGATGCGAAAGAGGTCGATAACATATTAGGATTTACGAATAAGGTCGTTCCCTATTCAATTCCAAAACTCCTGCGGCCTGTTATTCAAATGTTAACCGATGAGAACCCTGTTTTAGGTTTTATGGAAGTGGGAGCCTTCAAAAATGAAACTCGAAGGTTGATTGAGTTCGGAATTCCACGCGAGGTTGCCATACGCATTTCCGATTTGCTGAATAAGAAGGGACTCAAAATACCGGATGGAACAGATGTTACTGATAAAACTCTTATTAATAACTACATCAACAAAGTAATTGAAGATCTGAATTATTGGGATCGGATTTCCATAGAATCGAGCTTAAGTTGATTCCACGGTAGCCTGTCGATTGCTGATTATGTATCTTATTGGAAATAATTCCGTTATAATACAGAATGCTGATTCCAATTTAAGTGGTTCAGGTTCACTAACTTTCATTTTTTTTAGTATATTTCCATACTCTTAAAAGAGAGATTTTTATGAAAAAAGTAATCGGTATTGATTTAGGAACGACAAATTCTGTGGTTGCATTTAAAGACACCGCAGTTAAGATTTTGAGGAATAAAGAAAATGAAGAACTCACACGATCATGTGTGGGATTCCGCAACAACGAAATTCTCGTTGGTAGACCAGCATTTCAATTGCTTGAACGCGACCCTAACAACACGATTCTTTCTGTAAAGAGATTAATGGGAGCCGCCATTAAAGATAAAATGGTTCAGGACATGATCTCCAATCCATACTATAAATTTGGTATTACATCGCTTAAAGGTGGTACTGACGATGCTGTAGCGGTTGTTCTCGGTGGCAAGCAATACACGCCGGAACAAATTAGTTCAGAGATTCTATCTAAACTAAAGAAGGATGCTGAAGAAAGACTCGGCGGCGAAGTGACACATGCTGTGATTACAGTTCCTGCTTACTTTACAGAGAAACAAAAAAACGCGACAAGAGTTGCTGCGCAGTTAGCTGGCTTAAAGGTACAGAAGTTACTTGCAGAGCCTACTGCCGCCGCTATCGCTTATGGCGCAGATAACATGAAGGCTGGAGATTCCAAAACAGTAATGATCTATGACTTCGGTGGAGGAACATTTGACTTGTCAATTCTTAACATAGTTGACGGACAATACATGGAAGCTGGTACTGGAGGCGACCGTTGGTTGGGAGGTGATGATCTTGATAAAAAACTGCAAGAAATTATTTTCAAAAAGGTATCCGAACAATACAGCATTTCAGATATACACAAACTAATCGACAATTTACCTGAGAAGAAGAAGTTTCAGTTTGAAGGTCAGCTAAGAACGCAAACGGAAAATGCAAAAATCCAACTAAGCTCTGCAAACTCTGCTCCTATAAGTATTATAGGCGTTCTTGAAGATGAGAATGGTGACTGGATCGATATCGAAGTAACTATTACGAGAGGCGAATTTGAACAAGCAATTAAGCCTTATGTACAGCGCAGTATCGATCTAATTGGAGATTTACTGAAGGACGTAGGATACGACATTGGGATGATCGATAGCATCCTGTTAGTTGGCGGATCTTCATGCATCCCCCTTGTAAAACAAATGCTCTCTGATAAATTCGGGTCTGATAAAATCAAAGTTTCTGATAAGCCAATGCTGGCTGTCGCAGAGGGAGCGGCAATTCTCGCCCATCGTTTGGGAGATGAAACCGAAACGCCTGTCGTTGCTAATAACGTGATTTCAGAAATTTCCTATAGCACAAATCACAATTACTATTTACAACTCAAGGATCGCAAGGAAAAGATTATTGACAAGCAAATGCCTTTGCCAATCACTGTTTCAAAAACATTCAAAACATCGATCAGCAACCAAAAGATTGTGGAAGTTTCGTTATACTCAGATGTTGAAAACGGCGAGTACGATAAAATGACCATTGGATATTTTACAATTGAAGAGGACTTGCCTGTCGGTAGTGATATAGTGTTCAATATCGAAATGGACTTAGACGAGATCTTTACAATCAGGGTGCATGTCAAAGGAAGCAAGTCAAAAGAGAAAACGATTGTGTTAGGCAGAGGGCATAAGGACTCAAAGGCTTTTGATTTTATAGCAAGTTGCTTTGAGAAAATTAACTCGATGAACTTTACCGATCCACAAAAGGCTTATTTCTTAAATCATGTACAAAAGGAAATTCAGAAAATTAATAACTCTCCAGGACTAACCTCCGATTCTGAGAAATGGGAAGAGATCGGCACGAACGTATTCACCGCATTTGAGCAATCTGAAAAAATAACCGACGATTTTGATGAGGATTCAATGGTTATTGCGTTCGGTAGAATTCTCGTTGGCGAGTATCCTGAGTTGGTCAACAAAGCAGATGTCGCAAAAATTCAAACATTACTAAGCGAAATTGAGGACAATGATGTTATAGCAAAAAGTCAAGCAACAGAAAAATTGAAAACTGTTACGGATAAGTATAATGTTCTCATTACTTTGTTTACGGTTAAAATGGCTGCAAATGATGCAGCTAAGAAGAATCCCGCTGATGCTAATAAATTGCATCAAATGCATGAAAAGATCGTTACTCTGTTTAGAACAAACAAAAGTGATGAGGCTTTTGAATTGCTAAATGAAGCCATCGAATTACGCGATCAATATGGAACTGGAGGAATAGGAATCGAAACTGGAGTTCATCTTTCGTAATTATGGCGAATTGTCCTGTTTGTAATAAAACTGGTTTGCCAGATTATAGAACCGAAGCGGTTGTCTGCCCTCAATGCAATTCAAACTTGAAGGCGTTCAAACTTCTTTCCGGTTTGTTTGCGCACAAGCCTACTACAAAAAGATCTTTTATTTCAATTGGAATCATTGGGGTTCTCTTCATTCTTCTTTTGTGGCAATTTTTGAGTAATCAGAAAACTGAAACGACCAAAACAACTTTAGATCAGGTTCCAACTAATACTGTTGCTGATTCTTCTGAGTTCTATAAAAAAAGAATTACAGAATTACAGAACAACTTGGCTGTTAAGAATTCTCAGCAAGAGGAGTCGACAGTTAGTTACACAATTAAAAAAGGAGACTGCTTAACAAAGATTGCTCTGATGTTTTATAATGATTGGCAACGTTTCGAGGAAATCGAAAAGCTGAACAACCTTGTGAAACCCTATAATTTGCGAGTGGGGCAAACTATTAAAATAAAGCTTAAAAACGAATAATGGAGATTCTAATCATACTCGTTGCTGTTGGGATCATAGGTTTTGTGGTCTATCAAAACATGCCCGGATCAAAATTCGCTTCGGCTGAGAGGCTTCTAAGTTCGGGTAAGATTGATGAGGCTTCAAAGATTTTTGAGACTTTATTAAATAAACAGCCTGATGCTGCTGCACGATTGGCAGAATGTTACTTTAGAAAAGCAACGAAGTCGGATTCTAATTCTTACAATAGTATTTTTGAAATACCGAAGAGAATAAACGGAAGTTTCAATCGTGAAGCATTTGAAATCATTGAGGCAAAAGCAAAATATGAGATTGCTCAGATGCAATATGAAGAAATCGTAACCAAAGCCAAAGATGAGTTAACCGTGCGGATTGACAAGCTGAAAGGGAACATTAAGTTTATCAATAATTGTATTAAACGAGGTGTCGAGGATCAATTCAACAGCCTTCGAAATAAACACTTGCTTCAAATTAGTAACAGCTATTTTGAAAAAGGGAAAGCACTTGAACGCGATAACAATAATTTAGAGGCGATCAACTCTTATTCAGAAGCACTTGGTTCGCAGCCTTCCGGATTCAAAGCAGAATCTTACTCTGATATTGTAACAAGAAGGGCAATTTGCAGGTTGAAAATTGGAGAGGCAATTGAATATAATAATCTTGTTCAAGATATTGATAAAGCGTTTGAACCAATAAAGCGGGATTTTTATTACCGATATGTTCTCAAACTTTTAAAAACAAATTCTCAAGAAGCCGAGGAGATCACAAATAAATACCTTCCATCAGAAAATGAAAAAGTAAAACTCTTGAAGGGTTATTTTCTTAATGAGAAGAAGAAGGTTGCAAAAACAAAACTCGATCAGTTTAATAAGAAGCTTGAAAATTTATTTGAGGCGCAATTTCCTACGGATAAGACGAGAGAATTTTACGACTCATTGGAAACTATTACTAAGGAAATCTCTGCTGTAATACCCGAGGCTCGTCCCAAACTTGAAGAGATCAAACCAAGTATTTTTAATAAACTTCTTATTAGCTCACTTGAACGCGCTGATTATTCAACAGCCATCAATTTGATAACAAGTTTTCCGAGGTTTTGGACTGTTCCTGAACTCTTAAAAAACTTAGGTATTTGTTGCTTCGGTATTGCAAACAAAGGCGACTTAAATGAAACAAACTATAAAACGGTGGTATCTTCTTGGCTTACCGCCGTACATTCTGACGCGGTAATATTGAAGTCATTAGATGCAACAAGCTGGGATGATGAATACACTTTTAGTTTAGCTGACTCAATTGGTTCGCAATATAGCAACCACTCGGGTTTGCCTGAGAATGCCAACTACGATGAAATAACAGACTCAAATATTTCTATCGGGGCAACCCAGCGTGAATTGCTTTTACAATTTGAAGCGGTCATCAACAACAAAATAGATAATGAGGAGTTCGCAAAGAAGGTTCACGATCTATATGAAATTGAAAAAAATTCTATTTCAGCGATTATTGAAGTAATTCCTAACGATATCCTCTTTGCTACACCGCTTTTCGCACGCCAGTATCCCGAAGTTGCATCAGAAATTATCGATGAATTGAATGCGGACTTTGACGAATATTCAAATGAAGATGCATTGAAAGCGGGAGCTTTATATGTCGATTACCAAAAATATAAAGAAGAAACAAGTCCGGTTATTGAGTATCGGAGAGCATCTGTGATCAAACACAGTTTTATGACTGCTCTTAAAGGATTGGAAACGGATAAGCTGATGGAAATATCGAAGGACAAGGAAAAGTGCAAAGCCGTAAATAAGTATCCTAAGTTCAGAGAACAATTTGAGGAGGAAGTATTCAATTTCTTTAACAGGAGAATTGAAGAGGATGATGAAAATGAAAAATTGATTGCTCCGTTGGCACAATCAGTCAATCTGTTTAACATTGCAACGAAACTCAGATACCAGTATTCGAACTATGTTACTAATCTAACCATCTCGAAAGTGAATGATGGGAAGATGAATAATTTCAAGGCACTTCAAAATTTAAGAAATGCTTACTTGTGTAAAAAAGATATAGCTCGAGTGTGTAAAAATTTAGTGGCGATCATTAGAATGAATCTTCTTGACATTCTTAATGACAGAACTACAAACGCGACGGAGATCTATAAAATCTTGGATGAAATTCAGAAAGATAAGAGTCCAACGTACAAAGCTAATTGTGGTGAATTAACTAAAACAAGAAGAGAATTGCTCGCGCAGTTTCCTGCACAAGCACGAACCGTGATTTTAGCTGGAACGAATCTTAACGCTGACGGATTGAAAATCCGAAAAGCACTTAAATACATGGTCGATTGTGGAGATGGAGACGGTTTTACTGATCTATCTGATTTATTTTCTGCGAAAAGATGAAGAATCCATACGAAATACTGAAAGTGTCTCAGAACGCAAATAAAACTGAGATAATGAAGGCGCAAATGACTGCGATGAAGGAAAAAGCATATTCACTTCAGGAAATACAAGTCGCCGCGAGGCAATTATTAGACCCTGCAAAACGATTGGCTGCGGATTTTATGTTTCCTGCCAAAATAAAGTCAAAGCGTCCTCAAGTGGTACAAGTTGATGTTAAGGTAGACACAATTGATCTGAATAGCTTTAAGGAAAACGATTTAAATTCATTGTAAATGGAAGCGACTAACGAATTAGAATCTTTATTGACTGAGCAGTTGCGGAGTATTAATGAACTCAACAACCGTGTGGAAAGCAAGGAAAATGAGAAGCAGGATTTATTCAAAGAACTTGCATTAGGCATTATTGACATCGTTGATACATTTGAAAGAGTTGAAGAAAGTTTTATTGAGAAAGGACTTGACAAACAGGAAGAGACATCCAAGATAATAAACCGGTATAAAACGGTACAAAAAAAGGTTCTTAATCTTCTTAACAAGCATGGTATTACTAAACTCGAGTATCCTGAGAATAAATTAATTGTTGGTTTTTCAAAAATTGTAGATACCGAACCGGATGCAAACAAAAAAAATGATGAGATTATTACAGTTGTGCGGAATGGTTACATAAGAGGAAAGGAACTAATTAGAGAAGCAGAATTAATCGTTGTAAGGAACTAATGGAAAAGGTCGTTAAAATTGTCCTGGCTGCGCTCTTAGTTTTATGCTTGGCTGACATGCCTTATGGCTATTTTCAGTTTGTTCGCTTTGCTGGGATGCTGGTTTTTGGGTACTTAGCTTATACGGCAAATGAAAGAGGATTGAAAATAGAAGCAGTAGTGTTTGTTGTGTTAGCAGTACTTTTTCAGCCATTAATGAAAATTTCATTAGGTAGAGAAATTTGGAATATCGTAGATGTGATTGTTGCGCTTGGTTTATTGATAACACTTTTTATTAAGGCTCCAAAGAAGGATGAGAAATAAATTACTTATAATAATTGCTGTAGCCCTAATAGGACTTGTGATTTTCGTTAGATATTCATTTAAATCGCAGTTTGAAGGATTTAAAACCGCAGTTTCAGAGCTTGAGAAAAAAGGTGAAGCTGATGTTGAAAATAGTAACAACCAAAAACTGGCATTTTTAAAGCAGACCGACACAGCTTTGTTTAGATTGTATTCAACGCACTTTGTTGACAGTCTTGCTTACACCTACAAAGACACAGCATTTAGGTTTTTGTATTTGAGTGACAATGTTAAGATGAAAGTTCCAAACATCAGTTATATTTCATGCCTCTATAAAAATTGTTTAGTTATTCATTCCAACGATAGCGTTAACCAGCTTATTAATCCGAGAATTTTAGCTCTGCAAAAAAAGCATATTGAATCATTTGATGTTTGGTATCCCAAATTGAAAGTTCATCGGTTATTAAATCGTCAACTTGTAGATTCTGATTGCCCCGGCATGGATTCACTTTATTTAATTTCATATAACTCGGATACATGGAGTGAATTCGACAAGTTCTTGTCAGAATATGAAAATGAGAAGATCAAAGCCGATAAAGAAAGTAAAGGTGCTGAGGGCGAACTACAAAGATTGATCAGTAATTCACGATCAAAGTTCAAATCGAATGTTGTTGATCTTTTTAATGGAAAAATTGAGAGCAACCGTGGTCAATTGATTGTTACCAGTGTCGTGCCTGAAAGTTTTCGTGGTAAACTTCTTGGCGATATTCCGTTCAACTTGACCAAAACAAGCATCAATAAACAGAAGTTCAACGCAATTACGGATGAAGTTTTTGAAGAGCAATGGCGATACAATTCTCTAAGTCAGGGTTCAATGCCTTGGGCGTATTGTTATGGTTCTCGAAATGGTTGTGGGGGGTATGATTGTTCGCAGATCTCAGTATTAAGCGGAGGCTCGGATGTGCTTGTAACAATCAAGGATGAAGAAGGCAATGTTTGTCGACACGCTTATATCAAAGCCGGGACAAAGTATAAGTTTAGCATTCCAAATGGCAGGTATCAAGTGTTTTTCTATTCAGGAACGGGATGGAATCCTAACAAGTTCATGAAGAATACGAGTTGCGGCGAACTAAAAGGAGGATTCGTCTCAGGGGAGAGTTTCACAAAAGATTCTTATGTTGACATCTACAATCAGATTTTGTCTTACGAATTGATTGAACAGGTCAATGGTAACTTGAGTACACAACCAAGTTCTATGAATGAAGCATTATAAAAAGAAAATAGATCATGTTTAATTTTTTTAAAAAAAAGAAGGAAACCGTGCCTGAATGGAGGAGAAAGGTGGAGAAAGTGAAAAATCTGAGTGGTTTTCAAGAATCTCAGCTAATGTCATACATTAAAGATGTGATGAGTTTAGATTTGATTTCCAAAGTGAAACGAAGCGAAAACGAAAAACTGACCAAATTCACCATTGATCTCGTTCAAAAATTTGAGAAATTAAGAAATACGGAACAAGACCCGACAGGATGGGTTTTATTACCCGATAAATTATTTGAAAATTTTGATTCGGAAGAAAAGGGACTTATCATATCAATACTTAAACCTGTCGAAGACTTATCAATTGCTTATTTGAATACAATAGTTGAGGACTTGCCAAAACTTATGCGTGACATCGAGAAACATAAACAGTTGGCGAAGCAATACGCCGAATTTCGAGCCGCGGGAGGGCATATTTCTCAAGACAGAGAGTTTATTGGAGAATGGGTAAGAAAGATCAGTCCCCATTGGTTTGGAATCGCTCATTTTCTATACGATATCAAAAATTGATTTTAATAAAACTTAGCATTAACCCTAACCACTGACGCATTTGGATGAAACGACTGTTAAAAATATTTCTCGCTTTTATACTTTTTTCATCATCTGTGGTAGGTCAAAATTCTGTAATTCAGAATAAAATATTTTCTGAGATCAATGCGTTAAGAAAAAATCCAAATGGATATTACAAAAAATATAAGTCATTTTTTGATAAGGATAAAAACGCAATAATTTTTTTTAAGCACGCGATTCCGGTTTTCAGTTTAGCTTGGTCGGATAAGCTTTTTCAAGCTGCGAAAGATGAAAGCCTTTCTAATTACAAGGGAAATACTGATAAGTATACGAATGGCTATTGTGGTAGTGCTGGATTTGGGGGTAGTTCAAGTACAGAAGATTCGACTGATTTGAATATTATATTCGAGAATTATACAACTTTGTTGAGTACAGATTTTCATGCAATTGGAATCTATGCAGAAAAGAAAGAGGAATTATACGGAAAAAGCAAATATAAAATGTTAACGAGTTATGCATTTATAGGTACGGACTGTAAAGTAAAGAGTCAATCATATTCATTTCCTGGGAAAAAAGTAATTATAGATTCTACCACAGTCGATTTTGTGAAGATTAACACTGCTGCAAATGCTAACTATTTAATTGAAAACGAAAAGATAATGATTCGCGAAATTAATTTTGCGCGACATTATCCAAATATTTATGCGCAAATCATTTCCAATTGGCTTGTGGCTAAAAAAGATGAATTAACGTATAATGATTACATCGCTGGGCAGGAGATTGTTGATATTTTAAGTAAGATGAAGACTTTGAACTGCCTACTACCAGACAATAGGTTAATGAGTTCTGCAAAAAAGCATGGATTAGATATGGCGAAAAGAGGTTATACCGGTCATACAGGAAGCGATAATTCCAGTCCTTTTGATAGAATAAAAAAAGTTTTAGGATCGTCGTACTTAGATGGGTCAGAAAATCTTGTTGGTGGGAGTTCTCCAAGAGAATCTGTAATAACGTTGCTAATTGATGGCGGAATAGGTTCAAGAGGACATAGAGAAAATATAATAAATCCAAACTGGACTCATGTTGCGTGCTTTTTAGCTGGTAAAATTGGAGATACCCCGTTCAATTATGTTCAAAATTTTGCGAAAATTAAGTAGCGGAATCTGAGTAATCTTTCTTGCTATAGAAAATACGGTATTTATACCCTATGGTTACTGTTATAAATTCTCTTACTTCGTTCCATGAAATCAATAAAAAATTCAGTAAGTAAAACCCTTCTAAGACGATTTGTTGGTAAGGGTGGTCTCTATGGAGCGATTGCTGCTTTCTATGTGAATAGCGAGAAAAAAGCGCTGGATACCTGTTAGAATTGAAGCATCAGCTAAGGTACAATCGCCCAAGGCTGGAAAAGGTTTATGGCAAGAAACTGATAGCAGACCTCGCCCGTTTTCAGGGCTGAAAACGCTTTTTTCCCTCTGAGAGCAACTTGGTATCTAAATTTCCGTACATTAGCGCACAGAAGGGAAAAAAGGCGGCTTTATTAGGCTTTATTGCCCCCCTCAGAGGTTAGGGATTGAATTTCAGCCCTGTGGCGGTCAAGGAAGTCAGTGATCAAATCCAAATCCTGAATAAAAGGGTTCGAAATTTGTCCCTCTTTTCCCGCCTTCGGTCGCCGAAGCGACCTTCGGCGGACAAAGTCCGCAGAGGTTGCGAAGGCGAAATCAATTAAAGGTCTGGATTTTCCCAGGCCTTTTTTATTTTCTTCCTGGTTCGAAATTTGTCCCTCTTTTTCGCTTCGTGGCGGGCCTGAAGTGAAATTGCGCAGCGGTTTTTACTTCAGAAATTGAAATCGATAGTTCGGGTTTGTCCCTTCTCTGCGTGTAATCGTTCGAAATGAAAAACTTCGTGCGAATTTCCTTTTATTCAGTGATAATTTTACGCATGCGGATTTGTCTTTTCCTTATCAACTCAATTGTGTTTGTACTGGTCATGGGCTTAAAATTTGAATATCGAGCGAAAGGCTTGAGTAGTGATTTGCGACTGCGCATCTTTCATATTTTGAGGAAATGGAATGGGAAACATAGTCTACATTAAGACAGCTTTATGCCTGATCTGGTTGGAAAATGTCTTTAACTGAAGAATGTAAAAAAATGATATAAATGAAACGATCGATTTTAAACGAAAAATATACCCTTCATAACGGAGTGGAAATTCCCAGGTTAGGTCTTGGAACATGGTTTATTAGCAACGATGCTGTTGCCGGCGCAGTGCAGGAAGCAGTTAAGATTGGCTATCGTCACATTGATACCGCGCAAGCCTATAAGAACGAAGCTGGTGTCGGAGAAGGAATCAGAAACAGTGGTGTGAGCCGGGAAGAAATCTTTTTGACGACAAAACTTGCCGCTGAAATAAAGAATTATAAAGAAGCTGCGTCCTCAATTGAGCTATCTTTGAAAACGTTAGGCCTGGAGTATATTGACCTGATGATAATTCACAGCCCAAAACCCTGGGCAGAATTCAAGGAGAAGGAACCATACTTTCAGGGGAACAGAGAAGCATGGAAAGCACTTGAAGAAGCTTATAAGGCTGGAAAGCTCAAATCCATTGGTCTTTCAAATTTTGAAAAAGCGGATATCGATAACATTCTCGATAGCTGTACCGTAAAGCCGATGGTAAATCAAATTCTTGTACACATAAGTAATACACCCAAACAGTTGATCCAGTATTCGCAAGAACGGGAGATGCTGGTAGAGGCTTATTCGCCAATTGGCCACGGAGAATTATTAAAAAATAAAGACGCTGCTGAAATTGCGAAGCGGTACAATGTTTCCGTGGCTCAGTTAGGAATTCGTTACTGTTTGGAATTAGGACTTCTTCCTTTGCCTAAAACCGCAAATCCGGAGCACATGAAAACAAATGCAGAAGTGGATTTTGTAATTTCGAAAGAGGATATGGAATCTTTACTAAATATGAAGCGAATTAAAGATTACGGAGAAGCAAGTGTATTTCCGGTTTATATGGAAAAATAGAAATATCATGGAAATAACAAAAGTAGGCTCAAAGCCATCATTTAAAGGCCCGAAAGATTGGTTCACAGGTAACGTATGGGCAGATGCGCTTTTTGATCCGAATGATTCGAGAAAGAGCGCAGGTACACACGTAAGATTTGAACCGGGTGCAAGGACGTTTTGGCACACGCATCCGCTTGGACAAACCTTGATCATAACAAGCGGCTCAGGATGGGTACAGCGCGAAGGAGGTCCAATCCAGGAGGTACATGCAGGTGATATTGTTTGGTTTGAAGCAAATGAAAAACACTGGCATGGAGCTACAGCAGCAAATGGCATGTCGCATATTGCAGTTCAGGAAAGTCTGAATGGCAAGATGGTAGATTGGTTAGAAGAGGTAACAGACGAGCAATATCGAAAATCAAAATAATTTTAGGCGATCTAGTGTGACAAGCTAATTCGGGATTTAGTAGTAGCTCTGCCGGGGCTCGAATTCCTGTGCAAGGCGGAGTACGTGCCACGGAGTTTAAATATCAGATAAATGGGAAGAGTATTTATTACCGGCTCAGCTGATGGGCTTGGACAGTTAGCGGCAAAGGCTTTAATTGCCGGAGGACATCAGGTTGTCTTGCATGCACGCAATGAGGAGCGTGGACAAGAAGCCCTGGATAAAACACCCGGTGCAGAAACCGTTGTGACCGGAGATCTGGGTAATATAGATGAAACAAAAAAGTTAGTTTCGAAGATCAATGCTTTAGGAGTCTTTGATGCTGTTATTCATAATGCAGGTGTTTATAACGCTCCCGCAAATCAGATCTTTTCGGTTAACACGTTAGCTCCTTACATTCTGACCTGCCTCATGAATAAGCCTAAGCGGTTGATTTACCTTAGCTCGGATATGCACCAGGGAGGCCGGTCGAAATTGGATAGCTTTAAAAACGACGTTAATCAAATTAACTATTCCGATTCGAAGCTGCATGTGCTAATGCTTGCCAAAGCGGTAGCACGGAAATGGCCGGACATTTATTCCAATGCACTTAATCCGGGTTGGGTTCCAACAAAAATGGGAGGTGCAGGTGCTCCGGATAGTTTGGAAAGCGGCTACCAAACTCAGGTTTGGCTTGCCGTAAGTAACGATGAAAAAGTGAAAGTAAGTGGAAGATACTTTTATCATAAGAAAGAAATGCCATCTAATCCGGAAGCGGATAACACCTCGTTACAAGATAGTTTTTTGAGCTTGTGTCAGGAGATTACCGGTGTTTCATTTCCCGAAACGTAAAATTAAGTATTGAAATGATGTCAACAACGGATACAATTAATCTCATAGCAAACCTCTCTTTACCCTTATCTTTTTTTATTGCGCTTAAATTGGCATTTCAAAGGTAGAGACAAAGAAAAGGATCACTAGGAGCGCCGTTAAATCAAAAAAGAAAAGTGAAATCAATGGAAGAGTTTGTTAAGAATTTCACAGTTTATCTGGCCCGGGGTGTAGAGATCCTCGCTGCCCTCATTATAGCATATGCTTCTTTAAAAGCGATCGTAGAATATGCGGTCAACGTTTTCAGCAACCGGAACGGACAAATAATACCAAAAGATGAAATAAGACTGGCCTTTGGCAAAAGCCTTTCCCTGGCTCTGGAATTTCTTTTGGGAGCCGATATACTGAAAACTGCGATAGCGCCTACCTGGAATGAGATCGGTCAGCTTGCTGCGATTGCGGTGCTGCGAACCGGGTTGAATTATTTCCTGGAACGGGAGCTCCGGATTGTACGAAAAGAATAATGGGTCGCTTATAGCTTTGAAATTTTCGCTTCGTGGCGGTCTCTACTTTGGCATATAAAGAGTTTTCACAACCGAGATAATTGCAAAAATGCCTGTTTCGTTTCTTAAAGGATAATAAGAGGTAGAAAATTTTGCTCCATATTTTGTTATATGACCTTCCGAAATTACGTCCTCAACTCTGACGCCTGAAATAGCAGTCAAAATGTGTCTGTGGGAGGCCGAGGCAGTCAGCTCAGGAAATATTTTCATCAGGTTCCTGCCTTCCAGTTCTTCCCTTGATTTAGACAGAAGCTTGCTTACGCTTTTATTGGCGTAGATATAGTTCAGATCGGTATCGAAGATGGCAATAGCATGCTTCGACTCATCCAGGTCGAAAAGTAACAAGCTTTCCGCACGCTGCTTCAGCTCATGTTTCATGTCTTCCATTTTGTAGAATTTTAACACCTACAGACATCAGAACAAAACTCAGCACTACAACCATTGCAGTCCAATAGAGGTGTCTGATTTCGTTTCTAAAGATACTATAAAATATTTTTCGTGGTGAAAGGAGCCGGATCAATTAGGAGCTTAAAAATGGAATGAATTTTATTGAATTACAAAGTGTTTAAAAACTATCCGGTTATCGGCTGCACAAAACTATCCGGTGAGAAAAAATTTCCTCACACTCCGCTGGACTGTAAATCCTGTTTATTTCTTTTCTTTTGACAATCGCAGTGCCGAACCTTTGTGTACAGCTATGTGATCGCTTTTGTCGCTTTTGATCTCATACTGCGGATCCTCCGCACTGGCATGATGTGTATAACCTTTATACTGAAAATCGGTTTTGTGGATCCCGATGATCGTCCCCGAAACATAACCGGCCTCTGAATTCCAGGTTACATGATCTCCTTTACTGAATAATTGATCCATATATCTGTCAATGCAAACAGGAGGCCGGAATGACCACCGGTATTTTTTTTGTAAAATGGGGAATGTCTTCAGATACCGGTTGTCTGAAGCGTATAAAAACAATACAGATATATGAACGTATGTGATGCTCTTCTCGATATTTTATCGGAATACGGTGTAAAGTATATTTTCGGAATTCCGGGAGATGCTATTAATGATCTGATAGAGTCCCTCCGAAAACGGAACGATATCAAGTTCATTCACGTTATGCATGAAGAAGCCGGGGCATTTGCAGCGTCCGCGCAGGCAAAGCTGACGGGCGAGCTCGCGGTATGTGTCGGTACTGCAGGACCCGGAGCGATCCATCTCCTCAACGGATTGTATGACGCAAAAAAAGACAATGCTCCCGTGCTGGCGATCACCGGGCAGGTGGAAACATCGCTGATCGGAACTGCTTATCAGCAGGAAGTGAATTTATTATCGTTGTTCAACGATGTCACCGTTTTCAATCAGGCTATTGTCAATTCAGAACAAATGCCTGAGCTTGCGATCCTGGCATGTCAGACCGCGATCTCGAAAACAGGTGTTGCCCACCTGAGCATTCCAAGCAATGTCGCCTCACTAAAGGTGAAGGATTTTAAAAAGAAGAAGCAGGTTATTGCAAATCCCGGACGCGTGGTTCCCTGCAGGGATGACCTCCAGGCTGCTGCGGATCTGATCAACCGTTCCGAAAAGCCATGCATCCTCGCAGGCATCGGTGCACGAAACGCGATAAATGAGGTATTGCAATTGTCGGACGCGATCGGAGCGCCAATTATTAAAGCGCTCCGGGGGAAAGATATTCTGCCCGACGAGCATCCGTCAACACTCGGCGGGATCGGCTTGTTAGGTACGAAGCCTTCGGTGACTGCAATGAATTCCTGCAACCTGCTCATCATCATCGGATCGGATTTTCCATACAGCGATTTTTATCCTGAAGAAAATATTCCGACGATCCAGATCGATAAGAATTCAGATCAGATCGGACGGCGGCACACGGTTACCGTTCCGCTGACCGGCGATGCGGAGCTCACAGTGGCCGGCTTGTTGGGCCTTATTTCAGCGAAGCACGATCATAAGTTTCTCGATGCTTCCCGTGCAAATATGCAGAAATGGCTCCGGGAGCAGGAGGAAATAGAATCCTCCGGTGATAATCCGATCCATCCGCAGCGCCTGGCCCGTTCGATCAGCAGCCTTGTAAATGATGATGCAATTATCTGTTGTGATACAGGAACTGTTACCGTTTGGGGTGCAAGAAATTTCAGAATCCGGCAGGCACAGCGCTTTACTTTATCCGGCGATCTCGCTTCAATGGCATTCGCGCTTCCTGCTTCCATCGGAGCACAACTATTATTTCCAGGGCAGCAGGTCATTGCGCTTTGCGGCGATGGAGGCTTTGCGATGCTGATGTGTGATTTTGCGACGGCTGTTAAATACCATCTTCCGGTCAAAGTGTTCATTTTTAACAACGGAAAGCTCGGCCTGATCCAGATGGAGGAGGAGGCGAAGAGCGGAAACCCGGAATATCAGACAGATCTCTGCAATCCGGATTACGCCGCTTTTGCACAGATATGCGGAGGCGAAGGGTACACAATCAATAAGGCAGAAGAGCTGGACGAAACGATCAAAACAGCATTGGCTTCTCCGCATCCGGCTATCATTAATGTTTTTGTGAATCCTGAAGAGCTTACAAAACCGCCTGAGATCACATTCAAGGAAGCCGCCAATTATAGCAAAGCGAAGATCAAAGAATTTTTAATCAGGTATTGATATGAAAACAATTTCAATTTGGGAAAGTACCGCCAGGCAAGGCACCGTTTATCCCATGCTGCAAGGAGATAAGCAAGCGGATGTTGTTGTGATCGGCGGCGGGATCACCGGCCTTACCGCCGCAATGCTGCTCAGCGATGCGGGAAAAAAAGTGATCGTGCTGGAAGCACTGAATGTAGGGCTCGGCACAACCGGTAATTCAACCGGCAATCTTTATGTGACGGTTGATGAACACCTGTCGGGAATAAAGAAAAAATGGAACGCCGATGTAATGAAGGCAGTTGTTAGGTCGCGTTCATCGGCTCTTTCGCTTATCGAACAAACCATCCGGCGGTTCGATATCAAATGCGACTTCTATAAAACTTCATTTAATTTCTTTGCAGAAGATCTCGATAAAAATGCAGAAGATTTCCTGCAGAAGGAATTTGATGCGCTTGTGGAAGCGGGTCTGTCTCCAACACTTTCTCAAAACCCCGGTTTGAATTTCCCGGTAAAGAAGATGATCAGCGTCGACGGACAGGCACAGTTTCATCCCTACAAGTATGCTTCACAGCTCGCCCACAGTATTTCGCAAAAGTGTGAGATCTATGAAAATAGTCCGGTTGAAGATTTTGATGAAAAAGAAGGAATCGTAAAGACAAAAGGCGGTTCGGTAAAAGCAGGCGCAGTGATTATGGCAACGCACACTCCCAAGGGAGTTTGGATGGTACAAGGCGATCTCGGGCCTTACCGGGAGTTTGGAGTTGCTGCCGAACTGAAATCAGGTAGTTTCCCCGGAGGGATTTATTGGGGCGTGAATGCTCCCAAGCATTCCGTCCGGTCATTTAAAGACGGTGACAAAAATTACATCATGGTCATCGGTGATAAATACAAAACAGGCCAGGGTGAAAATACATTTGATTATGTGAGGCACCTGGAAAAATACCTGGACGAGCGGTTTGATATCGGAGAAGAACGCTTCGTATGGGGTGGTCAGCACTATCGACCGGCGGATGGACTTCCCTACATCGGGAAGCATAGCGACAAATTATATTTCCTTACAGGTTTTGCGACAGACGGACTGGTTTACGGAACGCTGGCTTCGATGATCGTGAGTGATATGATCAGCGGTAAAAAGAATGAATGGGAAGATATTTATGATCTGAAACGTTATACTCCTATTAAATCATTTAAGGAATTTTTCAAAGAGAATGCGGATAATATCGTTCAATACCTTAAGGATACTCCCTGGAGCGCCGATGTAAAGTCGCTGCAGGAAATAGCAAGAGGGGATGGTAAGGTAATTGAAAGCGGTGGTGAAAAGCTGGCCGTGTATAAAGATGAAATGGGATACAGTCACGCAGTTTCCGCCGTCTGCACCCACATGAAATGCGTTGTGAACTGGAATCCGGCCGAGAAGACATGGGATTGTCCATGCCACGGAAGCCGGTTTAAAACAGATGGTACAGTATTGGAAGGTCCTGCTGTAATAGCGCTGCAAAAAAAAGAAATCAAAAAAATCGACTGAAATGAATACACTTTATCTTATTATTACTTTGTTCGCGCTTGGTGCGCTGGTTGGAATGTACTTGCTTGCACTGGTACTTCAGAAAAAAGAAACGCCCAAGTTTGTTGCATTTATTCACGGGGCTTTTGTAGTCGCAGCATTGATCCTTCTGATAACGTATAGTCTTCAGAACCCCGGGCTGAGGGAAGCGATCGTACTTTTTGTAATTGCTGCAATCGGCGGCCTGGTTTTAATAATCCGTGACGTTACTGCGAAGCCGATCCCGCGATGGCTGGCCGTAGTGCATGGTCTTATTGCAGTATCCGGCTTTATCTTTTTGCTCTGCGCGGCATTCGCGAAATAGGAAGTCACCGGTTTTTGCAATTGCATTACACCAGTCTTTTCGGCAGTGGCCACCATAATAACGTTTTTATGCGTTTAATGGTGCTTGCCTTTCGGTCGTTATTTTTATTCTTGCTGACCTTCCAGGAGTTTTCCGGCGCAATTTCCTTTTCGAAGGTTTTTAACAATGCAGATGCTGTTGTTTCGGAGCTGAAAATGCAGATGCATTCCGTATTATAATATTCGCTTCGCGGATCGAAATTGTAAGAGCCGATCATCACAGTGCTGCCGTCAACAATCAGAGACTTTACATGGAATCCGTAGGGAGTTTTGTATTTCAGAAACGCCTGTCGGTCAGGGATCATCTTTTCAAAACGTTCTGCTGCATCAGGACGGAATTCATAAAGCTCTACCCCCGATCGGACCAGGAAAGGCCGGCACTTCTGATAGCCGGCAAAAGGCTCGAAGTTGTCGATCGAAGCAAGGCTGTTCGTAAGGATCCGTACTTTTATTCCACGCTGCAAGGCATCGGTCAGCGCTCTTTGCATTTTTTTCGTGAGGATCACATACGGGCTTTGAATGTCGATCGATCTTTTCGCCGAACGGATCAGGCTGATAACCGAGTCGGTGCAGATGGTGGTCCCGTTGCTTCCTGAACCGGCTTTTTCTCCGGGATTATCAAAAATGAATTTTGGATTGCTGATCCAGGCGACCCTGCCTTGTTTGTCCGCTGCGATGAACTGATCCGGAAATGCTTCGATCTTAGCGCGGCTGCTGTTTGAGAACTTCGATGTATCACATGCACTGTAATGAAGCCGGTCAAAGCGATGAGGATCATCCGTTAATTCCTTTCTTTGCTTGCCGGCGATATGCTCATATTTCAGTGTTAAAGGATGATCCCAGAAAATATTGAAGGAACGAAGTATGTCCTTCGACACTTTTCCTGATAACATCAGGTCGCGGTCCCGGAAATTGTAGCGCTCATCAAAATCAAAATATTCGTCCCCGATATTTCTTCCTCCGGCTATGCAAAATTGTCCGTCTGCAATGCAGGTCTTGTTATGCATTCGTCGCAGCAGCCGGTTGGAATTTTTGATCAGCGCCAGAATACGGAAATGAATTCTTCCCAGCTTAAGCCCGCCATTGGAGACCCTGATCTCGATATTCTGATGAGAATCAACCAGCTGGATAAGATGCCCGTATGTTTTACTGGCAGCATCGTCCAGCAGTATCCTGATCTTCACTCCGCGATCGGCAGCGCGTACGAGGTGATCCCAGATGACGGTGCCGGTGATATCGTTTGCGATACTATAATATTGCAGATCAATGGAAGTTTGCGCATGATCGATGAGCCACAAGCGTGCGAACATACTTTCGCCGCCATTCTCAAGAAGGTATAATCCGGAAAGCGAATCCAGCTTTGCTTTGGGAATATTCAGGGCATCCGTGATCGCTACCGCCGGCCGTATGGGGATATTGCATTCACTTAAACCGTGGCACGGCGTTGAACAAGCTTCGAGTAAAGCTGCGGCTGAAATAATACAAAGATGCAAAGCTGACATTTGCATAACCAAACGAATCTAATGCCTGCGGTCTAAATTTGTGCCAGCTGCAGCTCACAGAACCAATTGACAAGGGAAATAAAACTATTATTTTAGTGTGTTTCCCACAGCGTAAAACAGTATGAAAAACGATAAAATCCAATTCAGCTTCCATGATGGGGTCCTCCATGTAATTTTCCTGGACCAGGCGATTGTCCGGGCTCTCGACCTTGAAACGATCTATATGTTCGGAACACAGGCAGCCGGCGGACAAATGTATGCGGCGCTTTTCGAAGTGCGGGGTGATTATGAGGTTACCGACGATGGCGTCGAATTCATTAAAAATAATCCGCATAATGAGAATGTAATTGCTAAAGCTTATGTTGCCGATGTGATTCCGGCTGATGAGAAAACAAAAGCTCGTTTCATGCAGGATGATCCGGACTTCCGGCCTTTTATTTTTGAAAGTGTTATAGCAGGAGAAAAATGGCTCCGGGAGCAGCTCGGAAAAAAAGCATAAAAAATTTCGTCAAAAAACTTGCGTAGTTAAATAACTACATATACATTTGTAGTCAAATAGCTACGCAGTGAATTTAAGAAGAGATGTTTTCCAGGCCATTGCCGATCCCACCCGAAGAGCGATCCTTACGCTGCTCGCTTCACAGGCGATGACCGCCGGGGCGATCGCATCTAATTTTGATACTGCCAGGCCGACAGTCTCCAAACACCTCCAGGTCCTCACCGAATGTGATCTTCTCAAACAGGAGCGAAATGGAAGAGAGATCTATTATCATTTAAATCCCGATAAGATGAAAGAAATTGCAGAATTTATAGAGCCTTTCCGCAAGATGTGGGATGAACGTTTCAATAAGCTGGAAAGCATCATGAAATCGAAGATTCATGAACTCCACGGAAGAAAAAATAAAAGGTGAATAGAAAAATAAAAAGGAATATATGATGGAACTAAAAACAAAGATCCATGCCGGGGAAGGCAAACAGGAGCTGAAGATCACCCGCGAATTCGAGCTGCCGGTTGAGCTTCTTTTCAGAGCATACGAAGAAGCTGAGCTCGTGGAACAATGGATGGGAACAAAGGTCATCCGGCTTGAGAACAAAAAGCACGGCTGCTATCAATTCGAAACAACCGATCCAAAAGGTAACAAGCATGGCTTCAATGGAACGATCCACGAGTTTTTACCGGGTCAGAAAATTATCCGCACATTCGAAATGGAAAATGCTCCTTTCGGAGTTCAGCTGGAATTTCTTGAGTTCGAGAAGCTCACAGAGGATACCAGCCGTCTCAATATGCACGTTATTTACCGGTCAGCCGAGGTGAGAGACCAGCTGTTGAAGCTTCCGTTCTCACAAGGCATTAACATGGCGCACAACCGGATCCAGGAAATTATAGGAAAATTAAAGTAGTACATCATGGCAAAAAAAAGCAAAGCAGCCGATAATGATTCTCTGATGAGAATGAATCCCAAAACGGAATTCTTTTTTGAAAAGGATTCTCCCTGGAAAGAAGCTTATGGACAGATGAGGATGATTGCGCTTGACTGCGGCCTCAGCGAGGATCTGAAATGGGGATGTCCTTCATACTCCTATAACGACAGCAATATTGTGCTCATCCATGGCTTCAAGGAGTATTGTGCCTACCTGTTTTTTAAAGGTGCATTACTGAAAGACACGCACAAGATCCTTGTCCGGCAAACCGAGAATGTGCAGTCGGCGCGACAGATCCGTTTCACCAGCGCAAAGCAGATCTCTAAAATGAAAGCAACTTTGAAAGCATATATTTTCCAGGCGATCGAAATTGAAAAAGCAGGATTGAAGGTGGAGTTTAAAAAGACCAGGGAGTTTAACATGCCGGAAGAATTCGAGAGTCAGCTGAAAAAAATGCCGGCCCTGAAAAAAGCATTCGAAGCGCTTACTCCCGGTCGCCAGCGAGGATATCTTCTTTATTTTTCTTCCGCTAAGCTGGCGAAAACACGTGAGGATCGCATAAAAAAATATATTCCGCAGATCCTGAAAGGAAAAGGAGTGGACGATTAATAAACTTAAATTCAAAATAATATGTCGGAAAAAACAAGAAAAATAATTTACTGGATCTTCACGGCCTGGATGTCGCTCGGAATGATCTCCAGCGCAATAGTACAGTTAATGAGAGCTCCGGAAGAAGTTGATAAGATCACCAGTATCCAGTTTCCGTTGTATATTTTAACCTTGCTTGCCGTACTGAAGATCATTGGGATCGTCGTCGTACTGATCCCGAAATTCCCCCTGCTTAAAGAATGGGCCTACGCAGGATTCTTCTTCACGATGCTTGGGGCCGTGTACGCTCACCTGGCAGTAGCGGAGCCTATCAAGAAGATGCTGCCTGCGCTGCTATTGCTGGTGCTGACAATGATCTCCTGGTATTTCAGGCCGGCAAGCAGAAAAATTTTACTCCAGTCAATTTAAGGAAATCGATCATGAGCAAAAGAAAATTATCGCCCGAGCAGATCGATACGATTCTGAAAGTATTACAGCTTCGTTTTGAAAAAAACAGGAATCGTCACAAAGGCATTGATTGGACGAAGGTAGAAGCGAAGCTGAAATCGAAAACAGAAAAGCTCTGGTCGCTCAATGAAATGGAAAATTCGGGCGGTGAACCGGATGTTGTCGGCTTTGATAAAACAACAAATGAATATATCTTTAATGATTGTTCGGCAGAAAGTCCGGCAGGAAGACGAAGCCTGTGCTATGATCGTGCAGCTTTGAATTCAAGAAAAGAACATAAGCCCAAAAACAGCGCGATGGATCTTGCCTCAGAAATGGGCGGCGAGATCCTGGATGAAAAAGAATATCGTGAGCTTCAGAAACTGGGAAAGTTTGATTTGAAAACATCGAGCTGGATAAAAACGACTCCCGAAGTGCGGAAGCTTGGCGGAGCTCTTTTTTGCGACCGTCGCTATGACCAGGTATTCCTGTATCACAACGGAGCGGAATCGTACTACGCTGCGAGAGGTTTCCGGATGTCGTTGAAGGTATGATCCTCTGGTACGTATTTTTTATCCAAACCGTATAACCAAAATATTAAGAGCATGGCAAAGTACGGTAAGAAAGCACAGGATAAAGTGGAGAAGGCAATGCATGAAAGAAAGGAGGGAACACTCCGGTCAGGCGGATCCGGAAAAAAGGTAACCAGTAAAAAGCAGGCGATCGCTATCGGGTTGTCGGAAGCAAGAGCAGAAGGAGGAAAAGCCCCGAAGAAAGCTTCATCTAAAAAAGCATCTGCAAAAAAAAGCTCCTCAAAGAAATCCTCGGCAAAAAAGAGCTCTTCAAAAAAATCATCCGCAAAAAAGACAAGCAAGCGTTCATCTGACAAATGATGCCGGAGCTGATCGCACCGCACGCTGATGACCTGGAATGGTACCAGATGTTGGTACGGGCCGTTATTGTCTTTGTTGTAGCGATACTGTTCATTCGTTTGGCGGGCATCCGATCCTTCGGAACAGGTGCGGCATTCGATGTTGTGATTTCTATCACACTCGGTGCTTTGCTCAGCAGATGCATTACAGGGCATTATCCTTTTTATGAAACACTTGCTGCGGCATTGTTCCTGGCTGCAATGCATCGCTTTTTCGCGTGCCTGTCGTTCAAAAGCAAATTCGTCGGTCGGATCATGGAAGGAGATGCAGTCCCATTATACCGCAATGGGAAATTGATCCATAAGTACCTTCGTCAGCATAACATCACCGATAACGATCTATTAAAAGCACTTCATGAAGCCGGACTTGATGATCTGCGAATGGCAAAAACGATCTGGCTGGAGCCGGATGGAAGGATCAGTATCGTAAAGCTGGAGTAATTCATTAGGAAAAATCAGATGCTTTGCTTAAGTTAGCTGAAGCAAATTCTCCCGGATGAAACGTTTTTTATTCTTACTCCTGATCCCCGCCCTGAACATGCAGGGTCAAACGCTGACCATTGGCCAGGTATATAATTTCGACCCCGGCGATGTCTTTCAGTGGACCTACACCGATTATTATGATATGGGAGGCCCGACATGCTTTCTTCCTTCGCTGTCAACCAGGCATACCGATTCTATTATTTCCAAATCGTATTCGCTCGACAGCGGGACGATTTATTACACGGTCCACTGGACGACCTACATGCCGCTTGGATGTGCACCAACTACGCCTCCTTCGCATAACTCGGGTTCGGAGGTTCGTTCTTATACGAATCTTAGCCAGCTTGCATTGGACACAGCTGATGATTGTAATCCCGATGTTGATTCGTTTTATGTCGCTTATTGCGGCAAAAATGTGTGGAGAAGATCCAATCCCGATGATTTTTGTTTTGAGCATCCCGCGTGGTCCTATGACGCAATAGAAGGATGCGGCGTTTATGGCAGCTATCGGGGAGGCTATGGCGGAGAACCCCATTATTCCTCGGTGCTTAACTATTATAAAAAAGGTACAGCTGCCTGCGGTACATTTTCGACCACGGGTATAACCGAACTCGATGTGTCGGAATTGTCAGTATATCCGAACCCGGGATCGGGTTTATTCGATGTAAATTATTCGCTCGCTGGAAGTAATGCGGCAATGAAAATCTACGATCTGGGCGGAAAAAAGATCTGGGAATCAAACCTCAGGGAAGGAATGGATCAGACAATACAGATTGATCTCAGCGCTTTTGAAAATGGCATCTATCTGTACAGGATCGGCGACGAGAAAGAGATCAAAACCTCGGGAAAAATAGTGATCGTCAAATAAGCGCTCGCCGCTTCTTTTCAATCCGACGGATCACGATCATGCTCAGGGCGACCATCAGGGCGCTGCATACGACATACACAAACTGGCTGCTTTCGCTGCCGATCTTATCCACATCAGCAGACACCGCTCCACGATTCGTGAGCCACACAATAAATACTGCAATGCCGTTGTTCACGAAATGCGCCATCATTCCCGGCCAGATCGAGCCGCTCCAAAGGAAAAGATAACCAAGATATGCGCCCATCAGCATCCGGGGAATAAATCCATAGAACTGCATGTGAAATGCGCTGAAAAATGCTGCACCCAGCCATACAGCCACATGCTTATTTTTAAAACATTCGTGGAGCACTTTCTGAAGAATACCGCGGAAGAATAATTCTTCGCTGAAAGCAGCCATAAAAGCAACTACGAATAAGTTCAGGATCAAACCGCCGACCGAAGTTCCACGGGTGAATACATCTGTGAGCTTTCCTGCCTGCTCCTCGCTGCGCTTCATCCATTCTTCAATGCCATGCATGGAGGCCGGCAGGTGCATTTGCTCATTCATGCCTGCGAGCCAATTGATCAGCGGAAAGGCAGCAAGTATTCCCAGGCTTGCGATCAGCAGAGTAGAAAGGGCCGGCTTTGTTGTTATACCGAGATAACCGATCCTTGCCTTTGTCCATAATCCCGCAAACAAAAAAGCCGGTGCAATGAACAGGATCACTACGCCAACGATCTGTCCGAAATACAGTAAAGGTTTCATGTTCACATCGTCCAGGTTCAGCTCAGGTCCGCCCGAGCTTGCCAGAACCGTAGCAATGCCATAGCCGAATAACAGGCTTAAAATGACTCCAAGCTTGATCCAGGAATGTCGCTCTTGCGGTAGATTGTCCATAAATACAGGGATTTTTAGTAATTTTACAGCTGCGAATAGTGAATTTGTGCAAATATACAAATAACGAATCGTTGCGAATTTACAAATAACGAATGGTTCGTTGTCATTTCGATCCGCCGGCTGGCGGATCGAAATCTCATTTTAACAAGCAGATTTCTCAGCCGGCAGACCGAAATGAAAAGTACAGAATTAGGTATCGCATAAAGTAAAGACCAATAATTGACCAAGATCGGAAACATAGAGCTCGGAGATTTTCCTTTATTGCTTGCACCCATGGAGGATGTAAGTGATCCTCCTTTCCGGGCCGTTTGCAAAAAGAACGGAGCTGATCTGATGTATACGGAGTTCATTTCTTCCGAAGGACTCATCCGCGATGCTGCCAAGAGTGTTCAGAAACTGGATATTTTTGAATACGAACGCCCGATCGGGATCCAGCTTTTCGGTTCTGACATCGATTCCATGCGTGAAGCGGGGATGATCGCTGACAACGCAAATCCGGACCTGATCGATATCAATTATGGCTGCCCGGTAAAACAAGTAGCCTGCCGTGGCGCAGGGGCCGCATTGCTCCAGGATATCCCGAAAATGGTTGAAATGACATCTGCCATTGTGAAGATCGCTACACGTCCGGTAACCGTAAAAACCCGTCTCGGCTGGGATGACAATACGAAGAACGTTGCTGAAGTTGCGGAGCGCCTGCAGGATATCGGCATTTCCGCATTAACCATCCATGGCCGCACGAGAGCTCAATTATATAAAGGTGATGCCGATTGGACCCTCATCGGGGAGATCAAAAATAATCCGCGCATCAAGATCCCGATCTTCGGAAACGGGGATGTGGATTCACCCGAAAAAGCGATTGAAATGAGAGACCGTTTTGGTGTCGATGGTGTAATGATCGGCCGGGCGAGTATCGGTTACCCCTGGATCTTCAACGAGATCAAGCATTTTTTGAAGACCGGGAAACACCTTCCCGCACCAACCATCGCTGATCGTGTGCAGGTCTGCAAAGAACACCTGGATTTCTCCATGCGCTGGAAAAGCAAACATGCCGGCATTGTTGAAATGAGAAGACATTACACGAATTATTTCAAAGGGCTTCCGAATTTCAAGGAACATCGCCTGAAGCTGGTTACTACCTATTCTTACGAAGAGATCATCATGATCCTCGATAAGATCGAAAGACAATATTCCGAGCTGGAAGCCGTATAGAATGAGGGAGAAGATCAAACGGAATGTTCGCATCGCGAGATATGTTGTTTACAAAGAAACGATTGTCGACAAATCAGACATCTTCTGGACCTTTCTCGGAGGATTTTTCGGGATCGGGATCATCGGGTTCATCAATTCAAAATATTTTCTGCTCAACGATAATTTATTCCTGATCGGTTCTTTCGGCGCTTCTGCCGTGCTTGTATACGGCGCAACCAACAGTCCGCTGGCACAGCCCAGAAACCTCGTGGGCGGTCATGTTATTTCTGCACTGGTTGGCGTAACCGTTCACAAGCTGATTCCCGGAGAAGTATGGCTTTCTTCCGCCTTAGCTGTAGCAACTGCGATCGTAATGATGCAGATCACGAAGACACTTCATCCTCCGGGAGGCGCTACCGCGCTTATTGCAAACATCGGCTCGGAAAAAGTAAAAGCGCTCGGATACATATATGTCTTCTCGCCTGTCTTCACCGGCGTGCTGATCCTCCTTGCGGTTGCTTTGATCTTCAATAATATTCCGAAAAACCGCCAATATCCTTATATCAGACCGAAAGGCAAGTTTCTCCGGCGACTGCTTCAGAAACTGAATATTCACTAAACTCCCTTTATGAAAAAACTACTCCTTTTTACCGTATGCTTTATAGGCATGTCAAGCTGCTTTGCGCAGGTTTCTCTTGAGGAAGGAATAACCGAAGGCAATGAAAAAGACTGCAGAGTGGAAAAGATGCTCGGCAGGAACGAAAAAAGTTTCTATATGCTGAAGTTTTATGGAGATGACTCCGGGAAACATTATCTGCTGGAAAGATACATCAGCGCAACTATGAAAAAGGAGTTTTCCAAAAGTATAGACATCTCTGATGAGAAGAATGCGACCTATGTGAATGCATTTTATACAAACGGGAAAGTCTTTGTTTTCAGGGAGATGGAAGATAAAGAAAGGAAAGTGAAAGCACTGATGATGCAGGTGATCGATGAAGACGGGAATGCATCTCCGGATCTTACCCGGATCTTTGAATGCAGTATTGCAGCAAAAATGGGAATGATGGTCAGAAATAAAGAGGTTGTAGACGGCTATGTTAATTTGGTAGATTATTTCATTGAGCTTTCTCCCGACAGAAGCAAATTCCTTTTTATTGCGGAAACGAGAATGATTTCCGAGATAACAACAGGCAAAGATCTCGCTAAGATCATGAACCTGCCGAACCTTGCTGTTTCGTTCGACAAAGAGCTCCCGGGAAAATATCGTGAATTTGACATGAGCTGCTGGAACTACAGGCTCAGCGACAAAGGAGATATTTATTTCAATTTCAATTACACTGATTCTGATAATTCCACTAAGCTTGCAGTCGGAAAGATCATTCCATCCAAATCACCTGTAGTTGAAGCGAAAAATATTGAGTTTGATCGCCGGGGACAAAAGGTAGAAGACACGGAAATGACGATCCGTGGTGATAAAGTTTTCTGCGTAATATTGTATAAAACCAGGAAGAAAGAAAAAGAAAAGGAAAACCTTGCACCGCTGTTCGGTGTATTTGAGCAAACCAGCGACCTCTCGTCACTGAAGGTGCTCGGATCCGACAGCATGCATTTTTCAACGGACATTGCACGCAGGATCTCTACAGGCAGCTCTTTTTATTTCCGGACTTATCGGATCGCAGGAATGCAATTTATTGGCGACAATATGTATACCGTTATCGAACAGACCTCTTTAGTGAAAGGATCATTTGTAATCGTCAAGTTCACCGGAGGGAAAAAGATCGACTGGATGAAACCGGTGATCCGGAACTACGACATCCATGCAGAGCGCAACAACCACTTTTTAGTTTATTCCACCGAGGATAAGCTGTATCTTCTTTTCGGTGAAGACGAAAATATGACTAAGAAGCCGATGGAATCGCTTACGATGGATAATTGTAAAAGAACCAGTGAGAAAAATGCAGATGTGGTGGCCGTCAGCATCGACGAAAAAGGGAACATGAGCAAGAATACGGTTTATAAAAGAAACAAGATGATCTTACGTTTTATTGAAAAGGATACGAATATTCCGGACGGGTATTATTCAACGCTTGATTTTGGTCTCATTGCTCCCGCCGGAAAAGATGCAGCTATCGTATACATTAAAGGACACCTTGAGTCTAAATTGGCGAAGCTGAGCTTCAATTAATCTTTTTCTGCCCCTTCGGTCTTTGTCTTTTTCACTACGGTCATCATTTTTTGTCCGCGGATCAATATCTTTAAGCTGGACCTCCGGATCGAGATCGCCCGATACTTTTCTCTGTCATGTGTAAGCTTACGATACACGGGCAGGATGTCCCTGAATGAAATGGTGCTGATCAGCTGCCCGGTATTATCTGTAACTGCAAGGATGTCGAGATCTTCATTCGCCATCAGCTCAACTGCTTTTTTCAGCGTATCTTTTGCCCTGATCGAAACCCGCTTTTTCCCCTGCAGCTCTCCGATCTTTTTTTGGGACACAGCGACACCCGAAAGATCCGCAGCCCTCACGATTCCCCGGAAGCCGTTATTCTCGTCCACGAGTATAAAAAAATCATGAAATACTTTTTCCGCTTTCAGCCACTCCTTCACTTCAGCAATGCCGTTGTTTTCATTGATCACCAGTCCTTCTTCAGCCATCACTTCTTCTACTCTTATTTTTTCAAGAATATCCGGTTCGTAGGAATGAGGCGTACTTACTCCCCTCCGTGCGATCTTTTCCGTCATGATCGTGTTCTCCATGAGGAAATAAGAAACAAAATAGGAAGCGATGCATGCGGAAAGAAGCGGGAGTAATGCGTTTGACTGCATGGTAGCTTCAAGCGAGAATACGATCGATGTGAGCAATGCGCGGGAGGCTCCGGCAAACATAGCCGACATCCCGACCAGTGCACAAAGCGGAATGGTGATCCCGCATTCCGGGAAGAATAACAAAAGAAAATAACCGGAGATGGCACCGGTTGCGCCCCCGATGGTCAGCAGAGGAGCAAGCGTTCCCCCGGATGTTCCGCTTCCGAGCGCAATGGCCCAGGAAATAAATTTCATGAGGCAAAGTGATACAACGATCTGCAGCGGAACAGTTCCGGAGAGCAGGTCGGTGATATTGTCGTAGCCTACACCAAGCGTGCGCGGGGCGAAATAGCCCACAACACCTACTGCGAGTCCGCCCATCGCCGGCCACCACATCCAATGGACCGGCAACTTTTCGAAGGAATCTTCAATAAAATAAACGGCTTTGGTAACGAGCACGGCTAATAAGCCGATCATGATCCCGATGCAGGTATAGGCGAGGATCGCATAATTTCCCGGAACGGCGAGGTTGCCCATTCCAAATACCGGCGCCTGGCTGAATAGCAAATGATGCCCCGCAGCTCCGGTAATACAGGCAATTGAAACAGGAATGATCGATCGCGGTGAGAACTCAAAAAGCAATAATTCGATCGCAAGAAAAATGGCTGCAATGGGGGTTCCGAAGATCGCCGACATACCCGCTGTTGCTCCTGCGGACAAAAGGATCTTACGCTCCTGGTTCGAGATCGTGGCCAGCTGGCCAAGCGTTGATCCCAATGCACCCCCGGTTGCGATGATCGGTCCCTCCGCGCCAAATGGTCCTCCTGTACCGATCGATATGGCAGCGGAAACGGGTTTCAGAAAAGCGATCGCAGGCTTGATCTTGCTTTCATTCGTAAGCACCTGCTCCATGGCTTCCGGGATCCCGTGCCCGCGGATGGCCTTTGAGCCATAAAGCGCCATCAATCCGACAATGAATCCACCGACGACCGGAATAATAATAACGAACAATCCCAGGTGATTTCCTGCAGGACCGTGATCTGTAAAAGATAAATTTCCGTAGAAGAAGAGATTGGTAAAAAAGAAGATGAGCGCAACAAGAACCTTGGAGATAAAACTTACAATGACCGCGATCGCGAAAGCAAGAAAGGAAATGGTGAGAAGCCGTTTTTTATTTTCTTTCCTGGGCTCCCGCTGTTCGTGTTCAAGTTCTGAATCAAGTGATACGGAGATCGGGATGCCATTGCCCAGGATGCTTTTTTTCATTTTAGTAGGACTCCGTCATTTTCCGGAGTATGTCAGTATTGATGATCTTTATCTTTCTTCCTTTCACCTGTATGATCTTCGCATCCTTCAGCTCCCGTATGATGCGAACCAGTGTTTCAATCGCCGTGCCGGTATAGCTTGCGAGATCTTCACGCGACATATTTAATTCAACCGGTTCGTCTTTATCCTTGTCGCGGAATTTTTCATTCAAAATTAATAAAACTAATGCAAATCGCTCTCTTGCAGATTGCTGTGCAAAAGCAGTGGCGGTATTTACCCACACGGAGAACTCACATGCAAGTGTGCGGAGGAGGTGTTTCGACAATTGCGGTGTTTCTTCAAGAACTTTCAGGAACACCGCTTTCGGGATGAATGACAGTGAAGCATCTTCCAGCACTTCGGCCGTAACCGGATTTACATCGTCACACAGGAGCGGTTTGTAACCGAAGAATTCTCCCTTCTTAAAAATATTCAGGATCTGTGATTTTCCGTTTTGATTGGCCTGGTAGATCATCACCTTGCCCTTGCGAAGGATGTAGACACCTGAAGGAAAGGCCCCTTTGTTAAAAATGATCTCTCCCTTCTTTTTGTCAAGTTTGATCATGCCGGTTTTCAACTCCTGGCAGCTTTCTTCCGGTAAGCCTTCAAAAACACTTCCCGTAACGAAGCAATACTTTGCGATGTCGAAGTTCATAAAGATCTGGGTCCTTGGTTTTCCAGCAAAATATTATGCCAGTTGAAAGAAAGTGCGGAGATCTTGACTCCCAGACAGAACCCCCGCACTCCGTTCCATCAAAACTATAAACGAAACAGGATGCAATGTTAGCGCACCTTACGGAGAAAAACATTGATTTTAGTCAAGGATGAAAAAATGAGGTACAAAACCTTATTTTATCGGAGAATAGGAAGCTTCTTTTTCCGGCAGCAGCTGTTGTATTTTTTTCACGATCACACTCCCCATCATGCTGTCCGCATTCACTATGGAACATTCCGGAGCGCCCTTGCAGAGTGGAGTTCGAAGGGATACCAGATCTTACGAATTGAATCGATCGCGGTTTTGTAACAGGTGAACGAGGCTGTTTTCTTTACAGTGAACACAGCTGCTTCACAGAATAAAATTGCCCGATCTTTTTTTTGACAAATGCTGAGGAACAGGCATCCGACCGCTAAAATGGGATCCTGGCAGCTTGTACAAGCATGCGGCCGAAGAATGAAACCGTTAAAAAATCGTAAGCATAACAGTGTTCCGGGCTTTTATTGCAGAACCTGCTTTTTTGTAAACAGTCTTACGGGATACCAGGCCGCAAGCGCCCCAATGAGCATGACAGCAAATACGATCGCGACCAGGTCTGCCGCCTGGATCTTGATCGGGAAAGAATCGACCACAAGATTTTCGGAGAAGCCGATCAGCTTATAGCGGATCTGGATCCAGCAGATTAGTAATCCTAAAATAAAGCCTGCAACAGCGCCGATCAGTGTGATCATCAATCCTTCAAAAAGAAAAATACGCCGGATCAACTTCAAGTCGGCACCCAGGTTACGGAGAATAATAATGTCTTTTTTCTTTTCGATGATCAGCATCGTGAGCGTCCCGATCACGTTGAACGTAGCAACGATCAATATGAATACAAGGATCATGAAGCACCAGAATTTTTCTGATTCCATGGTCTGAAATAATAAGACATTTTGCTGTGCTTTATTTTTCACCTCGAAGGAATCCCCGAGCAGTGAACGTACTTGTTTCTGCACCGCTTCTCTGTCGGCAGTTTTAGCGATTCCCAGCTCGACCGATGTAACTTCGTTTGTATAATCCAGTAATTCCCTTGCTTTTTCGATATTGGTAAGCACATATTGATTATTGAACTCATCGTTGATCGAGAAAACACCGGCCGGGTACATTTTTAATTCATTCAATGCATCATCGGGGTTCAGTGAACTAATGGTTCCGCGTTTCGGCGCATAAACGGAGATCAGTGAGGAGAGGTCGCTGGTGCGGGACTGCAGGATATAGCTGATTCCTTTGCCAAGCACCATGTTGTTCTTCCTGATATTGAAGCTCCCTTCTTCGACCAATGTGTCGAAGCCGCTCATCTGCTCAAATTCATCACTCACCCCTTTTATCGTGGCAACGCATTGCTGCTTATCATATTTGAGCAACGCATTTCCTTCAACTACTTCTGTATAATGAGCAATGCCCGGCATTTTTTTAAGGGAAGCAAATGTTTCGGAGTCCGGTACAAAAGTTTTTCCCTGCTTCGCGGTGATCCGGAGGTCCGGGTCAAAAGAGCCATACAATGTTTCTACCAGGCCCGAAAGACCATTGAAAGCGGAGAGCACGATGACGAGCGCCATGGTTCCGACACAGATCCCGGTCACAGAAATACCCGAAATGATGTTGATTGCGTTGGTCGATTTTTTTGAGACCAGGTAACGTTTTGCTATGAAAAAAGGTAAATTCAATGTGCAGATGTGTTAATGTGCAGATATGCGGATTGCGGTATGCTATCTAACAACCTTATTTTTCTTAACCGGACGTATTCTTAGAACAATTGCTTCTGCAAATTGCCGACTGTCTATTTCTTTAGCAACTCATCAATGCGCATCGCATAATCCAGGGAATCATCATGAAAGAAAACGAGGTTGGGAATAATGCGTACCTGTTTTTTGATCCGGTCAGAAAGTTTAGAGCGGATCTCCTTTGTATGCTCCTGGATAGTTTTCAAAAGTGCTTTATTGTCCGGAACATTGAAAAGGCTCACATACACTTTGGCAACACCGAGATCAGGGCTCACCCGTACCTGTGTAACGGTAATAAGTGCATTACCGAACAAAAGACGCGTTTCCCGCTGGAAGATCTCCCCAAGCTCCTTTTGAATGAGTCTTGATACTTTGAGCTGACGTGTTGAATCCATGCCTCAAAATTACTAAATATAAGCCAGATTCGTGCATTCGCGGCGATTCGCTTTTATCCTGCAACATTCGCGACGATTTGTTATTCGAATAGCCACAGATTCACAGATTTATGACGATTCAAGGGGGAGAAATCTGCATATAAGAATGAGATTTCTCTCTCCGGTGGAAATGAGAATTGACAAGAATTCGTTATTTGTATGACAACCATTTTCGTAGCAGTATCAATCCTAATTTATCATCAGAATCATGATGATCCCTTGCTCCGCCGAAGCTTCGCAAAGGCGAGCGTGCTCCAATAATATACAGCACATAACACACAGATTCGTAATTCGGAGATTCGTTATTCGTACTCTGACCAGATCCGCGTGAATCATAAAAGTCCGCCTGATCAGTGTTCCAATAATACACAGCAAAGAAAACACAGATTTGTAAATTCGTATCGATTTGTATTTAGTAGTATCAACAGAACCGCATGAATCATAAAAATCCGCCTGATCAATGTTCCAATAATACACAGCACAGAAAACACAGATTCGTAATTCGCAGATTCGTAGTTGTTAATGGATTTGTAGGTATATTTGCGGCATTAATTCCCGTTTTGAAATGAGAAAATTCTTCGGTGTGCTGCGTTATGTCAAAGGATATTGGCGCTACGCGACCCTGAATATCGCTTTCAATATCCTTTCGGTCATTTTTTCGGCCTTTTCTATCCTGATGCTTTTTCCGTTCCTGAAGGTTCTTTTTTCCAACAAGCCGGAGGAGATCCAGGCGATCATCGACAAGCCGGTGCCGCATGGCTGGAGCACCGGTGCTTTGATGGATCAATTGAATCATTATCTCGCTGTGCATGCAAGAACGGATGGCAGCATAACCGTCCTGGGATGGATCTGTATCTTCACGGTTATTACGATATTGCTCAAGAACCTGACCCGTTACCTTGCAATGTATTTCCTCGCGCCGATCAGAAACGGCGTGGTACGCGATATCCGGAACAAGGTCTTTCAGAAATCGCTCGATCTTCCGCTTTCCTATTATTCCGAAGAGCGTAAAGGCGATATCATGAGCCGTATGACCGTCGATGTCCAGGAGATCGAATGGAGCATCATGCAGTCGCTGGAGATGGTCTTCCGCGAGCCTCTCAACATCGTTATTTTCCTCGTCATGATGGTGATCATGAACCCGTTCATAACGCTGATCGCCTTCGTTCTTCTTCCGCTGTCCGCCGGAACCGTTTCCATTATCGGAAGCAGCCTGAAGCGCTCCTCTTCAAAAGCAAAAGCAAAAATGGGAATATTGCTTTCCATCATGGAAGAAACCCTTGGCGGATTGCGGATCATTAAAGGCTTTAATGCCGAAAAAAGAATTGCAGAGAAATTCAGAGGTGAAAACCAGGATTATACCGATATCAGCATTTCCGCTTATCGCAAAGGCGATCTTACCTCGCCGCTGAGTGAGTTTTTGGGTGTCAGCGTACTCGTGATTATTCTATATGTCGGCGGCAAAATGGTGATCGGCGATCATTCCATGGATGGAGAATTGTTTATTACCTACCTAGCTATGTTCTCACAGCTGCTGGCTCCCGCAAAAGCCTTTACAACAGCATATACGAATGTTCAGAAAGGCCTGGCTTCCTCGGACCGGATCGATCAGGTGCTGAATGCTCCCATTGCGATCAGGGATAAGGATGATCCTCAGCCCATCTCCTCCTTTGAAAGTGAAATTGAGTACCGGAATGTTTCATTCGCTTACCGCGAAGGAGAAACCGGCTGGGTGCTGAACAATATCAACCTGAAGATCCCGAAAGGCAAGACGATCGCCCTGGTCGGACAAAGCGGTTCAGGGAAAACAACGCTGGCGGATATGCTGCCGCGCTTTTATGATACCACAGAAGGCCAGATCCTGATCGACGGGGTATCAGTGAAAGAAGCCAGGATCCGCGATGTTCGTGCGCTGATGGGGATCGTGACCCAGGAATCGATCCTTTTCAATGATACGGTCTTTAATAACATTGCTTTCGGGATCGAGAATGTGACCAAAGAGCAGGTGATCGAAGCGGCTAAGATTGCCAATGCGCATGATTTTATCAGCCAGATGCCGGAGGGTTACCAGACGAATATCGGCGACCGCGGAAGCAAATTATCGGGCGGTCAGCGCCAGCGGATGAGCATTGCCCGCGCAGTGCTTAAAAACCCTCCGATCCTGATCCTGGATGAAGCTACTTCAGCACTCGATACGGAAAGTGAGCGCCTGGTGCAGGATGCTCTTAATAAGCTGATGAAAAATCGCACCTCCGTGGTGATTGCGCACCGGTTATCCACTATTCAGCATGCAGATGAGATCATCGTGATGCAAAAAGGACTGATCATCGAAAGAGGAACCCATTCGGAGCTGCTTTCCAGGAACGGAGCCTACAGCAAGCTCCATGATATGCAGTCGTTTGTGTAAATTACGAGTCGGCGCCAGCCAGACGAAGTAATCCATTTGCTATGTAAGGTCCTGCCCGCGTCATTGCGAGTCAGCGCCAGCCAGACGAAGTAATCCATTTTGCCGTGTAAGATCCCTGGTGCGTCATTGCGAGTCGGCGAAGCCAGACGCGGCAATCTCCTGCTTTTCTCGTTCCCCGCTAAACATCTGTCTTTTTGCCCGTCTAATTTACCGTTCAACATAAGAATTTTATCCTTTGGGGCTAATTTTCCTATATTTGTCGGACAAATTCTAAAACAAACTTAAAACCTGATAAACATGAAAAAATCTCTACTTTTTGTTTCTGCGTTGTTTATGAGTGCGGCAGCGGCAAATGCCCAGATCACCATTACAATGGCAGATGTGGCAATGCCAACCACTGTTATCAAGCAGGCAACTGACACAATCGTGGCTCCATCGATCATCGGAAGCTCCGGGATCAGCCAGACCTGGAACATGACTGCGCTCGGACAGGATCAGCTGGATACCCTGACTTTCATAGGGCCAACCTGGACTCCTTTTCTGTCTTCCTACCCCGGAACTAACGAAGGACTTCATTTCGGCGGTTCATCCTCCTCAAACTACGGATATCTGACCATTAACTCTACCGGGCTGAGCATCCAGGGGAATTCTTCTATCCAGGATTTCGGCGGCGGACCGTCAACTATTAAGCAGCACAATATGCCGCCGCAAAAGGTGATGACGTTCCCTTCTACTTACCTGAGCAACTTTACAAACAATTACGTTACTGACGCAACGTTCTATTTTGGTGCAGATCCTGGCATCGGGTTCACACTGGACTCTGTCCGTCAGAAATCAGTGATCTCCGGAACAGCCAATTGCGATGCATGGGGAACGATCACCACTCCATTGATCACGACTCCCACCGGTTGTCTTCGCTTCTATGAAGTGACCATGCAAACAGATAGTCTGTGGGCTTATGCTTTCGGCACCTGGAATTTCGTTCAGGAAACAAAGGATACAATGTATCACTACAGTTGGTGGGCAAACGGGATCGGCTTCCCATTGGTTGAATCAGATGTAGATGCTTCCGATATTCCAATGAATGCGAAATGGCTCATGGCAACTCCTGCTGCAGGCATCAATGAAGCTTCTGAGAACATCGATATGAAGATGTATCCGAATCCGGCACAGAATGAAGTTACATTTGAAGTAGACGCTGAGAAAGTTGCAAGCATCTCTGTTTTTGACGTAAGCGGCAGGTATGTTACCTCGCAGCTGGTCAGCCAGGATAAGGTAACGATCAATACGTCGGCATTGGCAAACGGATCGTATACATACGTTCTTATCAGCAAGCAAAAATCGATGATGAACAGAGGCAAGTTCACGATCGCGAAGTAATAGATCATCAATCAAAAATGAAATCCCGCGGTCAAAATCTGGCCGCGGGATTTCATTTTTTAAACAAATGACAATAAACAAACTAATAATTCTAATCTTACCCGTCAATCTGAGTGGCGGAATAAAAGTGCATATATAAACTTGTCTTTACGCTTTTATATCCTGAAGATTTAATTATTCGATAATTTGAACAGAGCATCTCTTTTGGGATCTATTTTGCTTCTTCTTTCTTCTTGCGGGTTTGCTCAGGAGGATAAGGCTAAATCATTTTGCGGTTTGAGTTACGGTGCACCTTTTTTTGAGTTCAGGCAGAATAACTACCAGACCTTCGATCAGCAGCTGTTTCGATCATTACAGCTTAACGCAAATTGTGTGTACCGTTTCCGGTCCGGTTTTATTTCAGGGTTGCAGGCCGGATATCAATCAACCAGATATTCAGTTGAAAGCCAGCCATACTCGCCGCAGCCGAATGATATCCGAAAATTTGATTACATTTTTGATTATATCGGTTTCGTACCGAAAATCGGCTATTCCTTTCGTGTGGGAGAACAGAATTATGTCGAAGGAACGGTTGGAGGAGGTGTTAATTTCCCTATAAAACAGCAGGTTGCTTATACCCAGTATAATGATAAGGCAATAGGTCCTCAGAATTTTCCCGAACGGGAAGAGCTGAATGGAACGCATGAATTCCTTCAGGAAGAGGCCGTAATTCGCCATAATCTGAATTCACAGATATATCTCGGGTTTAGTATTGGGGCGAGGCAATACCATTTTTATCGCAATTACGCAGCGGATGCAGAGGTCGTGTATGACGTTTACATGGGATTAGAGGCGGGTTTTTCGTTTTGAGGGTAAAAGTGCTATATTTGTTTAACCATCAATCTCTCATGTATCATGAAAAAACTATTACTTACATTTTCCGCGCTTGCTGCTTTTGTTTCTGTCTCATTAGCACAGGTTGCGCCTGACTTTACCTTTGAAAGCTGGACAAATGTTCCTTTCAGCAGCACTGTTCAGGATCCGAATGGCTGGGCCAGCCTGAACGCGCTAACCCTTGTCGGAAGCCCGCAATCCGTTTTCAAAGAAACAACCGCTCCCTATGCAGGAACTGCAAGCTGTAAAATAACGACCGTAAAGATCTCGGGTGCCTCAATTCCAAACCCTTTCCGTCCCGGACAAAATTTTGATACGGCCGGTATCGTTGGTGTCGGAACCATTGCAGTAACACCTTCTCCGAACATCAAATTTGGCTACAGCCTGCCTGCAGGTACTGTTCGTCCCGCAATGCTTTCTTTCGCAAGTAAGTATACACCAATGGCGGGCGATTCAGGATTTGTCGCTGCTTATATCACCCGTTGGAACGGCACTAGCCGCGATACAATTGCCAGCGGTCAATATGCAACAGGAACTGCCTCTTCTTCTTATGCTGTAAATTCGCTTACATTAAACTATAAGCCGGCTTTCAGCACAGTATGGGGAGATACCATGCTTGTATTTGGCAGCTCCAGTATCTTTCGTCATGCAGGCGCAAAGATCGGAAGCACCCTGTATATCGATAATCTGGCCTGGTCCGGTTATAACAGCGTGAACGAGATCGAGCGCTCAGGATCGGTTTCGGTTTACCCGAACCCGACAAGTGAACGGATCAATTTCAGCAGCACTGCCGATGCAGAGATGCTGGAAGTGATCGATGTTACGGGCAGAAGGATCGGAATGTATTCTATGCAAGGAAATCATCTGTCATTGGAAACTTCGGGATTCGCTCCCGGAGTGTACATGTATAATGTGATCAATTTCGACAAAGTGGTGATCAACCGGGGAAAATTTGAAGTGGCGCATTAGTTTCGTTCCTTGTGATCAAGTTATTGCCCCGTGCATCAATTGCACGGGGTTTTTTTGTGCGTCATCGCGGGGAGGTACGACCGAAGTGATCTCATGATCAAAATCAATTAGCCTGTATTCACGCATTTATTTGTCGTCTGTGTTTTTGAATGTTGGCTCCTGAGGAGCCCGCTATCAGTTGTATCTGTTTTGGTTATCGCCTGTGTTTTTGAATGTTGGCTCCGGAGGAGCCTGCTATTAGTTGTATTTGTTTTGGTTATCGTCTGTGTTTTGAATGTTGGCTCCGGAGGAGCCCGCTATCGGTTGTATTTGTTTTGGTTATCATCTGTGTTTTTGAATATTGGCTCCGGAGGAGCCCGCTATCTCCAGCCCCAGCGGGGCGTCCCATTTATTCCGTATCTTTACATTAATGAATGCAAGAGTATCCGATGGTTTTGTTTTTTTTTCCAAATTGTCTTTTGGAAGAGCTTTGAATGCATTCAAAGTGGTATCGGGCTTTTATGTTTCAAAGCTTACCGGAAAACCGGTTCAATGGGGTGTCCCGATCAGCGTAACGTTTGAGCCGACAACCTCCTGTAATTTACGTTGCCCGGAGTGTCCCAGTGGGAAACGCGAATTCACCCGTCCGACAGGAATGCTGGAAGGTGATCTTTTCAAGAATACGATCGATGAGCTCTATAAGAAGATCGCTTACCTGGTCTTTTACTTCCAGGGGGAACCTTATCTGAATACGAAGTTCCTGGAGATGGTGAAGTATGCATCTTCAAAAAATATTTATACCGCAACGAGTACGAATGCGCATTACCTGAATGATGCTGCTGCAAAGAAAACAGTCGAAAGTGGCTTGAGCCGCCTGATCATTTCAATCGATGGCACCACCCAGGAAACCTATGAGCAGTATAGGGTGGGAGGTGAGCTCAAAAAAGTGATCGAAGGAGCGGAGAATGTTGTGAAATGGAAGCGGCAGCTGGGATCACGGACACCTCATATCATTTTCCAGTTTCTGGTTGTGAAACCCAATGAGCACCAGATTGCCGATGTGGAAGCACTTGCAAAAAAGATCGGTGTGGATGAGGTGAGGTTTAAAACAGCGCAGATGTATGATTATGTGAATGGAAACAGGTTAATTCCGACGGTCGAAAAATATTCACGGTATAAGCTTCAGCCCGATGGCAGATACTCGATAAAAAATGAAATGGCGAATCATTGCTGGCGCTTATGGCATTCGACGGTGATCACCTGGGATGGCTTGGTTGTTCCCTGCTGCTTTGATAAAGATGCAGAGCATCGTATGGGCGACTTGAAAGAAAATTCGTTTGAAAAGGTCTGGAAGAGTCCTGCTTACAATGCTTTCAGGGCTTCTGTGCTTCGTTCAAGATCTGAAATTGATATCTGTAAGAATTGTACGGAAGGAACGAAGGTGTGGGCGTGATTTCACCACTAAGGCACTTAGAGCACTAAGCTCCACTAAGCTTTCTTTAACGAATCTTTCCGGATAATTTTTATTAGTAATTTCTCTGTGATCTGAATGCCTTAGTGGTAAAAAAAAGATAACAGAATCCCAGACACATTCTCAATTAAATATTTTCTAAGTGTTTCTATGTGGTCTTAGTGTCTTAGTGGTGAAGAAATAAAAAAAGGCGACAGAATCTCCATCGCCCTCGAAATATTACCTATTAAATATTACGTATTAAATATACCTATTAAACCGTCATTATCTCCTTCTCTTTTACTTCCAGATGCCTGTCGCATTTTACCACATAGCCATCGGTAAGATTCTGAACAAGTGTTTCTGCGCTTTTAATCTCATCCTCGGGAACACCGCTTTTGCCAAGCTTTTTCAGCTCTTCGTTTGCTTCTTTTCGGATCGTCCTCAAGCTCACTTTCGCATTTTCGCTTTCCGATTTCGCTTTCTTCACCAGATCTTTTCTGCGTTCTTCAGTGAGTGCCGGAACGAGGATACGAATGATAACCCCGTCATTTTGCGGGTTCAAGCCGATATTTGCAGCCTGGATCGCTTTTTCGATCGGAGTCAGCATTGATTTTTCCCAGGGCTGAACGATCAGGGAACGGGAGTCGCCTGTATTGACATTGGCCACCTGGTTGAGCGGTGTACGTGTTCCATAATAATCGACCTGGATCCCTTCGAGCATCGTAGGGCTTGCTTTCCCTGCCCGGACTTTCACAAGCTCGGCTTCAAGATGGGTAACTGCCTTTTCCATCTGCTCTTTTGCATTATCCAGTACAAATTGAATTTCTTCGTTCATGATTCTTTTGTTAGTGTAATTTATAATGAACTCTAACACAAAAATAGTTTTTTTTTGGTCTTTTCCTCTCTTTTGACACAGCTAAATCGGCACAGACTTTTTAAATAAGCTAGCGTGAAGAAGTTTCTGTTTCTTGCTTTTTTTGGGCGGTTTGTCATAAGTTGCGATGCCCAGAATTTTGATTGGACGGTTCAATACGGCGATCGTTGGGGACGTGCGGATGAAATCGGCACCGACAATACAAACGCCGTGTATTCAATTGGGACCGTGTTCGATACTGCTTTTTTCGAATCTGATACCTGTCCTGCGCTTCGTCCGGGATATGTCGATGCCCGTGCTTATCTTGTGAAGCATGATCCTGCCGGGAATATAGTATGGCACCGGGTAATGGGAGGAACGGCGGGAGGACTGGGGACATCTATATCGGTTGATCCGTCCGGATTTTTTGCTGCCAGCATGCGTCTGGATGGCGATTCCATCAATCTCGGTCAGGACGGCACCGTTTACATTGGAAATTCCGGGGGCAATTCATTTCTAGCCAAATATGATACTTTCGGTAATTGCATCTGGTACAAAAGACCGCAGTTTTATGGCAATGGCGGGTTCGGAAAGGTAGATCTGCAGCCCGACGGAAGCATCGTTGCCCTCGGTGGCTTTTGGGATTCTGTGCGGTTTGATGGTATTCTTCTCTCACATACAACGGACGATGTCGGAAATATTTTCGTAGTGAAGTACGACAACTCGGGAAATATCCTGTGGGCAGACAAAGCAACAAGTACTTCAGCTTCGATGTATTTCCCTAGCGGAGTCACAGCCAGTTCGGTAAGTCATGACATGGATGGTAATCTTTACGTTGTCGGTAATACATATTGTGATGTCTGGTTCGATACATCGCTGGTAAGTTTTCCGATCGGTTCTGGTTATGTTGCCAAATATGATGCTTCCGGAAACTTTTTATGGGTAAGGAATTCACCGGTTCACGCAGAATTCAAAAAGATCGTTTGTGCGGACAATGGATACTGTATTGCTGCCGGTGGTTTTGATGATCCGGTGATCATCGGAGCTGATACACTTTCAGCAGCCTACCATGCAGGGATTATTGCTAAGCTGGACCATGAAGGGAACTTTCTTTGGGGACGACAAACGCTTTGCGCTGTTCCTTCGTACATCAGTGATGTTGCCTTAAGAGACAATAAGATCTATCTCTGCGGGAGCTACCGGACAACGCTTGCTCTTTCTTCTAATCCTGGAATTACCATCACAAATAATGTAAGGATTGCTGCTTTTGCAGGAACAATGGATACTTCCGGAGTGGCTTTGTGGCTAGCGTCGACGGCGAACGACTCCGGAGATGCGGGAGCGTATTCGATAACGGCTGATGCCTATGGTAACGCATACTTTTCTGGTAGGATGAGCGGCCCGATCGGATTTGGCGACACCGTTATGGGATATGATCCGCCGCTTGAGATATTCCTCTCTAAGATCGGTTCTGAGGCCTTGACAGCGCTTGCGCCACAGATTAATAAAGATGACCTCTTCATGATCTATCCGAATCCTTCCGGGGGAAAATACGAATTGAATTTTCTGAAATGCCCGGATAAGATGTTCATCAGGATCTACGACCTTAACGGTGCCGCAATAATGACACAGTATGTTTCGTCGCCCGCTTACATCGACTTGAGTGAATTCAGCAATGGGATCTATTTTCTCGAAGCTGGTTATGGAAATAAGCGAAAAACGAGGATCTTGGTAAAGGATTAGAACTCCACGAGTGTTCCAACCGGATCGCCGGCCATGATCTTTTTGAGGTTACCGGTTTTATTCATGTCGAAAACGATGATCGGCAATTTATTTTCCCTGCAAAGCGTAAACGCGGTCATATCCATCACTTCCAGTCCTTTTGCATATACCTCATCAAAGGAGATGGTTGTGTATTTGGTGGCCGATTTGTCTTTTTCAGGATCTGCGGTGTAGATGCCGTCCACGCGTGTCCCTTTCAATACAACATCCGCTTCAATTTCGATTGCCCGGAGTGTTGCTGCTGTATCGGTTGTAAAATAGGGATTTCCTGTTCCTGCCCCGAAAATAACAACACGGTTCTTTTCAAGGTGGCGGACCGCTTTTCTGCGGATAAAAGGTTCGCAGATCTGCTCCATTTTGATCGCCGATTGTAAACGTGTTTCAACACCTGCTTTCTCGAGTGATGATTGCAATGCCATGGAATTGATCACGGTGGCGAGCATTCCCATGTAATCACCCTGTACGCGGTCCATTCCGCCCTGTGCTGCCTGGATCCCGCGGAAGATATTTCCGCCGCCGATCACAATCGCGACTTCAATGCCCATGTCAGCAATTTCTTTGATCTGGGTTGCGTACTCCGTTAAACGGTCATGATCGATACCGAATTGTTTATTTCCCATGAGGGATTCGCCGCTTAGCTTAAGGAGGATACGCTTGTATTTCATAAAGTGGTTTTAAAGTTTTAAGGCGAGTTTAAAGGTCGTTATTTTTTTTCAATAATCGAAGCCGTTCACAAAAGGTCAAAAAAAAGTCCCGGATTAACGGGACTTTATAAAATTAATTGGAAGAGATTCGTTTGAATGCCGTAACGGTCAGGCCTTTCTCAGAGCTGTCGAGGTACTGAGCGATGGTCTTCTTGTTATCCTTGATGAATTCCTGGTTCAGCAAAGTAGATTCTTTGTAGAACTTGTTGAGTTTCCCCATTGCGATCTTCTCAAGCATATCTTCTGCTTTTCCTTCTTCACGAGCCTGTTCTTTACCGATCTCGATCTCACGCTTGATCGTTTCTGCATCTACATCACCTTTGTCGACCGCTACCGGAGCCATTGCAGCTACCTGCATTGCCACGTCTTTAGCAACATCAGCGTTTACGCTGGATTTGTTGAATCCGACAACATTTGCAAGCTTGTTTCCGGGGTGGATATAGGCTACTACGAACTCTGCTTCAACAGTTCCGTATTTTGTCAATTCAATTTTTTCACCGATCACACCTGTCTGCTCGATCAGCTTATCAGCGATGGTCAGTTTTTCATTGAAAGGGAGTGCTCTCAGTTCTTCAGCAGTTTTCGGGTTCTTTTCGACTGCGATATCGAGGATCGCCTGGGTCATTTTAATGAAGTCAGCATTGATCGCAACGAAGTCAGTTTCACAGTTTACCGCTAATACAACACCGCGTTTGTTATCAGCAGTTACTTTTGCAAGTACACAACCTTCTTTTGATTCGCGGTCACCACGGTTGGCAGCTACTTTCTGTCCTTTTTTACGAAGTTCATCGATCGCTTTTTCAAAATCTCCGTTTGCTTCGGTTAATGCTTTCTTGCAGTCCATCATACCTGCACCGGTCATTTGTCTCAGTTTGTTGATGTCTGCTGCTGTAATAGTTGCTGTTGTCATGTTTTTTATGTTTTATTTTATCCACCGGATCCGCCGGTTGGCGGAGAAGGTGGGTATTAAAAAAAGTCCCGCCCCCTATAGCTCAGGATGCGGGACGATTTTTTGTTCTGGTTGATTATTTATTTTGTGCTTTTCAGTCTGGGCTTTCTGCCGCCGCCTGATGCTTTTCCTTCTGCGTTATCGGAAGTTTTTACTTTGATTCCTGCGCTAAGCTTCTCTGCTTCGTCGCGGGAAGATTTTCCGCTTTCTTTTTCTTCAGCAGCAGCAGTTTCTTTATCGATCTTGCGTTCAGCAAGTCCTTCTTCGATCGCTTTTGTAACGATCGTAGTGATCAACGCGATAGATGTAGAAGCATCGTCGTTTGCCGGGATCGCGAAATCAACTGCATTCGGATCGGAGTTAGTATCAACGATCGCGAATGTCGGGATGTTAAGGCGTTTAGCTTCTGCAACAGCGATGTGCTCTTTAGAGATGTCCACGATGAACAGTGCGGCCGGGAGACGGCTAAGTTCTGCGATAGAACCAAGGTTGGTCTCGAGCTTTGCACGCTCGCGGGAGATCTGAAGCTTCTCTTTTTTAGAGATATTATCGAAAGTGCCATCGGTGCTCATTTTATCGATGGTCGCCATTTTCTTAACTGCTTTACGGATGGTTGCAAAGTTGGTCAGCATTCCGCCCGGCCAGCGCTCGGTAACATAAGGCATTCCGATCGCTTTCACTTTATCTGCAACAATATCCTTTGCTTGTTTTTTGGTGGCAACGAATAATACTTTTTTACCTGATTTAGCGATCTGCTTCAAAGCTTCGGCAGCTTCATCCACTTTCGCAACTGTTTTATTCAGGTCGATGATGTGGATACCATTCTTTTCAGTGAAGATATATGGAGCCATAGCAGGGTTCCATTTTCTTTTCAGGTGCCCGAAATGAGATCCTGCTTCTAATAACTCGTTGAAATTTGTTCTTGACATTTCGTCTTAAGTTTATAATTAATACAGATAGATGATTAACGTTTGCTGAACTGGAAGCGTTTACGGGCCTTTTTCTGACCTGGCTTCTTACGTTCAACCATTTTAGGATTACGGGTCATTAAGCTTTCTGCTTTCAGCAAAGGCTTAAGTGTCGCATCCGTTTCTACTAAAGCACGGGCAATTGCAAGCCTTACAGCTTCTGCCTGTCCTGTTACCCCGCCCCCTTTTACATTTACTTTTACATCAAACTGATCCATTGTTTTTGTAACAAGGAACGACTGAGTAACTTTGTATTGTAAAACGGATGTTGTGAAGTACGCTTTGTAATCTTTGTTGTTGATCACAATTTCGCCACTTCCTTTTTGCACATATGCACGTGCTACAGCGGTTTTTCTTCTACCAAGAGTATTTACTACTTCCATTTCTGTTATTTGATTGTATTTAATTTAATTGTTTTCGGTTGTTGTGCAGCATGTGGATGCTCAGCACCTGCGTAGATAAATACATTTCTGCGCAGCTGGTCACCTAATTTATTCTTAGGCAGCATTCCGCTTACAGCCATTCTTACCACTTCGGTCGGCTTCGTGTTGAACAGCATCTTCGGAGTTGCAAAACGCTGTCCGCCCGGGTAGCCGGTATGACGTACGTACTCTTTTTCTTCCTCTTTGTTGCCGGTCAGCTTCACTTTCTCAGCATTGATGATGATCACATTGTCACCGGTATCAACATGCGGTGTGAAATTGGTTTTGTCCTTACCTCTTAAGATGTAAGCCACTTTAGACGCCAAACGACCCAATGTTTCGTTCTCTGCATCTACTAAAACCCATCCTTTTGTTACAGTTTCCTTGCTTGCTGAAACCGTCTTGTAACTAATTGCTTCCACTGTATTTAGATATTAATTTATATACTTTAAAATCCTGTTTTTTCTTAAAACGGGACGCGAAGATAAGGACATTTTTGTCACCGGCAAAATTATTGACAAATAAATTGTTGAAAATTAACCCTGAGAGCCGGCTTTAGACTCAAAAAGTTCCCGAAATGCAGGATTTATCGACTTTTTCAGTTTTAACTCATTTGACTGGAAGTCAGGTTGTTGCGAAGAATGGCAATTTTTTGCCTCCGTCACCCAGTCACCCAATCACCCAATCACCTAATATGACAGTTCCGTGACAAAAATCCGCTTTATCCTTGGCAATTTTGCAAAGCAAAAGAAGAAAACGTACGTGAATAAGCTCAAAATAATCGCTTTTACCCATAAAACCACCGATATTAATGAGATCGGACGGCTCCATCTTGACGACTCAGCAGCGGAAGCACGGCTGATCGCCCTGAAAGAAAAGCTCGGACTTGAGGAGTTATTCTATCTCAGCACCTGTAACCGTGTGGAATTTATGATCGCATACGAGCCGGAAGCAGATGCGCTTTTCCTGGAACATTTTTTCAGTGTATTTGACAGCTCCTGGAAAGAGCCGGATCGAAAATGGGCGATGGAAAATGTACAGGTCTTTGAAGGGGAAGATGCGCTCCGTCACTTGTTTAGCGTCGCATCATCCATCGATTCACTGGTGGTCGGCGAAAGAGAGATCATCACCCAGGTTCGCAATGCCTACGAAAGATGCAATATGTACGGCATCACAGGCGATATGACCCGGCTGGTGATCAAAAAGACAATTGAAGTAGCAAAAGAGATCTATACGGAAACCAATATTGCAAAGAACCCGGTGTCCATTGTTTCACTTGCCTACCGGAAGCTTCGTGCACTGAATGTGAAGCCCGGTTCCCGCTTCCTGATCATTGGTTCAGGTGTTACCAACACCACGATGGGGAAATACCTGAAGAAACACAGGTTCGCAAACTTTACTATTTTCAACCGCACGGTTGCTAACGCAGAAATACTTGCGGCGGAATTGAAAGGGAAAGCATTTCCGCTCGACGAATTGAAGAATTACCAGGAAGGCTTTGATGTTATCCTGACCTGCACCGGCTCTTCTGAAGCAGTGATCACGCCGGAGATCTATAAAGCGCTGATAGGAAATGACAAGTCGAAAAAAATAGTCATCGATCTCGCGATCCCGAATGATCTTGATCCTGCGATCCTGAAGGAGTATGATGTGAACCTGATCGCGGTGAACAACCTCCAGGAGATCGCAAAAGAAAACCTGAAGGCACGTGAAGAGGAGCTCGATACCTGTAAAGTGATCATCGAAGCGAATATCTATGAATTCCGCCATATCCTGAAAACGAGAAAAGTGGAGCTCGCAATGAGTGAAGTGCCGAAAAAGGTAAAAGAGATCCGCGAAGCTGCAAATGAGGTTTTTGCGAAGGAGATCGGCAGCCTGGATCCCGAATCAAAAGAAGTGCTGGATAAAGTGATCGCTTACATCGAAAAAAAATACATCAGCGTACCGATGAAAATGGCGAAGGAGATCTTGACGAATAATCAAAAGTGACGAAGTGAAGGGGTGATGAAAAGGCACTCCGGGCGATTCACGTTTACATTTTACAATTCACATTTTACTTATTAACTTGGAAAGAAAAATAATAATAGGCTCCCGCGGCAGCGACCTTGCTCTCTGGCAAGCGAATCATGTTTTGCGGAAAGTGCAGAAGCTCGGCCTTACCGCAGAAATAAAAGTGATCACCACACAGGGTGATGCTATACAGAACCTCAGCTTTGATAAGCTGGAAGGGAAAGGATTTTTTACAAAAGAGATCGAAGATGCACTGATCAAAAAAGAAATTGATCTTGCTGTACACTCCCATAAGGATCTTCCTACAACTTCTCCTGAGGGGTTGAAGATCGCAGCTGTTTCTGAAAGAGAAGACCCTGCCGAGCTGATCCTTATCAGGAAGGAATGTACCGACAACTCTCTGAAATTCGGTTTTAAGAAAAATGCAGTGGTCGGAACCTCTTCCGCGCGGAGAAAATCGCAGCTGCTTGCTTTCAGAAAAGATATCGGGATCGCCGACCTCAGGGGAAATGTCCCGACCCGTATTCAGAAATTACGCGATAAAAAATACGATGCGATCATGCTTGCGATCGCCGGTGTAGAACGGCTCAAGATCGACCTCAGCGAATTCAAGGTCATCCGCCTTGATCCGGCTGAATTTGTTCCGGCTCCTGCACAAGGTGTTCTCGCCTTACAGATCCGTGACGATGATCATGAATTATTCGAGCAGATCAACAAGCTGAATTCTGAAAAAGTAGAAGATACGATCGGCATCGAAAGAAAGGTGCTGAACCTCTTTGATGGCGGTTGCCAGTTGCCGCTTGGTGTTTATTGCATCAAAGAAGACAATAAATTTAAAGTCTGGGTTTCACGCTCCGACGCCTGGGATACCATGCCAAAGCGCCTTTACCTGGAGTCATTTACAACCGAAAACTTTTCTCAGAAGATCGTTGACAAGCTGAACCGCATCAAAGGGCGATCCGTGATGATCACACGCGACCTGGATGAGAATTCATTTTTCAGGAACGTGCTGGAAGGAAACGGTTATAAAGTGGAAGGCGTATCCTTCATCGAAACAATTAAGATCCCGGTAAAAAATGTACCCGCAACAGACTGGGTATTCTTTGCCAGCTCCAATGCCGTAGAACATTTTTTTGAGCAGAACCCGGAATTAAAACCAAAAACAAAATTCGGGGTGATTGGGAAAGCAACAGAGCTCACTTTAAAAAAGTATGACCGGAACGCCGCTTTTGTCGGATCGGTCAACGATACCAAAGTGGTCGGAAAAAAATTTGCAAAGACAGTAGGAGCAGAGAGTGTCCTTTTTCCCCAGGCAAAGAATGGATTGCGGACCGTTCAGCAGCAATTTGATGATGACGGTAAGCTGACAGATCTTGCGGTTTATGAAACGGTAAAAAAAGAAAAAGTAAAATTGCCGGAAGCAGAGATCCTGGTATTCACCAGTCCGTCAAATGTGGAGTCATTTTTTGAAAAGGCAAAAGTTTATACCGATCATAAGATTGTCGCTATCGGAACGTCGACCGAAAAGAAATTAAAGGAATATGGAGTCGGAAATATTCTTCTGCCGGCTTCATTTGATGAAGTGGGTTTGGCGGAAGTGGTTTTTGGAATCAGCTAATAACGAATTACGGAGCGTCATTGCGATCCGCCAACCGGCGGAGAAGCAATCTCAATGAAGTTAAGAAAAGTACTATGATACAACGACCTCGCAGACTAAGAAAAAACCCCATCGTTCGTGAAATGGTGGCAGAAACACGCTTGTCGAAAGACATGTTTATCTATCCCTATTTTGTGGTGGACGGAAAAAACATCGTTCACCCGATCGATGCGATGCCGGGGGTAAATCATTACTCCGTGGATGAATTATTAAAAGATGTTGAAAAAGGTTTGAAGATCGGAATCAACAAGATCCTGATTTTTGGCGTGGGAGAGAAGAAAACTGAGGATGCAAGTTCTTCCTTCAGCGATAATTCGGTCGTTGTAAAAGCGGTAAAAGCGCTTAAAGAGAAATTCGGGGAAAGTCTGTACGTGATCACAGATGTTTGCGTTTGCGCGTATACGACACATGGTCACTGCGGGATCATCCACGATGACTATGTTCATAATGATTCTTCAGTGGAGGTGCTTGCAAAAATGGCCTTGGCACACGCGCAGGCGGGAGCGGATATGGTTGCGCCAAGCGATATGATGGATGGCCGGATCTCCGCTATGCGTGCGCTGCTGGATAAAAATGGATTTGAGAACACGGCGATCATGTCGTATTCCATTAAATATGCTTCCGCGTATTACGGTCCGTTCCGGGAAGCAGCAGATTCTGCGCCGCAAAAAGGCGACAGGAAATCCTACCAGATGGATCATCGCAATGGAAATGAATCAATGACGGAAGGACTGCTGGATGAAGCGGAAGGCGCCGATGTCCTGATGGTAAAACCTGCATTGGCATACATGGATGTGATCTTTAATCTTCGTCAGCATACACTTTTGCCGATCGCCTGCTATAATGTTTCAGGTGAATATTCAATGGTAAAAGCGGCTGCTGCCAAAGGCTGGATCGATGAGCAGAAGATTGTGATGGAAAATATGCATGCGTTTGCAAGAGCCGGCGCCGGAATCATCATCACGTACCATACGAAAGATATTTTTGAAAAAGGCTGGCTGTAGTTAGTTCATTGGTTCATTAGTTCATTGGTATATTAGTAGTGATTGGTAATTTAATAGTGATTAGTAATTAGCAGATGAAATATAAGCTCCTCCTGTTTTTTATTGCAGTAAGTGCCTTCTCAGTGAAAGCTCAGACTCCTCCGGAAAAATTCAGCAACGATTTTGTGAATTGCTTCCTGAACTTTAAAGAAAGCTGTGCAAAAAATTTCATTGCGGGTGATTCGGTCGCGCAAAAAGTAACATTCGACAAGCTCAGGACTTTATACGAATCGGAAATAAAGGAGAATGTCAAAGGAAAGCTCGGCATAAGCAGTTCAACCCGCGCTATTCTGAAAGACGGAGATGCAAAGCACAAGGAGATCGCCGATATTATTATCCAGATAGAACTTGATAAGGATCACCGTTACAAAATGATCCTGTGGGGATGTTACGCGGAGAATGAAAAGTGGTACCTGGGAGAGAAGATCGAGATGAAGAAGCTCTGATACTTAATGTGATAATCAGTTAATTATTCAATGTGCTAATTAGTCAGTTAGGTAATTCTCCTATTATTCACGCATCGTTCGGTATTTGACGAAACGCATGGCAATTTGTAATTATGCAAGAATCGTTACAATCAAATCAATAAGTAGCGTGATTTTATCGAAAAGAAGCAATTAGTACATGGACTAATCACATTAGCACATTGATCAATTAGCACATTAGTTATGCTTTTTCAATCACCTTCGGCACCTTAAAATAATCTGAATCATGCTTCGGAGCATTCTTCAGCGCTTCTTCCTGGGTGATCTCCACTTTCACATCATCTTCCCGAAGGACATTCACTTCATCGCTCATGTAGATCAATGGCTCAACGTTGGAAGTATCCAGCTCATTTAGCTTACTGATAAAGCCGAGCATGTTGTTCATGTCGTTCCTGATCTGCTCTTTTTCAGCAGCATCAAATTCCAGTCGCGCAAGGTGTGCGATCTTATCTATCGTTTTGTTATCGATTTCCATGTTTATTGCGAGCGAGCCCCGGCGAGCGAAGCAATCTATTTTATAATCAGTTTGAGCGAGCGAAGCAATCTATTTTTTTATACCAGCCCCCGGCGAGCGAAGCAATCTATTTTATAATCAGTTTGAGCGAGCGAAGCAATCTCTCTATTATATGAGATTCCCCCTTCCCAATGAGCCTTTAATGATGTTTATTATACTCTTCCAGGTCCTTCAGGATCATCTCCCGGACCTGTGTCCGCAAAGATACTAAATCATTTTCAGTCAGCCCGGTGGTAAGGATAGGCTTGTGGACGATCACCCTGGAAAGTCCGGGTCTGCCGGAAGATTTAAAGAACCCGCCATTCTGCAGCAGTCTCCAGTTGTTCAGGTAGGTAACAGGAACAATGGGAACCTGCTTTTCGACCGCAAGCCGGAAAGCTCCGTTCTTGAAATTTCTTAGTTTGCCGCTGCTGGATAGGCCGCCTTCCGGATAGAGAAAGACGCCGTTTCCTCTCTCCAGCTCGATACCTGCTTTTACAAATGCCCGGTGTGAAGCCATATTGCTGGCACGGTCGACAAGAATATTCATTTCCCGGAAAAAGATCCGGAACAAAGGCGCTTTATCAAGCTCCTGCTTTCCCATAAAAACATAGTAGTTCGGGATGAGCAAATAGCTGATGACAATATCGAGATAGGAGGAATGATTCGCCACATACACGGCTGTTTTCGGGAGTTCATCTTTCGGACTTTCCCGTTTGACCTTTATGAAGATCCCCGGGATCAGCAGGATCCATCTCGCCCAGAATTTTTTAAGGCGGAATGCATAGGGAAACCATTTACGCTTTGAAAGAAAGATCGCGAACAACGGATACAGAACAAGCAGCCCCAATGCAAAATTGAGCATGAATAGGATCTTCCATAAAGTCCTTGGTATGAGGAACACATAGTTCACGGGAGCGTAAAGGTATGAAAAAAGGAGGTGTCCGGGATTTTAATAGAAACTGTATCTTTGAGGCCGGTTGGTGGTGCGTTGTCCATAGCCGGAGACGTCGCTGATCATGAACTGAGAACTACGAACTAAAAAATGGCAAGAATTCTTACAGGCGTACAAAGTACCAACATCCCTCACCTTGGAAATATCCTCGGAGCGATCATGCCGGCAATCGAAATGTCGAAGCAGCCGGGAAATGAGTCTTTCTTTTTTATCGCCGACCTTCACTCCTATACTTCCGTGAAGGATGCCGCATTCATCAAGGAAAGCACCGATGCTGTGGCTGCAACCTGGCTGGCTTTTGGCTTTGATACCGACAAAAATCTTTTCTATCGTCAGAGCGATGTCACGGAAGTGTGTGAGCTCACCTGGTACCTGAATTGTTTCACACCATATCCGATGCTGCTGAATGCGCATTCATTCAAGGATAAATCCCAGCGCTTATCGGAAGTGAGCGCCGGCCTTTTTACTTACCCGGTATTGATGGCAGCGGATATTATCCTGTATGATGCAAACCTTGTTCCTGTTGGAAAGGACCAGATGCAGCACCTGGAAATGACACGCGACATTGCCGGAAAATTCAATAATGAATACGGCGAAGTGTTTGTGATCCCGGAAGGAAAAGTAAACGAAGCCACGATGCTGATCCCTGGTATCGACGGCAGGAAGATGAGCAAGTCACTGAACAACTTCATCAATATTTTTCTTCCAGAAAAAGAGCTGAAGAAAGTGATCATGAGCATCGTCACCGACGCAACACCATTGGAAGAACCAAAAAATCCCGAAACCTGCAACGTTTTTGCACTCTACAGGCTGTTGGCTTCTGATAACCAGGTAAAAGAGATGCGCGACAACTATGCCCGCGGCGGCTATGGATATGGTCATGCAAAGACTGCGCTGTATGAGCTGATCCTGGATAAATTCAAATCGCAGCGTGAAACGTACCACTACCTGATGAATAATCGCGCGGAACTTGATTCGCGGTTACAGGCTGGTGCCGACAAAGCCCGGGTGATCGCAAGAAAGACCTTAAAGAGAGTTCGTGAGAAATTAGGATTGAAAGTCTGAAAATTTTAATCGGGGACGGTCACCGTTATGGTTTGTGTGCCGTAGCCTCCTCCGCCTTCGCCCTGTTTTTCGAGTGCACCGTTAATATAGATCATCATATCGAAGGTTGCACTGGGATTTGCTTCGAGACTTAATGTTAAAACAGTTCCCGGCGGAACTTCCCTGACCACATCCGAAAGCCAGCGATCAGCGGTGACCGGTCCTTTTGTTTGGGTTCCTCCGCTGGCAAGGGTATAGCTTACATTAAAGCTCGGATTAGTGCCACCATGTTTTACGATCTTGTAGTTGACGTACGCTTTTTTTTCGTCTTTCCTGCAGGAAGTAAAAGAGAGCAGCAAACCAAACGCGATAAAAAAATATTTTTTCATTGTGAAATGCAATATTGTTCCCGGGGATGCTTTTCTTAATCAGCCAATGACCTACTTAATTCCATACTTCGTCTTATACTTCTCATAAAGCATTTTCTGATCGTTGTTCAGATCAATGCTGTTTCCTTTTACGAAAGCATTCTCGACATTGTTGCTTTTCATATCCAGGGCATCGCCGGTTGAAATGAAAAGTGTTGCATCTTTTCCAACTTCGAGGCTTCCGCAGGTTTTATCTATACCGAGGATCTTTGCCGTATTCAGTGTAACCGAGCTCAGCGCCTGTTCTTTCGTCAGACCGTATGCCGCTGCTGTTCCCGCAAGAAATGGAATGTTACGTGCGCCCATCGCTTCCATGTCGCCTTCGTTGTTCAGGCAAAACAGCACTCCTGCCTTTTGCAGGATGGATGGCAATTTGTAAGGCTGATCAACATCATCTTCCGTGCGATCCGGAAGCGAATGAACTCTTGAGATGATCACCGCGATGTTATTTTCTTTCAACAGATCCGCGATCATCCAGCTTTCCTTCCCGCCCACGATCACCGCTTTCGGGATTTTATTCTCCTTTACAAAATTTACCGCTTCGATCATCTCTTTTACATAGTCACAATGGATGAAAAGCGTCTGTGTTCCGCTGAACAACCCTTTCATCGCTTCAAAACGAAGATTGGCTTCTACTTTTTCAGGAGACGTATTATATGCTTTTGCGTCGGCAAATAATTTCCGGAGCACTTCGGTCTGTTTTACATACTCCTTATTTTTTTCATAAGGTCCGAGCGTCGTTGCATCCTCATCCGTATATCTCCGGCTTTGCATCTGCGGCCAGTTGATGTGAATACCATCGTCAACTTTATAAGCAGCATCTTCCCAGTTCCATCCGTCAAGCATCACAATGCTGGAGGTTCCGGAAACAAGTCCGCCACGAGGTGTCACCTGGGCCATCAGAATTCCGTTGGTACGCACGGTCGGAATAATTTTCGAATCGGTATTGTAGGCGATCAGTGAGCGGACGTTCGGCAACGTTGTGCCCACTTCCCGGAAGTCATTCGTGGCGCGCACCGCTTCGATCTCCGTTAAGCCAAGCGTCGAATTCGGTGCAATGATACCCGGATAGATCTGTTTTCCGCTTGCATCGATCCGTTCCTGGTAAGCGGATTCATCGATCTTGGTGGTAGTTGCATCCGCAACCAGCATGATCTTTCCGTCTTTGATCCCGATCAGGGAATTTTTGATCACGCTGTCGTTTCCGATATGAGCTGTACCGTTTACAATTAAAATACTTTTACTCTGCGAGAACAATAAAAGTGGGAAAAGGAAAATGAGAATTAAAAAAGACCGTTTCATGATATTTTGTATAATGGGAACACAGATTTTTATGATAGTTATGATAAAATATGATTTAATTTTCGTGGTAGCGATGTTTTTTGTATTCAACAGTAAGTACTTTTCGCTTATAGGCCGCAACTTTTCCAAAATTGAGAAGGAGTCCAACCTCGATATCAGTTGCCTTTAGATAATTTACGAGCTGGATTTCGTGCTCTTCCGCTATACCTTCCGCTGCCTTTAATTCGATAATGACTTTATTTTCAACTATGATGTCAGCGAAGTAAGTTCCGACATTGACATTATTATAAAAAACATCAATTGCTTTCTGCTTTTCACATGTCAGTCCAAGTTTTTCCAATTCTATTAGCATGGCTTTCTCGTAGACCTTTTCAAGGAAACCAAATCCTAATTTATTATACACGTTATAATAGGCTTTAATGACTCGTTCGGTTATTTCTGAGTGCAAGTAATTATCATATGTCATAAAGAAAATCTTAAAATATCATAACTATCATAAAAATCTGTGTTCCTATTCATCCCATTATACCATTTATCTCTCTTCCAAATAATCATCCTGCATGGAATCGCATCCGAACAGCTGGCGCTTTTTCATCGCCGGGCGCTGTGTCGGCGCTCCCCCTTTTTTCTCGTCGATCATTTTCTGGATGATCCGTGCTCTTTCTTTCCGGATGTCCTCGCGGAGTTTCGCATCCTCTTCGCTGTCGTAATAGATCTGCCCGTCGATGATCGTCTTATCAACTTTCGCATAGATCGAAAGCGGATTGTCGGTCCACAGCACAACATCCGCGTCCTTTCCAACCTTGATGCTTCCGACCCGGTTGTCGATATGCAACAGCTTTGCCGGATTCAGTGTAACCAGCTTCAGCGCTTCTTCTTCCGTCAGGCCGCCGTATTTGATCGTTTTTGCCGCTTCCTGGTTCAGTCTTCTTCCCATTTCCGCATCATCAGAGTTAATCGCGGTCACGATTCCCATTTTATCCATGATGGCTGCATTATACGGGATTGCATCTTTTACTTCCATCTTATATGCCCACCAGTCGCTGAATGTCGATCCGCCGGCACCATGTGCTTTCATTTTGTCCGCAACCTTATACCCTTCCAGGATGTGCGTAAATGTATTCACCTTGAAGCCCATCGAATCCGCCACATGCATCAGCATATTCACTTCCGATTGTACATAGGAGTGGCAGGTGATGAAACGTTTTTTGTTCAGGATCTCTGCAATCGCTTCCAATTCAAGATCTCTCCGGAAAGGAACGGCAGCAGCTTTCGCTTTATCGGACAACGCAGCAAATGCTTTTTGCTTCGCGTCATATTCTTTGGCGCGGGTGAAATAATCGTAATACACCTGCTCAACGCCCATCCTGGACTGAGGGAAACGAATGGTATTGGCGTCACCCCAGTTGCTTTGCTTCACATTTTCGCCAAGTGCGAATTTTATAAAGCCATCCGCTTTATCGAATTTCATTTCTTCAGGAGATTTTCCCCAGCGTAATTTTACAATGGCAGACTGGCCGCCGATCGGGTTGGCAGAGCCATGCAGCAGCTGTGCGCTGGTTACTCCTCCCGAAAGCTGGCGATAGATATTGATATCTTCCGAGTTGATCACATCTCCCATCCGTACCTCCGCGCTGGAAGCCTGTGTTCCTTCGTTTACGCTGATCAGCGCGATGTGCGAGTGTTCGTCAATGATCCCGGCAGTAAGATGCTTTCCGGTTCCATCGATGATCTTTGCAAAAGCAGTTTTAGGTGCACCGATGTCATCGGCAATACGAACGATCCTGCCTTCCGTAATATATACATCCTGGTTCTTCAGAACGCCTTCCGCTTCATTTGTCCAAACGGTGACATGCTTGATAAGCACCGCTTCATATCGTGTTTTGAAATCGTGGATGTATTTATCGAAACCGTCATGCTCTTCAAGCGGCCTTCCGTATGCAGTGAAAGGATAGATCACGGTCCCGAACTTCAGCTGATCTTTTTTGGCGGTGTCCTTTTTTGCAGTGGAGGTCATTTCACCGGTATAGGTTGCGCTCCAGGTGATCCAGTCGCCGGCCGGTGTCTGTCCTTTTCCCGACATGCGTTTTGATTCGGTGGAAATGTCGCCGCTCAAACGGAGTGTTCCGCCCATGTCCTTCGGATTAAAAGTGATGGTGACTGCGTTTCCGGAAACAGTAACGCTTGCAGGCATTTTAGCGGTATCCGTAATAACTGTTGCTTTTAGTTTTTCAAGATCGCCTTCAATTTTCAGCTGGTGGATCATTCGTTCCGGGCCGTAGCTGAAATCATAATTTCCCCTTGGATCGATGGTGTTATAATCTGTGATCTTGTATTGAACTCCTTGTGTCCAGTTCTCATAAAGAATGGTTTTCTCATCGAAGAGATTTCCTGAAGTAATAATAAAGCTGGCGATCATGCCTGTTTTCAGCCTTCCCAGTTTATCGGAAACATTCAGCATTTCCGCCGGGATCGTTGTCAGCGATTTTAACGCCTGCTTTTCCGATAACCCGTATGCGATCGCTTTGCGCAGATTTTTCCAGAAGTCTTTTTTCTCTTTGAGATCAGCGGTGGTGATCGCAAAGGGAATGAAATATTTTTCCATAGCGAATGCATTCACCGGTGCCATTTCCCAGTGCTTGAGCTCCGTCAGCGATACGTTAGCGGCATCGTATGCGTCTTCCACATCGAATGCCATCGGGAAATTCAAAGGGATAATGAACTTACATCCGCTCGCTTTGATATCATCCAGGCGCTGGTATTCGTTGCCTGCTCCTTTAATAATATAGTTCACTTTAAACTCATCGCCGATCTTATCCGCCCGAAGCGCATTCAGCTTGTCGGTTGTTTCAAATATCTGCGGCAGCGATTGAATTCCATTAAATGCTTCCAGCGAAATGTTGTATTCTTTTTTTGTCTTATCAGCTTTATACCACGCTGCATCAAGGTAGGTCTGGCGGAGCAGCGCGATCGCTCCCATTAACGACGATGGATAATCCTGGGTAGAAGTTCCCTTGTCAAAGGAATACATCGCAGCAGCTTTATCGCTGATGATCATTTCATTTTCCTTACCATCACCCAGTGAAACAACCGATCCGGTTCCCCTGATGATCCCGTCCTTCTGGAAAGTAAGCACGGTACAGAATCCGATCCTGCGGTATTCATCAGCTGCTTTCGGATCCTTTGCAAATATTTTGATCGCTTCCGTTTCCGATTTTACCGCCTGGTTCCAGCCGTAGGCACCTTTGATGTTATTTTCCATCTGTGGAAAAGGACCGGGAATGCGTTTCGGCTCCGGCATTCCGTAATTCGTATAGGCATCGATCAGGCCGGGATAAATAGATTTTCCCTTCAGGTCGTAGATCACTGCTCCCGCCGGAACATTGATCTTGGTGCCAACCGCTTTGATAATGCCGTCCTGGATGATCATTGTTCCGTTGTCGATCGTTTCATCGGCATCCGCAACGATCCTGGCGTTAATAAAGCAATAAACAGTATGGTTCTTGTTCGAGGTCCCGTTCACCGGGAATGTTTCCTGTGCAAAGGAATCCGCTGCGGCGGAAGTGACAAAGAGCGCAATCAGGCAGGTGATAATTCTTTTCATATTTCAATGGATGGTGCTAACAAAAATAGCATTTTAAACCGATAAAGGTTCAAAATAGGATGAACGGTAAAATCCCCGGAATTTTAGTAATTTTGGCCTGACCAAAACCTGAAAATCATGCTGTTCAATGTCCTCCGCTATACGCATTATGCATCGGTAAGTATCTTCGTACTGATCTACCTGGTAAAAACCATTTTCCTGCTTTCCAATAAAAATGAACAGCTGACTTCTTTTACTAAAATGGTAAAGGTTCCGGAAATGATCGTGAGTACTTTATTCCTGTTGACAGGAATCTACATGCTCACTCAGATCCCGGAGATCAATACGCTGCTCATCATCAAGATCATCGTCGTTTTCACGTCTATTCCGCTGGCGGTGATCGGTTTCAAAAAAAGGAACAAAGCATTGGGCTTAATTTCTTTTATAATGATTATTGCGGCATGGGGATTGGCTGAAATGAGTAAAATGCCGAAATCGGATTCCGCGGCAAACAGTAACCGGGAAATGATCCCTGAACCGGATGCGGCGATGAATTCTGAAAGGATTTTTGTTGAAAATTGCGCAAAATGCCATGGTGATGACGGCAGAGCCGGACTGCTGGGATCGCCGGATCTTTCCACGTCGGCAAAAACATTGGATGAAAAGATCGACATCATCAAAAATGGAAAAGGCGCAATGACATCTTTCAGCAATATGCTTACGGATGATCAGATCAGAGGTGTCGCAGAATATACGGAGAAACTGAAAAAATAATCGTCCGACCGGATAATCACAACCAATAACCAACAACTAACAACCAGTTTTGTACAGCACCGCACCGAAAAAAGAGACAGCGATTTTAGTAGGGTTGATCAATAGCCAGCAGGATTCGGACATTGCAAAGGAATACCTCGACGAGTTAGAATTTCTGGCCGATACCGCTGGCGCGAAAGTCCTCAAACGTTTTACGCAGCGACTCGAGCATCCTGATTCCAGGACCTTCATCGGTTCGGGGAAATTGCAGGATGTGCGTGCTTTTGTAGAAGACAATAACATAGACCTGATCATCTTTGACGATGAGCTTTCTCCCGCACAGCAACGGAATCTTGAACGGGAAGTGAACAAAGGGCCGGAAGTAAAAGTAAAGGTTGTTGACCGGACGCGCCTCATTCTCGACATTTTCGCAGCGCGGGCACGCACGGCACACGCGAAAACACAAGTCGAGCTTGCACAATCCGTTTACCTTCTCCCTCGTCTTACAAAAATGTGGTCCCACCTCGACAGGATCAAAGGAGGTATTGGTATGAAAGGTGCCGGCGAGACGGAAATTGAAACGGACAGGCGAATCGTGCGCGACAGGATCTCCCTGTTGAAAGAGCGATTAAAAGTGATCGATCGCCAGATGGAAACACAGCGCAAGGGCAGGGGAGAAATGATCCGCGTTGCACTGGTCGGCTATACGAACGTGGGCAAGTCGACGATCATGAATCTTTTAAGCAAGAGTGATGTGTTTGCCGAGAACAAATTATTCGCAACGCTCGATACAACGGTGAGAAAAGTGGTGATCGGAAATCTTCCCTTTCTCCTTTCCGATACGGTCGGCTTCATCCGCAAATTACCTACAACACTTGTGGAATCATTTAAATCTACCCTGGATGAAGTCCGGGAAGCGGATGTATTGATCCATGTGGTGGACATTTCACATCCCGGCTTCGAAGATCAGATCAGCGTGGTGAATCAGACGTTGACCGATATCGGCGCCGGTGATAAGCCCGTGCTCATGGTTTTCAATAAGATCGATGCATTTCGTTTTGTGGAGAAGGACAAGGATGACCTGTCGCCAATGACAAAAAAGAACCTGAGCCTGGACGATCTGAAACGGACCTGGATGAATAAGCTTCATTCGGATTGTTTATTTATTTCCGCAGCCGATAAGAAGAACATCGATGAATTCAGGGAAGCGCTTTACGATAAGGTGAAAGATCTTCACCAGAAAAGATATCCTTATAATAATTTACTGTACTGATTTAATTCAACTCATTCGGGCTCGTCTTTTTCCGATATCGAACATCGCGGAAATAAGCGTTCGTTGATCTATTGCGGAGATACGGTTTCGAGCTGGGTCCAGGTTGAAATCAGGTGATTCAATCCATCCCTCACTCCTTCATACATGTGACCTTTTTGGAATTGCGGCAGCATTTTCGTGTCAACAATATAATTGCATATCGAATCGGTGATGATCTTCTGAGTTCCTTTTCCGGTGGAGATAAACACTTCCCGCATCTTGGCAGATACTGCGATCACAAGGCCATTGTTTTTGTCCTTTTGTCCGACACCCCATTGGTTACCGATTGTCATGGCATATTGCTGCAGGCTGGAATAAGGACGAATATCAGCAACGGTGACAATAGCGATCTCATTCCCCGTCTTGTCCCTGAATTGCTGTATCGTCGAATCCAGCAATGCGATATGATTGTAGCTCATGTTCTCGCCGGTGGAATCATACGTGAGACTGCCTTCGGAATCCTCCACATATGCACCCGGTGCAGGAAGCTGTCGTTCTGCCGGAATATATTTTTTAGGAACAGAATTGTGATCGTGATTGCAGGAGAATAAGATCGCAGATGCAAAAAGCGCTGAAATAAAGTTTTTCATTTTTTCTTTTTGTGCTGCTTTAATTCTCTGAGCATCTTTTCGTCACGCTGATACACATCGATGAAATAATGGATCTCACCCCATTCATCTGCCTCAACCGTAAAATAATTGATGTAGATCGCGATCGGCTTTTTAATATAGACGTATTTCTGCTGTTCTTTCGTGATATCGGATTTCAAGGAGTCGACCGGGTATTTGACGCTGTCTTCCCGGATCAGGAACGTTGCAAAGTCCATGAATTTTTCGAGGCGGCAGCAGCCGTGACTCAATGCACGCATCTCACGGGCAAATAATCTGCGTGCATCCGTATCATGCATGTAAACGCCATATTTATTATCGAAATTGAATTTCAGGATCCCGAGTGAATTATCATCGCCGATCGCCTGACGCAGCCTCCAGGGGAAATAGGTTTTGGAATAGCGTTTCCATTTGATCGTTTGCGGATCAACAACCTGGTTATTGCCATTCAGAACTTCAAAATGTTTTCGCCTCAGGTAAGTGGTATCCCATTTCAGGATCGGAAGGATCTCTTTTGTTGCGATGCTGAAAGGAACATTCCAGTAAGGATAGATAATGAAATACCGGATCGTGCTTTTCAGCAGGGGTGTTTGATGATCGGGTTCGCCGATGATCACGCGTGACTTCATGACAAGTGTATCGTCCTCCATCACTTTCATTTCAAACTTCGGGATGTTCACCCAGACGTAGCGCTTCTCGGTCGGGATCCTCGACCAGCGCCAGCGTTCCATATTCATCGCGATCTGGTCGAAATAATCCTGTTTGGTACGCTGCATCGCTTTGAATGTGAGCTTCCCGATCTTTCCGTCTTCAATGAGATTGTGCCGGCATTGAAAGTTCTTGATCGCTTTTACGAGGCGGATCGAATCGGAACCCTTGACAGAATCCGTATAATCATAGCTCCCGTCGAGTCGTTTTTTCACGCGCGCCATAAATGTCGTTGAATCCTGATTCCTGCTGGCGAGGCTGTCCCAATCTGTTTCTCTGAATTCAAATTTCGCATCCCTCAGCGCACGTTTCAACGATTGGTAATAGCTGTTTTTAGGCTCAAGTGAATCGATAGCTGCACGAAGAGAATTCTTTGGAAGCACTTTATTCAGGATGTCGACAACACTCGTATCCATTTGTCCGCCTTTCCACTCAAACGTTAAGCTGTCCGCATTGAGCCGGCCTTTGTTCACATGGACAGCCATCGTGAAAAACGCATCCGTCATCAGCAGATCTGCATTCATCAGCTTGATCGCATCGAATTTTTTTGTTACGCTGTCATGTGAAGCGGCAAGCAGCGAATCGATTTTTTCCGAATGATAATCCTCTTTGAAAAGTCCGTACACGTCGGCATTGTGGATCATATCGAGCAACGTATCGCCCTGGCTGGTCAGCTTTCCCTTGTCGGTAAAAACAACGGAATATTTTCTTTTATTGTAAAAATCAAGGATCCAGCGGGTGGAATAAAGCGTGTCATCTTGAACGACCATGTATTTGGTGATGTCGATGGCGGCAAGCGTTTTCATGAGTTGCTTGCCGACTTCTTCATTCACCATTTCGGGTTTTTCCACCAGCACGATCTCGGTCTTTTTGTCATCCGAACATTTGTTGCAGCTGATAATGGTGAGGACCAGGAAAAGAGTTAAAAGGAAAGAGTATCGCCCGTAGCGTAGCATGGTTCACCAAAATTACAAAATTGCATCGAATCCGCCCGGATCGAAAGATATTATTGGGTTTTTTGGAGATCCGGAGCAAAAAACCGGCCACCAGGGCCATTTTGGGTGAATTAACAAGTTGTTAACAATTGCCCGGAGTTTTGAACGCGCTATTTTAATTTCACAAAAAATCTGTTTATTTTGTGCCCAGCTAAAAACAGGTTCAATACAACTCTCTCTCAATTTCTATGAAAATTACCCGTGTTTTTTCTGTATCAGTAGTCGTGGTAGCTATTCTTACAGCTTTTAGCTTCAGGGCAAATGCCCAGGCTAAATATTTTCCAGGCTATGTGATCATGCTTAACGGCGACACACTGAAAGGAGAGATCAAAAAAAATCCTAAAAAGGAATTTGACAATTTTGCGAAAGCTGCTTACCGTAAAAAGGATGGCGGCGAGATCAAAACATTTAATGCAACCAAGATCAAGGAATATTGCGTTGATGGCATTACGTTCGTATCCCGTAATGTGGACGGCGAGCAGGTCTTTGTGAAACGTGTGTCCAAGGGCGCTGTGAACCTGTATGAATCCCAGATCGAAGTGCTCCAGATGAATGACATCAAGGTGAAGTCGGATTACTACATGGAAAAGGGAGCGGGCGAATTTGTAAAGATCAAATCCGGAAAGTTCAAAAAGCAGATCAGTGAGGTAATGTCGGACAATGAAGAGATCGTAAAAGCGGTGGAAGAGAAGAAGTACGAATACGATAACATTGTGGAGCTTTTCAACGCGTATAATAAAACGGCCAACTAGGCTGTAGCCGAAATACACAGAAGCCGCGGAATGTTCCGCGGTTTTTTTTTGCCCTTCAAAATACTTTTAAACAGTCTTTTACCGCTGTTCTTTTTCGGTTACTTTTAGCGGACCAAATTAATTCTCATAATATGCCTGAAAATAATAAGAAGCTCTTCCTGCTGGATGCATTTGCACTGATCTACCGTGCTTATTTTGCGTTTTCCAATAATCACCGGATCAACTCAAAAGGACTCAATACGTCAGCGATCCTTGGCTTTACAAATACACTGCTGGAAGTGATGAAGAAAGAAAAGCCTTCGCACATCGCTGTCGTTTTTGATACGCCCGAGCAAACCGTCCGGCATGTTGAATTTACCGAATACAAAGCAAACCGGGAGGAAATGCCGGAAGATCTTGCGTTGGCCATTCCTTATATCATTAAAGTGATCGAAGGATTCAACATCCCGGTGATCGGCAAAGCAGGCTATGAAGCCGATGATGTGATCGGGACCCTTGCGAAAATGGCAGAGAAAGAAGGCTTTCTCACCTATATGATGACGCCGGACAAAGACTACGGACAGCTGGTGTCAGAGAATATCCTGATCTATAAACCTGCGCGTCTTGGAAATGGAGCAGAAGTGATGGGTGTTGCTGAAGTGTGCAAGAAATGGGAAATAGAAAATGTAGCGCAGCTTATCGATATCCTCGGACTCATGGGTGATAAAGTCGACAATATTCCGGGAATCCCGGGAGTGGGTGAAAAGACTGCGATTCAGCTGATCAAGGATTTTGGAAACATTGAGAATATGCTTGCAAATACCGACAAGCTGAAAGGCAAGCTCAAAGAGAAGGTGGAACAGAACAGGGAAAAGGCGATCCAGTCGAAGTGGCTCGCGACCATTATTTGCGATGTGCCGATCGAGTTTGATGAAAAAGCGCTGGAAGTCGAAGAGCCGAATAAGGAAGCGCTGAAAGATCTTTTTATGGAACTGGAGTTCCGCCGCCTTGCAGAACAGGTCCTGGGCGAAACATTAACGGCTCCTGCACCGGAAGCACCGGCGAAATCAAAAAAAGCGGCCGCCAATCCGGATCAGATCGATATGTTTGGTGCGGGTGATGAAGTTTCACTTGCAGAGGAAGTAACCGACCTTCCGAAAGTGTTTCGAACGATCAGGGATACAGAGCATGTTTACCATCTGATCGACACAAAAGAAAAGCGCACACAGCTGATCACCGAGCTGAACAGGCAGAATGAGATTTGTTTCGATACGGAAACAACCGGTCTTGATGCACACAACGCTGACCTTGTCGGAATTTCATTTTCTTTTAAAGCGAATGAAGGTTACTATATTCCTGTTCCCGCCGATCAGAAAGAAGCACAGAATATCGTTGAGGAATTCCGCGCAGTATTTGAAAATGATCAAACACTCAAGATCGGCCAGAACATCAAATATGATCTCTCGGTCCTTAGTCGTTACGGCATCAGGGTCGGAGGGAAATTGTTCGACACGATGGTGGCGCATTTTCTTATTCAACCCGAGATGCGTCACAATATGAATGTACTCGCTGAAACGTATCTCGGATATTCACCTGTTTCCATCGAAACACTGATCGGCAAAAGAGGAAAAGGCCAGCTCAGCATGCGCGATGTGCCGCTGGAAGATATCAAAGAGTACGCTGCAGAAGATGCGGATATCACCTGGCAGCTAAAAGAAAAGTTTGCGCCGCTGCTGGATAAAACCCAAACGAATAAGCTTTTTGAGGACATCGAGATCCCGCTGATTCCTGTCCTTGCGGAAATGGAAGCGGAAGGCATCACACTGGATAAAGCCGCATTAAAAGAGATCTCGGCATCGCTGGAGAAAGATATACTTTCCGTAGAAGCTGAAATTCAAAAGCTGGCAGGAACACCTTTTAACGTTTCTTCTCCTAAACAGGTCGGGGATATTTTATTCGAGGTACTGCAGATCACAGAAAAGCCCAAGAAAACAAAAACAGGGCAGTATGCAACCGGCGAGGATGTGCTCGTGAAGCTTGTCGGAAAGCATGACATCGTAGGAAAAATTCTCGACTACCGCGAATTGGTGAAGCTGAAAAATACCTATGTGGATACATTGCCTGAGCTTGTGAATCCGCTTACCGATCGCATTCATACGACATACAACCAGGTGGTTGCTGTTACCGGCCGGTTGAGCTCCGATAACCCCAATCTTCAGAATATTCCGATCCGTACCGAGAGAGGAAGAGAGATCAGGAAAGCCTTTGTCGCAAGAAATGATAAATACACGCTGCTCTCCGCCGATTATTCCCAGATCGAGCTGCGCATCATTGCCGAGCTAAGCAAAGACGAAGGAATGATCGAAGCGTTTTTATCCGGGCAGGACATCCATGCAGCTACTGCCTCGAAAGTGTATAATGTTCCGTTGGAAGAAGTAACGTCCGACATGAGAAGAAATGCGAAGATGGTCAACTTTGGAATTATCTACGGTATTTCAGCATTTGGACTTTCAGAACGCTTGAACATTCCACGCAAGGAAGCCGCCCAGATCATCGACAGTTATTTTCAGAAATATTCCCGCATTAAGGATTACATGGATGAAAGCATTGAATCGGCGAGAAAAAAAGGATATGTGGAAACGATCATGGGAAGAAGAAGATATTTGCGTGATATCAATTCAAGTAATCATACGGTTCGCGGTTATGCGGAGCGCAATGCGATCAATGCTCCGATCCAGGGAAGCGCTGCGGACATGATCAAGATTGCGATGATCAATATCCAGAAGGACTTCAGGGAAAAAGGAGTAAAATCAAAAATGCTCCTGCAGGTACATGATGAATTGGTATTCGATGTTTTGAAAGAAGAGCTTGATATTGTAAAACCGATCATCGAAGATCGCATGAGGAATGCAATTCCTTCTTTAAAAGTTCCTATGGAAGTGGGGATGGGAACCGGTCTGAACTGGCTGGAAGCACACTAATGGACAATTTTTTAATGTGATAATTGATAATTAATCAATTGTCACATTATCTAATTAATCACCTGATTAGAAATTATAATCCTTGTAATCCTTGGTAAACTCCTCCGGTGCGATCGGGGTGTTGATTTGCAAATTGATATACTGATACGTTTCAAACAATCCCTGATCGTCGAACACCTGGTTGCTGACGGGGAGAAGCATCTCCTTGTCAATAAGCAGGATCGTCAGCTTTCCATAAGCATTCGGGACCTTTATAATTTGTCCTTCTTTTACATCATTGTACCAGCTGATCTTTGGATTATTCATGAGCACCATGTATTCGCTCACGTGTAATTTTCTGGCGATAGTGGTCAGGTTTTCATCGCTTTTCACTGTGTAAGAAACCCATGCAAAATCAGGGAATGTGATCATGAGCTTGTAGCACGGACGACCATTGAGCTTCTCTTCCCCCACAACGGTAAAATATTTGTCGAGCTTATCACCCGCTTTTCTCATCCCGTCTTTCAGAATATCCGCCAGGTATTGAAAGCCCATTTCGTGAATGGTGTGATGCTGATCTTTTCGCATCAGTGAACCATACGGATCGAGGTTCAGGTTCATATAGGGAAAAGCACCCGGGTTTACCAATGCATTTCCGTTATTTAGTCCCTGGATCCACAATACTTCAGGGCCTTTAAGCGAAAGGTATACTTTGCGGGGAGAAACCTGCAGCTTTACTTTCGATTCATAATGCTGCATATGACCTTTGATCCGCTCATTGCATTCCAGGTTGAACCGCATGGTCTTGATATTGTCAACGGCATCAAAGATCTTCGCGATGAGCTCTTCATTGTCGGGATTGTTTTCACCGCTTCCATAAGAAAATGAAAAAAAGCAGCTGGCGGCAAAAAGGATTGCCATGTTCATGAAGATATATTTAACCGCTCTTTTCATTATGAAGGCTGCAAAGATAATTAATTTATGAGTGATACAGGCAATACCGGGGATAAAGTGAAAGGGAGGCGCTTCATTATCCTTATTCCTCCTGCTGTTCGTCACACACTCCGTGCCACCGGACCAGGCTCAAAAACCGTAACCTTTATACCCGACCTTGAACTCATCGGCCGCAAAAACAATATTGGTCTTCATATTTGTGAACTCGTAAGCCTCAAAGAGGCCCTCTTCATCGTAGACCTTAACACTTACCGGGAGAAAGGTCTTTTTATCGATGTACAGGATTCCCTTATTTGAATAGGGGATCGGAATGTTTAATTTTTTGCCGGCTTTGATCTTTCCATAATAGCTGGAAAGCTCATTTTTGTAGCGGATCTTGTAATCACTTGTATTCAGTTTCTTAGAAATGCTTGTGACCGTCTCGCCGGCAGCAGTAACGTATTCCACGTAGTTGTACTCCGGATAGCTGATCACCACCTGGTAGCATTCCCTGTTGTTCCAGGTAACGATGCCGGCATAAGCAAAATGCTTGTCGAATTCCCGGGGCGCTTTTAAGATCGTCTGAGCAACGGTTGATCCGATGTAAGGTGATCCCAGGTCAAAAATCGTGTGATGCTGGTCCTTACGCATAATGCTTCCCAGCGGGTCCAGATCAACCGTAAGCAGCGGGATCGCCGGTGTGTGAACATAAGCGTTCCCCTTGTTGCTTCCTTCCGCCCACAATACCTCGATGCCTTTTACATTCCGGAAATAGATCCTTCTGGGGTAATAATTGATCTTGATGGAGGATTCCGCGATCATCAGGCGTTTTCCGATCCGCTCGGTTGCCTTTACATCACAGCTTTGCGTCTGAATGTTTTTGATCGTATCGAGCATGCGTTCGATGATCTCCCGGCAGGTAAGCTCATTGTTGCCGGGTCCTGCACCGAACAACAGAAAGATAAAGGGAACCAGGAGTAGTGGACGGAGTGATCTCACGCGACGAAAATAATAAAAAGATACTGTTTTTTACAGGCATTTTAACCAACGGGCAGAGGATATTCGTAATTTCGCTTTCATGGTTATAACCGGTATCATTCCTGCCCGCTTTGCATCCACCCGTTTCCCGGGTAAGCCGCTTACCGATATTGGCGGCAAAACAATGATCCAGCGGGTATATGAGCAGTCGAAAAAAGCGAAAAGCCTGCAGGATGTGGTGGTGGCCACCGATGATGACCGGATCTTCCGGCATGTGGAATCGTTCGGAGGAAATGCGGTAATGACCGGCGAAGATCATCAGAGCGGTACCGACCGCTGTTTTGAAGCGTATCGCAAATTCTGCCCGGATGCCGGAGTGGTGATCAATATCCAGGGGGATGAACCATTCATTAAACCGGAACAGATCGACCTGGTGGCGTCCTGTTTCAGAAAGCCGGATACGGAGATTGCAACACTGGTAAAGCGGATCAGCAGCCAGGATGAGCTCTTTAATGCAAATATCCCTAAGGTCGTTCTGAACAAAAATAGGGAGGCTGTGCTTTTCAGCAGGCAAACGATTCCGCATATCCGCGGGAAGCAGCACACCGAATGGCTGAGCAGCTATACGTTTTATAAGCACATAGGAATTTACGCTTACCGGACCCCGGTTTTAGCACAGATCACCTCCCTGAAACAAAGTCAGCTGGAACTCGCCGAATCCCTTGAACAGCTTCGCTGGATTGAGAATGGTTATAAAATTAAAGTTGAGATAACTGATTTTGAGAGCGTTGCAATCGACACGCCGGAAGACCTTAAAAAATTGACCGGATTTTTGTAATTTCACGTTTTAGTAAAGGTACTAGTTGCTTGTCTTTAGCCGTTTCAAATCAGCTAAAGGCTGCAACCTATGACTTATGACCATGAGCATCGGAAAACATATCGGAAGTTTGCTTTATGAGCACGATTGTGTGATCGTGCCCGAGTTTGGCGGCTTTGTGGCGAACTACCAGCCGGCAAAGGTCAACCCGGCAAAGCATACCTTTACACCGCCTTCCAAAAGTGTTATTTTCAATCGTAACCTGAAGAATAACGACGGTCTGCTTGCCAGCTACATCGCTACTCTTGAAAAGACCAATTACACGCAGGCTTTGCGGCATATCGACCAGTTTGTCGGCGGACTCAATGAGCAGCTGAAAAAAGGAACGAAGGTGAAGATCGATGAAGTAGGCACACTTTACCTGGATGTAGAACGGAATGTTCAATTTGAGCCGGAATCGACCAATTTTCTGCTGGATGCATTTGGTCTGTCCGAATTCCAGTCACCCGCGATCAAGCGTGATACAATCGCTAAGCGGATTGAAAAAGAATTCAAGGACCGCGATGCAATCCCTGTCGAAAAAAAGAAGATCAATACCCGTCGTCTCGTTGCACTTGCCATTGCAGCACCCCTGCTGTTTGCGATGGTATGGATCCCGCTGAAGACAGACCTTTTAAAGAATGTCAATTATTCGGATCTCAATCCCTTCAGCTCAAAAGAAGTGAAGATCCCTGAAGTTAAAAATAGAACGCCGGTTTCCAATGACACTACTCATATCAAAGTGGTGGTTTATGATACGATCAACCGGCCGGTGGCTGCACAACTGATCGCAGCAGATACGACGCATGTGGAAACGAATACGGCGCACCTGGATCTCAGATTCCATGTAGTCGCGGGATGTTTCCAGATCGAAGAGAATGCGATCAATTATGTAAAAACGCTTAAGGAGCAAAACCTGGATGCCGCGATCATCGGTCAGAACAACAAAGGTTTGTATGTGGTAAGCTGCGGCGATTATCCTACGCGCAAGGCGGCGCTGAATGGCATGCAGGAGCTGAAGAAGCAGCAGCCGAACGTTTGGTTGTACAGGAATTAGTGCATATTTGACTGCGCGTTGCCTCAGCAAAAAAACGCTGCGTTCCCGTCTTAGAATGAAATTGCTGACTGTTTTTCCCTGCGGCCCTCTGAAATCTCTGTCTTCTCTGCGGTTAATTTTTACCACGGAGAAAATGGGAGAACAAAGGAGAACCACAGAGAGTTTTAGAATGAAACGATAACTGTTTTTTTCTCCGGGGCCCTCTTTGAAAATCTCTGTCTTCTCTGCGGTTAATTTTTACCATAGAAAAAATGGAGAACAAAGGAGAATCACAGAGAGTTATAAATGAAACGATAACTGTTTTTTTCCCTGCGGCCCTCTGAAATCTCTGTCTTCTCCGCGATTAATTTTTACCACAGAGAAAATGGGAGAACAAAGGAGAACCACAGAGAGTTTTACAATGAAACGATAACTGTTTTTTTCTCCGGGGCCCTCTTTGAAAATCTCTGTCTTCTCTGCGGTTAATTTTTACCATAGAAAAAATGGAGAACAAAGGAGAATCACAGAGAGTTATAAATGAAACGATAACTGTTTATTTTCTCTGGAGCCCTCTTTGAAAATCTCTGTCTTCTCTGCGGTTAATTTTTGCCATAGAGAAAATGGGAGAACAAAGGAGAACCACAGAGAGTTTTAGAATGAAAAAACCACCCCCACTCTTCTCAGTTATTCTTATCCTTGTGCTTTTTGCTTCCTGCAAGGCACCCTTACCCATTTATTTTGATAGGCCGGTCGGTACATTGCTCGACAGCTTTCCGCAAGCCTTACAGGGGAACTATTATATCATGGATCAGGTGGTATCGCCCGGTCTGGATCTGCTCCAAAAAACGTACACGATCAGAAATGGCCGGATAGATTCTGCTGATGCATTTGTTCCGCCGGTTCCGAAAGATACTTCCCATACCGCGGTTCCGGAAGAGGTGAAAGTGGATAACGCTGTAAATGATTCGGGCGGCGACCTTTCGGAGATCGCAAATTTAAATTCACTTTCCTCCGGAGAATATCTTCTGAAGCTGATTTTTATGTCCGACCTCTCATATAGCGAAAAAGCGAACCATCCTAATGAAAGAGAAAAAAGTCTGGTACAGTTTTCATTTATTAAGGCAACAGCATCCAAGGTGACGATTGTTGCAATAGATACTTTGCAAAAGCTCTACGAAGAAGAACTTTTTTGTCTGAGCGATGATATAAAGCTTTCTGTTTATGCCGGTGATTACTACGTCAACATCAGGACGCCGAATGGCTGGGAATACTTGAGGATCGAGTTGTGGAGTCATGGAAGGTACCTGAATGTATCGTCTTTCTATTTTACATCTTACAACGATCGGACAAATAAAGCAGATGTCTTTTTGAAATCAACGGCGCAGATCTATCCGAAAATGAAATTGATCTACAATGAGGAGAAGAAGATAACCGGGCTGAAGGCAAAATCCAATCCGGCTGCAGTAAAAGCTGCTTTCAGTAATTCAGAAGGAAACTTTGAATTGATAAGAGCCCGTTAGCGAAACGCTGCTGTTATTGTGCTGAAGGCGGAACCCGGTCCGGCCCCTGATCTTCTTTTTCCGTTTCATCCGCCGCAACTTTTGAAGAAGCAGACTTCTCCCTGCTTTTCTTGTATAACTGGATTGCCAGCACCAGCGTTGCAGAGAAAATGATCAGCCCCAGCATTCCCCAGATAAAATCGGTATTGCTTTTTGTAACGATCAGAAAAACGATCGCAACAAGTAAAACAGTCGCAACCTCATTCCAGAGACGCAATTTAAACGAAGTGGATCTAACAATTCCCTGTTGTAATTGTTTGAAGAATATATGACATTGAAAATGATAAGCAATCAGACCGCCAACGAAGCAAAGCTTGAGGATAAAGAAAGGCTGGCTAAGGTACCACCAGAAATTATAGCTCATCACCCAGGGACCGAAAATAAGGGTCAGCACCATGGATGGCCAGGTAATTCCATACCACAAACGCTTTTCCATGATCTTATACTGGTTTTGTAAGATGCTTCTTTCCGGCTCTTGTTTTAATTCCGCTTCGGTGTGATAGATAAAAAGCCGCACGATATAGAACAAGCCTGCAAACCAGGTAACAATGAAAATAATGTGGAGAGAAAGAATATAAACCATAACCGTTATTTCAGCAAAGATACTGCAAAAAAACTCTGCGCTCCCTGCGCCTCTGCGAGAAATATTGCCATATCTTTACCATAAATTCCCTTTCGATGAAAGCAAAAACCCCAAAAGAATCCCTGACCATACAAACACAGATCGTTCTCCCGAATGATACCAATACACTTGGTAATTTGTTCGGCGGACAGCTGCTGCAGTGGATGGATATTGTTGCATCGATCTCCGCGCATCGTCATTGCAAAAGGGTGGTAGTAACTGCTTCGGTAAACAATGTCTCCTTCAATATGCCGATCAATCACGCAAGCTTGCTGACGCTGGAAGCAAAAGTTTCCCGCGCGTTTACATCTTCAATGGAAGTGTTCATTGATGTTTGGGTAGAAGATCATGTTACCGGAGCAAAAGTGAAGGCCAATGAAGCGATCTATTCCTTCGTGGCGGTTGATCAGAACGGCTCGCCTTTGCCGGTTCCGGAGCTGATCCCGGAGACAGAAGAAGAGAAGGTCCGCTATGAGGGCGCTTTACGCAGAAAGCAGCTGAGCCTGATCCTGGCGGGAAAAATGAAGCCGCAGGATGCTACGGAGTTAAAGGCACTTTTTTCTTAGTGATCTCAGTGTCCTGAGTGGTGAAGTTGCTTTACCACTGAGGCACTTAGGACACGGAGTGCATTAAGCAGGTTTTAAAATAAATTCTCATCGATTTCCCGCATGCATTTGAAATGTCCTCTGGGGCATTTTTCGTAACCAAGCTTAGAGCAGGGCCTGCAGGGTAATCCGTTTACTTCAACGATCTTCGAGTTACCGGAAGGAAGATAAGGTCCGAATCCAAATCCGGGAACGGTATTTCCCCAGACCGAAGTAATGTCTTTTTTGAATGCCGCAGCAATGTGCATTAGCCCGGTATCATGTGTGATGATCCGGCTTGCCTGTTTTACCAATGACGCACTTTGATTGAGATTGTATTTTCCGCAGGCATTAAAGATCATTTTTCCTGCAGCTCCTTCGATCTCCTCTGCACGTTTCTTGTCTTCCTTGCCGCCCAGCAGAACGATCGGCTGTGCGAGCTTTTGACAGATCGAAATGATCTTGTCGGTCGGAAGCTGTTTAGTGCTGTGTTTCGCACCGATCACAAAACCGATGTATCCCGATCTGTGTGTAAGGGGAAGAAGATCCGTATTCACTTCCTCACTTTCCGGGATAAAATACTCCAGGCCTTTCCCGTCATTCTTAACTCCTAAGATTAAAGCGGTATCCAGGTATCGTTCCACCACATGCGGCAATTCTTTTTTTGATTTGAAATTGACCATCATCCACTTTTTAAAGTTCAGCTTTTTGAAAGTGGCAGACGGTTTTCCCAGCGAACGTTTCACCTGCGCGGATCGGATATTATTATGAAGATCGATCACCTGATCGTAATTCTCCTTCTTCAGAGCCTCGATCACTTCCGACACATTTTCTTTGATCGTGAAGACTTTGCTGATGTGTGGATTATTCTGAACGATGCTTTGAAAAGATTCTTTCGTAAGATAATGGACCTCGGAACCGCTGACCTGCTCTTTGATGCAGCGAGCGACCGGTGTTGTAAGAACAATATCCCCGATGGAGCTGAAACGTATGATCAGTATCTTTTTCAACTTATTGCTCGTTGTAGATCACCGCTAATAATGTCTGACCAACCGCCTTCAGCGTTTGCTTGTCGATCATATCCATATTGTCGCTGTGTGTATGATGATATGCAGGGAAGCCATTTTTTGCACGGTCGTACTGAATGATGTCGATGCAGGGAATGTGCGCCTGCTCATTGACAGGAACGTGATCATCCGCTCCGACAAAATTTACAGTCTGAGGAAGAAAAAAGTTCCCGAAATGATTGTCAGAAGCTGCTTGCCACACTTTTGCAACCACATCGGGCGCTACCCGGTCGGAATATCCCTCCTTCACGAAAGTGGCGCCAGGGCCGCCAACCATATCGAGTAATATCCCAAAGCTGGCATAATAATCCTTTTTGTGAAGATTGGAGGACCAGTATTTGGAACCGAGGCACCAGCTCTCTTCCGAGCCGTTGTCGCCGTAATCCTCCACATCAAAGTAAATAATATCTACACCGACCGCCGGAGCCGCTTTATTTACCTGGCGCGCAATTTCCAGGGCCACAGCAACGCCGCTGCCTCCATCGTTCGCACCGTCGCCGGGCTTATCCTTGTCTTTTACATCCGATTCACAAAACGGGCGGGTGTCCCAGTGTGAGCAGATCATCACGCGGTTCTGTAATTCCGGCTTGTAAGAAGCAATGATGTTCTTCAGCATAAATTGTTTCTGATCATAGGTTTGAACAGTTTGCCTGGAAGGAATGGTCACTTCAAATCCGTAGGACTTTAATTTTTTTGAAAGCCACTCCGCACAATTTTCATGAGCAGCGCTGCCCGGAACCCGCGGACCAAAGTTCACCTGCGCTTTTACAAAAGCATAAGCTGAATCTGGATTGAAATCAGGTACGAAAGTATTCTTTGCTTCGGCAACAGGAGCGGGCGGTATGTCTTTTTTTTGCTGTTCTTTTTCCGAACCGCAGGAAGCGAGTACAAAAAGAATAACGAAAAGGCCAGCCGCAGCATCCTTCGCAAAGCTTCGGCTGCCGAAGGAGCGCGCAGAAAGTAATTTATTCTTGGATCGACCAGGTAGCGCCATCTTTTGTGTCTTTGATCGTGATGTTGATCTTGTTGAGATCGTCGCGAAGCTTGTCCGATGCAGCGAAATCTTTTTTTGCCTTGATGTCCTTGCGGAGATCGAGGATTACTTCCATAACGCCTTGTAATGCTTTGTCGGATGATGATCCGGAGGTTTCAGAACGAAGGCCGAGTACATCAACTGTAAACTCTTTCATTAATTTTTTAAGCTTAGCGAGGTCGTCTGCAGTAATTGTTTCTTTTCCGTCGTTCACCGAATTGATGATGCGTGATCCTTCAAACAAATGAGCGACAAGTATCGGAGAATTGAAATCATCATTCATTGCAGCATAGCAGCTTTTCTCCAGCTCTCCGATCGATGATGTGGAGGAGGAGGAAGGCTTCAGGTTCTCCATGGTTTTTATGGAGGTAATAAGGCGCGCATATCCTTTTTCAGAGGCTTGCAGTGCTTCATTTGAGAAATCCAATGTGCTGCGGTAATGTGTTTGCATCATGAAAAAGCGCACGGCCATTGGGCTGTATGCTTTTTCCAGCAAGGGATGGTTCCCCGAAAATAATTCTCCCGGATCAAAGCCATTGCCGGCGGTTTTCGACATGCGCACACCTTTGAATGTAAGCATATTCGTATGCATCCAATAGTTTACGGGCGCTTTGTGATTGCATGCCTGCGATTGCGCGATCTCATTCGTGTGATGTGTAGCCTGCAGATCCATTCCGCCGCCATGAATATCGAAAGTCTCGCCGAGGTACTTGCTGCTCATAGCGGAGCATTCGATGTGCCAGCCGGGAAATCCCCATCCCCAGGGCGAAGGCCATTTCATCAGGGTTTCCGGTTTTGCAGCGATCCAAAGCGCAAAATCCAGCCGGCCGTGTTTTTCATCCTGTCCGCTCAGCTCACGTGTACCTTCCAGCAATTCTTCAAGCTTGCGGTTGGTCAGCTGTCCGTACGGAAATTCTCTATTGTATTTCTCTACATCAAAGTAAACGGTTCCGTTTGCAAGATAAGCGTAACCATTCTCCAGGATCACTTTGATCATTTCGATTTGCTCACAGATATGTCCTGTTGCTGTAGGCTCGATGCTTGGCGGAAGCGCATTGAATTCGCGCATCACATTATGGAAGCCGAGCGTATATTTCTGCACGATCTCCATCGGTTCCAGCTGCATGAGCTTTGCTTTCTTCGCAAACTTATCATCTCCTTCATCGCGGTCACCTTCGAGATGTCCGGCGTCAGTGATGTTGCGTACATAGCGAACTTTATATCCGAGGTGCAGCAGGTAGCGGTAGATCAGGTCGAATGAAATGAAGGTGCGGCAATTGCCCAGGTGAACATCACCGTAAACGGTAGGGCCGCATACGTACATCCCGACCATTCCGGGAATAATGGGTTTGAATTTCTCTTTTGTACGGGAGAGTGTATTGTAAATGAGTAGTTCGTGGTTCATCGTATACTGTAAAATAAAAGCAGGCTTAGTCTGAAATAAAAAAGACCTATGAGATTATCATAGGTCCAAAGGTATTATTTTTTAAGGGATTTTCCTTACTGCTCTTCGATAACGGCATCTCCGACATACTTACCGCCTTTGTATATAGCGATGCGGTTAAGGATACCATCTGAGCTGTAGAAGTATTGTTTTCCATCCATCAGGCGGTTCTTGCTGAAAATACCGTCTTTGGAAACCTGTTTATTCGTGTTATAAAGTTTCCAGTAGCCTTCGCCGTTGAATACCTTACCCAGGTTATCTTTTTCTTTCTTAGGATCTGCAACAACAGGAGGTGCTTCAAGCTTAACATCCGGAGCTTTTTTCGCAATCGGCTTTTTAGGCTCATAAGTCTTCACAGATGCAGGATCGATATTTCCTCCTTCGAAATTCTTTTCTGATTTTTTGTCACCGTTCTCGTAGTACTCCGTGATTACGCCGGCTTCTTTTCCACCATCCCAGTTCCCTTCGATCATTACCTGTCCGTTCTCATAAAAATACTGTTGCTGTCCGGAACGCTTGCCGGTTGCATCAAATGAAAAAGCCTGTTGAACCTGTCCGTTATCGTAGTAGAGCTTATAATCTCCAACCCAGCGGTTGTTCTTCCAGTTGCCTTCTTCTTTGATCTTGCCGTTCTCGTGGTACATTTTAGCGTAGCCATTCGGACGGTTATTTTCGTAGGTAATAACGCTTTTCACGTTATTATTGCAGTAATATTCTTTCCAGGGGCCGGTCTTTTTGCTGTCGATGTATTTCCCTTCTTCAACCTTCTGGTCATCCGTGAAGCACTCTTTATGAGCTTCTTTGTTGTAGATGATCCATTTGCCCTGACGCTTTCCGTTCGCATCGGTGAAATTGACAGTATCCTTACTGACAGATGATTGAGCAAGAGCAATTTTACAGGTAACAAAAAGTACTATGAGAAAAGACTTTTTCATGCTATTGGAGTATCTTGGATTCAATAATTCAAAAGTATAACTATTCTTTTACACAAAACCAACAATTTAGACCAATCATTTCTATCTATCGACAACACTTCGTATTTCCAGTGGCCTGTTTCTTTCTACGCGCGGGTGGCATGAAAGTTACAACATTTTTACATTTTTTTTAGATTTTTGATCATATCGGCGGTCATGCCCGCCAGATCATACTCCGGCTTCCATCCCCAGTCTTTCTGAGCCTCAGCAGAATCAATGCTTTTAGGCCAGCTGTCGGCAATTTGCTGCCTTGAATCCGGCTTATAAGTTATGCTGAATTCCGGGATGTGTTTTTTGATTTCCGCGGCGATCTCTTTCGGTGAAAAACTAAAGCCCGAAAGATTATAACTTGATCTTATTTTAACCTTCTGGGAATCAGCTTCCATAATACCGATTGTTGCACGGATCGCGTCCGGCATATACATCATGGGAAGTGTTGTCTCTTCAGATAAAAAACATTCGTAATTGCCTGATTTTAAGGCTTCATGAAAAATATGGACGGCATAATCCGTAGTGCCACCTCCGGGCGCTGATTTCCAGCCAATTAGACCCGGGTAGCGCATGCTTCTTACATCAACTCCGTATTTATTGAAATAGTATTCGCACCAGCGTTCACCGGCCTGTTTACTGATTCCATAAACGGTACTCGGTTCCATAACCGTGTATTGGGGTGTATTTTCCCTTGGCGTATTTGGTCCGAAGACCGCAATCGAACTCGGCCAGTATATCTTCTGAATGATCTTTTCTTTTGCAAGATCGAGGACATTGAATAAGCCTTGCATATTGAGGTCCCAGCCAAATTTTGGCATCTTTTCCGCAGTGGCGCTCAGTAAAGCGGCAAGGAGATAGACCTGGGTCACTTTATGTCTTTTGATGATCTCGCCGAGCTCCTGGGCATTCATCACATCGATCACTTCAAAAGGACCTTCTTTGGCCTGTTCCGTCACTTTCAGGTCGGAAGCGATCACACTGTCGATGCCATAAGCATCCCTGAGGTTCTGGACCAGCTCGGTACCGATTTGCCCCGATGAACCGATCACAATTATTTTTTCGCTCGTTCGCATAGTTTTTTGCAGGGCCTAATATCTCTAAAATTTCTGTTATTCAAAACTATTTTTTTCGGGAAATGTCAGCAACAGGATGTCAACTGCAAAAAATGGTGACTGAGGGACCAGGTAACGAGGTAACTAAAGGTCCGGTGAGGAAATAATAATCTAAATGATTCAAAAAGCAAGTGATTTTTCGCGTCTCTAAACATGCCAAAATTAATGTTTTGAAATTAACAGGTGTTACGTCGCAACTGCAAGCAATATTTGCCGTGAGGTTACCCAGCCATCTAATTACCGAGGTCACCTTTCAAACAATCTTGCAGGGCAAGAAGCTATCTCCGCAACAATCAGTATCTTTGCAGCGTACTTTTAGTCCCCGACACTATGTTACTGCAAAACAGAGTTAACAAAAAGGAGCTTAAAAAACGAATTCAGGAAGAGTCCATTAAAAGGATCACTGTTTCGTTTTACCGTTACGTTATCATTGATAACCCCCAGGAGCTTCGCAACAGATTATTTATCCAGTGGAATACACTGAGCATTCTCGGCCGTATCTATGTGGCCCGCGAAGGTATTAACGCGCAAATGTCCGTCCCGGAAGAGAACTGGGAAATTTTCAAATACAATCTTCAGTCGGATCCGCTTTTTGCGGGAATTCCATTTAAGATCGCGGTGGAAGATGATGGAAAATCATTCTACAAACTAACGATCAAGGTGCGGCCTAAGATTGTCGCGGACGGGTTGGACGATAATGCATTCGATGTGACCAATGTAGGAAATCATCTCACTGCAAAAGAATTCAATGAAGCGATGGAGGATCCTGAAACGATCGTGGTGGATATGAGAAATCACTATGAAAGCGAAGTGGGAAAATTCGAGGGCGCGCTTACGCCGGATGCAGATACCTTCCGGGAGGAGCTGCCCATGGTGATCGAGGAGCTGAAAGATAAAAAAGACAAAAAGATCCTGATGTATTGTACGGGTGGTGTACGTTGTGAAAAGGCAAGCGCTTATTTAAAGCATCATGGATTCAAAGATGTGAATCAACTGCACGGCGGTGTGATCGATTATGTTCGCCAGATCAAAGCGGAAGGATTAAAGTCAAAATTCATCGGAAAGAATTTCGTTTTTGATGAGCGTGTCGGTGAGCGCATTACTGAAGATATCATTTCCGAATGCCACCAGTGCGGGACACCTTGTGATGAGCATGTGAACTGCGCGAACGACGACTGCCATTTGCTTTTTATCCAATGTCCGGCCTGCGCTGAAAAAATGAAAGGCTGCTGTACTCCCGAGTGTATGCACATTGCTTCGCTTCCGGTTGAAGAACAAAAAGCGCTTCGCAGAGGAAGAGTGAAAGTGGATTCGCTTTCCGTTTATAAAAGCAGGTTGCGGCCGAATCTGAAAGAAGTGCTTGGGAGGAAAAATCCTTAGTGCATCTTAATGAACTCAGTGTCTTAGTAGTGAAAAAGATGTTTTACCACTAAGACACGCAGAACACTAAGAAAAGCGGATCGATCTTTTTCCGTTTTCAATTATCCATTACCTTAGTACAAACACAATCCGGGTGCTCAGAACATTATTTATCCTTTTCCTTTTCACCTTTCCACTTTCCCTTTTTTCCCAATACAGCGTGGAAGGAAAAGTTACCGACGGAAAAGAACCGCTTGCGTTTGTGAACATTGGCATTGCCGGGACGAATACTACTACCTCTTCCGATATTGACGGGAAATTCAGGCTCACTTCTTCGGAACCGATCCTCGGTGTTATTTTCACTTACGTGGGATATGAATCTTATAAATATTCGACAGAAGGGAACAATGATCATGTGGTGATCAAAATGAAAAAAGCAGCATACGATCTGAACATCGTAACGGTAAAGCCCGGAGAAAATCCCGCACACCGGATCATTAAGCTTGCTTCGAAGAATCGTGATCAGAACAATCCTGAAAAAGTTGAAAGTTACACTTGTTCGACGTATAGCAAAACATACTGGGACCTCGTTTACAATGAAGATGAGATCAAGAGCAAATCGGATTCCGCAAAGATCGATTCTCTGAAATCGCAGTTGCGTTTATTCTCAGAGAATTCTCATTTGCTGATGATGGAAACCGTCACCGAGAGGAAATTTCTTTATCCTGAAAATCTCAATGAGAAAGTCGTAGCTACAAAAGTATCGGGTTTCAAAGATCCTTCATTTACTACAACTGCAACGGATCTTCAGCCTTTTCAATTTTATGACGATTACTTTAAGATCCTGGGAAAAGATTTTCTGAATCCGCTTACTTCCGGAAGTACAGTCAAATATTATTTCCAGCTGGAGGATACACTTTTCCAGGGTAAAGATTCTGTCTACATCATTTCATTTCGCCCCTTGAAGGGGAAGAACTTTACTGCACTCGAAGGAATATTATATATTAATACCAACGGTTATGCTGTTCAGAATGTGATCGCGGAGCCATACGAGAAAACACTGGTCGACATTAAGATCCAGCAGCAGTATAAACTTGTGGACGGAGTGCATTGGTTCCCCGAGCAGCTGAATTATGAATTGCATTATAAAAAATATCCGACAAAATATTACGGGATGAAGCTCATCGGAAAGAGCTATATCAAGGATGTGCGCTTCGACAATGATCTGAGAAAACGAGATTTCAATTTTGAGAGCATGACCCTGGAACCCGGTGCAACCAGGAAAGACGATTCGTACTGGAATCAGCATCGTGCGGATACGCTGGACGCGCGTGAAAAGAAGACGTACCGGGTGATCGATTCCCTGGGAAGAAAAACTCACTTTGACCGTGTGCAGCGTCTTTTTGAAGCGCTCACCACGCTGCAGATCCCGTTCGGTCCCCTCAGCCTGGATGTAAACCGTGTCCTTGGCTTTAACGATTATGAAGTAGCCCGCGGAGGTGTCGGCTTGCATACGAACGACCGTTTTTCACCAATGGGAAACTTCGGAGGATATATTGCATACGGATACGCGGATTCAATTACAAAATATGGTTTCGATTGTAAGATCTACCTCAAAAAGGGCAGTAAAGAGCATTGGTTCAGATGGAGCTATTCAAAGGATCTTGCAGAGCCGGGAAAGACGCAATATTTTTATCCCTGGCTTAATTTCAAGCGTAACCAAATGACCTACCGGATGGATTACGTTGAGCAGTTTGACGGGACATTGCATTTCCGGACATTCAAGTGGCTTACGGCTGATCTGAGCTGGAATGAAAGCTCGAGGATCCCGAAATACGATTATATCTATCTTCCTGATCGCTCTGATCAGACGAAGACTTCCATCGATTTTAAATCCACGGAGCTGCGGTTGAAAGGACGATATGCTTATAAGGAAAAGCTCATACAATCATTCGGGCAATTGTTGTCCGACGGATCAAAATATCCGGTCGTGTATTTCGGAATTGTGCAGGCTGTCCGGACTCCCGCCACAGGGTATTATGATTATACAAAAGCATCGGTTGGAATCGAAAAGGATGTTCTCGTTAAAAATTTGGGACGAACACATCTGCTGCTGGAAGGCGGATGGATGAAGGGAGATGCGCCATATCCCTATTTATTCAATGGGAATGGAAGCAGCATTAAAAAGGATAGTTATCTCTATATAGAGAATACATTTCAAACGATGGGATTGTATGAGTTCCTTTCGGACCGTTATGCGAATATTTTCTTCTCACATAACTTCGGCTCGTTGCTGTTCAAACGTCCTAAATTTCAGCCTCAGCTGGAAATATTCAGCAGCGCGGGCTGGGGATCTTTAGCACATCCGGAGCAACATACGAATCTTGATTTTAAAACCATGGAAAAGGGATTTTATGAAAGCGGTATGATGATCAATAATATTGTCAGGGTCAATTATTACAATGTTGTTTATCTCGGCTTCGGCGGCGGAGCATTTATGCGGTATGGTCCTTACGCCGATCCGCATACGGAAAAGAACATGGCATATAAATTATCCCTTGTGTTAACATTCTGATAGTCAAATCTCCATGGGACAAATTGGCTGGTATGTATTTAATCAGTAACTTAGGGGATTGAACCCCTTAAAACCGTTATCGGCATATGTGGGCAAGCATTGCGCGCTTTATCTTACGGAACAGGTTGGCCATCATTCTTGTATTGGGGGGCATCACTGCGTTTTTCGGTTTTTACGGACTGAAAGCGGAGCTCTCTTATGAAGCACCGAAGCTTCTCCCGGATCATGATACTACTGCATTAGAATATAAGAACTTCAAAAAACGGTTCGGCCAGGATGGTGCGGTGATGGTGATCGGGATCCCCGATAGCTCTCTCTACACCTTAAAAATATTTAACGCCTGGTATGATCTTGGCGAAGCTGTGAAAACAGTAGGCGGCGTAAAAGCGGTCCTTTCAGTCGCGCGTTTGCAGAATATCCGCAGAGATGACAGTCTTGAAAAATTTGTGAATTACCCTTTGCTCTCCAGGCGACCGCAATCGCAGGCGGAGCTGGATAGCGTCAGGAGCGAGATCATGCAGCTTCCGTTTTACAAAGGGATCGTTTACAATGATACTGCTCACTCCACGCTGATGGCGATCACCTTTGATAACAAACAGCTGAATACCAAAAATCGTCTTTCCATCGTCGACTCGATCCGTCTGAAGGTCGATAAATTTGTTGCTGAAACGGGGATCAAGGTTCATTACTCCGGCATGCCGTTCATCCGGACCGCTGTTGCGCGCAAGGTGCAGAATGAGATGACCTTGTTCATGGTGCTTGCATTCATTGTAACGGCAATCATCCTGATGCTGTTCTTCCGTTCGTTCCTGCCGGTGATCTTTTCGCTGGCCGTTGTGTTTGTCGGTGTGATCTGGTCGGTTGGATTGCTGGTGCTTTGCGGCTATCATATTTCTGTATTGACGGGTTTGATCCCGCCTTTACTGATCGTGATCGGTGTGCCGAATTGCATCATGCTGCTTAATAAATATCACATTGAATTTAATAAGCACGGGAATAAGATCAAAGCGCTGGCGCGTTCCATCGAGAAAGTCGGCATTTCTCTTTTTATGGCGAATATCACCACATCGATCGGGTTCGCGGTGTTCTGTTCTACCGACAGCCAGGTATTATTTGAGTTTGGACTCATCTCCTCGATCAGCGTGATCCTCACGTATGCGATCTCTATGATGCTGGTGCCGATCGTATTCAGCTTCCTGCCGGCGCCATCCGTAAAACACACGGGACATTTGCAAAGCAGAAGAATTACCGGCATCCTTGAACATGTGGACAATATTGTACACCGTCATCGTCCGAAAGTTTACATCACCGTGATCATAATTGTTTTGATCTCCGCTTATGGAATGACCAAAATTCTGCCTTTAGGTTTTGTGGTTGACGATCTTCCTGCGAAAGATCCTATTGTTGTCGACCTGCGTTATTTTGAAAAGAACTACAATGGTGTTTTGCCGTTCGAGATCTCCATCGATACAAAAAAGCCGAATGGTGTTTTTGCAGATGGGGGAAGAACACTGTACAAGATCAACAAGCTTCAGAAGCTGCTGGCGCAGGATTCTGTTTTCTCGAAGGCCGTTTCGGTAGTGGAGGGAATCAAGTTCTTTAACCAGGCATATAACGACGGGAATAAAAAAGAGTATCGTTTGCCGGGTGCGATGGATCTCCAGAAGCTTGCTGATTTTGCAAAAACGGATGCTGAAAGCAAGTCGAGCCAGTTCGCTGCTTTTATCGACAGCACAAAACGGTATACGCGCATCAGCATTCAAATGAAGGATATCGGCTCGATTAAGCTGGCAAAGCTGGTAGAACGGATAAAGCCGAGGATCGATTCCGTGTTCAATTACGATTATGAAAATGATAAATGGCTGGCAGCGAATAAAAATTACAAGATCGTGGTCACCGGGAACAGCTTGATCTTTTTACGGGGAAATCAGTTCCTCGTTGAAAATCTTTTAGAAAGTGTATTGCTCGCGATCATCTTAATTGCGATCGTGCTTTATACATTATTCATGTCGCCGCGGATGATCTTTATTTCGGTCATCCCGAGTTTAATTCCCCTGATGATCACGGCGGGGATCATGGGATTCTTCCATATCTATATTAAGCCAAGTACGATCCTCGTTTTCAGTATCGCCTTCGGGATCGCATCCGATGGAACTTTGTATTTTCTTACAAAATACCGACAGGAGATGAAGATCTCGCATAGCAGCATTTCGAAAGCTGTTTCCGTCACAATAAAGGAAACAGGGGTAAGTATGATCTATACAGCCATTATCCTTTTCTGCGGATTTGGTATCTTTACCGCCTCCAGTTTCGGGGGGACGGCAGCGCTTGGAATTTTGATCTCTGTTACGTTGCTGATCGCCTATTGCTCTAACCTTGTGCTGCTGCCGTGTTTCCTGCTAACACTGGAAAAGCGGATCACCAACAAAGCATTCCTGGAAGATCCGCTGATAGAAGTGTATGATGAGGATGAAGACATTGATCTGGATGAGCTGGAGATTAAGAAGTGAGGAAGGGGATCAGGGAGATGAGGTGATGAGAGATGAAGTGATGAGGAGAAATGGGAAAAGGTGAAGAGCAAAAAAAGAGATTAAGAGCAACTTTACCACTAAACAAAAACACGCAAAACACGCAAAACACGCAAAACACGCAAAACACGCAAAACACTTTAACATATAACTACAATAACACCCTAACACTATAACACCCTAACACCCTAACACCCAAAGAACACTTTAAATGAAAGGAATAATTTTGGCCGGAGGCTCCGGAACACGGCTACACCCGCTAACGCTGGCAGTGAGCAAGCAGCTCATGCCGATCTATGATAAACCGATGATCTACTATCCATTGTCAGTATTGATGATGGCGGGGATCTCGGAAGTTCTGATCATCTCGACACCGCATGATCTTCCACAATTTGAGAGGCTGCTGGGCGATGGAAAAAATCTCGGGTGTAAATTCAGCTATGCAGTGCAGGAAGTTCCGAACGGACTTGCGCAGGCTTTTGTGATCGGTGAAAAGTTCATCGGAAATGAAAAAGTTGCGCTGGTGCTTGGAGACAATATATTCTACGGAGCGGGCCTGGGCCGGTTACTTCAGCAGCACCAGGATCCGGATGGAGGAGTTGTATTCGCCTATCACGTGTCGGACCCGGAGCGCTACGGCGTAGTTGAGTTTGATGCGAACGGAAAAGCGATGTCCATCGAAGAAAAGCCGGCAAAACCGAAATCGAACTACGCAGTTCCCGGTTTGTACTTCTATGATAATTCGGTTGTTCAGGTAGCGAAAACATTGAAGCCAAGCGCACGCGGAGAATATGAGATCACGGATGTAAACAAGCATTACCTCCAGTCGGGAAAGCTGAAAGTAGGAATCCTCGATCGTGGCACGGCCTGGCTGGACACGGGAACGTTTGCTTCGCTGACGCAGGCAGGACAGTTTGTGCAGGTGATCGAGGAGCGCCAGGGATTACGGATCGGATGTATCGAAGAGGTCGCGTACCGGATGGGATATATCACCAAGGAACAATTGAAAAAGATTGCGGAGCCTTTGGTAAAAAGCGGTTACGGAACTTACCTGATGAAGTTAGCGGACAACTGATCACGGGTTGATAACATTTAAACCGCTGAGCGTGATTTTACACAAATATATTAAAGATCGAAGTGAATAACATCGAAGCATATCAACGGCAGATCGAGGAGGCGCTGAAGAATAAAAAATACGGCGCAAATCCGAAAGAGCTTTATGAGCCGATCAGCTATATTATGTCGCTGGGCGGAAAACGAATGCGTCCTGTCCTGGTGATGATGGCTTGCGAGCTGTTTGACGGCGATGTATCCAATGCCTTGCACCCTGCACTGGCGATCGAGCTGTTTCACAACTTTACACTGGTTCACGATGACCTCATGGATAAGGCGCCCCTGCGGAGAAATCAGCCGACCGTTCATGAAAAATGGAACAATAACATTGCGATCCTGAGCGGCGATGCGATGATGGTGAGAGCCTACCAGGAATTATGCATGTGTGAGCCGCAATTGCTTCCGGCGCTGATCGATATTTTTTCCGACACGGCGGTAAAGGTTTGCGAAGGGCAACAGTTCGACATGAATTATGAAACGATGCAGAAGGTTTCAATTCAGCAGTATATTAAGATGATCGAGCTGAAAACCGCGGTGCTGCTTGGTGGAGCATTAAAAATAGGAGCGATCACAGGCGGAGCAAGGGAGGAAGATGCGCAGCGCTTGTACGATTTCGGAAAAAACATCGGAACCGCTTTTCAATTGCAGGACGACATCCTGGATGTGTATGCAGATGCAGCGAAATTCGGAAAGCAAAAAGGCGGGGACATTATCTCGAATAAAAAAACGTATCTGCTGTTGAAGGCAATCGAAATGGCGGAAGGAAATCGTTACATGAAAGAAGAACTGCATCAGTGGATCAATGCGCCAACCTTTGATGCGAAGGAGAAAGTAGAAGCGGTGATCAACATCTATAATTTCCTGAATGTAAAAGATCTGGCCCGCGCCGAAATGCAAAAGCAATATGATCTGGCATTGACGTTCCTGAAAGATATTCCGATCTCAGAGGAGAAGAAGAATATGCTTGTCGGTTTTGCGGAGAGTTTGATGGTAAGAGAAGTATAGTACAAATTACAAATTTTGTGAGAATTTACAAATCTGTGTTTGAGATACGGAGAACGAAGCGTTACTAATATTTCGAATCTGCGGTATATTGGTAAAGATTCGTATTTAATAAAATGATCTACGACAAACATATATTTATCTGCGTTAATCAGCGTGCTCCGGAAGCACCGCGAAGAAGCTGCGGAGAAGCACACGGTATGGAGATCGTGGATGCATTCAAAAAAAGATTAAAGGAACTGAACCTTCCGATCAGGCTCCGTGCTCAAAAAGCAGGCTGCCTGGATATCTGCGATTTCGGACAAACCATTGCTATTTATCCCGAGGGAATTTTTTATGTAGGTGTTGAGCTTTCCGATGTAGAGGAAATTATTCAGGAACATGTCGTCAATAATAGAGTTGTGGAAAGGCTGCGTTTGGAAAATGTGAGGAGGAAGTGATTTCTCGCAGAGGTGTTGGCGGCCGATGGAGCGGAGTCGAAGGGTGGGATATACGGAGTTGGAAGTAATGTGAATGAGATTGCGTCTCCGCCAGCCGGCGGATCGCAATGACGCACGACGAAGCGATCTCTCCTAAAATGAGATTGTTTCTCCGCCAGCCAGCGGATCGCAATGACGCTTGGAATGTCACCCTGTATCGCCGTCGGCAAGCCTTGGCGGCCGATGGAGCGGAGTAGAAGCTACCTCGTAATGACAATTAGTACGTCACCCTGAGCGGAGTCGAAGGGTGGTATCTACGGAGTTGGAAATAATGTTAATGAGATTGTTTCTCCGCCAGCCGGCGGATCGCAATGACGCACGACGGAGTGATCTCTGCTAAAAAAGGATTGTTTCCTCGCCAGCCCGGCGGATCGCAATGACGCACAATAATCTTCACAGATCAATGAACCTCACCGATATTTCCCAATACTTCAATAAGCTCGGTCTGATCCAGCAAACAGCTGATCAGATCAAAAAAGATTTTGAGATGTTCGGTTTGGAAATAAAATTCTCCGGCAATACATACGAAGCTTATGAAGAGCTTTTCGATCAGATCCTGCCGCACATCGACCGGCTCATTTCTTCCAACCGCTCCAAATTCATGGGGATCCTTTATCGCATCGATCTGAGTGATGAACAGATCAAAAAAGCAGTCGCTTCCAATGCTTCTGAGTCATTCCCCGAAATTATCACCGATCTCATCATCCGCAGGGAGCTGCAGAAAGTGGTGATCCGCAATCATTATAAGTCGCTATAAAACAGTAAGTTGCTGTCGTTCAAATAATATTTGGAATTGTAAGCGATTTTTGTCATTTTTAAGCCTTATTACGCATTTTATTGGCTTACCGGTATCCTGAATTCATAATTTAAACGCTATAACAGAACACAAATTTGGAACCTACTGACATCAACAACCCGGAGTATTTTCATAAAGTGGTCGATTGCCAACATGCTTGTCCGGCCCATACTCCCGTTCCCGAGTACATCCGGCTGATCGCAGCGGAAAAATACACAGAAGCTTATATGATCAATTGGGATTCCAACGTGTTTCCCGGAGTTCTTGGTCGTACCTGCGACCGCCCCTGTGAGCCTGCCTGTCGTCGCGGACGCGTGGAAGATGAGCCTGTAGCGATCTGCCGCCTCAAACGTGTAGCGGCCGACAACAAAGGCGATGTGAAGAAATACATGCCGAAAGGTCCGTTCCCTTCCAATGGCAAAAAAATTGCGCTGATCGGCGCCGGCCCTGCTTCATTGACGGTTGCGCGTGATCTTGCTCCGCTTGGTTATGAGTTGCATTTGTTCGATGAGCAGAAAAAAGGCGGTGGCTTTATGCGAAGCCAGATCCCTTCATTCCGTTTACCTGAAACTGTTCTCGATGAAGAAGTAAATTATATCCTTGATCTCGGGATCAAGACACATTTCAATCAATATGTAAAATCACTGAAGGAAGAAGTTCTTTCAAAAGATTACGATGCGGTATTTGTAGGATCAGGTGCGCCGAAAGGTCGTGATCTTGATATTCCCGGAAGAAAAGAAGCAGCAGCAAACATTCACATCGGGATCAACTGGCTCGCGAATGTAGCATTCGAACATACAAAGAAGATCGGAAAGAAAGTGATCGTATTGGGCGGTGGTAACACGGCAATGGATTGCTGTCGTACTTCGCGCCGGGTCGGTGGTGAGGATGTAAAGGTGATCGTGAGAAGTCCGTTCGCTGAAATGAAAGCATCGCCATGGGAAAAAGAAGATGCCATGCATGAGGATATTCCAATCATCGATAATCATGTTCCGAAGACATTCGTAGTGAAAGAGGGCAAGCTGGTCGGAATGACTTTCGAGAAAGTACAGGCAGTATATGAAGATGGAAAACGCAAGCTCGTTCCGGTTGGAGGGGATGATGTTTTCTTTGAAGCGGATGATGTGCTTGTAGCGATCGGCCAGGAAAACAGCTTTCCATGGATCGAGCGCGACCTTGGAATCGAATTCGATAAATGGGACATGCCGAAAGTGAATGAAATTACTTTTTGCTCCACGAATCCAAAAGTATTCTTCGGCGGTGATGCTGCATGGGGACCGAAAAATGTGATCACAGCAGTGGCTCACGGGCACCAGGCTGCGATCTCTATCGATCTGTTCTGCCGCAACGAAAGTCTTATGGTCCGTCCTTCGCCTTTTGTAAATCTGGTTTCCCAGAAAATGGGAATTCATGAATGGGCGTATGATAGCACGGTGACAACCGACAAACGATATATTGTTCCCCAGGCGGAGAAAAAGCTGACACTTGCCGATCGCAAGAAAGAGGTCGAGCTGGGTTTTGACGGACTTACCGGTTTCAAAGAAGCGGAACGTTGTCTGAATTGTGACGTTCAAACCGTTTTTACAACGAGCAAATGTATCGAGTGTGATGCCTGTGTGGATATTTGTCCGACCTCCTGTATCACTTTTGAAAACAACGCTGATGAAACGGATCTTCGCAACATGCTGAAGGTTCCTGCGACAAATAAATCACAGGATCTGTATGTTTCCGATGCGCTTCCAACCAAGCGCGTAATGATCAAGGACGAGAATGTTTGTCTGCATTGCGGCTTATGTGCAGAACGTTGTCCGACCTCCGCATGGGATATGCAGAAATTTTTCTATAATGTAACGAAGACCTGCAGCTCGCATACGAACACGCACCAGAAAGCCGTAGCAATTAAATAAATAGTCTGCGCGGCCATTCCGCATTCTCTGTGTAAATCTCCGCGAACGCTGTGGTTAGATTTTTATCGGATGGAGAAAAAACGAGGCCGCAGAGAAATAAAAGAAAAGAATTATGTCGAAGAAAAATAAAGTAAATGATTTTGTGATCCGTTTTGCGAATGTAAACGGGACAGGATCTGCCAGTGCGAATTTCCTTTTTACAAAGGCCATTTTCCGGATGGGAATTCCGGTAACACCGAAAAATATTTTCCCTTCCAATATCCAGGGCTTGCCTACATGGTATGAGGTAAGGGTCAGTGAAAAAGGGTATCTCGGGAGAAGAGACGGCATCGACCTGATGGTTGCAGTAAATCCTCAGAGCATGCTGAACGATGTGAAGAGCGTTCGCAGCGGAGGATATTTTTTATATGACAGCTCGAAGCCGCTGCATCCGGAATACATTCGCGAAGATATTAACTACATCGGCATTCCGCTGATGCAGATGTGTAATGAAGCGTATACCGACGCACGGCAGCGCCAGCTTTTTAAGAATATTGTTTACGTCGGCGCGCTTTCTCAATTATTAAGCATCGAGTTTAACGTACTTGAAGATCTTCTAGCAGAACAATTTAAGGGAAAAGAAAAATTAATTCCCTCAAATATCAAAGCGTTGATGCTGGGCGTGGATTATATTAAAGCGAACTTCAGCCATCCTTTGGAGTTCTTTGTGCAGAGAAGAGATCTGCTGAAAGACAAGATCATGATGGAAGGGAATGCTGCATGTGGATTAGGAGCGGTGTTCGCAGGAGCAACGGTGGCGGCCTGGTATCCGATCACCCCGAGTACATCAGTGGTTGAGGCATTTGGCGATTTTGCTGCAGAATATCGCGTGGACAAGATCACCGGGAAGAGGAATGTTGCGATCGTTCAGGCGGAAGATGAATTGGCTGCGATCGGAATGGTGATCGGAGCAAACTGGAATGGAGCGCGTTCATTTACGGCAACCAGCGGACCGGGAGTTTCCCTGATGAACGAATTTTTAGGTTTAGCCTATTTTGCGGAGATCCCGACGGTATTGATCGATGTGCAGCGGACAGGACCTTCAACCGGAATGCCGACAAGAACACAGCAATCGGATATTATGGAGGCCGCTTATGCTTCACACGGTGATACAAAACAAATTTTACTTTTTCCGAGTACCCCAAAGGATTGCTTCGATATGACGATGGATTCATTCGATCTTGCAGAACAGCTGCAAACACCGGTGATCCTGATGACCGACCTTGATCTCGGAATGAACGACCACGTTTCTCCGCCGCTTACTTTTGATGACAAACGCGAATACAAGCGCGGAAAGGTGCTGAGTGCTTCCGATCTGGAGAAGATCGAAAAATTCGGCCGTTATCTCGATGTGGATGGAGACGGAATTACTTACCGGACGATTCCCGGAACACATGCATCGAAAGGATCATTCTTTACACGTGGGACTTCACGTGATGAATATGCAGTTTATACCGAAGACAGCGGAGCATATCAGCGAAATATGGATCGCCTGATCAAGAAATGGAACACAGCGAAAACGATGGTTCCGGCGCCGCAGTTATATCAGAAGAGCAATAATTCCAGGAATGGGATCCTGTTCTTCGGAACGTCGAAATACTCTTCGGAAGAAGCAATGGATATCCTGAAAGCAGAAGGTGTCGTGGTGGACGGATTGCGCTTGAGAGCTTTCCCATTCACAAAGGAAGTAGAGGATTTTGTTAGTTCTCACGACAAAGTTTTTGTGATCGAGCAGAATCGCGATGCGCAGATGAGAAGCCTGATGATGATCGAGATGAATGCGGATCCGAATAAGCTCATTTCAATTCTCAATTATGATGGTATGCCGATCACCGCGAATAACATTGTCGGACAGATCAAAAAAGGTCTTTCCGCGACAAAGGCATTGGTAGCTGAGATTGTAGTTTCTGCCGGCAATAACGGTTCGAAACCGAAAGTGATAGTGAAGAAAAAAGCTGTAGTTAAGAAAACTGCGAAGAAGTCAGCTTCTAAAAAAGCATCAAAACCCGTTAAGAAGGTGGCAGCTAAAAAAGCTGTAAAAAAGACGGCAAAGAAAAAAGCAGCACCTAAAAAAGCTGCGAAAAAAGCAAGGCCGAAAAAGCCGGTCCGCCCTTCAGGCAGAAACGTTGCTAAAAAGACATCGAAGAAAGTCGCGAAAAAAGTGACGAAAAAAGTGATTAAGAAAGTTGCTCAAAAAAAAGTAGCTAAGAAAAAGACGGTTGTGAAAAAAGCGGCAAAAAAGAAAAGGAGATAATTATAAGTGATAAATTATAAGTTATAAGTTTAGCGGGGAATGAGCATTTTAAAGGAAAAGAGCTTTTAGTTTGCTTTGAATATTGTGAAATTGAATAAACTGTTAGTTGAAGAAAAACGGGAATACGTTATGAGTAAGCAACTATTAAGATCCGGTACTTCGATTGGTGCAAACATAAGAGAAGCTCAGAATGCTCAAAGTAAGGCGGATTTTATTCACAAATTATCGATATCTCAAAAGGAATGTGACGAAACAATGTACTGGCTGAATTTATTGAATCAGACAGACTATTTAACAGAATTACAATACAGAACTATACATCAAGATGCGAATGTTATTAAAAATGTTACGTAGCGCCATCATGACTTCCAAAAATAATCTGGTTCGAGAAGATGAAGCTTTTTATAACACAACTCATAACTCATAATTTATAATTCCTAACTACATATCAAGATGCAAACGAGTTATTAAAATGTTACGAAGCACCATCATGACTTCCAAAAATAATCTGGTTCGAGAAGGTGAAGCTCTTTGCAATACAACTCATAACTCATAATTTATAATTCACAACTATATATGACCTACGTAAAACCTAAATTCCGTCACCCGGAGTTACCAAAAAACAAGCTTGGATATTCTGTTGCTTATTATGAAGGAGCACTTTCCACGCTTTGTGCAGGCTGCGGACATGATTCCATTTCTGCCGCTATTGTACAGTCGGCATACGAAATGAATATCGAGCCGCATAAGCTGGCAAAGCTTTCGGGGATCGGATGTTCATCAAAAACTCCTGCTTACTTCCTGAGCAATTCTCATGGATTCAACTCTGTTCACGGAAGGATGCCTTCGGTTGCAACGGGCGCAAACCTTGCAAACAAGGACCTGATCTATTTCGGAGTTTCCGGCGATGGTGATACGGCAAGCATCGGAATGGGACAGTTTGTGCATGTGATCAGGAGAAACCTCAACATGATCTATATTGTGATGAACAATGGGTGTTATGGTTTAACAAAAGGCCAGGACTCGGCAACGGCGGATCATGGTTCTAAAAATAAGAGCGGAAATATCAATCCGTTTGAGTCGATCGATCTGGCGAGCTTAGCGATCGAGCTCGGTGCTACTTTTGTGGCACAGAGTTTCTCCGGGGACAAAACACAGCTGGTTCCGCTCATCAAAGCAGCGATGAATCATCCGGGCTTTGCATTTATCAATGTGATCTCACCATGTGTTACTTTCAATAATAATTCCGGTTCAACAAAATCATACGATTACGTCCGCGAACATATCGAAGCAACCGCTACAATGGATTTTGTTCCCGAGATGACTACCATCACAGCGAGTTATGACGAAGGAACGATGAAGAAAGTGATGATGCATGACGGTTCCTATATCCAGCTCCATAAACTTTCCGAAGATTGGGATCCGCTGGATCGCCAGTCGGCAATGAATGCGATGATCAATGCTAAATCCAAAGGAGAGATCCTTACCGGATTGCTGTTCATGGAACCGCAAACTACCGACCTGCATACGATCCTGCAAACCACCGATCGTCCGCTGAATACACTTACCAAAGCTGATTTGTGTCCGGGAGCCGAAGCGCTGGCGGAGATCAATGCAGGTTTGAGATAGGCATTCTTCTTGCTGTAAATTATTGATTCATAGAACTTTCGATCAGATCCTGCTGGTCGAAAATCCTTCCATTATCCCTGTAAAATGCTTAAATTTGCGTCCGCAATTACAGACAGGTATTATGGATAAGTACTCCTATTTAAGCAACGCGCATAGTTCCAGCATCGAAGATCTTTTTCTCCAGTATCAGAAAGACAATAATTCTGTTGATTTTGGCTGGCAGAAATTCTTTGAAGGATTCGAATTTTCGAGGGCGAATTATGAAGACAGCGAAGAGGTTCCGCTGAACGTGAAGAAAGAATTCAATGTGATCAACCTGATCAACGGTTATCGTTCCCGCGGACATTTATTTACACAAACCAACCCGGTGCGTGAGCGCCGGCATTATGATCCGACACTTGAGATCGGGAATTTCGGCCTCGAAAAGGAAGATCTTGAAGTTGTTTTCCAGGCAGGAGGACAGATCGGGATCGGATCGGCGAAATTAAAAGACATCATCGCTCATCTTGAGCAAACGTATTGCCAGTCGATCGGTGCGGAATACATGTATATCCGTACACCGGAGGTCATTCAGTGGCTGCAGGAAAAAATGGAGAAAAGCAAAAACACTCCGGATTTCCCGGCGGTTGAGAAGCTCATGATCCTGCATAAGCTTACACAGGCTGTTATTTTTGAAAATTTCCTTCATACAAAGTTTGTCGGGCAAAAACGCTTTTCCCTGGAAGGAGCCGAAGCGGCGATCCCTGCTTTGGACGCTATTTGCGAAAAAGGTGCCGACATGGGGATCAAGGATTTTGTGATCGGGATGGCGCACCGCGGAAGATTGAATATTCTTACCAATATCCTTCATAAAAAATACGAAGATGTATTCTCTGAATTTGAAGGATTTCTTTCAGAGGACCTGGATTTTGACGGCGATGTAAAATATCACATGGGCTACTCCAGTGACCGGATCAGCGAAAACGGAAACCAGTTTCACGTAAGCTTAACTCCGAATCCATCGCACCTGGAAGCCGTAAATCCCGTTGTAGAAGGAATCATCAGGGCGAAAGCCGATAATTTCCATAATGGTGACATGAATAAAGTTTGTCCGGTTCTCATTCATGGAGATGCCGCTATTGCCGGACAAGGAATTGTATACGAGGTATTGCAGATGAGTCAGCTCGATGGCTATAAAACCGGCGGTACTGTTCACCTTGTCATCAACAACCAGGTTGGATTCACTACTAACTACCTTGACGCGCGATCCAGCACCTATTGTACGGATGTTGCGAAAGTAGTTTTGTCACCGGTGTTCCACGTGAACGGCGATGACGTGGAGGCGCTTGTATTTACCGTTCAGCTGGCGATGGAATTCCGGCAGCGGTTTCACCGGGATGTGTTCATTGATCTGTTATGCTATCGAAAGCACGGACATAATGAAGGCGACGAGCCTCGCTTTACGCAACCCTTGTTATATAAAGCAATTGCAGCACATCCGAATCCGAGAGAGATCTATGTAAAGCAGCTGATCGAAAGAGGCGATATCGATATGGATTTCGCGAAAGAAGGAGAAAAGAATTTTAAGGAGCTTCTTCAGGAAGATCTCGACAAAGCAAAGAAATCGGGAAAAACAAAAGGAACTTCCTTTCTGAAAAGTCAATGGAGCGGTTTAAAGGTAGCGGATAATAATGCATTTGAGAAATCACCACTAACCGGCGTGGATAAAAAGATTTTCCTGGACATCGCAAAAAAGATAGTTGAGCTTCCGAAGGACAAAAAGTTCTTCAATAAAACACAAAAGTTATTTGATGATCGCGCAGCGATGATCGCAAACGATAACTACGATTGGGCAATGGGTGAGCTGATGGCGTATGCAACCCTCATGCAGGAAGGAAATAATGTTCGTTTCAGCGGCCAGGATGTTGAAAGAGGTACATTTTCGCATCGCCATGCTGTTGTTAAAGTAGAGGATTCCGAGGAAGAATATACGCCGCTTAATAGCATGGATACGAAAGGAAAGCTGGCGATCTATAATTCGCTTCTTTCTGAGTACGGAGTGCTGGGATTTGAATTTGGCTATTCACTTACAGCTCCGAATACATTAACGATCTGGGAAGCACAGTTCGGAGATTTCTTCAATGGTGCGCAGATCATGATCGATCAGTTCATTTCTTCTGCAGAAGCAAAATGGAGAAGAATGAGCGGATTGGTGATGCTGCTGCCTCACGGATATGAAGGAATGGGACCGGAACATTCCAGTGGAAGAATGGAGCGCTTCCTGCAGCAATGCGGAGGAAATAACTGGCAAATTGTAAATTGCACAACGCCGGCAAACCAGTTCCATGTGTTGCGCAGGCAGCTGAAACGGGATTTCAGAAAACCACTGGTATGCTTTACACCTAAAAAATTACTGCGCTATCCAAGCTGTGTGTCTTCGCTCAAAGATTTTACCGGCGGAGCATTCCAGGAAGTGATCGACGACACAAAGGTGAAGGATAAGGATGTGAAAAAAGTAGTGTTCTGTACAGGTAAAATCTTTTATGACCTGGCAGAAGGAAGAGAAAAAGCAGGTGCGGATGATGTAGCCATTGTACGGATCGAACAGCTGTATCCTTTTCCTGCGAAGCAGCTTGGGAAGATCGTCGAGAAATACCGCGGCGCTTCGGATTTTGTGTGGGCACAGGAAGAACCGGAAAATATGGGAGCGTGGATGCACATCATGCGATTCTTTATGAAGAATACGGAAACGAAGGACGTAACGTTGAAGTACGTTGGAAGAGCGGAAAGCGCGAGTCCGGCAACCGGCTTCTCCAAGCAGCATGCGCAGCAGCAGCAGCAGATCGTGGACGCGATCATGTCGCGGCAGCTGGTTGCGAAATAGTCGTTAGTCAATAGTGTTTAAAAAGTATATGAATCAATATAAGAACCTTAGGTTTGGCAAAAAGCTTTTGAGTTGCCGAAGTATACAAGATAACTGATAAATTTCCGGACCGTGAAGGATTTGCGCTGACCACCCAGATAAACAGATGTTCCATCTCGATTATTTCCAACATCGCGGAAGGAGCTGGACGAAACTTGGGGAAGGAGTTCAATAATTTGGGGGAATCACGCTGGGTTCTTCTTTGAGTTGGAAACCCAGCTAATGATTGCAAATGGACTGGGTTATTTTTAAGAAAATAAGTTGAAGGAGGTAGTTCTCCTGATAGAAGAAATACAAAAAAGATCGTCGGATTGCAGAAGAGTATTCAGAAGGAAGTATATAATAAGAACTGAATGCTAACGACTAACAACTAAAAGACTAACGACTATGATAATAGAAATGAAAGTACCGAGTCCCGGCGAATCCATCACGGAAGTGGTGATCGCCCGCTGGCTGAAAAAAGACGGAGAGTATGTTGAAAAAGATGAAGAAGTCGCTGAGATCGATTCAGACAAAGCAACGTTGACCGTCAATGCAGAAGATTCCGGAGCAGTGAAGCTTCTTGCAGCGGAAGGAGATACCGTAAAAGTAGGGCAGGTGATTTTCACTATCGACAATAGTGTAAAGGGTGAAAGCAAGCCGAAAGCCGAAAAAAAGGAAGCAGTTAAGGCCGAGGCTAAAACAGAACCGAAGAAAGAAGAGCGGAAGGCACCGGTAAAAGAAACGGCAAAGTCCGATAGCTACGCGAGCGGAACTCCTTCACCGGCAGCAAAAAAGCTGATGGATGAGAATAACGTACCGGCGGGAAAATTGAATGGTACCGGGAAAGACGGGCGGATCACGAAAGGAGATGTGCTCCAGGCATTATCGGGAGGATTTGATTCGTCCTCTGCAGCAGCATGGGGCGGGAGCCGTGATACCGATCGTTCCAAGATGAGTGCTTTGCGCAAGAAGCTTGCCCAGCGTCTGGTGGCCGTTAAGAATGAGACTGCCATGCTTACGACCTTTAACGAGGTTGATATGAGTGCGATTTATGCGCTCAGGGCAAAATACAAGGATAAGTTCAAAGAAGTTCATGGAGCGAATCTTGGTTTTATGAGCTTTTTTACGAAGGCAGTTACCGAAGCGCTCAATCATTTTCCGGCTGTGAATGCAATGATCGATGGAGATGAGATCGTATATCATAAATATGCCGATATCGGTATCGCTGTGAGTGCTCCCAAGGGACTTGTGGTTCCGGTTTTAAGGAATGCCGAGCAAATGAGTCTCGCCCAGATCGAAACAGGGATAAAAAATCTTGCAGTAAAAGCGAGAGAGAATAAGATCACGCTGGAAGATATGACCGGCGGCACCTTTACGATCACGAATGGAGGTGTCTTCGGTTCGATGATGAGCACTCCGATCATTAATCCTCCGCAGAGCGCGATCCTCGGAATGCACAATGTGGTCGACAGACCTGTCGCAGTAAATGGACAAGTGGTGATCCGGCCAATGATGTATGTTGCACTTTCCTACGATCACCGGATCATTGATGGGCGCGAATCCGTAGGCTTCCTTGTAAAAGTGAAGGAAATGCTGGAAAACCCTTCAAAGATGCTGTTTGGCGGAAAGGATCCGAATGAGATCGTGCTGGGTTTGTAAGCTGATCCGAAAATAAATTTGTTTGGAATTATTATTTTCATTTATATTTGCCGCATAATTAAGAATGACAACATTTAGAAAACATATGTATTCAGCGATCTTCCGTCCCAACAGCAGGGCCCGGCGAGGATATGATATGTTATAATTTAAACATATATTTTTTCCAAGCGGGCCCTGATCGAAACAGGGCCCGCTTTTTTTTTGGCATAAAAATTTTAAGAAATAAAAAGTTGGTTTATGGAGCTCATCACAACATACATCTGTAAAGAATTTGACATCGGCATCCACGATAATATGTTCGGTGGAAGGATCATGTCGCTGGTCGACGATTCTTCCGGTTCTTATGCCGCGCAGCTTTGCGATACGCCGAGAATGGTAACGATTAAGTTCGACAGCCTGATCTTTAAGAAGCCCGTGAAAGTCGGGAACATCCTTAAAATTTACGGCAGGGTTCTGACGTTCGGGAGAACTTCGGTGGAACTCTACATGGAGGTCCGGAAGCATAATGTTTATACCGGCGAACAAGAGATCGTAACGCATACCAATGTGAAATTCGTCAGAGTAGATGAGGAAGGAAAAGCCATTCCATTGTCGGAGCGGGTTATCCGCCGGTACGAGGAACGTTACCGTTTATTCGGCAAGGGATTGCTTACGCCGGAAGAGACCGAAAGAGAAGTGCGGGGAGTTATCCTGAATTGATCGGATCGAAATTTTTTAAAATAGTTTGCAAATGAGTAAAAAAATGTATCACATTTGCAGCGGAATAATAATTCATCCAAGTTTTAATTCTTTTACACTAAAAAAAGAAATGAAAAAAGAAAAGTTGCACTTCGACTTCCTTTCAGCAGCTGACAAGGTGTTCAGCATGGTTGCTGTTTTGTTTACTTCAAAAGCCACGACATCTCCTAGCGTGGTCCGGGTTCCGTTTTTCCCAAGACGCTAAGTCGTACGGTCCTGTTTCGGCTGCCTACGCGGCAGCTACTTCTCAAATTGATTTTAGCTTTTAGATCGCGGCTGATGTAAATACAGCATCGTGTCCGATTCATATTTTTTTATTTTAATTTTTTTACTGATGAACAAATCATTGGTGAAGGTGATTGTTGCCGGAGAGCAGCATTCATCCTGGTCACAAACTATCTGTGATGAAATGGAAGCCTCAGCAAAAGCCCGTGGAACGGGAATTGCCAAGCGCTCACCAGAGTATATCGTTCAAAAAATGACGAAAGGTCAGGCGGTGATCGCATTGACGGATGACGGGGAATGGGCAGGTTTCTGTTACATTGAAACCTGGGGACATGGCAAATATGTGGCCAACTCAGGACTCATTGTAGCTCCGGACTTCAGAAAGGCCGGCCTTGCCAGGGAGATCAAGAGAAAGATCTTTGAGCTTTCAAGATCGAAGTACCCGAATGCGAAGATCTTCGGCCTGACAACCGGTTTGGCAGTGATGAAGATCAATTCAGAGTTGGGTTACGAGCCTGTTACGTATTCGGAGCTGACACAAGACGAAGCATTTTGGAAAGGCTGCACGAGCTGTGTGAACTTTGATATCCTGAAAAGTAAAGAGCGGAAGAACTGCTTATGTACCGCGATGCTTTATGATCCGGGAGCAGTAACGAATAAGCCAGCAATGGATTTTAAGAAGCGATCAAATGTTTACGAGCGCTTTATGCGCTTAAAGCAGCATACGCTATTTAAGTGGTTCAGTAAGACCTCACTGAGAAATCTTGTCAAATCAGTATTAACCTTTTAAAAATAAAAAATGAAAAAAGTAGTGTTAGCATACAGCGGTGGATTGGATACTTCTTACTGCGCAGTATACCTGTCGAAGGAGCTGGGAATGGAAGTTCATGCGGTGATCATCAACACCGGCGGCTTCGATGATGACGAGATCCGGGCGATCGGGAAGAGGGCGTTGTCTCTTGGAGTGACTTCATTTTCCTGCATAGATGAAACAAAAAATTTCTACGAGAAAGTGATCCGCTTCCTGGTGTTCGGTAATGTTCTGAAAAATAACACCTACCCTCTTTCTGTCAGTGCAGAACGGATTTCCCAGGCGACTGCGATTGCAGAATATGCAAGGAAGATCGGAGCGGATGCAATTGCGCACGGGAGCACCGGTGCGGGTAACGACCAGGTAAGGTTTGATGCTGTTTTCAATATTCTTGTTCCGAACCTGGAGATCATTACGCCGATCAGGGACAACAAACTTAGCCGTGATCAGGAAATAGCATACCTGTTGAATCACGGTATTGCGATCAATGCCGAAAAGGCAAAATACAGTATCAACCGGGGCATTTGGGGCACATCTGTAGGTGGAAAGGAAACACTGACCTCTAACCTTCCCCTGCCGGAAAATGCATTTCCCAGCGAAGCGGTGAAAAAATCAGAGCAGTCGATTGCGCTTGGATTTGAAAAAGGGGAATTAAAAACGGTTGATGGTGTGGTGTTCGGCCATTCGTCGGAAGCGATCCGGGCGCTGGAAAAGATCGCGTCACCGTATGGTATCGGCAGGGATATTCATGTCGGTGATACCATCATTGGTATAAAAGGAAGAGTAGGTTTTGAAGCAGCTGCCGCATTGATCACTATCAAAGCTCATCACGCATTGGAAAAGCATACGCTTACGAAATTACAAATGATCATCAAGGACCAGCAGGCAATGTGGTATGGCAACTGGCTGCATGAGGGGCTTTTCCTTGATCCTGTGATGCGTGATATAGAGCAGTACTTTGAGTCTTCGCAGAAAAATGTAACAGGGAAGGTCTTTGTAAAACTAATGCCGTATTTCTTTTCGATCTCCGGTATAGAATCGGCTCATGACCTGATGTCAGATAAGTTCGGAAGCTACGGTGAAATGAACAACGGTTGGACCGGTAACGATGTGAAGGGATTTACAAAGATCATGAGCAACCAGATGAGCATTTATCATAAAGTCAATTCGATATGAACAAGATACAAGTGGGGATCTTGGGAGGTGCCGGTTATACAGGCGGCGAACTGATCCGGATCCTGTTGAATCATCCGCATACCGAAATTGGATTTGTGCACAGCAAAAGTAATGTTGGAAGGCTTCTGTCAGATGTTCATACCGACCTCGCCGGAGAAACCGAGCTTCATTTTACCGGTGAAATAGGAAGCGCTGATATTCTTTTTCTTTGCGTCGGACATGGAGAGGCAACTCTATTATTAAAAGAAAATCCCGGACTGCTCGATCAAAAGCTGATAGATCTCAGCCAGGATCACCGTCTTGGAAAATTTGTTTATGGTTTGCCGGAAATAAACAGGAACCTGGTTTCGAAATCAGATCATGTTGCTAATCCGGGATGTTTTGCGACCGCTATACAGCTGGCTCTTTTACCGATGGCGGTAAATAAGAAACTGGAAGGTGAAATTCATGTTTCGGCGACTACCGGCTCAACCGGTGCGGGTCAGTCTTTGAGCACAAGCAGTCATTTCAGCTGGAGGCAGAACAACCTCAGTGTCTATAAAGCATTCAAGCATCAGCACATGGATGAGATCGATCAGACCATTCACAAGCTGATGCCCGGGTCGGAACACAGGATCAACTTTATTCCCTTACGCGGAAGCTTCACAAGAGGGATTTTCGGCACGGCTTATTTCGATTGCGGAATGATGCTGGAAGAAATAGCGGAGCATTACAAAGAGTATTACAAGCCGCATCCTTTCGTCCATATCAGCAGCGACCCGATCGATCTTAAGCAGGTCGTCAACACCAACAAATGCCTGTTGCATCTTGAGAAGCACGATAAAAAGGTGCTGATCACCTTTTGCATCGACAACCTTCTGAAGGGCGCATCGGGACAAGCGGTACAGAATATGAACCTCATGTTTGGGCTGGATGAGGCAGCCGGATTGAAATTGAAAGCCAGTTATTTTTAAAATTAAGAAAATGAAACTACTAGATGTTTACCCTCTTTTCGAGGTAGAACCGGTAAAAGCAAAGGGATCTTTTATCTGGGACAGCAATGGGAACCGGTATCTCGATCTGTACGGCGGTCATGCCGTTATTTCGATCGGTCACAGTCATCCGCATTATCTGAACTGTTTGAGTGAGCAGCTCGGTAAGATCGGATTTTACTCTAATTCCGTTAAGATCGGTTTGCAGGAAGAACTTGCAGAAAAATTGGGGAAACTTTCAGGTTATGCAGACTATAATTTATTTCTCTGTAATAGCGGAGCGGAAGCAAATGAGAATGCATTTAAGCTTGCTTCGTTTCAAACCGGGAGAAAAAAGATCATCGCTTTCAGCGGCTCTTTCCATGGCCGGACTTCGCTGGCTGTTGCAGCGACAGACGATAAGAAGATCCAGGCGCCGGTGAATGAAGCTGCCCAGATCACATTTTTACCATTGAACGACGCAGATGCTTTTTGCAGCACGATCAGCGAAGAAACTGCCGCTGTGATCATAGAAGGAATTCAGGGTGTCGCGGGTGTGAAGGCTCCTTCACCCGGATTTCTCCGGCTGATCCGGAAGAGCTGCGATGAAAAAGGTGTAATGATGATCTTGGATGAGGTTCAGTCCGGCTATGGAAGAACAGGAAAATTCTTTGCACATCAATATGCGGATGTCCGGCCGGATATCATTACCGTAGCAAAAGGAATGGGCAATGGTTTTCCGGTAGCAGGTGTATTATCTGCGCCACACATCAAAGCGCGGCACGGGATGCTGGGGACAACGTTCGGCGGCAGCCATCTTGCCTGCGCAGCTGCGATCGCCGTGCTGGATGTGATCAACAGTGAGAACCTGATGCAGAATGCTCTGGTGCAGGGAGAATATTTGTCGGGAAAATTGAGAAATACGGACGGAGTGAAAGAGGTGAGAGGCACCGGACTTATGATCGGTGTTGAAATGGAAACTCCTTGTGCGGAGCTTCGAAGTGAGTTATTGTCGGAACACAAAATTTTTACAGGTTCTTCGTCCTGCCGGAACACGCTGAGAATTTTACCATCGCTCGCCATCGGGCGGCCACTGATAGATGAATTCGCGGAAGCTTTTAGTTTAATCAATTCAAAACCGATCGTACAATGAAATATTTTACCACCGTAAATGACGTAAAGGACCTGGATGAGCTGATGCTCCAGGCGCGTTTGATAAAGCAGGACCCGTACGCATTTTCCGAAATCGGAAAGAACAAAACGCTGGGTCTGATATTCATGAATCCCAGCCTGAGGACACGGATGAGTACTCAGAAAGCGGCCATGAATCTCGGAATGAACGTAATAGTAATGAACATCGATAAGGAAGGTTGGGCGCTGGAAATGGAAGACGGCGCCGTGATGAGTGGTTCATCTGTTGAACATATCAAAGATGCTGCAGCCGTAATGGGTGAGTACTGTGATATTATTGGCGTCCGGTGCTTTCCTTCGCTTAAGAACAAGAAGGAGGATTATTCTGAAAAGGTGCTGCTGAAATTTATGAGATACAGCAAAGCTCCGTTGATCAGCCTGGAGGGCGCAACATTGCATCCGCTTCAGAGCTTTGCTGATCTCATCACCATTAAAGAAAATTGGACCCAGACAAGAAGGCCAAAAGTGGTACTCAGCTGGGCGCCTCATATTAAGCCGCTTCCACAGGCAGTTGCAAATTCATTTACCGAGTGGATGAACCGGTCCGATGTAGATCTGGTGATCACACATCCGGAGGGATATGAATTGTGCCAGGATTATACCGGCAGCGCACCCATTATTTACGATCAGGAGGAAGCGTTAAAGGATGCTGATTTTGTTTATGTAAAAAATTGGTCAGCGTATAACGACTACGGACAAATGCCTTTGGTAAAGGAAAACTGGCTGCTGAACAAAGAGAAGATGCTGCTTACCAATAATGCAAAATTAATGCACTGCCTGCCGGTAAGGAGAAATGTAGAAGTACCGGATTTCCTCCTGGATGGAAAAAACTCATTAATTCTTCAGCAGGCCGGCAACCGGCTTTATGCAGCGCAGGCAGTATTGAAAACAATTTTAGAAACAACCCTATGGAAAAACTCTATGTCGTTAAAATTGGCGGAAATGTGATCGACGATCCGGATTCGTTAAATACCTTTCTTTCTGACTTTGCTCAAATTCCATCTCCTAAGATCCTCGTTCATGGCGGGGGAAAAATGGCCAGCGGTCTGGCAAAACGAATGGGTGTTTCGCAAGCGATGGTGAATGGAAGAAGGATCACTGACCAGGAAACACTTAAGATCGCAGTTATGGTTTATTCGGGGCAGCTGAATAAGCAGATCGTTTCCGGTCTCCAGGCCAGGAATGTAAATGCCTTGGGTTTGAGCGGTGCCGATCTAAATCTGATCCGGGCAAAGAAACGTCTTGTAACGGATATCGATTATGGCTTTGCCGGTGACCTGGCTCATGATTCGGTGAATGTAGCGGTGCTTCAAACACTTCTGAACACTGCTGTCGTACCCGTATTTTCGGCAATAACGCATGACGGGAAAGGACAGCTGTTAAATACGAATGCGGATACGATTGCTTCAGCGATAGCGGCTGCTATGTCAGGAAGCTTTGATGTTCAGCTGAATTATTGCTTTGAAAAAAGAGGTGTTCTGCTGGATCCGGCAGACGACAGCTCGGTGATCGTCAAAATGAATAAAACAAAATACAGTGAGTTGTCGCGTGAAGGTATTATCTCGAAAGGAATGATACCGAAGCTTGAAAATGCTTTTGATGCGATCGGGAAAGGTGTTGGGAAAGTTATTATCGGACATTCAGGTGAATTAATTAATATGATGGAAGATGAATTTACAGGAACCAGCCTTGTCGGTTGAACAGCAATGCAAAGAGGCTGTTGATCTGCTTCAGCAGCTCATTGCGATCCCTTCGTACAGCAAGGAGGAGTCAGGATCAGCAGATCTTATCGAAGCTTATTTGTCTGAAAGAGATGTTGAAGTTCACCGGATTAAAAATAATGTCTGGGCGAGAAACCGCTATTATGACGAAAACAAGCCGACAATATTATTGAATTCTCATCACGATACGGTGAAGCCAAACGCGGGTTATACGATCGATCCATTCGGGGCGATGATCGACGATGGGAAGCTCTATGGTTTGGGGAGCAATGATGCCGGCGGAGCATTGGTGTCGTTGATGCATACGTTTCTTTTTTTCAATCAGAGGAGCGGGTTGCGCTATAACCTTGTATTTGCGGCGACTGCGGAAGAAGAGATTTCAGGTTCAGATGGAATTCAGTTGATTTTGCCTTCTCTCGGGAAGATCGATTTTGCGATTGTTGGTGAGCCAACGCAGATGAATATGGCTGTCGCCGAGAAGGGATTGATGGTTCTCGACTGTGTTGTTCGCGGAAAATCGGGTCATGCAGCCCGTGAGGAAGGCGAAAACGCTATTTATAAAGCATTGGCGGATATAGAATGGTTCAGGAATTTCAGATTTCCGAGGCAGTCGGAATTTCTTGGACCTGTGAAGATGTCCGTGACTATGATCAAATCCGGCTCCCAGCACAATGTTGTTCCGGACCGGTGTGAATTTACCGTGGATGTGCGAACGACAGACGCTTACACCAATTTTGAAACGTTCAGGATAATTCAGGAGCATGTCGGCTGTGAAGTTGTGGCCAGGTCGCTTCGGTTAAGTCCCTCCGCCATTTCACCGGAACACCCGTTGGTAAAAGCGGGGATCAGTCTGGGAAGAACATGTTATGGTTCACCGACCTTATCTGACCAGGCATTGATGGAATTTGAAAGTGTAAAGATCGGTCCCGGCGATTCAGCACGATCGCATGCGGCCGACGAATTTATTTACCTCGATGAAATAACAGAGGGGATCAGAACTTATATTAAACTTTTAGAACAACTAGTATGATAAAGCTTTGGGAAAAAGAAGATCAGGCCGGAACGGATGAAGTACAGAAGTTCACCGTTGGGAGCGATACAGCTCTTGATATACGGCTGGCTGAGTGTGACGTGCTTGGCTCTCTTGCGCATACGGCGATGCTTGAGAAAATCGGACTGCTGACAAATGCGGAAAAAGTTCTGATCCATTCAGAGCTGAACAAAATTCTCGCAGACATAAGAGCGGGTGAGTTTTCGATTGAAAAAGGAGTGGAAGATATTCATTCGCAGATCGAATTGCTTTTAACGCGGAGCATTGGCGTCGTCGGAAAGAAGATCCATAGCGGGCGGTCGCGAAACGATCAGGTGCTGGTCGATATGAAGCTTTATATGAAGCAGGAGCTGAAAAATGTTACGGGATTGCTGAGCTCTCTTTTTTCAGGGCTGGTTGCGCTGAGTGAGGAACACCGGGAAAAATTGCTTCCGGGCTACACCCATTTTCAGGTTGCGATGCCTTCGAGTTTTGGATTGTGGTTTGGCGCTTATGCCGAGAGCCTGACTGATGATATGGAATTGATCATTGCGGCTTACAATATCGTGGATAAAAACCCGCTGGGTTCCGGTGCAGGGTATGGCTCTTCATTTCCACTCGACAGGCAAATGACAACGGACCTGCTTGGGTTCGGGGACATGAATTACAATTCGGTGTATGCACAAATGACCAGGGGGAAATCGGAAAAGGCAATGGCGACGGCTCTTTCGGCAGTGGCAGCAACGCTTTCTAAATTTGCATACGATGTTTGTATCTATATGAATCAGAATTTTGGTTTTATTTCTTTTCCGGATAAGCTGACAACAGGAAGCAGCATTATGCCACACAAGAAAAATCCGGATGTCTTTGAGTTGATCCGGGCGAAATGCAATAGAATTCAATCACTTCCTAATGAGCTGACATTGTTATGCAATAATCTTCCTTCTGGTTATCACAGGGATATGCAATTGACGAAGGAGATCCTTTTTCCTGCAATTGATGATCTGAAAGATTGCCTGGAGATGATTGCTTATATGCTCCGGCACATACGTGTGAAAGACAATATCCTCTCTGACGAGCGTTACAAACTACTGTATAGTGTGGAAGCGGTTAACAAGCTGGTTCTCGATGGTGTTCCTTTCCGGGATGCGTATCGTGAAATTGGAAAGCAGATTGCTGAGGGGCAGTTTGTCACAGATAAGGTCGTGGCTCATAGCCACAAAGGAAGCATTGGCGATCCGGGAAACCGGGAGATCGTTGCGAGAATGTCGGGATTACTTGAGAAATTGGGTATTTCCGGTGAGCTGGTGTCAATGGATTTGCATCGATCTGAAAAATAAATTTGCTTTGTATCGATTTTCCGTTTTATATTTGCCGCAATTAATTAGCAATGAAATTACAGAGCACTTATTTTTTCTTCTTTTATCCGGGTTCAAATGCGGGACGCCGTCGGAAGAATATTGTGTGATCTAAAGAAAATTACAATATACGACCAGAGAGTCCCGAAGAAATTCGGGACTCTTTTTTTTTAATCAAATCAAAAAAACAAAATGAGAAATCTAAAAGTAGCAATCTTCGGTACAGCAGCTTCTTACCACGATATGGCAGCGCAGAAGTTTTATGGACAGGAAGTAGAAACGATCGAGTGTTTTACCTTTCGCCGGTGTTGTGAGATATTAAAAAGCAATGCAGCTGACTATGCCGTAATGGCGATAGAAAATTCTCTGGCGGGCAGTATCCTGGCCAATTACAACCTGATCGATGAGTATGACCTGAGAATTATCGGCGAACAGTACCTGAAGATCGAATTGCATTTGCTTGCACCCGGAGGAGTGAGGATGGATGAGATCGAATACATTTATTCCCATCCCATGGCTCTTGCGCAATGCTCTTCATTTCTTTCGAGATATCCTCACATCACGATCATCGAAAAAGGAGATACTGCGTCTTGTGTAAAGCAGATCGCGGCAGAGGGAAAAAGAAACACTGCAGCGATTGCAAACCGGATCGCATCTTTGAAATATGGAGTTCCTGTCCTTTTATCAGGGCTTGAAAATTCGGAAGAAAATTATACACGCTTTATCATCTTGTCGAAAGGGGATGGCCGTCCGGAAAGCCCTAATAAAGCTTCGGTGTGTTTTCGTCTTGGCGACGATACCGGTGCGCTAGCCGACGTATTGAATGTGTTCAGGCGAAATCGTGTGAACCTTTCGAAGATCCAGAGTGTGCCTGTGATTGGTCAGCCGGATCAGTATTCGTTCCACACAGATGTCGAATGGCTGGAATACAAGGATTATTGCAAGGCATTAAAAAAGATAAAAAGCTCGACAGTTGTTCTGAGGGTATTAGGAGAATACACTAAAGCAAATTGGAATTGAACATGAAAACAGATCTTGAAATTGAAAAGTGCTCTTTACTTACCGGGGACCCGCTATTGATCGCCGGGCCATGCAGCGCTGAATCCGAAACGCAGTTGTTAGCTACGGCAAAAGCGATTGCTGAGATAAAACAAAATACGTTATTCCGGGCGGGCATCTGGAAACCGAGAACCCGTCCCGGGGCATTTGAAGGAATGGGCGAAATTGCCTTGGAATGGATGAGGACCGTGAAGCAGGAAACCGGGATGAAAACAGCAACAGAAGTCGCTAATGCGCGGCATGTTGAGCTCTGCCTGGGAAGCGGCATAGACGTTTTGTGGATTGGTGCGCGTACAACAGTTAATCCGTTTTCTGTACAGGAGATTGCGGATGCGTTGAGCGGTGTCGATGTTCCTGTCCTGGTAAAAAATCCCGTGAGTCCCGATCTTCAGCTTTGGCTTGGCGCTTTCGAACGGCTGAACAAACGGGGAATAAATAAAATTGCCGCGATCCATCGTGGCTTTCATTCTTACGATACAACTCCATTCAGGAATGATCCGAAGTGGGAAATGGTCATTCAGCTGAAAACACTCTGTCCGCAGATTCCGGTAATTTGTGACCCCAGTCACATCTGCGGAAGCACTGAACTGATTCCTTATATAGCCCAGAAGGCACTTGACATGGACATGAACGGGCTGATGATTGAAACGCATTGTTTACCCGAGGTTGCGCTCAGCGATGCAAAACAGCAGCTGAACCCTGCACAGTTGAAAAAGTTGCTCGGAAAGCTCGTCATCCGGACACCGCGATCTGCAGACACCGCTTATAACAATAAGCTGGAAGAATTGCGTGAGGATATAAACCATGCGGATGAAGGATTGCTGCGTTTGCTGATGAGCAGGATGAAAATCGCCGAGGAGATCGGATTATATAAACACAGGAACAATGTGACCATTCTCCAGGCCGATCGTTGGGAAGGGCTATTGAAGGATCGTATCGATACGGCGGAAATGATGGGTCTCACCGAAGAGTTTGTTCGTGCTTTGTATCAGTTAATTCACGAAGAATCGATCCGTAAGCAGGAATCGGTTATGAATAAATAAAAAATAGCATATGAAAATTACAATTATAGGCTGCGGAAATATGGGCTTGATCTATGCCCGTGCATTTTTGAAAAATAAAATTGTTTTAGGAGAAGAGCTGCTGCTTGCGGAAAAGGACGGAACGCGCAAACAAGCGCTGCAAGAACTGAACCTCGGCCGGGTTTGTACTGTCGATGATCCGAAAATCGCAGAAAGTGATTTCGTAATTCTTGCAGTGAAGCCGCAGGATTTCCCTGTGCTTGGTGATGAGTTGAAGCAGATTCTGGCTCCCCGGAACATTATCGTTTCCATAATGGCGGGGATGAAGATGGAGAGGATCGCAGAAATGCTTCAGCATAAATGTATTATTCGTGCAATGCCGAATTCTCCCGCTCAGCTTGGAATGGGAATGACTGCTTTCACAGCATTGAGATCCTTATCGGCGGAGCAAATCAGGAAGGCGGAGATGTTGTTGTCGACTACCGGCAGAACTATTTATTTTGAGGACGAGAACTTGCTCGATGCGGTAACAGCACTCAGCGGAAGTGGTCCTGCTTATTTCTTTTACATCGTAAAAAACATGGTGGAAGCCGGTAAGCAGATGGGCTTTGACGAGGCGACATCCGCTATGCTGGTCAAGCAAACAATGCTGGGTTCTTTTCACTTGCTGAATACCGACGACAGATCCCTGGATGAGCTAATAAAGGCAGTTGCTTCAAAAGGAGGAACAACCGAAGCGGCATTTTCAGTTTTCAATGAAGCGAAAGTGGGCGAGAATTTGCAAAAAGGAATTGTGAGAGCCCGTGACAGGGCCACGGAGCTCTCCCGTTGATCCTATTGTGCCTCCGGGGAAGCTGGCTCTTCCGCAATATGCTGCTGTAGTCGCGCCAATACCATCAGGTCTTCCAGATCGCGTTTGCGGAGAACAAAAGTCTTGCTCCAGTCATCGTGCCACCCGGTATTGCCGAAACAGGAGAATGGCTCAAAAGGAACGATGCGTGCATACGAGCGTCCGAGGATCTGGCTGAACGTAGGCTTTTCGCCATATTCGTTTACAACAACACGTCCGAGAACCAACTTCGCGAGGCTCGCTTGTGTAGCTGCTTCCATGATCAGGTAATAAAACGGGTAGATGATCAGGAACTCCATGACGTTGATGATCGTTTCGTTCGTACTATCGATCGCGCCTGCATTCCCGCTAAGGCCCAGAATCACACCCACACCGGCCGCCATCAGGAAAACACAGATGGAATAAAAGACGCGGTCCAGGAGAAAGTGCCCGAATCTGGGCCAGCCGGTAACGTAAGGAACTTCTTTGAAGCGCCACATGGTCTTTTCAACTTCAACCATTTCACCGTTGGCATTCTTCTCTTTGCGCTTTACTTTATAATGTTCTTTGATCTCAGTGATCTTGATCTTTTTTGTTTCTGTTTCCATAGTTTTGATTTGTTGTCTGGGTTATATAGTTTTAGATGTTATGCATTTTCCAGGTATCGAAATTCATTTCAAATTTGATCTCGCCTTTTCCATGAGTGCCGGTTTCTTTCCAGCCGGCTTTTCTGTAAAATGCTTCTGCTCTTGTGTTGGGTGCAGTTCCCAGCCAGGCCGTTTCTTTGGTCTGTGAGAAATACCAGTCGAGCATAATATCATGTAATTTTTTTGCGGCGCCTTTTTTTTCATGTTCGGGATGCATGAAGAGTGCCCAGATGTTATTTCCTTTCAGATCGGCAATTGCGAATCCCACCACTTTTGAATCAACCACACAAACCCATCCTCGTCCGCGCGCTGTGATATATTCTTTGCAGTCTTCATCAGTAACAAGCGCGGGATCGGACAGCATATTTTCTCTCACCGAGTTTCTTACAACCTGGATCTGTGGTATATCTTCTATTTTAGCCTGGCGGAAGATCATTTGCAGGAGAATTTTACTTTTTTAGATTAGACTATTTCTTTGTAACTGTCAACACAGAACACGGGGCGGCCATATTTTACGCCTACAATTCTACCTTTAATTCGATAGGAAACATAGTAGGTGTTTTCAATCACATAAGGATTATTACCGATGAGGAAATAATCATTTGGCCATTTTATATAAGGAGTCAACACAGCCGGAACTTTAACAACACCACTGTCTACGTAGCAGTCTTTACATTCAGTGCATTCGGGATCTGAAACCCACAACTCGGTCAAAAAGTTCTCATTAGCCTCTGCTATTGAGAATTCGAAACTCGTGTCCTTGGCGTCTGTTTTCATTGTGACCCTATAAAGATGATCGGATGCCGAACTTTCAGTGCTTTGTCGGCAACCATTAATCAAGTTCGCTATAATTACAAATAGTATGAATGATGCTATTCTCACTGGTTACGGTATCGTAAAATCAATCGTTGTATTCACCGTCCGTGTTCCCAATGCATTCAATGTAAATGTGTTGGTGAGGTTGGAGCTCATCCAGTCGCCGGACGAAAATGTTCCATCGCCGTTTGCATCATATAAGGAATACAAATAATAATTTCCGGGATGCATATAATTAAATGTGAAGGCATTGTCGTTGGACGACAGAAATACATAGCGTGATCTGTATTTCAGGTTTGCCGGAATAAAAGTGAACCCGCTGAACAACGGCTGCGTGGTGATCATCAGGAAAACACGTTTTGCCGGATCAGGAGTATACGCTGCAGCGAAATTCACGTTCACGGTCGTTTGTCCGAGATAAGGCTGTGAAGCTTCATTGTAAGGATCATTCGCGAGATCAGCGGCTGAATAATAGATCGCTTCCGTCCGGCTGTCGAATGTAGTCGAGAAATCTTTTACCAATTGCTTTTGCGGGAAGCTGAAAGTGCTGATCGCATTTTGAGCGGAAGTGGTATCCTGAAGCTTTGCTTTCCACAGCATGTGTGTTACCGGTCCGGGCAATGAATTATATTGATTAGTATAAACGTGCATGATCAGACTGTCGTCCTTAAACAGAATATCGGTGTAAACGCGGTTCTTTCCGGCTTTGTAATCGATGAAGCGATAGAAATAATTGTTGACCGTTTCAGATACGCTGTCGCATTCAGCATAGGCAATGCGCTGTTGTCCTGCAAAGCCACCTCCGTTACGAAAGGCCATGCGGTAACCGCAAATATGTTTTGAAACAAAGAAGCCCATGAGAATATTGTTCAGGGTATCCAGCTCATTTTTTGCACTGACCTGTGCAGCAGATACCGGGCGGAAATCGACGATCCATTCGGGATAGCTTCCAAGCGGTGTGGAAGAAGTAACCGGGCCGTTCCAGATCCCCGGAAGATGCCTCAGGATATTGTAACCTAAAACGGGTGTGCTTGCATCAAGCCCGCCGCTTGCAGTTACCGGCGGCGTAGTTTCCGGATCCTCTTTTTTGTCTTTGCAGGAAACACCCGAAATAACGAGAGCTGCAAACAATGCACTCAGCAAAAACGAACGTCGCTTCATGGTGTGTTTATTTCTTTAAAAATAGCAATTTTCCGCTTAAATTTGAAGAATAAATCATATCAGTTCATGGCCAGGATCACATCATTTGAGCAATATCAGCGTGAGTACCAGCACAGCGTTGAGAACCCGGAAGCGTTCTGGGCGGAGCAGGCGGAGCAATTTCTCTGGAAAAAGAAATGGGACAAAGTGCTTGAATGGAATTTTTCGGAACCGGATGTGAAATGGTATCTCGGGGGGAAAATGAATATTACGGAAAATTGTCTCGATCGTCATTTGAAGGACAATTCCGAAAAGATTGCTTATTACTGGGAGCCGAATGATCCGGCGGAGAATTCAATTCAGCTGACGTATCGACAACTTCATGAGCAGGTCTGCAAGTTTGCAAATGTGTTAAAGTCGAATGGTGCAAAAAAAGGAGACCGGATCTGCATTTATATGCCGATGGTTCCGGAGCTTACGATTGCAGTGCTCGCTTGTGCCCGGATTGGTGCGGTCCATTCGGTAGTATTCGGTGGATTCTCTGCTTCTGCTTTATCAGGAAGGATCCAGGACAGCGACTGCCATATTGTTATTACCAGCGATGGAGCGTATCGGGGACCGAAAGCAATTCCGATGAAGGAGGTGGTTGATGAAGCATTGGAAACTTGTCCGTCGGTAAAAACGGTAATTATGCTCGAACGTACAAAGACTTCCGTGAATATAAAGCCGGGAAGAGATGTTTCCTGGAGCACTGAAATGAAAAAGGCTTCTTCCGATTGTCCGGCCGAGCCGATGGATTCCGAGGACCTGCTTTTTATTCTATACACTTCGGGATCGACCGGAAAACCAAAAGGTGTTGTTCACACCTGCGGTGGCTACATGGTGTTTACACATTACAGCTTCGAAAACGTTTTTCAGTATAATAAGAATGATATCTATTGGTGCACTGCGGATGTCGGCTGGATCACGGGACATTCATATATCGTTTACGCGCCTTTGCTGGCGGGTGCAACTTCCGTGATGTTTGAGGGGGTGCCGACCTTTCCGGATGCCGGCAGGTTCTGGCAGGTGATCGATAAATACAAAGTAACTATTTTCTATACGGCGCCGACAGCCATCCGTTCACTTGAAGCAGCCGGTTTGGATTTTGTGAAGCCTTATAAGCTGGACTCATTGAGAGTGCTGGGAAGTGTCGGAGAACCGATCAATGAAGAAGCGTGGCAGTGGTACAATGTGAATATCGGAAAGGGCAGATGTCCGATCGTAGATACCTGGTGGCAAACGGAAACGGGCGGGATCCTGATCTCTCCGCTGGCAGGGATCACGAAAACAAAACCAAGCTTTGCAACACTGCCCTTACCCGGAATTCAGCCAATGCTGGTTGATGATAAAGGAAATGAGATCAAAGGAAATGGAGTGGAAGGGAATTTATGCATCAGGTTCCCATGGCCGTCTATCATCCGGACCACCTACGGCGACCATGAACGCTGCCGGCAGAATTATTTCGCGACGTATCCGGGTTTATATTTTACAGGCGACGGATGCAAACGGGATGAAGAAGGCTATTATCGCATCACCGGCCGTGTAGATGATGTAATGAATATAAGCGGTCACCGGATAGGAACAGCGGAAGTGGAGAGCGCAATTAATATGCATGCAGATATCGTCGAATCTGCGGTAGTCGGATATCCGCATGAGATCAAAGGACAAGGGATCTATGCGTATGTGATCTCGACAAATAAATCAAAGGATCCGGAAAGTCTGCGGAAAGAGATCCTTGCGGAAGTCACAAAAGCGATCGGCCCGATTGCAAAACCCGATAAAATCCAGATCGTAAGCGGACTGCCAAAAACACGAAGTGGAAAGATCATGCGGAGGATCCTCAGAAAAGTGGCGGAAGGGGAGCTGAGTAATCTCGGTGATATTTCCACCTTGCTCGATCCGGCTGTTGTGGAAGAGATCAAAGCGGGCAGGGTGTAGAAAACCGGTCGCGATCCGACGAATTTGAAAACTTTCTATGGCGATAAGCCTTTCTGCTAAAGGTTTATAGGCGATTTGCCAAAAAAACCTAAAACTTGGGGAATACTGGAATTTGCCCTATCTTTAGATGCTTAAATCAGGCTTGTGTCCGACAGTTTAGTCATTATACCTACCTACAATGAAAAGGAAAATGTGGAGAAAATGATCCGCAGGGTCTTTTCGTTACCGTTTGCATTTCATTTGTTAATTATTGATGATGGTTCTCCCGATGGAACCGCTGCAATTGTTAAATCGCTGATGACCGAATTCAATGGCCGGCTATTTATCGAAGAGCGAAAAGGAAAGCTGGGTCTGGGTACAGCCTATATCCATGGCTTCAAATGGGCGCTGCAAAAAGGCTACGAATATATTTTCGAAATGGATTGTGATTTTTCGCACAACCCTGATGATCTTGTCCGCCTGCGCGAAGCCTGTGTGAAAGGAGCGGATGTAGCGATCGGCTCGCGTTATGTGAAGGACGGACATATTGAAAACTGGCCAAAAGGAAGAGTGCTGATGTCGTACTTCGCTTCTGTTTATGTCAGAATGGTTTTGTTTGTTCCGATCCGTGATACAACTGCCGGATTCAAGTGTTACAGAAAGAGAGTGCTCGAGCGGATCGATTTCGACGAGATCCGGTTTGTTGGATATGCTTTCCAGATCGAAATGAAGTATACGGCGTATAAGCTCGGTTTCAAAGTGGTGGAAGTTCCGATCACCTTTACGGACCGGACCGAAGGTGTTTCAAAAATGAGTAAGGGAATATTTAAGGAAGCTTTCTGGGGCGTATTAAAAATGCGCTTCAAGAAAATAAAATAAAAGCTCTTTCGGGGGCTTTTTTGTTATTAGAACAATATGAAAACATTCATCAGGAATATCAGCATCGTCAATGAAGGCAGGATCACGAAAGGAAACGTATTGATCGATGGAAAATATATTTCGAAAATTTCTGAATCAGAGATCACCGGCGCTGATCGAACCATCGATGGAACCGGAAAGTACCTTTTCCCGGGCTGCATCGACGACCAGGTGCATTTTCGTGAGCCCGGACTGACATATAAAGGAGAGATCTATACGGAGGCGAAGGCTGCTGTTGCGGGAGGTGTTACTTCCTATATGGAAATGCCGAATACCGTTCCGAACGTTTTCACTCAGGAATTACTGGAAGATAAGTATAAGCGCGCTTCGGAAGTTTCCCTCGCAAATTATTCCTTCTTTATGGGCGCTTCCAATGATAATCTGGAAGAGGTCCTTAAAACCGATCCGGAGAAGGTTTGCGGAATCAAAGTTTTCATGGGTTCATCCACCGGGAATATGCTGGTCGATAACCGTGAAACGCTGGAAGGACTTTTTTCAAAATGCAGGATGCTGATCGCGACACATTGCGAAGATGAAGCAACGATAAGAAATAGCATGGCCATCTACAGGGAAAAGTACGGCGAGAATGTCCCGGTTGAATGTCATCCGTTGATCCGCAGCGAGGAAGCCTGTTATAAATCTTCGTCGCTGGCTGTTGAGCTGGCGAAGAAATACAATACGCGCCTGCATGTCCTCCATATTTCCACTGCGAGAGAAACGCATTTATTTGACAATAAAAAGCCGCTTAAAGAAAAGCGGATCACAGCAGAAGCCTGCATTCATCATCTCTGGTTCTCCGATGCGGATTATAAAACAAAAGGAAATTATATCAAATGGAATCCGGCAGTGAAAAAAGCAAGTGACCGTGAAGAGATCCTGAAGGCGGTTCTGGATGGCCGGATCGATGTGATCGCGACGGATCATGCACCGCACACGATCGAAGAAAAGGAGCAAACCTATTTTAAGGCACCTTCCGGAGGGCCGCTTGTTCAGCATTCGCTGGTTGCGATGCTGGAAATGCACAGACAGGGGAAGATCACGCTGGTGAAGATCGCAGAGAAAATGGCACATGCTGTTGCAGACTGTTTCCAGGTGGCGAAGAGAGGATATATCCGGGAAGGTTATTTTGCGGATCTCGTTATTGTGGATCTTAATTCCGAATGGGAGGTGAACCGTTCCAATATTCTTTATAAGTGTGGCTGGTCGCCGTTTGAAGGTCAAACCTTTCACGCAAAGATCGAGCGGACCTTTGTAAGCGGACACCTGGTGTATGACGATGGTAAATTTGATGAATCCCAAAAAGGAGAACGGTTAACTTTTTTAAGATAATTATTTCGGTAATATGTTTTTTCACTTTTCACTTATCACTTTTCACTTTTCACTTTTCACCTTTTCACTTATAACTCATCACATATAACTCATCACTTATAACTCATCACTCATCACTTATAACTTATAACTCCTAACTCGCTTTGATCTATCTCCTGATACGTCCTTTTGTTCTTGTTGCCCTGCATGTATACTACAGGATCAATATCCGCGGACTGGAGAATGTTCCGCGTGATCAGCCGGTTGTTCTTGCACCGAATCATGTGAATGGTTTTGTCGACCCGATCGTTATTGCGATGTACCTTCCGCAAAAGGTTCGTTTTTTTGCGCGGGGCGATGTGTTCAAAGGAGCGTTTGCAAAATGGATCCTGAACCAGATGAGTGTTTCACCGATGTTCCGGATCCAGGAAGGTTATTCTGAAATAAAGAAGAATGATAAATCTTTTGAAGAATGCCGTCAGCTTCTTACCGACGATAAAACCATTCTTTTGTTCCCGGAAGCGCTGTGTGTTTCGGAGCGGAGACTTCGTCCGCTTAAGAAAGGGCTTGCAAGGATCGTTTTCCAAACAGGGGAGGCGATCGATTTCAAAAAAGATATTCTGGTTGTGCCGATCGGATTGAACTACCAGGACCCGACGCGTTTCCGGAGCAGGATCAGCATCGATATCGGAAAGCCGGTTTCTGTACTTGAACACATCGGCGATTTCAAAGGCGATAAAGTGAAAACGATCAACCGCTTCACGAAAATGCTGGAGGAAAAGATGTATGGCCACGTTAGCGCCATCATCAACCCGGAAAATGATAAGCTGGTTAGTCACCTGGAGGAAATATACACGCATCAGTGGCTGAAGGACAAAAATGCCGATACAAAAGATCAGGAGCTGCGTTACCGTGCGAGCCGTGAGATGATCGACATGGTAAACAGGATCGATGAGCAGAAGCCGGAGATGGTTGTACCGTTGAAAGCAAAGCTGGAGAAATACACAGATGCGCTTCATGCGCACGGTTTACGTGACCATTTGCTGCGGGAAGAAAACGTGAGCCGGATGAACATCAAAAGCTTTATTCTCGAGTACGCAATCATATTTCTGGGAATGCCGGTATATGGATTGGGACTTTTGATGAATTTCCCGCCTTATTATTTTATCCGGAAATTTTCTGACAGGAAAGTAAAGAAGCCTGAATTTTATGCTTCTTTCCGTTCATATCTGTCGCTGATGGCATGGCAGGCTTATATGCTGATCCAGCTGCTGATTGTCGGGATCCTCACGAACTCCTGGCTTTTTATAAGCGTATACGGACTGTCGATCATCTTGTCGGGAGCCTATGTGCTGAGATTTTATCCGGTGATGCGAAAAATTTTCGGTCGATGGAAATTATTGAGAATGGTGAGAAAAGAGCGGGAAAAAGTAGAAGAGTTGGTTGCGTTTCGTTCTTCAGCGATGGCTGCAATTGCGGATGCGAAAAGTGAATATCTGAAACTATCATAAAAACATACAAGCATGAAATTCGGAAGTGTTGAAAATGTAGATGGATTGGATCTGTCGCTGCCAAAGGACCATCCTGACACAAAAGTGGTACTGGGCGGTAAAGAAGCAAAAAAAATGAATGTTTCGGTCGGTTGTGCTAAATGGAACAAGACCGATCTGAAAAACTTTTACCCGAAGGGAATAAAGGATGAATTGGAATATTATTCCACGCAATTCAATAGTATCGAGCTGAATGCCACATTCTATCAGCCTTATGGAAAAGAGCAATTTGTGAAGTGGAGAGAAAAAACTCCGGAAGGATTTAAATTCTTTCCAAAGATCCCGCAAACCATCAGTCATTTGAAACGGCTGAACGATGTAAAGAACCTTACTGCAGATTTTTGTCATTCCGTCAGCGGACTCGAGGAGAAATTAGGAATGATCTTTTTGCAGATGCACGACAATTTCAAACCCAAAGATTTTGATCGCGTAGAAAAGTTTGTGAAGGAATTTCCGAAAGGTGTACCACTGGCGATCGAGTTCAGGAGCACAGAATGGTTCAATGATAAAGCTGCTTTTGAAAAAACCATGGAGCTGTTCAAAAAGCACAACATCACAAATGTACTGGTAGATACTGCAGGCAGAAGAGACATCATGCACATGCGGATGACCACTGACACGGCGTTTATCCGCTATGTCGGCGCAAATCATCCGAGCGATTACGACCGCCTGGATCCATGGGTTGAGCGGATCGCAAAATGGAAGAAAGAAGGATTGAAGAATCTTTATTTCTTCGTTCACCAGAATCATGAATTAGAATCGCCGCTTTTATCCGCTTACTTTATTGAAAAGCTGAATAAGAAGCTGGGAGCGAGCCTTCATGTTCCGGTCAAGCCGCCGGCGCCGGAGCCGAAGACGACGAAGCCAAAGGCGAAGAAAAGCGCCGGTCAGAAAAAGCTCTTTTAGCCATTGAACATTTTGTTCCGTTTCATTGCTTTTCCCTGCCGTAACCGTATTGCCTGGCGGAGGGACGGAACATCAGTCGTCCATTCTTTCAGGACCAGCAGGATCAGAATTATTTCCAGCCTGCTGATCAGTCCTAATAAAAAACAGGTGATGAATATTGGTCCCGAATAGCCGGTTGCGATCAGCTCGATGAAAAAAGCAAGCATGCTCAACGTCCAGATCTTGGACAGGATCGCATGTGTCGAGACCTCCTTTCCGAATTTCAAAAAGCTTACCGCATAAGTTGAAGCTTCCAGGCCGATAAGTAATGTAAACATCAGCTTATGCGACAGGAAAAAATACGGGTGAAGAAAAAAAGTACATACAAGTATGCAGATCCAGAAGATTTGGTCCGCAAGGGAATCCATCCGTCTCAATTTTTCATCCGATACGTTTAATTTTCTGGCAATGATGCCATCGAATATATCCGTGAGAATTCCGGTGATCAACAGTGAGATCATTAACGTGCGCTCGGTACGGAGTGATGAAAACGGAATGAATAAAAAGAAAAGCCCGATGATCAGTCTCGCAAAAATGAGGTAGCGCGGGATCCTGGTCATTTTTTCCTGCAGTACTTTTCCGATTCTTCGAGCGAATATTTTTTCTCGAGATCGACATCATTAAAACCTTTGCGTTTTCCCCAGGAAAATAATCTTTCGAAGAAGGGCAGGAGCTTGTCGTTTTTAATTTGCTCCAGGAAGTAGACCTCATGCTCTTTTTCCTTGATGCCCATTTCATACAGGCATTGGTCGTGCTCTTTGATGCCGAGCGAGTGGAACATGTGCAGCATCCGGAAGTATTCGCAAACGTTCCCGCTTTCAAGACGGCCTGCAAAATAGTAAGGCATGAACCACCCGATCACATAACAGCTTCCGGAAATGATCTTGCCGATCACGTGGAAGCGGAATTCATACCATTTTGAGATTGGGATATCATACTGCTTCATGATCAGGAGCACTTCAGCGCGGTGGTTCCATTCGTCGGTTTCAATCTGCCGGATGGCTTTTTTTGCTTCCTGGTCTTTCACCGAACCTGCATGTCCTATGTATGCAAACGCAGCCGCTTTTTCAGCGGAGTATGCCTTCTTTAACAAGTCGACAAGTTCAGGATGATCGAGTGTCATTATCCTTTCCAGCGGTTAAACTTCAGCGCTTTCAGCATCCAGTCGGGAAGCGGCTTTAACGGATCGCGTTTTTTCAGGTCCAGGTACCAGCCCAGCTTTTTCATGATCGGAATTTTCTTGGTCTGAACAAACTCGATCAGTGCTCCATCCGGATCTTCGATGTAGCTGAAATGTCCTGCCGCTTCTCCCATATCGAATTTTTCACCGCTATCGATCGTGTAAGGATATCCTTTTGAAGCACAAAGTTCTTTCATGGCGTGCTGGTTTCCAATGTCGAAACATAAATGGATAAAGCCCTGGTCGCCCCACAGCCGGTTCTCAAATATCTTCCGCGGTGTTCTGTCAAGCGTTTTTACCAGCTCGATCTCGCTTGCTCCGAGAAGCTTTGAGAATGCACCGGCGCGCGGCTCACTATGACGAAGCAGTACACGCTGAACCTGGCTGCCACCGGAAGGAAGATGCTTAAGATCATCAAAAGTTCCGGTTTTATCGTACACAATGGTATCGTATCCGAGGATCTCCGCGTAGAATTTTTTAGAGCGCTCGATGTCGCTTACGCCGATCATCATTCCTGCGGGTCCGCCTGTGAGCTGCATTCCCTTCCCGAACCAGGATTCGCTTTTTACGATCTGAAAAAGATTCGACCATGGATCGCGCAGGTAGAATGTTTCATCTCCTGCAGGATCTTTTATGATCCCGGAAATGAGATTTACATTTTTCGACTTCAGGAATTCATAGCTTCCTTTCACGTCGCTGGTCTTCATGCGTGTGCAATAAAAGCCGAGATCACCGAGCTGCAATTCAAATGCCGGTGGTTCAGGTTTCCGGCTGGTGTATTGCCAGATCTCGAATCCTCCTCCGCCTTTCATATTGATGGCGAGGATTGCGTGGCGCATGTGTGGTTTCCCGGCGGTATACGGAAGCATCAGGTTCGCTTCTGCCGCTTCTTCAAAGATGGGAATGTCCATGCCGAAGTGGCGGGCATACCAATGAAATGCTTCGTGTACATTTGGAATTCCAACACCTACCTGCTGAATTCCTGCTATTGTTGATTTAGTCATATTCAATTTTTCTTTATCACTTAGTCACCTGCTCAGTTGTCGTGTGCCGTATCAGGAGATTGCTTCGGTCGCGAAAAGCTCCCTCGCAATGACGCTCCGAAATCTCATTCCTAATCCTCTTTATTACTTAATCACCTTATCCCTTTATCACTTAGTCACCTGCTCAGTTGTCGTGTGCCGTATCAGGAGATTGCTTCGGTCGCGAAAAGCTCCCTGCAATGACGCTCCGAAATCTCGTTCCTAATCCTCTTTATTACTTAATCACCTAATCACCTGGTTACTTAATCACTTAATCGCCCACTACTCCGGCTTCTGTTTCCGGATCATATTATCAAAAAGCGAAGGGAACATTCTTTTCACCCAAACGGCTCTTGTTTCTTTTCCCCCGATCAGGATCTCTTTCTTATTTTTCTTTAAAGCATCCAGGATCTGCTTTGCACATTCTTCTGCGCTTAACCCGGCGTCCTGACTTTTATCCATCACATTGTGCCGGCTTCCATCCTCTCTGACCGCATTAAAAGAAATATTGGTTCTGATCTTTCCCGGGCAAACGATCAGCACTTTGATATTATCATTGTAGACTTCCATGCGCAGCGATTCAAAAAAACCGTGCAAGGCATGTTTAGATGCCGAGTAAGCTGAACGCAGGTAGAATCCGAATTTTCCGGCTACGCTGCTGATCACAATAATATTTCCGCTTTTGCGCTTTAACATTTCCGGCAGGACCGCTTTTGTAAGCGCCACAGTTCCGAAAAAATTTGTTTCCATGATCTTGCGGTCGATCTCAAGTGGTGTGTCTTTTGTCAGCGAACGCTGGCTCACTCCGCCGTTGTTTACAAGGATATCGATCCGTCCGAATTTAGCGATCACCTGCTGCGTCATTGCAGCAACACCCGAACTATCATTAAGATCAAAGGGAAGAATGAGGCAATTATTGTCGTTCAGCCGAAGTGCGGTTTTTACTCTTTCCAGCTCCTCTTTCCGGCGGGCGGAAAGTACAAGTTTTGCACCTTCTGAGGCAAAAGCACCGGCCAGCGCTTCACCGATGCCGGAGGAAGCTCCGGTGATCCAAACCACTTTATCGGCGTTTGTGCTCATTCCTGCAAAAATAATGTATTTATGCTAACTTTGCAGTGGTAAATGAAAAGACTTCTGCCTGTAATATTCTGCTTACTTCTGTTCTCCTGTACCTCGATCGAGGAGCGGAAAGCTTCCATTCCTTCCGATGTTCTGCCTGAGGAAAAAATGGCCCTGGTGATGGTGGATGTCCATTTGCTGGAAGCGGCCCTGAATGCCGGTACTTATGGAAAGGATAATGTGATGCTTCAGAATGTGCGGCCTTCTACTGATATCCTGAAAAAGAATGAGGTTACGCGGGAGCAGTTCGATAAAAGCTTCGACTTCTATTCCCGGAATCCCAAGCTGCTGGCGGAAGTATACCAGCTGGTGCTGAATGATCTCAGCAAGATGCAGGCTCAGGTTATGACTGGCAAATAAGCATTTTTTAAGGGAAAATCCTATATTTGCCGGGAATGAAGCAGTTCTCCCGATACCTGTTTGTCTTTCTTCTTGGTTCCTCCAGCCTTATCGCCGGTAATCCGGGCAGGGTCGATTCTCTTTTGTCGGTGCTGAACAGCGCCCCGAATGATACGAACCGCGTGAATATTCTGAAGGAGCTTTCCCTTGAATTTCGTACTGATGATACGCTGAAAGCACTCGACTATGCAAAGCAGTCGATGGACCTTGCTCGCAGGCTTGGATTTACGAAAGGTGTCGCAAATGCATATGCAAGAATCGGGTCGGTGTATAAGCACCAGAAGGAATTTGAAAAGGCTGTAAAATATTACAAGCTCGCCCTCGCAGAATTTGAAAAGGCGAAATATACGCAGGGCCGCCTTCAGACATTTTCAGATATTGCCGGGATCTATAAGCAGCAGGCGAGCTATGATGATGCCTTCGATTATTATACAAGGCTGATGGTTCTGGCGACACAGACAAAAGACACCACTTATCTTGTAGAAGCACATGGAGGATATGCGAACATTTATCGTTACCGCGGTGATTATGTACACTCGCTTAATTATTATTTATCGGGTGTGAGTCTGGCGGAAGCGATCAACGATAAAAAAGCGGAAGCGGGTCTGCTGACGAACATGGCCATTATATACAGCTACCAGGGAAATGCGAAAGAAGAGCTGAAGATCCGGGAGCGGGCGATGGCAATTTATATTGAGACAAAGGATTCAACGAATATGATCATCGGGAACAATAACCTTGGTGAGATCTACTATGAGCAGGGTGATAAAGCAAGAGCGCTAGAGCGTTTCAATGCAGCAATGAACATCATTCAGCTGATCGGGGAGAAGAGGGCCGGAGAAAAATACATCGGCCAGACCTACGAGCAGTTTGCGATCATTGCTTTCGATGAAAAGAACTACGCGAAAGCAAAAGAAAATTATCAGAAAGCGCTTGATCACATGATGAAAGGCAAAGAGAAGAAAGCGACGGCATCGTGTTATGGTGAGCTGGCAGATGTGGCAATTGCGACCGAGAAATGGAACGAAGCGGAAGAGCTGTTGATGAAGAAGCTGAATATTTCCCGTGAGATCGAGCATAAAAAAGGAGAAACGGAATGCTACCAGTCGCTGGCGAAAGTGATGTACGGGAAAAGTGATTATAAAAAGGCATATGAATACCAATCCGAATACCTGAAGCTGAACCAGGAGCTTCTTAATGAAACAAGTACGGAGCAGCTCGCCGAAATGCAGACGCGCTTTGAAACCGAGAAGAAAGAAAAGGAATTGCAGCTGCAAACAGTGGAGATCGCAAATAAAGATAGCGAAGTGGCACTGCGTACGAAGATTATGTATGCTTTCATCGGGATCTCCGCGATCTTTTTAATGATGGCATTTTTCAGCATGCGTCAGCATCGTCAGAAAAAACGAGCGGTATTGATGCTGCAGGGGCAGAATAAGGAAATGATGGTGATGAACCAGCAGATCTCTTTTCAGAAAGAAATTATTGAAGAGAAGAACAAGGATATCACGGATAGTATTCATTATGCAAAGCACATCCAGGAAGCGATCCTTCCGCCGGATGATATGGTATATGAATACCTGAAAGAGAGCTTTATCCTATACAAGCCGAAGGACATTGTCAGCGGCGATATTTACTGGCTGCACAAGCAGCAGGATAAGATCTATTTCGCGGCGGTGGATTGTACCGGCCACGGTGTTCCGGGAGCGCTGATGAGTGTTGTTGCATACAGCGGTCTGAACAGCCTGATGTCGGAAGAGCGGATCCGGCGGCCGGCAGATGTGCTGAACAACCTGAGCGACAATATCAAGGAAACATTCAAGCATCAGTATTTGCAGGAGCAGATCAATGACGGGATGGACATTGCGTTGTGTGCACTCGACAGAAAAAATATGACCTTAAGTTTCTCCGGCGCGAAGAGTCCGCTCTGTGTCGTTCGCGGCGAGGAGCTGATCGAGATCAAGGGCGATAAACATGCGATCGAAGGACGCACTGCTGATTTTGTAACAGCCTACACACATAACGAAATGAAGGTTCAGCCGGGCGATTGCATTTATGTATTCTCTGACGGATACAATGATCAGTTTGGCGGAACAAAAGGAAAGAAATTCAAATACAGTCAGCTGAAGCAGCTGCTGATCTCGATAGCATCCAAGCCGATGCATCTTCAAAAAGCGATCTTATCGCAAACACTGGAAGAGTGGAAAGGAAATTTGCAGCAGGTGGACGATATTCTGCTCATAGGCGTTAGAGTATGAGCAGAATGAGTCAGCCTGCCCTGAGCGAAGTCGAAGGGATATTCTGCTCATAGGCGTTAGAGTATGAGCAGAATGAGTCAGCCTGCCCTGAGCGAAGTCGAAGGGATATTCTGCTCATAGGCGTTAGAGTATGAGCAGAATGAGTCAGCCTGCCCTGAGCGAAGTCGAAGGGATATTCTGCTCATAGGCGTTAGAGTGTGAGCAGAATGAGTCAACTTCCGTTACGCCTTCTTCAGCGTAAACGAAAACACGGTCCCTGCGCCTTCCGTACTCATCACACTGATCGTTTGATTATGGGCTTCGATGATGTGTTTCACAATAGCAAGTCCTAAACCTGTTCCGCCCTGCTCACGTGAGCGGCTCTTATCCACCCGATAGAATCGTTCGAACAGGCGTGGCAGATGTTCTTTTCCGATGCCGATTCCGTTGTCGGCAATTTCCACCATCACATTTTCTCCCACATCATAAAAACGGATCTTTGTTTCTCCGTATTCTTTTCCGTATTTCACAGAGTTCACGATCAGGTTCACGATCACCTGCCGGATCCGAAAACGATCGGCCATTACGTAAAGTGGTTTTATTTCTTCCGGTAAGGTCAGGATAATCCCCTTCGCCGTCGCTTTCATCTCCTGTGCATCTGCTACATCTTTTGCAAGTGCGGCGATGTCAAATTTTTCGGGTTCCAGCTGGAGCTCCCCGGTTTCTAATTGTGAGATCGCTTCGAGATCATCGATGATGGTGATCATCCGGTCCACGCTTTTTTCCGCCCGTTCGAGGTAATTGCGGTTGATGGATGGGTCTTCCAATCCGCCGTCGAGCAAGGTCAACACATATCCCTGGATATTGAAAATAGGTGTTTTCAGTTCGTGGGAAACGTTGCCAAGAAATTCTTTCCGGTAAACTTCCAGCTTGTGCAGCCGTTCGATCTCATCTTTACGGTCGTCCGCCCATGCGATGATCTCCTGCTTCAGGTTCTCTACATTGTTATTGGTATAGTCAACCGGATGAGATGGAACGTTGGACGGAATGCCCCGGTAATTTTTTACGATGTTGAAAAGCTCATTCACTTTTTTCAGAAGAATGACATTTACACATAAGAGAAGGATAAATGAACTTGCCAGCGAAATAAAAAAAGGTACAAGAATGGCTTTCCAGCTTGTCTGACCAAAGGCAAAAAAAATAGTCGCCGAGCATGCTGCAGCAACTAGAATAGCAATAAAGAATAATAAAAGCTTTGGTGAACCTGTTCTCAAAGGAGCAATTTTACCGGCAATTTACTAAAATTCAAATTTATAGCCAATGCCTTTGACAGTTTTGATGAAATCCTCGCCCAGTTTCTCGCGAAGCTTGCGTACGTGCACATCGATGGTTCGGTCGCCGACCACCACATCTCCGCCCCAAACTTTATCGAGAATAACGTCTCTTGTAAAAACTTTTCCGGGTTTTGAAGCAAGCAATGCGAGTAGTTCGAACTCTTTTTTTGGAAGATTGATTTCTGTATCATCCTTAACGATCAGGTAGCGCTCCCGGTCGATACGGATGCCACCCATGTCAACTTTATCGGTTTTGGAGCTGTCGCTCGATGAGCCTCTTCTGAGCAATGCTTTGATCCTGCTGATCAATACACGCGGTTTGATCGGTTTATTGATATAATCATCGGCTCCCACATCAAAACCTGCGATCTGGGAATAATCTTCACTTCTTGCAGTGAGGAATGCGATCATTACATCTTTCAGTCCCGGGATCTCACGGATCTCACGGCAGGTTTCGATCCCATCCATATCCGGCATCATCACATCCAGCATGATCAGCTGAGGATTTTCTTTTTTTGCAACGGTGATCGCTTCTTTGCCATTGTTTGCAGTGAAAACGTTATACCCTTCCTTCTTTAAGTTGTAACTCAGAAATTCCAGGATGTCCGGTTCATCATCTACCAACAGTATCTTGTAGTCGCTGTTATTCATAATTTTTCTTATTAATTCAGGGTAAAGTTCTCTTTTCCCTGTATCGGGAGTGTTAAGTCAAAATTAATATAATATTAACAAAGCCCCGGGATGCTTTGTTTTACTTAACGCTACTTTAATTCCTCATTAACCCTTTCTTGACTTACCATCGGTTTCTTTGCGGGAGTATAATTCCTGATAAAAATGAAACTCCGTATTCTGCTGCTTGCTGCATTTATTGTTCTTACAAAGTTAACGTTTTCTCAAAATTCAGCCATAAAAGGGAAAGTGATCGATGAAAAGACCGGCGAAACATTGCCGGGAGCTATTATCATGATCCAGGGGACGACGATGGGAAGCAGCTCCGACCTGGATGGCCTTTTCAGCATCGGAAAAGTTGTTCCGGGAGCATATACCGTCGAATGCAGGCTGATCTCCTACAACACAAAGGTGATAACCGGTGTGGTTGTAATAGAAGCTGAGCCGACCATCATTAATATTACAATGCAGAATGCATCAACCGACCTCGGAACAGTTGTGGTGACTGCTACTATGAGCAAGGAATCTACCGGTGCCCTGCTGGTGATGCAAAAAAACAGCGCAAGTGTTTCAGACGGGGTTTCATCCGAGCTTATTAAAAGAACTCCCGACAAAAGCACGAGCGATGTTTTGAAGCGTGTGAGTGGTGCCAGCATTCAGGATAATAAATTCGCGATCATCCGCGGCTTGAACGACCGGTACAATGCTGCATATATTAATGGCGCGCCGCTGCCAAGCTCGGAATCGGATCGTAAAGCGTTTGCTTTTGATATTTTTCCATCCAATATGCTGGATAACCTGGTGATCATTAAAACCGCCACTCCCGATCTGCCGGCTGAATTTGCCGGTGGTGTGATCCAGATCAATACCAAAAACATTCCCGAAGAAAATTTTCAATCCGTTTCAGTCGGAGCAGGTTACAATACCATTACAACCGGTAAGGACGAGGTTTATTATAAAGGAGGCAAAACAGATTGGCTCGGCATAGACGACGGCTCACGTTCAATGCCGGATGCGATCCCTTCTCAGCATGATTTTCCGGTGAATATTCACGAGCAGGCGGCTCTTGCAAAAAAAACGGATGTGGATTGGAAGTTGTACGACAGAAAATTCAGTCCGAATTACAACTTTCAGTATTCGATGGGCTACACGGCAAACCTTAAAAAGAGATCGGCCGATTCAACTGCAAAAGGAAAACCGCTGGGAATTGTTTTCGCAGTTACCTATAACAGGACAAATAACTATAATGAAACGATAAGAAGGAGCTTCACGGGGAATACCGGAACACTGCCTTCACAAATTGATTATGATTATCTGGATAAAACCTACGCCGAACAGATTCTTGCCGGAGTGCTCGGAAATATTTCGTTTAAGCTGAATGATAATAATTCTTTCAGCTTTAAGAACCTCTACAGCATCAATTCGGATGATCGTGTGATCAGCCGTTCAGGAAAAACGAACCCGCTGGAATCAAATCCTACGCTGCTTAAGTCAAACGCAAGGTGGTTCACCGGTAATAAGATCTATTCGGGTCAGCTGAGCGGAGATCATTACCTGTCGAAAGTAAAATTACGTTTCAACTGGACCGGTTCACTCAGCCAGATCGAACGAACGATTCCGAATTTGAGAAGGACAATTTATACACGTCTCGATCACATCAATGATCCAACCGACCCGATTGCACTGGATACTGTTTATACTGCAAACATTGCAAGTTCAAATGTAGGTTCCGATTATGGCGGCGGAATGTTCTTTTCGGAAAACAAGGAAAAGATCTACAGCTTTAAAGCGGATGTCCTTTACGGATTTAATATCGGTAAAAGCCTGAAAACCGATCTGAAAATAGGCGGATTCTTTCAGGACCGCTCAAGAGAGTTTTTTGCACGCCAGCTCGGCTATACCCGTTATGGTGTTGCAGGTGGCACGGTCAACTTTAAAGATTCCTTATTGTATCTCGGCGACAATGAGATCTTCAACAGTGAAAATATGGGTCTGATCAAACCGGCGTCCGGTGGAGTCAACGGCATAGGAGGTTTCAAGCTGACCGATGGAACCAAGCCATCCGACAAGTATAATGCTTCATCACGTCTGGAGGCTGCTTACGTCATGCTCGATAACAAATACAAATTCATCCGGCTGGTGTGGGGCGCAAGGGTCGAAAATTTCAACCAGAAATTGAATGCGAGGTATTCAAGCAGGGATTCGATCGCGCTTGATATGACAAAGCTCGATGTGCTTCCTTCCGCAAACCTCATTCTTGCGATCAACGAGAAGCAGAATGTCCGCCTGAGCTATTCTCAAACGGTCAACCGGCCGGAATACCGTGAGCTTGCACCGTTCGCATTCTATGATTTCAATACACAATTTGTGATCTCCGGTGATACCACTTTAAGGAGAGCAAAGATCTATAATAGCGACGTGCGTTATGAATTCTATCCGGGAAGAGGACAATTGGTCTCGGTGTCGGGGTTCTATAAACATTTTGTAGATCCGATCGAGCAGATCTCCCGTGCAGATGCTACAAATGAGATCACCTTCCGCAACGTCCAGAAAGCAGTAAACTATGGAGTGGAATTAGAGTTCCGGGTTCTGCTTGCATCTTTATTCAGATCTGACTCATCCCGGCTGCTGAATAACCTGACTGTATTTTCCAATCTTGCGGTGATCCGATCGAAGGTGGATGTTACAAATGTGATTGGTGCCGCATCAAACACCCGTCCGCTCCAGGGACAATCGCCGTATGTTCTGAATGCCGGTGTTCAGTACATCGACCGCGAACTGGGGATATCTTTTTCCGCAAGCTTCAATAAGATCGGAAACAGGATTGCAATCGTGGGGAACATTAATGAGCCGGACATATGGGAGAACGGGAGATCTTTCCTGGATTTCCAGGCAACGAAATCACTGTGGAAAAACAGGATCGAGCTTAAGCTGAATTTTCAGAACATGCTCGCACAGAATCAGAATTTTTACCAGAACCGGAATCTCGAGGATCAGTCTTCAGGTGGATTTAAAGGATTCTGTAATTCAATTATCAACGGGGACCGTCACAATGAGAATGGTTATAACGAGCATGAAGATGATCTGATCTGGTCAACAAAATTCGGCCGTGTATATTCATTCGGACTTTCGATCCGGTTCTGATCGTTAATTTCCTGTTAAGCGAGCTGTTCCTTTCATAATGTTTATTTAATTGATCAATAAGGTAACAGTAATTCCTTATTAATAATCTGGCAAGAAGTGTGGCGCACCTTTGCTGCAGAAAATTAAAAAACCAGAAATCAAATGAAAAGAATTTACAAAACAGCCTTGCTTGCCTTGTTAAGCAACATGGCGATGGCACAATCCTCCTTCTTTGTGCCAACAACATACCGTGGTGCATTCGCTCCGGCGCCAACGGCAATGTGGACAGATACCTGGACGAACTGGGATCCGCAGAATACGGTTTATCCTGCACCGACCGTTACGATAACTTCCAACATCAGCGTGAATACAACGTGGACGGCAGGTAACGTATACCTGTTGCAGGGACAGATTTTCGTTAAAGCAGGTGCCACGCTAACGATACAGCCCGGAACAATTATAATGGGTGATAAAGCATCAACAGGTGCAGGATTATTCATTACAAAAGGTTCTAAGATCATGGCACAGGGGACTCCTGCGATGCCGATCGTATTTACGTCCAATCAGGCTGCCGGATCCCGTGCTATCGGTGACTGGGGCGGTGTGATCCTGATGGGAAAAGCTGCAAATAACCAGCCCGGTGGTATCGCTAATATCGAAGGTCTGGCTCCTACCACCGACACGGAGTTCGGCGGCGGAACTTCTCCCGATGATAACGATAACTCAGGTGTGATGGAATATGTTCGCATCGAATGGCCCGGTTATGTTTATGCTCCGAATAAAGAGATCAACGGATTGACTCTCGGATCTATCGGAAGCGCAACAACCATCGATCACATCCAGGTTTCTTTTTCAAATGATGATGCATTCGAATGGTTCGGCGGATCAGTGAATTGCCGGTATCTGGTTTCTTACCGTAACCTCGACGATGATTTTGATACTGATTTTGGTTTCCATGGACACATCCAGTTCGGACTTTCCGTACGTGACCCGAACATTGCTGATAACCCTTCTGTTTCTACATCTGAAGGTTTTGAATCAGATAACGATGCATCGGGCTCCACAGCATCTCCTCAAACAACAGCGCAATTCTCAAATATGACCCTGATCGGACCGTATCGTGGAAATACAGCCTCGGTTATCGCCGCCGGCTACCGGAGAGGTGCACGTATCAGAAGAAACTCAGCAGAAAAGATCTATAATTCCATTTTCATGGATCACAAAAACGGAGTAATGATTGACGGTACACTTTGTGAAGGTCTTGCCGCAGGCGGACAATTACAGTTCCGGAATAACCTGATGGCTGGAAACTCTACGGGGAAAGTAACGGAAGTGAATGCGGGAAGTCCCTTCAACATCACTGCATGGTTTGCTTCAAGCATGAACGACTCGATGGCAACGACGACCGGAATCCTTATTAATCCCTATGATTATTACACACCCGACTATCGTCCTGCAGTCGCATCCCCTGCACTGACCAATATCAGCTTTACTGATGCAACGCTTACCGGCGAAGTGCTTTTTGCTCCAACGGTAACGTCAGCGATCAGCTATTGTGCAGGTGAAGTTCCGGTTCAGCTTACTGCAACAGGAACCAATCCGGCAAATACCATTAACTGGTACACAGTACCGACAGGCGGAGTTCCAACTACAATCGCTCCAACGCCAAGCACAGCGATCGCAGGTGTTTTCACATATTATGCGGCACAAGAAAATGCCGATGGAATGGAAGGACCGCGTTCAATGATCACGGTTACTGTAAATGCATTACCAGCGGTTCCTTCGATCAGCGCGGGCGGCCCGACTTCATTCTGTACAGGTGGTAATGTTGTTCTTACTTCAAGCTATACAGGTGGAAACATGTGGTCCACTTCCGCAGCTACCGATATGATCACTGTTACGAGCTCAGGAAGCTACACGGTGACTGAAACGGATGTTAACGGATGCTCTTCAACTTCTGCAGCTACAACTGTTAGCGTAAGCAGCGCTCCGCTTCCTACGGTTGCTGTAACAGGATCTGCAACGCTGTGTGCCGGTCAGTCGGTTACTCTTACCGCATCCGCTTCCGATACTTATAGCTGGAGTCCGGGTGGTCAGACAACGCAAACAATCGTTGTAACTTCTGCAGGAACATACAATGTTACGGTTACCAATTCCAATGCTTGCAGTGGCGTGGGAACATCTTCAAACACGACCGTAACTGTCAACCCGGTTCCGGTTGCTGCCGGATCTGTAGCTTCAACTTCAGGAAGTGTTGTAACGTTCTCGAACACATCGACCGGTGCAACTTCTTATAACTGGAACTTCGGAGATGCTTCCAACTCGAGTGCAACATCACCCGTTCATGCTTATGCAACAAACGGTAATTATACAGTTATGCTGATCGCATCGAATGGTTCCTGTTCAGATACAACAACCTTTAATCTGACGATCAATGTTGGTATTGATGAGATCCAGACACTTGCAGGCGTGAATCTTTATCCAAATCCGGTCAACGATGTCGCTTCATTTGATGTTAATTTGAATGCGGCTGCGAACGTATCTGTGATGGTTTATGACATTACCGGAAAAGTGGTAGCGAATGTCTATAACGGACAAATGGACGCAGGAATGACTACAGTTAAGGTGGATGCTTCTGAGCTTCATTCGGGAATTTATTTTACGACTATCGTTTCCGGCTCTTCTAAAAAGACCCTGAAAATGGTTGTTGTGAAATAGTACTTTTAAAATATTGGTATCGACCCCTTCCGCTGAAAAGGCAGAAGGGGTTTTTTTATCGGTGAAATAACTCTTAACCATATCTTAACATTGTCACCTTATTCTCCTAGTGGAGACCGTGTAATTTTGTAATAAAAGAAACAAGATGAATACGACAAGAAAGATATTGATTGTAGACGATGAGCCGGATATCCTGGAGTTTCTTTCCTATAATTTCCGGAAAAAGGGATATGAGGTTGTTACAGCAAATGATGGAGCAGAAGGTGTAAAAAAGACCAGGTCGGAGCGTCCTCACCTTATTATTTCCGATATACTCATGCCGGAGATGGACGGGATCGAAATGTGCCGGGAGATCCGGTCAGATCTGCTGATGAAAAATATACCATTCATTTTTCTCACCGCCGTTAATGATGATTATAAGATATTGTATGCGATGACAAGCGGGGCGGATCAGTTTGTATCGAAGCCGACCCGGTTCGACTACCTTTTCCGGATGGTGGAGTCGATGGTGATCAAAAGGGATATTGACCTCAGTCACTTTACCATTTGATAATACAGAGTAAACTATTTTTTTTCATTGGCTGCTTAATTTTGAGATTATCTTTAAACTAAAAGGAATGAAAACTGTATTGTTGGTATTTGATGATCCCAGGGAGCTCGAATTTATAAGTGCCGGTCTCACCGAAAGTAATTATGATGTTTACGCTGCACAAGGTTTAAGGAATGCTCTCATTTCGGCGGAGCGGATTATTCCCGATCTGATCGTAGTTAACACGCAGGATAAAAAGGAAGATCTGCGGGATTTTAATAACCAGGTTAAAACGGAACGCCTTGGGAATTCTTCCGTGATCAGCTTTATTGAATTGGAAGACTACCTCAAAAGGCCGGGAAATACACATTTTGTGATTAAGCCGGTTCGTCCGAAATTATTGCTCAGCCTGATCCGGAGTGTGATGAACGACGAAACGGTAGACTGGTTACCGGCTTTTCACTGATCATAATTCTAAGCCAACCAACAGGACATCATCTGTTTGCTCGGTATTATTCTGCCACTCGCTGAAGATCCGTTCCAGCTCCAGCTGCTGTGTCTGCATTGAGAATCTGGAGGTCCGCATCAATACGTTCCTGAAATTTTTTGTCATAAATTTCTTTTCTCTTGGTCCTCCGAACTGGTCCGGGTATCCGTCGCTGAACAGGTACAGCTTGTCTCCCGGGTAGAAAATCACGCTTTGACTTTCATATCTCCGGCTTGTTTCGAGGTTCATTCCGCCGATCGGATAGTGAGATCCTTCGAGTATATTAAGATCATTTTTGCTCAGGTGATACAACGGTCGTTGTGCACCTGCGAACGTGAGAAAAGACCCCGCGTAGTCAATGCAGCAGATAGAAATATCCATTCCATCGAAAGGGCGTTTTTCCTCCTCAATGAAGTCGTTCGAATAATCAAACGCTTTTTTCAGCTTATGGTCAAGACGCTGCAGGATAAAAGAAACGTCGGTGTTCCGTTCCTCGATCACGATCTGGTTCATCAGGTTGATGCCGAGCACTGACATGAATGCTCCCGGGATCCCATGCCCGGTACAATCTGCGACTGCGATGATGATCTTATTGTCAAGTTTTGTGAACCAGTAAAAGTCGCCGCTGACAATATCCTTGGGCTTAAACAGGATAAACGAGCTTGGGAACAGCCGCAGAAGATGCTTTTCCTTGAGCATCATTCCTTCCTGGATACGTTTCGCATAGATAATGCTGTCAGTCAGTTCGTCGGACCTGCTGATCCTTTTCTGCTTTAACGAAATAGTTGTTTCAGTGAGGTACCCGTTGGTTCCGGGTTTAGTTTGGAATAGTTTATCGGTCAATGTTCTGATAATATTCCGTCGAAGTTCCAGTGTTCGCATAATGTCAATCTACGTCGTCAAAAGTAATATTGCCAGAGAAGGAAAATAGAACCGGTGAATCACCAAATTGTTAATTACGACGAATCGCTTTTTTTGCAAATGGATACCTGCTTTCTCACGATATAAAGCGTTTGAAAAATTATGATGATGTAAAGTTTACTTACTTAACACATCGTTCATGTAAAAGTAAATATTCGCTTACCTGATCTTTCCTGTGCCCGGCTATCTTTGCTGTAATGAAAAAGATCCTTTCTTTCGTTTGTATTTTGATCTCAGTGCAGATGGTGGTCGGAGCCGGCGATACCAAAAGCGGAGAGAATGTGAAGCTCGTTACGGGGAAAGTAGTAGATAAAATAAGCGGGGAAGAGATCGCCGGTGCAGAAGTGAAGATCAATGATAAGGTACTGCATACCGACCTGGAAGGAAATTTCTCAGTGATGGTCGGAACAGCCGGAACTGAGCAGGCACTGGTGTCCTTCATTTCATACAACGACCAGAAAATTAACATCGATACGCATTCCTACGCACAGCTCGTGATCGAGCTGGAATCAAAATAAATAATACCGGTATCCTGAAAAGCCCCGCAGATAATATTTGCGGGGCTTTTTTGTTCGATTTTTACACATTTGCTACGTTAAATTTACATTAACTTAACATTAAAAAATATTTAGAGGGTTGTAAGTAAAATCTTAAACATTTGTGTTTTACTTTGCGTAGAAGAATCAGCAAACTAACAAGGAAATCACGAAATGCAGGCATTCACGAATTTCCCAAAAACAGACAAGCCATGAGTAAAACGATCGCAACCATTTTCGCAGTGCTCCTCACTTTTGCAGGATTCGCACAACCGGTCACCATCAGAGACGGCGCTTACTATTCCGATAACGGGAAATTGTTTTCCGGCTCTTATACCGCTTATTTTGAATCCGGAAGCAAACGCTCGATCGCGGACGTGGCCGACGGAAAGATCAGCGGTGCCGTCACTTTTTTCTATGAAAATGGAAATGTGATGGAAACCGGCTCTTATGTGAAAAATGAAAAAGACGGAAAATGGCTGCGTTGGGATGAAACCGGCCATATGATCGCAGAAGCATTTTATATTGGTGGCAAAAAGAACGGAAGCTGGACAGTATGGGATGAAAAAGGGACAAAACGCTATACAATGGAATATGCAATGGGAGCCAAAGTGGGAAAATGGATGATGTGGGATGAGAACGGAAAGCTTACACAGGAAAAAGATTACGGCTCAATATAAAACATACCGGATGAAAATGAAAAAGCGATCCCATGGAGATCGCTTTTTTCGTTTATAGTTCCAGGCTATAGCCAATCCCCTTTATCGTTTTGATATATTTTTCACCGAGCTTCTCTCTCAGCTTCCTGATGTGGACATCGATCGTCCGGTTCTTGGAATAGATCTCATATCCCCAGATCAGTTGAGAAATTTCCTTACGCGTAAATACCTTTCGCGGAGAAGTGGAGAGCAGCGAAAGCAATTCGAATTCTTTTCTGGGCAAAACGATCTCTTCACCGTCTTTAAAAATGAGGTAACGTTCCCGGTCGATCGTCAGGCCGGCAACGTGTTTCTTCTCGTCGGAATGAGCATGAGCTGAATGTCTTTTCAGCAGCGCTTTCAACCGGCTGATCAATACCCGTGTCTTTACCGGTTTTATGATGTAATCATCCGCACCGGCATTAAAAGCTGCGATCTGCGAATAATCTTCGTTCCGTTCCGTATGAAATACAATGAGCGTTGACGACAGCTCCTCCTTGCTCCGGAGCTCGATGCTGATATCGATCCCGTCAAGTTCAGGCATCAGAAGTTCCAGCAGCACGAGCTGGGGTAATTCTTCTTCAGCCATCCGGATCGCCTCGCGTGAATTGCCCGATGAGATCACATGGAAACCCTCAGCTGTCAATGCTGCTTCGGCAGCTGCGATCACTTCGGGGTCCGTGTCGATCACCAGTATCTTGAAATCGTTGCTCTGCATAATTTTAGAATGGCGCTAAAGTATCTAGAGCCTGCCCGATTTACATTAAGTTAAGATTAACTTTACTTTAGCAAATCATGCCGCATTTTTCATAAATTTGTAAGAAATGATGCATCGTGGAAAAAGACGAAATCAATAAAAGCTACGAAAGGCTCCTGATCGGGAACAAGAAATGGGCAGCTGAAAAGCTTGAGCAGAACCCGGAATATTTCAAGACGCTTTCACTCGGTCAAAACCCCGGCTATCTTTGGATCGGTTGTTCCGATAGCCGTGTTCCTGCCAACGAGATCACCGGGACCAAATCCGGGGAGATCTTTGTGCACCGCAATATTGCCAACGTAGTGGTGCACACCGATATGAATCTGCTGAGTGTATTGTACTATGCAGTGGAAGTGCTTCACGTAAAGCATGTGATCGTGTGTGGACATTATGGCTGCGGGGGTGTACAGGCAGCACTCACGAACAATGACAATGGTTTTGTAAACAACTGGCTCCGCAATATCAAGGAAGTATATAATAAACATAGCAAGGAGCTCGACGCGATCACCGATCCGAAAAAGCGGGAGAATCGGCTGGTGGAGCTGAATGTGGTAGAACAGGTGCATAACCTTGCCAAAACCAGGATCGTTCAGCAAGCCTGGAAAAAAAGAGAGCTGCAGGTACATGGCTGGGTATATGGATTTGATGATGGCCTTATTCGCGACCTTAAAGTAATGGTCGACGAGATCAAGGACCTGGAGCCGATCTTCAGATACGATCTGTAATCCTGTATATTACGATAATATGAGCCGTACTGTGTGAACAGTGCGGCTTTTTTATTTAGTAATGGTATTGTTTTTTAACCAATACCGGGGTTCTTTCTTACCAATCTTATTTTACATAACCTTAACATAGGGGTAACAATTTCCTTCAAAACCGGAAATACTTTTGCCTCAGTTAAAGTTGTATTAACCATCACATAATTAAAATGAAGCTAAAACCAAACTATTTATTAACGCTTCTCTCCGCTGTTGTAGTAACGGCGCTCAGCGTTACAAAAGTCTCGGCTCAGGAGACCAACGAAGAACCGATCGATACCATTGCGAGAGCAGTGCACAAGCTCCAGGATGATTTCGCCGCTCTTAAGAAGCTTAAGATCTCCGGGTATATCCAGGCGAACTTTCAGTATGCGGATTCGATGGGTGTTCCATCCTTCCAGGGAGGAAACTTTCCTGCAAATACCGATAAGCGCTTTGCTGTGCGACGCGGCCGTTTGAAATTCGTATATGACAATGTCCTTACGCAATACGTATTGCAGTTCCAGGCGAGTGAAACAGGAGTTTCTATGAAAGAAGGCTACGTTAAGTTTACCGAGCCATGGATGAAAGCAGTTTCCGTTCAGATGGGGATCTTCGACGTTCCTTTCGGGTTCGAAGCGCCCAACTCTTCAAGCGCAATGGAAAGCCCTGAGCGTGGAAGAATGTCGCAAACCTTGCTGCCGGATGAAAATGACCTCGGCGGAATGGTGACTTTCCAGATGCCGAAAACATCTCCGCTGAACTTCCTGAAGATCGAAGCAGGTATGTTCAACGGTACACAGGCAAAAGCATCTGATTTCGATTTCCAGAAAGATTTCATCGGCCGCATCTCCATCGCGAGAGCAAGCAAGTCCGAAAAGATCAAATATGGTATTGGCGCATCTTACTACAATGGTGGTGTCCGCAACGGAAGAAAGAATGTTTATTCCATGGATGTGGATTCAGCCGGATTAGCTTCTTTTAAAGCCAATACAGATACGCTGAACTATGGACGGATCGCTCAGCGTCAATATATGGGCGTTGATGCCCAGGTATATTTTGATTTCCCCTTCGGTATCACCACGCTGAAAGCGGAATACATCCAGGGTATTCAGCCGGGAACTTCGGGAACATTGAAAAGCCCGAGCGCTCAGCCTACAACTGATACTTACCTGAGAAAATTCAACGGCGCATACTTTTATTTCATTCAGAATATTATGCAGACAAAGCATCAGATCATCGTAAAGTACGATTGGTTTGATCCGAATACGGATGTTGCAGGCGATGATCTCGGAAAGGCGATTCTTACGCCAAGCGGTAAAACCTATGCAAAAACAGGCGTAACGGATATCAAGTTTACAACGCTTGGATTAGGATATGCTTACAAATGGGATAATAACGTAAAAATTACACTCTGGTATGATATGGTAACCAACGAAACAAGTAAGAACCTTGTCTCCAAAGGATACTGGAAAGATATCCCGGATAACGTATTCACACTGCGCTTCCAGTACAAGTTCTAGTTGCTTAACACAAACATAACAATAGAACAAGAATTTATTAACCAGCAAAGGAGTAACGCTAAGTTAACTTTGTAAAAATATTTCAAATGAAAATGAAGACAAAAGCACTATTACTGGCGATGGCACTCTACACAGGAGCAAGCTTCGCACAAAAGATCAAAGGAAGCGATACGGTTCTTCCTCTTTCTCAGAAAGAAGCAGAAACATATATGAAATCCAATAAAATGGCAAAGATCACGGTGACCGGCGGGGGAAGCGGTGTTGGCCTGGCTGCTTTGGTTGACAATACGACTGATATCGCGATGTCATCCAGGAAGATCAAAATGGATGAAAAAATGAAGCTGCAGGATGCAGGAAGAGCATATAAGGAAACCATCATCGCTTATGATGCGCTTTCTGTGATCGTAAATCCTGCTAACAAAGTATCGCAGCTTACAAAAGAACAATTAGAAGGCATCTTCACCGGAAAAATTAAAAACTGGAAAGAAGTTGGTGGTGATGACCTTGCTATCGTAGTATATTCAAGAGAATCCAGCTCTGGAACCTACGAATTTTTTAAAGAACATGTAATGAGCAAAAAGAATTACGCTTCTTCTGTTCTCAGCATGCCCGCAACCGGTGCGATCGTTCAGTCTGTGAGCCAGACAAAAGGCGCGATCGGATACATCGGTTTAGCTTACATGGAAACAAGCGTTAAAGCGCTGAAGGTTTCCTACGATAAAGGTAAAACATACATCGGTCCGTCAATGGAGACTGCAAAAGACAAAACATACCCAGTTGTTCGTCCTTTGTATTACTATTACCTGACCACGATCGAAAAAACAGTTAAGCCTTTTGTTGATTATATCCTTTCTCCTGCAGGACAGAAGATTGTTGAAGAAGTAGGATACGTGCCGCTGACAAAATAGATGTAATTCAAAATTCAGTTAAAGAAGCGCCTCCCGAAAAGAAGCGCTTTTTTATTTAACAGAAGGATAATTTCAACTTAACTGCCGGCTTTTGTCCGGAGATTAGCTTTGCAACCATAAAAAACAATAAAAATGAATAAGAAACTGATTGTACTGTTGACAATGGCAGCCCTTGGATCAATGGGTTGCGGAAACGAGCAGAAGCCGGCTGCCGATGTAAAACCGGTAGAAAAAATGACGGTGACATTAAAGGGAAGCGATACCGTATTACCCCTCGGCCAGCGCGAAGCGGAAGAGTATATGAAGAAAGATTCCACTGCGGCCATTACCGTTGTAGGTGGAGGATCTGGAGTCGGGATCACTGCGTTAACGGAAGGAACTACCGATATCGCGATGGCATCACGTGATCTCAAAACTGAAGAGAAATTAAAGTTCAGCGAAGCAAAACGCGATCTTGAACAGGTGACGATCGCATACGATGCGCTTTCGGTTATTGTGAACCCGGAAAATAAGATCAGCCAGCTTACAAAGGAGCAGCTTGCAAAAATCTTTACCGGTGACATAAAAAACTGGAAGGAAGTAGGAGGAAGCAATGAGAAGATCGTTGTGTATTCCAGGGAATCCAGCTCGGGAACCTATGAATTCTTCAAAGAACATGTAATGGACAAAAAGAATTATGCTACTTCGGTCCTGAGTATGCCTGCAACCGGTGCAATTGTACAATCGGTAAGCCAGACAAAAGGTGCGATCGGTTATATCGGTCTCGCATATGAATCAAAAGAGGTAAAGTCGATCGCCGTTTCATACGACCAGGGGAAAACTTATGTTGCTCCAAGCGTAGCTGCAGCTAAGGATAAGTCGTACCCGATCTCCCGCCCGCTTTATTATATTTACGAAAAGAAGAATGAAAGCAAGCTGAAGCCCTTCGTTGACTATGCATTGTCAGATGAAGGACAGAAGATCGTATCCGAAGTAGGTTATGTTCCATTGAAATAACCGAGGCTGAAATAGTAAAGGCCACTCCGCAGGGTGGCCTTTTTTATGCCCGTTCGGTTAGGATTTTAACATTAAGTTAACACAAGGATAACAATTAATAAACCGGCTTGCAGAGGCTGAAATTTAAATTTGCAATAGTATTTAAAGCAGTTCGAGTGAAGAAATTTTACAAGCGATTTTCAGAGCGGTTCATTGAGGGGTTGCTGATGCTGAGCGGAACGATCACGACACTCACCGTCGTGCTGATCGTGATCTTTCTTTTTAAGGAAGGTCTGGGGCTTTTCAACAGGACCCCGCTGGAGTCAGGTTATGTGATCGTGGTTAATAAAGATAACCCGGTGCATGAGATCTCTTCACGGCAGATCAAAGATATTTACGACCAGAATATCACCAACTGGAGCCAGATCGGCGGAAAACCGGATTCCATTATCGTCTTTCGCCTGGAAGACATTTCCAACTATTATTCCGATGAGGAGATCGGGGAGAATTTTGAAGGACTTCCTTCCTGCATCAACCGCTTAACTGACAGCCTTCCGCAGATCATCGCTTTCTTTCCCGAAAAATACCTCGCAAAAGATTTCAAAGGCCGGAAGATCCAATTGGATAAAATTACGCTCGCTGCTTTTTTTAAAGGCAAAGAATGGTTCCCAACTGCGCAGCCTGCAGCACAGCTCGGTGTAATGCCACTGGTGCTCGGAACGCTGTGGGTGAGCCTCGGTGCAATTTTACTGGCCCTGCCGCTTGGTCTTGCAGCAGCGGTGTACATGAGTGAGATCGCTGACGACCGCGTGAGAAGGATCATGAAACCATTGATCGAATTGCTGGCGGGAATTCCTTCCGTAGTATATGGTTTCTTTGGGCTGGTCATTATTGTTCCGCTGATCCAGAAAACATTTGACCTTCCGGTCGGGGAAACCGGTTTGGCAGGAAGTATTATTCTCGGGATCATGGCGCTGCCGACGATCATTACGATCTCCGAAGATGCCATGCGCAATACACCGCGTGCTATGAAAGAGGCAAGTCTCGCGCTCGGCGCCAGTAAATGGCAAACGATCGTGAGAGTGGTGGTGCCTTATTCTATTTCCGGAATCTCTGCCGGGGCGATCCTGGGTATCGGCCGTGCGATAGGAGAAACAATGGCGGTATTAATGGTGACTGGAAATGCCGCAGTAATTCCACATTCGATCCTGGAGCCGGTAAGAACCATTCCCGCGACCATTGCGGCTGAACTTGGCGAAGCTCCGAACGGCGGACTGCATTACCAGGCACTATTTGCATTGGGCTGCATTCTCTTCCTGATCACCTTATTTATTAATCTTTCCGTGGAATTTGTTTCCGGAAAAAGAAAGCATACAAAACATTGATGAAATTTCCTGACGAAAATAAGCTTGCAAAAAGCAAAAAGAGAAAGCAGGCTGCCGCGTTTATGATCTTCCGGCTGCTGAGCTATTCGGTGGTCGCGATCCTTTTCATCATTCTGTCGTTCATTATTTACAAGGGAATCTCCGCGGTCAGCTGGGACTTTATCACCAAGATGCCGGAGGAAGGAATGACCAAAGGAGGTATTTATCCTGCGATCATCGGAACACTTTGTCTTGTGGGAGGCAGTATGATCTTTGCATTTCCCGTCGGTGTGCTTGCTGCGATCTATATGAATGAGTATGTAAAAGAAGGGTTGTTTAAAAAGATCGTCCGGCAGATGACAAACAACCTGGCCGGAATTCCTTCCATCGTTTTTGGATTGTTTGGAATGTCGCTGTTTGTGAACAAGCTTCATTTCGGGGATTCGATCCTCGCGGGATCATTGACGCTGGGATTGCTTGCACTTCCTGTTGTGATCCGTACTACAGAAGAAGCGCTGAAAGCGGTCGATAACACATTCCGTCATGCCAGTTTAGGGTTGGGTGCATCTAAATGGCAAACGACAAGCAAAGTGGTATTGCCGATTGCCTTTCCGAATATCATCACCGGGTTGATCCTCTCGATCGGCCGTGTATCCGGCGAAACAGCCCCGATCCTTTTTACCGTCGCTGCATACTTTCTTCCAAAATTACCGACCAGCATTTTCGACCAGGTGATGGCGTTGCCGTATCACTTATATGTGATCTCCACCAGCGGAACGGATATAGAAGCGTCCCGTCCGCTTGCTTACGGAACAGCATTGGTGCTGATCATTATCGTGCTGCTGGCGAATTTGCTTGCGAACGGACTCCGGAAATATTTCGGTAAGAAAGTAAAAATGAATTAAACTCACTGAGATAAAAGAATTAAGATGTTTAAAATTGAATCGAACAATGTTGATTTTTATTACGGTGCTTTTCAGGCGCTCAAGAATATCAATATTGCTATCAAGCCGAATACCGTGACTGCGCTTATCGGTCCGTCCGGCTGCGGAAAATCTACTTACCTCCGTTTGTTCAACCGCATGAATGATCTGATCGATAATACCCGTCTGAACGGACAGATGCTGATCGATGGTGAAGATATTTATGCTAAAGGAGTGAATGTCGACAGTCTCCGCAAGAAGGTGGGAATGGTTTTTCAGAAGCCGAATCCATTTCCGAAAACAATTTTTGAAAATGTTGCATACGGACTTCGCGTCAACGGCATCACTGATAAAAAATTCATCGAAGAACGTGTCGAGACGTCGATCAAGCAAGTCGTTCTTTGGGATGAAGTAAAAGACAAGCTGAAAAAATCCGCGTTTGAGCTGTCGGGCGGACAGCAGCAGCGCTTGTGTATCGCGAGAGCACTTGCCATTCAGCCTTCTGTGATCCTGATGGATGAACCTACTTCCGCATTGGATCCGATCTCAACGGCGAAAATAGAAGAATTGATCTACGAATTGAAAACCCGGTATACGATTGTAATTGTAACGCATAATATGCAGCAAGCAGGCCGCGTTAGTGATACAACCGCATTCTTTTACATGGGTGAGCTGATCGAGCATGATAATACCAAGATCATTTTCACAAATCCGAAAGTTGAACGTACACAGAATTATATTACCGGCAGATTCGGATAAAAATTTTGAACCATAAATGGCGAGGCTTGCCCGCCATCGCGAGTGAAACCTCGCAACTTAAAACTTTGAACTAATTTTGAACTAACATAAATGAGTCACCTGGATCTCGAATTGCAGCATTTAAAAGCCGAAGCCATGAAAATGTGGTCGCTGGTAAATCTTCAACTTATAAAAGGTAAGGAATCGCTGCTTAAGCTTGATAAAGACCTGGCGCGGGAAGTGATCCTGAGCGAGCGCCGCGTAAATGCATATGAGCTGAAGCTCGACAGGGATTGTGAGAATATTTTTGCGCTCTTCAATCCAGTTGCCGTTGACCTTCGTTTTGTGCTCGCGGTGCTGAAGATCAACAACAACCTTGAGCGTACCGGCGATATCGTCGAAGGGATCGCGAAATTCGTTTTGAACGTAGATAATTCTTTTGACACAAAGCTACTGGAAATCACACGGGCCGTTGAGATGTATGCTGCGGCAAACAGTATGATGGAAGGTGTGCTGGAAGCATTCGACAAAGAAGATACTTCGCTTGCTAGGAAAGTATTTGAGCAGGATGAGCTGTTGGACGATATTAATATAAAAGCGAATTCGATCATCGCAGATTATGTCCGGACCAATCCCGACAAAGTAGAATCTGCATTATATCTCTTATCGATCATCCGAAAGTTAGAGCGGGTAGGCGACCAGGCAAAAAATATGGCAGAAGAGATCATTTTCTATATCGAAGCGAAGGTTTTGAAACACAGATCGAAGATCGAGAAGCATAAAGAATAGATAATCAGCAAATTACAATTTTAAAGCCCTTTTCACCGGAAAAGGGCTTTTTTATTCTGGTGTATGAATTTGATAGCCAATTAGTTATAAAAATCCTTAACATTAACTTAACATTAGGTTAATAAAGCCTTAAAGCGATTTTCGGCTTTTTGGAAATTATTGAATTTACATTTGCTTAATATTAAGATAACATTCGAAGGGATGTTATTTGTAATTGAAAAGTAAATGATAAAAAGATGTTCCTTCCTGGTCGCAGTCCTGACCGCCGGAATTTTTTCATCCGGAGCCTTTGCTCAAAATGATACTGCAAAAAAGACGGAGTTCAAGCCTTCCGGAAAAGTATGGGGACTTGTATTTGGCGATTATTTTGACAAGATCCATGCGGACTCAATTAATCGCGGTAACGTGCAATACTCGAACACACCCAAGGACATGAACGCTTTTGATCTGCGTCGTGTTTATCTCGGATACGATTATAACATCAGTGAAAAGCTATCCACCGAATTTCTTCTTTCCTATGAAGGGCAAACACTCAGCGACAATGCTACCAGGACCTTTTTTCTGAAAGCTGCAAACCTTCGCTGCAAAAATGTTTTTAAAGGCGCTGATCTCGTTGTCGGGCAAATGCCTACACCCGGATTCCCAATGCTGACGGAGAAAGTATGGGCCTATCGTTCCGTTGAAAAGACCATCGCAGATATGAGACGGACGATCAATTCAAACGATGTCGGTGTCGCGCTCCAGGGAAAACTGAACAAAGCCGGCGATTACGGATACAATATCATGATCGGAAATGGTTCAGCGCAGAAGATCGAAACGGATATCTTCAAAAAATTCTATGGTGATATTTATGCAAAATTTTTGAAGCAGAAAGTGGTGGTGGATCTTTATGCGGATTACGAAGAGACGAAAGTGCTTCCGCGCTATCATCGTTCAAGAGCCACCGGAAAGCTCTTCATTGCTTATACGACCGATGTCTTTACCGCCGGTTTTGAGCTTTTTCAGCAAACCGCAAAAAATAATGCGATCGCAGCAAATACATCCACCGGAAAAACAGATACGCTGAATTCAAACACAGTTGGTTATTCCTTTTATGTGAGAGGAAGGATCATCAAGGAAAAGCTTGGATATTTTGCGCGATTTGATTCTTATGATCCGGATACAGAATTTGATCCTGAACGGATCTACTTAAGCGGCGGAGCTTCCACAACCGAGATGTTCGTTACTGCCGGACTGGATTACACACCGCATAAAAATCTGCACATTATACCGAATATCTGGTATGATGGATTCAATAGCCGCGCGAAAAACGCCAAAGGTGCGACAAAGAGTGATTACGATATGGCGGCACGACTGACATGCTATTTTATATTCAAATAGAATCGAACATTAATATATAACTAACATCAAAATTATTTCAGCATGAACATTTTCCAGTATTTCACACCAAAAGATAAAAAGTTCTTTCCATTATTTGAAAAGGCCGCTGCAAATGCAACCGCTACATCGAAAACGCTGGTTGAGCTTGTGAATTGTACCAGCCTCGAACGCAGAAAGGAACTGTTCCGGGAAGTAGAACGCCTGGAACATGTCGGTGATAACATCACTCACGAAACCTTTAATGAGCTGAGCGCAAATTTCATCACACCTTTCGACCGTGAGGATATTCATAGCCTTGTTTCCGCGATCGATGACATCGTCGACTATATTCACGGAGCGACAAAAAGAATGGAGCTCTACAAAATTGAAACAATGACCCCGGCGATCATTAAAACTGCCGAGCTCATTCTCAAGGGTTCGGAAGAGCTGCAGATCGCTGTTTCTGAGCTTCGTAACCTGAAGAACATTACCAAAATCAAAGAAGCGACCGTTCGTATCAACAGTATCGAGAATCATGCGGATGATATTTTTGACATGGCGATCGCAAAATTATTTGAAGAGGAAAAGAATGCAGTGGAGGTCATCAAAATGAAAGATGTTTTATCGATGCTGGAAACTGCGACCGATAAATGTGAAGACGCAGCCAATGTGATCAATACGATCCTGATCAAGAACGCTTAAATTATTCTTCATTTACAATTTATTCTATGAGTCTATTAGTTATTGTTATAGCGCTTGCCTTCATCTTTGATTTTATCAACGGATTTCACGACGCGGCAAATTCAATTGCGACCATCGTTTCGACAAAAGTGCTGACACCCTTCCAGGCGGTTCTTTGGGCTGCATTTTTTAATTTCGTGGCGTTCATGATCTTCAAGGATCACTCCGTTGCAAATACGATCGGAAAAACAGTCTATTCTGATTTTATTTCATTGCCGATGATCTGCGCGGGACTTATCGCTTCCATCATCTGGAATCTTTTGACCTGGTGGTATGGAATTCCTTCATCCTCGTCACACACGCTCATCGGAGGTTTCGCCGGTGCGGGAATTGCATACGCATTCCTGAGCAAAGGTCTTATGCCGATCAGCGACATCATCGACAGCAGCAAGATCCTGAGCATCATATTATTTATTTTCCTCGCGCCGATCGTGGGGATGCTTATTTCGATCTTCTATACACTTATTTTTATTCAGAGGAACACCTGGCTGAAAGTAGCTCTCCTCTCCGGAACTGCAATATTATTATGGTTCATGTTCGTCGGCTTCCAGGAGAATAAGCTGAATGAGAGCATGGGTAAATTCTTCAAGGTGGATAAGCTGACGTACGAAGTGGAGATCAAGCATGACGACACGAAAGCGCATAAGCTTGAAAAGGCCCGGGAATCGGCAAAGGCATGTTCTCCTTTTCTTGGGGATTATGAAAGGCATGGCGCCGCATTTGTCGCTGCGGAGATCGTCAAAACCGTAGATCTTAAAGATATCACCATCAGCAAGCTCGGTGACCGGCTCAACCTTTATTTTAAGCTGGACCAGCTGAGGAATAAAGCAAAACAGGATGAAAGCGTAAAGGAAGAATACGAGCGGACAAAGCTTGTGGTGGACAGCCTGAAACCCATAACAAAAAAATATTTTGAATTAGGCGCCGATGGGATGGTGGCCGAAATGAATACCAAATATCCGATCGGTCCGGAAAAAATAAAAGAGTTTAAAAAAACGATGACCATCGATATTGAGTCTGAGCTGACAAAAGAGATCGATAAAACGGACAATCGGATTCTCAGATGGTGCCTTTCGGGATCGCTTATCCTCTTTTGCCTGTTATTTATTTATAATGAAAAAATTAAGGAACCTACCGCCAAGCGTATGGCCGGGATGTTCAAAGGTTCCCAGCTGCTGTCTTCCGCGGCTTTTAGCATCGGACACGGAGGAAATGATGCTCAGAAAGTGATGGGGATCATTGCAGCAGCATTGGTTGCGAACGGTTCCATTGTGGACATCAAGTCGATGCCGGATTGGGTGCCGTTATGCTGTTATATTGCTATGGGACTCGGAACGATGAGCGGTGGCTGGAAGATCGTGAAAACCATGGGAACCAAGATTACCAAGGTAACTCCGCTGGAAGGTGTCTGCGCAGAAACTGCCGGTGCCACCACGCTCTTTGTTACCGAACAAATGGGTATCCCGGTGTCAACAACGCATACGATCACCGGTTCCATTATCGGGGTTGGAGCAACCAAGCGTCTCAGCGCAGTGCGCTGGGGAGTTACGGTGAGCCTTCTCTGGGCATGGATCCTTACCATTCCGATCAGTGCGATCCTCGGTGCAATGCTTTACTGGATCCTGAGCATGTGCGGATTGAGGTAGAATCAAAATAAACGAATTGAAAAGGCCGGCAGATCTGTCGGCCTTTTTTTATGGAATGTGAATCTCGTTCGTACTCACTTTGTTGCTTAAGTGTCCTGCGCGGTCTCTCAGCTGGATCTCAAATTTTACATCGTGATGACCGGGACCATAGATCGGTTGTGCTCTCAGCTTGATCAGGATCTCTCCTTCGATCGCTTTGAACTGCCCGTCGGGTGTAAGATTCGGAATGCGATAGCTGTATGGAGGTGACTGAATGCCATTGGCGGGATTGCCATCGGCATCGTAGAGCTTGTATTGTCCGTCAACCGGATCTTTATAATAATAGGTCATCACAAGATCATTCGGACTTGATGCATCTTCATGCTGAATCCCGATATCGCCGTCGCCGTCCTTGAATGTGATGAAACAATTTGCTGAGTCAGTTCCGTAGGTAACATATTGTCTGAACGCGATGACAGGTGTATCAGGAAAATCCTTTTCCTTCACGCAGGAGGAGACAAGTATTGCTGCTGGCAATGCTGTCAGCATTATTTTCTGAAACGATTTCATGTCAGATATGGATCTCGGAAGTGGTCACCCTGTTACTGAGATGCCCGGCACGATCACGGAGCTGGATCTCAAACTTTACAATATGGTGAAGCGGGTAATACAGTGGTGCAGCCCTTAGCTTTGCAAGGATTTCCCCGTCGAGCGCCTTGTATTGTCCTTCGGGGGTAAGGTTCGGAACACGGTAGGAATAGAACAATGTGTCCATTGCCGGAGTTCCCGGGATCATGTCGAATGGTTTGAATTGTCCGTCAGTTGTATCCTTGTACAGGTATTTTAACTTAAAATCGTTAGGGGTGACCGTATCATCAGGGAGAATACCAACATCTCCGTCACCATCCTTGAATGTGATAATGCAATCCGCCGAGTCGGGGCTGTAATTATAATACGCTTTGAACGCGATCTGCGGCGTTGTCGGAAAATCCTTTTCCTTCACACAGCCGGAAAAGATCATCGTGCTGATCACTAAAATAAAAAAGATGTTCTTAAAATGTTTCATTCTGTCCGATTCTAAGGCGGGGACGTCTATTTCATAAAATTAATAATTATTTTTGCTGAAAGCAAATATTGAACGGCCTCCGGGTGTGAATATTGCCGGAAAAACTGTGAGAAACCCGATCAGCCAAATATCAGACGTAAAAGACCCTGCCATGTTTACCTTGATGGCATTGGAGATCATGAATTCCCAGGCGGATCACAATGAGGTCTACCGCCAGTACCTGGCCGGGCTTGATGTCAATCCCCGCGCTGTCAAAACGCTCGAAAAGATCCCGTTTTTACCTATCGAATTCTTCAAATCCCGGGTAGTCGTAAACGGGGAGCTGAACGAAAAGATGAGGATTTTTACGAGCAGCGGCACTACCGGGCAGGAAAGTCGCCATTATGTAACCGATATTTCGGTGTATGAGCAAAGCTTTCGAAAAGGCTTTGAGCTTTTTTACGGCCCGGTCGCTGAATATTGTATCCTGGCGCTTTTACCTTCCTACCTCGAGCGGGAAGGCTCTTCGCTGGTATATATGGCCGATGATCTCATCCGGAAAAGCAATCATCCGGAAAGTGGTTTTTATCTGCATGACTATGCTGAATTATCTGAAAAATTAACAAGATTAGATACAAACGGGCAAAAGACCATCCTGATCGGTGTTACCTATGCGTTGCTGGACCTTATTGAAAACATCACATTCCGGCTGAAAAATACCATCATAATGGAAACGGGTGGTATGAAAGGCAAGCGGAAGGAATTGATCCGGGAGGAATTGCATGAGATCTTGTGCGGAGGATTTGGAGTAAAAGCGATCCACAGCGAATATGGAATGACCGAATTACTTTCCCAGGCATACTCAAAAGGAGAAGGAAGGTTTTTTTGTCCTCCCTGGATGAAGGTGCTGATCCGTGACGTGAATGATCCGTTCTCATTTCTGCCTCAGGGTAGAACCGGCGGGATCAATATAATTGATCTGGCAAATGCGAATTCCTGTTCATTCATTGCAACACAGGATCTGGGGAAAATTCACTCCGATGGTTCTTTCGAAGTACTCGGAAGATTTGATAATAGTGATATCAGGGGGTGTAACCTGATGGTGGAATAATAAGTTCTTACCACTAAGGAACTAAGACCACAAAGGATCACTAAAAAAATTTCAGAAATGACTTAGTGCGCCTCAGTGAACTGCGTGTCTTAGTGGTAAAAAATTATTTAGAACAAAAAAGCAAAAACTTCCCGTTACCATATTTCACAATAAACTGTTTCTTACCTGTGCCGATCTTGTCTGAATCACCGACCATATAATCCGTTCCCGTTATTTTTTTAAAATTAACCGAAAGAGCTCCGGCAGTGATAAGGCGCTTGATATTGCTTTTTGATTCCAGCTCTTTGCAATCTGCAAGGAGCGTAATAATATTGATCCCTTCGGATGCTGCTGATTCAGGAATGTCATAAGTGGTGATGCCCGATGATGACAGGGTATTGATTCCTTCATCATTGCCGTAAGCGGCGGCGTACTCTTCCAGTGTTTTGATCGAGAACAATTTTACGTTCCCTTCGGTCTTATCGTATTCTTCTTTTGAATGTACACGGACCGTGATCTCTTTCGCAAGCTCCTTTTGCATCACGCGTTTTCCCGGGTTGGAATCGTGTTCTTTTTCCAGCGCCTCTACCTCTTCACGGTTCTTCAGAGAAAAGATCCTGAAGTAAGTTTTGATATCCTGGTCGGATGCGCTGATCCAGAAATTTTTAAAATCGGCGACAGATGTTTTTTCCTTATCCAGCCAGATGTTTCCGCCTTCGGTCTTTCCGAATTTTGTTCCATCCGCTTTTTTTATCAGCGGGGTTGTTAGTGCAAATGCTTCGCCGCCGGCTTTCCTGCGGATCAGCTCGGTGCCGGTTACAATATTTCCCCACTGATCGGAGCCGCCCATCTGCAATTTTACGTTCCTGTTCTTCCAGAGATAAAAAAAGTCATATCCCTGCACAAGCTGATAGCTGAATTCAGTAAAGCTCATTCCGTTTTCCAGCCGGTTCTTCACAGAGTCCTTTGCCATCATATAATTGACGCTGATGTGCTTTCCAACGTCACGGATGAATTCAAGAAAGCTGAAGCCTTTGAACCAGTCATAATTATTGACGATCTCTGCGCCATTAGATCCGCTGAAATCAAGAAATTTCTCCAGCTGTTTCCGCTGACCCGCAATATTTTTTTCAAGTGTTGCTTCGTCGAGCAGATTTCGCTCAGCGGATTTCCCGGAAGGGTCGCCCACCATTCCCGTTGCACCGCCTACGAGTGCGACGGGCTTATGTCCCGCTTTCTGAAAATGCAGCAAGGTCATGATCTGAACCATGTTCCCGATCCCAAGAGATTCGGCAGTCGGATCAAAACCAATATAGCCTGTCACCATTTCTTTATTCAACAGTTCTTCTGTTCCCGGCATAATATCCTGGAGCATTCCGCGCCATTTCAGCTCTTCTATGAAATTAGTTCTCATACGGCACAAAGATAAATAAATATCGATACTGTTCTTTTGAAAGAGAAGTGTTTAAGTGTTTGGATCTTAGCATGTTTGAGTGTTCAGGTGTTAATGGGTCAGGGTGGGTTTTAATTTGCACATTTCTTATGGATTCAAAGGCCTTTATCAATGAACACACAGGTACTCAAACACCCAAACACGCGAGCACCTTACGCACATAAACACTATCTTTGCAGCATGATTCTCGTTACCGGCGGAACAGGCCTTGTCGGCACCCATTTACTTTACGAACTTACCCGAAACGGGAACAAGGTCCGCGTGCTCAATCGTGCCGGAAGTAATACCGCGAACATCCGCCGCGTTTTTTCCTATTATTCCGATGATGCGGAAGCACTGATGAAAAATATCGAATTCTATGATGCAGATCTGCTGGATATATATTCCCTGTTAGATGCGATGGAAGGGATCACCGATGTTTACCATTGTGCTGCCATGGTGTCTTTTGAAAAAAAGCACCGGGAGCAGATGATGAAGATCAACATGGAGGGGACAGCGAATATGGTCAATGCTGCGCTTGAAAAGAAGATCCGTAAGTTCTGTCATGTCAGCTCAATTGCGGCGCTTGGCCGCGCTGAGCGGGGCGGACTGACAAACGAGGCTACCGCATGGAAATCCTCACCCGACAATTCCAATTATGCGATCAGTAAATACGGGGGTGAGCGGGAAGTATGGCGGGCTGCAGAGGAAGGTTTGAATGCCGTTATTATTAATCCTGCATTGATCATCGGCGGCGGGAACTGGGTGCAGAGCAGCGCAAATATGTTCAGCAAAGGTTACAAAGGCATCCGTTATTATTCGTCGGGAGGAAGCGGTTTTGTAGATGCAAGAGATGTTGCTTCGCTAATGATAAAGCTCATGCAGAGCGATATCCGCGATCAGCGTTTTCTGATTGTCTCCGAAAATACGTCGTTCCGCGACTATTTTGATACGATGCAGGTGGCATTCGGAGGGAAAAGATCATTCGTAAAAGCGGGTCGGTTCCTCACCGCAATGGCCTGGAGAGCTGAAAAGCTACGTTCGCTGCTTACCGGTTCGGCACCATTGATCACAAAGGAAACAGCGGCTTCCGCAAATCGTACAAGCCGGTTCTCCAATGAAAAGATCCTGAAATTTTTTCCTGATTTTAAATTCATTCCGGTGCAGCAGTCGATACAGGATACCTGCAAGCTGTATCTCAGGGACCTGGGAAAATGATCTACTTCAGCAGCAGGTCAATTCTCTCCTTATAATCGCCGGCTGTAAAAAGTTCAAAACCGTTGTATTTCACAGATTCTTCTAACGCTTCCGACAGATCAAAATTACGTTGATCCATATAAAAGGCTATGTTTTGCTTCTTATAATATTCTGCAAGGTATTGCTGCTCCGTTTGACCGGGTGTCGGGATAAAAACCGCTTTCATTGCCAATACACTCAGGTCCATTGCCGTTGAATACCCCGGTCGGGAAATGATGATGCGGGAGCGGAGCATTTCTTTCTGCATTTCGTTGCTGTTCATGTGAGTCACTACCTGTACACCTCCTGATTTGCTGCTTCCCGCAGAGTCAGGAACGCCGCTAACAATAAGCGCGCTGAGGTTCTTGTTGCAGATTTGTCCGGTGATCAGCTTTTCGAGAATGCTTCGCTGCGGTTCGGGACCGGATACGATTGCCATTACATCGCGGATCGGTTTTGCCGGAGTTTCGGCGGATGAAAATCTTGACAGCGGTCCGATGAAAAAAGTATTCGCCGGCAGCGGATATTTATGGGAAAGATCGCCCGACAGGTTTCTGCTCCCGGCCACATCCGGCACCCAGCATTCATCGTAATTCGAAATGTATTTCAGAACTTTTTTGTGAAGCTGCCCTTCGCCGACCGGCGCTTTGATCATTAGCTGATGTGTGATGAAAATATTTTTTGTTTTCGGATGGTGACAACCATAACGATTATCGGAGATCACAATATCGATGTGCTTACGATCGACGATCGCATTCAGCTCTTCATGCTCTTCTTTTATCCTTTTTAATATTCCGCGGACAGAGACAGCCATTTTGAGTGCCATGGGCAGTGTACCGCTGTAATCGATATTGTAGCCTTCAAACTGCACGAATTCCAGCTCCGGAAATTCCTGCTTCAGTAAAGCCAGGGGACGGCCCGCAGCAGCAATAACAACTTCGGTTTTTTTATGAATGAGATACCGGATGATCGGAATGCAGCGGGTAGCATGCCCGAGCCCCCAGTCGAGCGGGCAAACTAATATTCTTTTCGGTTGCTGCATTAATGTTATTTTTGTAAAGTTAACTATTTTTCTCCGCGTTCTTTACTGGGTGCTTTGTGCTCTCTGCGGTTAAAAAGAATGTGCATTATGGCAAAAAGAAAATTAAAAAAGTTCAGTGAAGTTTCTTCATTCAAAAACTGCTTTTTTCAGTCGTTTGAACAATGGAAAGGAGAGGGCTTGCCGCTTCGCGGAAAGTGGCACAGTGAATATTTCAGGAATGAAAATCCCATCGTCCTTGAACTGGGCTGTGGAAAAGGAGAATATACAGTCGGACTCGCGAAACGCTTTCCGGAAAAGAATTTTATAGGAGTTGATATAAAAGGAAACCGGATCTGGACCGGTGCTAAAGAGGCGATCGAAAGCAATATGAATAATGTCGCATTCGTCCGGACACGTATTGATTTTATCGAAACTTGTTTTTCAGAAAATGAGGTCGATGAGATCTGGATCACGTTTCCCGATCCTCAGCCGCAAAAGACAAGGATAAGGAACAGGTTAACGAACATGATATTCATGGATCGCTATCGTAAGATCCTTAAAAAAAATGGGATCGTCCATTTGAAAACCGATAGTGAACCGTTCTGGGCCTATACAAAAGAAGTGATCGCGGAGAATGGAATGAAGCTGTTGGATGAAACGAATGACTTGTATGCAGATCCTTTACAAAGAGATGAAGCGCTTACGAATATAAAAACATATTATGAAAAATTATTTTCGGAAAAGGGGTTCAGGATCTGCTATCTGAAATTCGAAATCTAAAAAACGATTTCTCTTCGTGTCTTCATTCGAATGGAACGAAGCGAAAAAAGAGAAAATGAATATGGTAATGGATCCAAATAAACATAAAGACTTTTTTGCCATGGTCTTCGAAGTGGTAAAGCTGATCCCTAAAGGACGAGTGACCAGCTACGGCGCGATAGCAAAATACCTCGGTACAGGCAGATCTTCGCGGATGGTTGGCTGGGCAATGCACGCTTCCCCAAAGGGTGTTCCTGCTCATCGCGTTCTCAACCGGAATGGTGAGCTGACCGGAAAGCATCATTTTGCAACACCCTTTCTGATGCAGGAATTGCTGGAAAAGGAGGGAATCAAAGTGGTGAAGGATAAGGTCAAAAATCTTGAAAAGCACTACTGGGATCCAGTGAAAGAGCTGGAACTATGATTGGATTCAGACGATGGCTCCGGATGAGTGCGCTATCTCCTAACCAGCATCCCAAAGTCTGATTCCGGCAATGACTCCGGAGGAGTGCACCATCTCCTACACCAGCATCCAAAACCAGATTCCGACAATGACTCCGGAGGAGTGCACCATCTCCTACACCAGCATCCAAAACCAGATTCTGACAATGACTCCGGAGGAGTCGGCTATCTCCTACACCAGCATCCAAAACCAGATTCCGACAACGACTCCGGAGGAGTCCGCTATCTCCTACACCAGCATCCAAAACCAGATTCTGACAATGACTCCGGAGGAGTCGGCTATCTCCTACACCAGCATCCAAAACCTGATTCTGACAATGACTCCAGAGGAGTCGGCTATCTCCAGCCCCGTAGGGGCAACCAATTTTTCCGCCCCAGCGGGGCCGGCATTTTATCGGATACCGGGCATCTATTTTTAACCGTTTTCCCGGAAAATCCCTTATTTTTGTCGCCTATTTGAAAAACAATGAAAATTCTACGTTTTTATATTCTATACCGCATTTGGTTTGTGATCGGGCTGACAGCTCTTGGTGCGTTATCTCAATATTATAAGGATCCTGTAACTGCCTGGATCTGCTATATTCTTGCTTTCTTTTCGCTCCTGCTGTATTTTATGATGGGGACTATGCGGCTTGTGCAGGAGGCTGTCCAGGATGGCGAAGTGGATAAAGCGATGGAGTATATTAAAATGATCAGATTCCCGCGTCTGCTGTTGAAGCCGATCCGCCAGGGATATTATATGCTTCAGAGTAATTTATTCCTTGCATCGGATGATTTGAATGCAGCGGAAGCGAACATCCGTAAAGGACTGAAAACAAAATCGACGATTGTCGGAGATACCACCGGAACACAGTTAATGCAATTGGGTTTTATTCAGTTGAAGCAGGGAAAGACCAAAGAAGCGCGCCAGACATTGATTGATGCTCTTAAGGCTGGGATCCCGGATAATGACAGCAAAGCAGCGGTCCATTTACAGCTTTGCTCGATCGAGATTCAGCGGAAGCAAAATAAGATCGGGAAGGAGCATTTCAGAAAAGCAAAAGCATTGAAGCCGAAAGCAGATGAAATTGTAAAGCAGCTCAATATGATGGAAAAGAATATCCATCGTTTGCCGGGATAGGAATAAAAGAGTGATAGGGGTGAAAAAGGTGAGCCTTTGATTGATCAGGGCTTTTTATTTTTTGATTATCACCCAATTTTTTTGTCCATTATCTTGATGAATTTTAATTCCGGCTATCACCTCATCCCTTCATCCTTTTGTCACTTAATAACCGGCACAAACGTTTCCTCATTGCAATTCGCCATATCATACTGGTAATTTTCCGGGAACGGTGCTTCGATCAATGAGCCTCTCAAAATATATGGATAAGTTTCCGCGTAGGTTTTGATCTCGCCCGCATTTACCCGTCTGTAGATCAAATGGCGGCTCAGATCCTCAGTTTTTGAAACGCCGCCGGCAGCCATCAGCTCAACCGCACTTTTTACAGTTTCATTGTGGAAGTTTTTGATGCGGACTTTTTTATCATCCACAACAAGTCCCTTCATCAGGTCTTTATTCTGAGTTGCTACGCCGGTCGGGCATTTATTCGTATTGCATTCGAGCGCCTGGATGCATCCCAATGCGAGCATCATTGCTCTTGCGCTGTTGCACATATCTGCGCCAAGCGAAAGCAGTTTCACGATATCAAAGCCTGTTGCCACTTTTCCTGAAGCAATAATGCGGATATGACGTTTCAGTGCAAAGCCATTGAGTGCATCATGAACAAATGCCAGCGCTTCACGCAAAGGCATTCCAACTGAATTGGAGAATTCCAGGGGCGCTGCGCCGGTTCCGCCTTCACCACCGTCCACGGTGATAAAGTCGGGAGTAATTCCTGTTTTGATCATTGCTTTGCAAATTGCGAGGAACTGACTTTTTCTGCCGATACACAATTTGAATCCTACCGGTTTTCCGCCCGACAAGTCGCGTAATTTTTTCACGAATTCCAGCAGCTCAACAGGTGTTGAAAATGCAGTATGGTAAGGTGGTGAAACAACATCTTCTCCCATTTTCACCAATCGGATCTTTGCGATCTCTTCCGTCACTTTTTTAGCGGGAAGAATACCGCCATGTCCGGGTTTTGCTCCCTGCGATAATTTAATCTCGATCATTTTCACGTTCGGATTTACCGCTCTTTCTGCAAACATATCCGCATTAAAGCTTCCGTCCTGGTTCCGGCAGCCAAAATATCCTGTTCCGATCTGCCAGATCAGGTCGCCGCCATTTTTCAGGTGGTAAGGACTTAGTCCTCCTTCGCCGGTGTTGTGAGCAAAGCCACCCAATTGTGCTCCTGCATTCAAGGCCATCACTGCATTCTGGCTCAGGGCACCGTAGCTCATTGCAGAAACATTCAGGATACTCGCGCTGTACGGCTGTTTGCAATCCGGCCCGCCGACGAGTACTTTCGGATTGTGATCGAGCTTATGCGGATCGAGCGGGATAATAGAATGATTCATCCATTCATATCCTACTTCATATACATTCAGCTGCGTTCCGAAGGGAGTAGTATCCGTTACTTTTTTTGCACGCTGGTAGATCACATTTCGGTTCAAGCGATTATAGGGTGTTCCGTCCGTATCCGATTCAATAAAATACTGATAGATCTTCGGGCGAAGATTTTCCGCCCAGTAGCGCATCCTTCCGATCACGGGAAAGTTTCGTTTGATCGTGTGTCCGGGCTGACTCATGTCGATGATCCCAACCAGGATCAACGGCCCGATAACGAAAAGGCTCCAGATCATCGGATGCCAGAAGTACGTGATCACAGCGACAACGAGTAGCGTCGCAATGCAGAGGTTAACGAACAATGCTCTCATGGAGATAAGGGGTTGGTTCCTTTAGCTAAGATAGGATAATTGGCGGAAACGCAAACAAGGACGCCTGGGGTCTTAAGACCCTTGGGGGGCCTTCCGGAAAACGGACTATTTACCGATATACTGTTCGAAAGTCACACCCTTCATGAACTGAGGGGAATAGATAAATTCTTTGATCTTGTCACCCCATTCCTTGTGCGATTTGCTATTGTCAAGCACCAGGCGGGGATCAAAGGCTTTGCTGAAATGGACACGGATCGTTTTGTTCTTTTGGCTGAACATTTCATCCGGAAGAAAAAGCATTTCAATGTTCGCTTTAACACCGATGAATTTCCTGAAGCGCGCAAAATTATAGAAGAAGCGCGAGTTCTGCCCTTCAATAAATACCGGAACGATCATTCGCTTGTGATCGATTGCCTGTGTAACGAAGCTCTTTTTCCAGTCGAGGTCCATGATCACGCCTTTTTGCTTACGTGAAACCAAGCCGGCAGGAAAAAATCCGATCGCTTCATCTGTCATCAGCACGCTTTCGATTGTTCTCAGCGAAGTAGGAGAGGTGGTACGGATCTTATTGATCCCGATGAATACATCGCCGTAGTTTTTTAAATTTTTAAGGACATCATTCACCACGAAGTGGATGTCGGGGCGGACTTCAGCAATTGTTTTTACAAAAGCCATTCCATCCAATCCGCCGAGCGGGTGATTTGCGGCGAGGATGATCCCGCCTTCTTTCGGAATAAAATGTGCATTTGTGGATTCGATCTTCGCACCGAGCATTTCCAGGCCGCGGTTATTGAATTCAACGCCATACACATCTTTCAGCTCATACATGATCCGGTTGATATCGTCTTCATGAAGCTTTCTTTTGAGCCAGCCGACCACAAAGCGTGGCAGCCATTTTCTCATGCCCGGAGCTTTTTCTCTGAGTACTTTATCAACGTCAATGAATTTATTCGGAACAGACATAGTTCGCAGCGTGGTGCTACCTGGGAGTAGTAAGATTCTTAAGTTCTTTTTCTAATGTCCGGATCCGGTCGTTGAGCTTCTGAAAGCTTCTGAAAAGCACATAGCTTCTCTGGAACGCGCCGATTTCAAATGCAGGTGAACCTTGTACGATCGCATTTTCGGTATCGATATTGCCGCCTACACCGGATTGTCCGGCGATCTTCACACCATCGGCAATTTTCAAATGTCCGATCACACCGGCTTGTCCGCCCATCATCACATTTTTTCCAAGCTTGGTGGAGCCGGCTACAAATGAGCCTCCGGCAAGAATGCAATTCTCACCCAGCTCGACATTGTGCGCGATCTGAACAAGATTATCCAGCTTGGAACCCTTTCGGATGATCGTTGAGCCCAGGGTTGCTCTGTCGATGGAAGTATTGGAGCCGATCTCAACGTGGTCTTCGATGACCACATTTCCGATCTGCGGAACTTTCTTGTAGTTGTTCTCTGCATTCGGAGCAAAGCCGAATCCGTCGCTGCCGATCACAGTGCTTGCATGTACGGTAACGTTGCTTCCGATCACACAATCATGATAGATCTTAACACCGGAGAAAAAAGTGCAGTTATCTCCGATCGTTACATTATCGCCGATAAAGCAATGAGGATAGATCTTCACATTGTTCCCGATCGTTACATTTTCGCCGATGTATGCGAAGGCAGCAATATAACAGTCGTTGCCGTACTTAGAGCCTGAAGCAACAAAAGAAGGCTGTTCAATGCCTTTCTTATTCATGCGGTACTCATTATAGATCTCCAGCAGCTTCGCAAAGCTGGCATAGGAATTTTCTACCCGGACAAGCGTGAGTGTTGATTTCACAGGCTTCTCAAGTACAAGATCATTGTTTACGATACAAACAGAAGCATCGGTATCATAAATGTATTGAGTATAGAGCGGATTCGAAAGGAATGACAGGCTTCCCGGTTTTCCTTCCTCAATTTTCGACAAGCTGGAAACGCTCGCGTTCTCATTGCCTTCTACTGTTCCGCCAAGCAGGCCAGCTATCTGTTTTGCTGTAAATTGCATGTATTGTTAAGCCTTTTAAAAAGCACCTAAAAATACTAATTATTTGCAGAATGACAATGCCCGGGAGATCCGGCTATTTTTTATGCCGCAGTTCTTTGACGAATACCACAAGGGCATCCATGTCCTTCCGGGAAATCTCCTTGTGTGAGAATTGAGGCATCCGGCCGGTCCACAAAAGAAAAGCTCTGCTCCGTACCCGCGCTCTGATCAGGATCCCGGGGATCCGGATGGTATTGATCTCAGGTCCGACGCCCGACTCGCCGTTCGGATGGCACTTCTGACAATTTGTTTTGAATATGATCCTTCCTTTTTCCAGTTGCGTATTGTCAGAATTGCTCGTGGTCATATCTTTTTCGATCCTCCGGGCAGAACAGGAATACAATGTGAATGCAATGATGAAAAATATGGAGCAGGTTAATTTCAGCTTCGCTTTCATTGTTTTACGATCTTCCAGATAATACCTGTATTTTGCTTCGGTGCAGGTCCTTCTTTCGTGATTTCCATTACTCCGAAATCGACGACATAAAGTGCGCTGCCATCACGATTGAATTCTGCAGCGACCGGCCGTTCCAGACCACCGCTTTTCAGTGAAGATGCCGGACCATTTACTTTGCCTTTGTTGACGGCAAAATCAACTATATCACCGGTGTTCACATTTACTCTTACTACTTTAAATCCTACCGGAGCATAAATGGTTCCGACATTCGGTGCCATATCTCCGAACTGAGCTACAAAAGCGTCACCGACATAACCGAAAGCCGGATTCCTGGAAAAGTCGAAGCCGTTTGCGGAAGAATGGACCCCGAATACAGCAACCGGCTTCGGCGGCTCGTTGGGATGTTTTAGCAGGACGGACGCAGGACGAATATTCCTCGCCTGGAAATTTTCTCCTGCGAGCGAATCTGCCCCCGAAAAATCCGGCCAGCCATACCACGTGTTGCTTTTAACGTTCCACAAGAGATCCCCCGCACCGAAAACGGGCCGGCTGCCCCGCGTATCGTAACCATTATCCGTCACAAAGAGCTTTCCGTCGGGAGAGAAAGCTATTCCGAACGGATTCCGGAAGCCCCAGGCGACCAATTCCAACGGTCCGCCGCCGACGGGTATTCGCATGACTGCACCGCTGCAGGGCACACTTCCTTTGATCACCTGTCCTTTTGTGGTGCTTGTTCCGTAGGGAACATAAGCTCCGGTTCTGACTTTTTCTTTCGTTTCGGAGAGGACATTCTCGGTTTCGTAATTTTCTCCTGCCAGCACCACATCTGCACAAGGGATGTCATGAAAGTCTTTGTTGCGTGACAGCCATCCGAAATCCATGTTATCTTTTCCAACAATGGCAGAGTTGGTGGCAGTGCCTTGCCCGAAATAAATGTATCCGTTGTTTACGATCACACCGTCAGTGTGATGATCGCCCAAGCTGGGTAAGCCGGTGAGGATCTTTGTGATCTTTCCATCCGGTGAAATTTTCAGAATATTTCCGCCCTCCATTGTACCGCCTTCCGAAACATAAAAATTTCCTTCATAGAAGTCGACAGCGGTCCAGGGACCATTCTTTTCACCGCTGGCGATCTCTTTGCGGCTCCCGTTGGGCTCTATTTTCAAAAGCTTTGGAGTAGTAAAGACCTCGCCGTATGAGTAACCGGCTTCTATTGTATACAAATTCCCCTGATCATCAAAAGTTAAATCGGTAGGAAAGTTGAGATTGGTACAAACCATTTCGACGGCATAGCCGGGAGGTAGCTGGATATCGGGAGTTCGGACAGGACGCGCAACAGCATCATAACTCTTTTTTCCATAATATCCTCTCAGTTTGTAGCAGCTGCCGAATACAATGGCGCACAATAAAATAATGAAACCGGTACTTTTTCTCATTGGCATTATTTTTCGATTGCCGTGTAAAAAAATATACCAGCGGAGTGAGCTTAGCCACGGTTATCGAATACCTAAAGTTGCAGGGGGAAGAAACAGAACGAGAATGAAGAACACAAGCAGAAATTCATACTCAGGTGATGGAAAATATGAAGTAGAACTCCTTCGTCGTTCACCTCAAACTTCTAAAGTGAAATGCCCCGACCGGTCAGGTGGAGGCATTGCGGGGAGTGCCGAGCGTTAAAAAGTGCCTGTGGGCATTTATAGCGAAGGAAATTTTATACCAGGCGTTTAAAAGCGAACGCTTTACCAGAACCAGATTTTAGATATTTCTCAAAATTATAGGCTTTGTACTTGTCTGTAAAAACAATATGCGTTACTAATTCAAAGGGCAGACGTATTGATGTATAATGAATCTCTCCTTTATTATGACGTACTATTCTGTCGTCCAAATTATTCGTGCAGCCGGTGTAGTAACTGCCATCTTTACATTTTAATAAATACACACTCCAATTCATCGAGCAAATCTATCGAGAATTTAAAATGTAATTGTTATAATAACGTTTAAGTGGTCTTTGGCCACCGAAGCCCTGAACGGATCATAGTTGGAAATAAAAAGCCCTTCTTCGCTCTGCTCACCTTTCAGGTGCTCAGAGCTTCGAAGGGCGAAGGTGGCTCCGGCGAGAATCGAACTCACATCAAAAGTTTAGGAAACTGCAAATTTATCTTTTAGGTAACCTCTCAACACCCGCATTTACAGGCAATTAAATTTTTCACCTAAAATCATTTGTGAACTATTTGTGAGAGTAATTGCATAATTTATTTGAAATCAAATTTACAACCCCTCCCAAAAGCCACCTTTTGCGGGAATATGCATCAACGTTCCTCGTTCAACCAAATTCGGATCCCCATTCTTAGCCACCGGGACAAATCCTAATTCACTAAACTGCTTTTTCGAAATCCATAGGTTTTTCGTAAAAGCTACACAAGCAACATCCTCTTTAATATAAAAGTACCAATAATCACGTCCCTTCTTCTTTCGCGCTTCAAAAAATTCGTGAATAATATCGTTTGATACCGCTACTACACTTTTGGTGTTCGCGCCCGTAAACTCAACAACCCTCATATTTTTCAAAACAACGTCTTGAGGTACTAGTTCTCGATTTTCGTCATTCTCAGAATAAAGTGTAACGGGAAAATCGGTCTCCTTCAACACTGTGTGGTTTATAACGTCGAAGTTATATTCAAAATCTACCGCATCTCTGTACTTTGACACTTTATCTTCGTTGATCATCTCCCATTCTTTCCGAGTCATTTCTCCTTTTTTATCTTTCATACGCTCTGGTTCCCAGAACCAATCAGGATTGCGTAATTTTATATTGATAGCTACTTTCATAAATAAGGGGTTTACTTATTTCCGGGCTGCTTTTACCAGCTCAACAGTTTTATTGTTCTTTATCAAGATGGTGTCACCACCAAGATGGTTCAAGCCACCTTCGATTTCGCCTGCTTTATAGACTAAAGTAATTGGATCAGTAAGTGTGTACGAAATTGACGTAAAGTTATGGCTTGATAGCCCGTCTTTACTTTTCGGATATTTGTTAAATAATTCATCGTTGTATTTTGGTTGCATTGAATTAATAAGCGCCTTTTCTGCGTCTAAATACATAGTCCTGGTGTCGGGCAATTTTCCCGTCACAAAATCGAGCATGTCTTCATCAGATATATCGTCTCCTATGGTATTCATTTGCATGTTTCCACGAAATTCGAAAAGTAGTATTGCAATTTCATGGGTTGGCAAGGAGCCAAAAGCAAACGGATATTCAAGTGATAGTATATCTTGCAGTTTTTCATGCCCAGTGAGTCGCTTCCAAATATCTTGTTTAGTAGACTGTCCGACGTAATGCACTTGATATTTGGTGAAATTGCGAACATCTCCCTCAATCGTTGCTTCAATCGCTTTTTCCCAATGGTTTTGAAGAAATTTTTCCGGAGTCAGCCAAATCAAGAACTTATTCATTTCTTCATCCTCATAGATTTTTATTCCATGAACGTTGTTTATCGGCAATCCTTCCTTCAGAATGTTATTTTCGTCATTTGATCCCAAATAGAGAAAAACAGGATAATCCTTCCTTGTTGCTATATTCTTTTGAAATATTGGAAGGGAACATTTCAGAAAATGTGGGTTATTTGTCTGTCTTATTTCAAATTCTAATGAATTACTTTCTGTATTATTGACTATATTATCGAAACGGATTTGAGGCCTTTGTGCCACGACATATAAATTGCTATTCTCAAATATGTCTTTTACTTCGGGATCCTTTTTCAACAAAGTAAAGTCATAATTACAAACGGGACTATATGACAAGCCCAACTGATTTATAAGAATTTTTAAGTCCATTAAATTTTAATATTTTGGTCCTTTATGCTATCATTCCTACACTTTTTACGCAAAAAAATGACAATAATATTTCACAAAGCTATTCTATCAAAGGTACAAAGCGTTTTTGCTATATCAAAAATTATTTTCCCATCTTCAACTCATTTTTAGGAATGTTTTCGATTTTAAATAATCCAAGCCGATATTTTGTTCTTTAGTGCCGTCTTTAATTGCTCTGAATCCTTGTAAATCAAATGTTGTAGACCTTTTGTGTCAAAGTGAGAATTGTCAAAATGATCCGAGTGACAAGTATAAATTACGGGCTTTCCTTGCCCAGCAGCAAACCCACTTTCAAAATAAACACCCCCGCGATGATAGGTAAAGTCGGCAATACAAAATTTGCAACTTTTAATGAGTGTAATAATCTCGTCAACTACCGTTTTATCGCTGTTGATATGCTGTTGATCAACAATGACTGGATTAAATCCGGTTTCCACAATTGCTTCTATTATTTTTTGTCGTATCGTTTTTAACTCCGGTTTAGTGTCGTCAAATGCCATTGCGACAAAGCAATTTTTTGACAATCCCTTTTCAAATAAATTGATATAATTGATCAGTCCTTGATAAGTGATCCGATAACGCGAAATAGTTTCAGCTTCAGGATTGTATTGGATTTCAATGTCGTCCTTAGCGGCCAAAGCTCTTGCATAATATCTCATTTCATCTAAATTCTTGAAATACCAAGAAAGCGCTCGATATCTGGTGAAGAAATTATTCATTGTAAGGATCAATTCCCCATCATACTTTTGAAATAAATACAGCTTATTAAAAAGATAATTAATTTTATCCTCGGGAGTACGAGGATAATTAGTGCTCTCTAATATCGTGGGTAAATCTATTTTGTCCGGATCGCCATTTTTTGCACTTTTGCAATTCCAATGTAAAATCTCTTCTCCAGTTCTATAGACCTTGTTGTTTATCAAAAGTGATAGAATTAACTCTTTATTTTCCTCAATATCTTTCTTTTCATAACACGTTTTGCAAAAACGTATCTCGACCAGATGCTCATTGATCCGTACAGTGTAAATATGGTTTTTTCCAACCTTATCATCATGATAATCCGCTGGCAGAGGATATTCGCCTGAAATTTTGCAAAAGAACTTATCTTCCATTGTCTTAACGATTAGAGTTCAAATATAATACTTTTGCGCCAGTACGAAAATAGCCTGTAATGTTGTATCTTAGTGATATACAAACGTATTTAACCGCATGGCATACCTTTGGAAGAAGCTTTATTGCTGGTGGACTAACAAGCAAATAAAAAGAAGAGTGGAAAGAGCCGTTTCAGAACTTACAAGCCTTTTTGATGAGGCCAAAACACAAAGTGAGTTTGACTTTGTGCTTATGCTAATTAATTATAAAGGAATCGGTTCAAAAGAACTCTCCAGCAATCTTCATGAATGGTTTGATGCAATAGAATCGTATAAAAGGCAATACCGTTCACTAGACGGAAAGGAAAAAACGAGAGCTGCCGCATTACTCTACTCAACCTTTTTTGAGAACAGCGACTTCTACAATATTATTGGTAGCTTATGCAGGATTAAATTAGGTTTCAGAGGTTCCTCTTACCTTTTTTGGAAGACGCGGAAATATGAAAGGTTATTGGGTATTGGAGAAAAACAGGACTTTCTTATTGAATTGCTTGAAGACGCAGGAAAAACAAATGTAACATCATTTTTCATCGATAATCATTTCAAGGAGATAAGAAACTCATTTTTCCATTCCGCATACTCATTGAGTGGCGATCAATATATACTTCACGATTCCGAAACGATAAAGATCAACGGTGTCGGATATTATCAATTTAACATCGCGGAATTCTTCTATCCTATAGTTGAAAATGTCATTCTGTTTTTTGACACGTTCAAAAAACTGTATCTCGATAGTTTCGTTTCGTACCGAGCAGATAAAGAAATTGACGCCAGATTTCCTAATCCGGCGCGGGCTATTATTCTCGGTTCCGCAAACGGACTCAAAGGATACAAGATAAGAAATGCCGTCCAATTTTATGGGGTCTGGCATGATGCAGGTATATGGTACGATGACCGTTATGAACATTGGGCAGGACATAATATTCACATGTATTTTGCGAACATAGAAACGATTGAAATTCAAGATTCTCTAGCCAGATATGGAAGCAAAACTGACATTGCGAGAAGCGACTATGAGTTCCACAACTTAGTTAGCAAAGTAGTAGAACGGAAAATTCCTGGAGAGGTCTCCCGAACGGTTAGTTTACTGATTAAATTTGGTGATGCACGAAAACACAAAATGATAGCAGAACAAAATCCTTTCAAACAGCAGGGCCTTGCAAAAACTCTTTTGCCATTCTATAGACAAGCTGTCGAAATTGGATCGGGTATAATAGACTTGACGAGAGTGAAGCGGGAAATCAGCACACTGGAAGAGTTTCTGAAAGAATAGCGAGTTTTTCTATGGCTGAAAGTATTTGCCTTTCAAAAAAAGTGCAAAGCACTCTGAATTTTTAAACCGGTTGTCATAGACAAACTTATCCCACTTTCTGTTCATTTCTTCTGTTTCTTCTTCTGAAAGATCATCAAACCAATTGTCCGATCTCTCATCTCCGTATAGTCGCATATATAAGCCTTCTGCACTTTCAAATACATACTTACTCGGAAATTCATAAATAACCCAGCCCTGCTCCCTTAATTTTAATAATTTTTCAGACTGATCATAGACTGAATTATTGTAAGTGATATGAACCCCCACTTTGTAAAAAGGGTTTCCGAATTGAATAAAATACTTGTCAATCGGATACTTCGGGTATAACCAAACGCCATGCGTTCTTAGGTCATCCCAAATTTTTCGTTCAGTTTCATTGAAATAATCACCCCAATCCACAATATAGGGAACCATAGCCCTGCTTTTGTCGTAATTGGATCCTCCTTCTTCTTCCGCTTCCAGTGTAAGTTTTTCGTATATGGCTTTCACCAAATCCAGGTCAAGATCCTTCTTCGCCATAAAATTTCAGTTTGTAGAATACGTTTCAATAAACTATCGTCTTCAAGTAGCATTATGAATGATCTTTCTTTTGACATAGCTATCGTAATGAATAATGGTGTTTGGAATATCTGTTTGTACTGTCTTCTGTGGCAACTGTGTTGTCAACGATGAGTTTTATTATCGCTGCGATTTTATCTGGATTAATTCCATTACGCTCATGAGTGGTTATCAAGTTTTCAAACGCATTGAACTTTTGATAAGAAGGTTTTTTTACTTCGTGCCAGGTTCGTTCATACTTTTTAATTCCAATTCTACCCAAATGTTCCCAATACCAAATGCCTTGCTTTGTAATGACGGTGAAGTCTGTTTTCATTGGTAGTTCAACACCTTCAATGATAGGTTTCACCTCATAAATAAAAGTAAAGTTCTCTTCACCAAGACGATCTTGCATTGCTTTTAAAGCTTGATAAATTAAAAGTTCAACACGTGATTCAATAAATTTTCCATCGACTTCAAGAGCATAGTATCGAAATGGCTTGTCAAGTAACAAAGACGTTTTTCTGGATTCTGTATATGATTTCAATCTTGCTTTTTCCAGTACAGATTTGTCAAAAACATCACCCGCTGTACCTTGAACAAAAAGAGTAATTGATTCTCTGCTGCGTGTGAGCGCTGTGTATATAAGTTCTTTGGATAACAACCCGGTCTTATTGGGTAAAACAAAGAAGGCATGATTGAATCCGCTACCTTGCGACTTGTGAACAGTTATCGCGTAGGCTAAGTCAAAATATTCTCGATCATTGGAACGAATTCCTTCATCACCATACAAAGACATTGGTTCATCCAGCTCTGGAAAATGAAGGAGCGCTTCTTTCTCATTATGAATTACGCCTATTGAACCATTGGATAAAATTAATCGGTTCTTTACATAATAATTTTTTGTTCGAATAATTTTATCAGATTGTTTAAACCAGCCATCCATCAATTCCAATTCAAGCTTCTCTTTGTATTGGGATTGCACATACTCATTGATTTCAGTCGTTCCGAAATAATCTGATTTATATGGAGACAGTATTTGAAAATACTCAAGATCAAATTCTGCATTTGCCGGAACCTTTCCGTCTTTTTTTAACTTAAAAAGTTGGTTGAGTTTGCTTAATTTATCTCCCTCAATTTTCAATGCCGCACATAAATAATTAAATTCTTCGTCAATCTTATTAGTAAGCTCCTCTTCGGTTTGCCAAAAATGTATTCGGAAACCTCTCGAAATATCCGTTGCACCCGAAATGACTTTGTCCTTTAGTTCTTTGCTGAGCTCACCATCGGTGATATACCCTTCGCTGAACTCAAGAATTTGGCTATCTGCCAACTCCTGACGGCAATTCGTTTGAAGTTGAACACATGCGTCAGCAAATTCAGGATGCGTATTCAGGTAGTAGATTATGTCCTTTAATACTTTACCGTATCCTATTGCTGGGAGCTGATGCGGATCGCCAACTAAAATCAACCTCTTAAAAGAAGGGATTCTAAAATTGAAAAGACGAAACAGATTTCTCAATTTTATTAAATCGACCATTGACATTTCATCAATGATGAGGTTTTTGTATTCTTGTATCGAAGCTCTTGACGTTTTGCCGGACCTAATGTCCGCTATAAATTTATCAATTGTAAATGCTTCAATGCCTTTAAATTTAGGATCGGATTTAAGTCTTAATGCGGCCTTGCCCGTTGGTGCCAGTAATAAGCATTTTTGACCTTTTCTTTGCAAATCAGATATGACATTTAGCAATTCATAAGATTTTCCACTACCAGGGTTACCAGCCAAAACAAAAAATTTCTTTTTGTAAATATTGTCATAGAGCTTGGTTCTTTCATTCCGAAACAATTCTTCATCGAAGTGCCCTTTGAGTTTTCCTTTTAACTCCAAGCAGCTTTCATTTAGATATTTATCAATGTCTGGATAAGCATCTGCATTATTTCCTTCTTGCAATAATAATTCAACTACCTCTTCAATTTCTTCCTCGGCATGATAGATTTCATATAAGTAAAAATAGTTAGTATCATTTTCTGATACAACCTTAAGTTTCTCGTCTTCCTCGAAGTGAACAATGTAATCACTCTTTAGGTTGTCAAAAAAGTTAGCGGGTAGATTGTAATCAGTACCAGTATTGTAGAATAAAGGATAATTTTTAATTGCCAGTTCTACTTCTGCCGCGTCTGCAAAGCAATGCCCTGAATTTTCTAATGTTCGCAAATGACGTGTAAGCAATGCTCTTATCCTACGCTTATCATTATTCTTCATTTGGTATTGAAGATCCAATCGATTTATCCCGAACCTTGTGTCCGGGAAATATGCAATATCTATTTTGAACAATTCAATCGGGCAATCCATTTCCTCTCCGGTTACTTCATTTAGCAACGAATCATAACTTTTATAATCTTCAAACAGAACATATGGGTTTTTACAAACGTCTTCGATTGTATGTGACGGAGTTTCATCATCAATAGTCTTTTTCCAATCACCCGAAAGGTTCAATTTGCCCGCAAGTATTCGCGTAAACTGAAAAGGCTTTAGATTAAGTAAGCATAGATGTAAAAACTGCTCATCACTCAATCCGTAATTTTCTTCATATCTAGACTTTACCTCGCGCAATGGAGCTAAGTATTTTTTGTAAGCAGGATCTGCGGAAGGATTTTGCAATAGCTCAATAAATTTATCTGCATATTCAACACCCTCGTTTTCTTGCAATTCTGGGATAAGTTCATCAAGGATAAACTCCTGCTTATCCCAATTCAATAACTGACGACTGATCGATCCAAAGCCCGGGAAGTAACTCCTCTTTATCCAACAATGTTCAAGTAGTTCATCGACCGCCCGGATCTTCTGTTGCATTTCTGCTAAGGGAACTATGCCATCCTGTTCGCAGTCCATTAATCGTTGGCGCATCTTTGACAATATAAAAATTGCCTCATCATCGTCAACATCCATTGCAACATACTTAAAGCAGTGTTCAAGCTCTGGCTCAGTTATAGCAACCTTTATCTTATCAAGAAATTTCTCCTTAGCTTCAGCTTCCATTCCAGGCTGATTTACGTAATCTAAGTATTCATGGTATGGCATCCGCACCAGTTGGTTTTCATCTTCAAATGAATATCGCAACGCCCAATTCATCGAAGGGAAATTCTTAAGTTTGGATTTACTCTTTCTTTTCGCTTCAATAACTGATAGGGGCGCAAAGTATTGCGGATCTCCTTTTTCAGTGACCAGTCCGCAGCCTACTACCAAATATTGTTGTTCTTCTTCGGTAAGAGGATTGCTGAATTTAGCATACATGAATGCCACAGACTGATTACTATGAATCTTTGCGTGAAATCGTGGAATACGGACTTCTTCCAAATTCTTTGGGTATGCGCCTTCGATCTTATACTGATTCTGATCTCTTGTAAATGCCACCGAAAAGGGCCAACTAAACATTGACTGTGCCGGTAGAATTTCTTCGATCAGATCTAATTTCTTTTCTGCAGGGTTATCATGCTTTATTTTAATATCATTCTTGCCAAAGATATTTATACTCCAAAAGCAGGGAGGGACGTAACTTTCAGTTATGGCCTGGCCTTTATGTGCTTCTTCCTGTTCAATATGCTCAGCCTTACGCTTTCGCAAACGTTCGGATAACATTGAATGGAATCCACTACAATACCTATTCTTTAGAGGATTATTACAGACAGTGCCATTCCATTTATTATCATGCCAGGCGACCCTAAAAGTGACGTGGCGAAGATGTTGTTTGATATTTGGATCATTCACAGCTTTAGCCGCATCGCTGCTTTTTTCCGCTTGTTCTTTCATCCCCTCAATCTTATCAACCAGGCGTAATCCCCATAGAATTCTTTTGTCCGACAAGCGATAGACATTGCCTGCATTCTTCTCCATATCATATAAACATTGTTTATCCGGCTTTGAGAAAGCCTTCCAGAAGTCCGCATGACTTGAAAAATCGATATAGGATTGCCATTCCGCAACAGAGATGGATTCGAAATCTGCTCGAAGGGTGGCAATGTCATAAGGATCTTGTAAGTCGTAATTTCTCGCCATATATTCTTTAAAAATAAGCAATCTACATCACTTCCCTTAAAAAAAATCACCCCTGAATCAAAAGAAGAAACAGGAGTGACTAACTAAACTATTTAAGGGTTAAACAGTTTTCTCTTTAAGCCTATTCTTTAATGAATTTTTTGCTAATACTTTCTTTATCGTTTTTGATTCTCACAAAGTAAATACCATTGGAAAATGCAGATATATCAATATTCTTATTTTGCTTTCCTAAAGCATTTTCCATTGTTTCAGAGTAAACAATTTGACCTAATACATTTGTTATTTTTAATAAAGCAGTTGAGAATGAAGAAAACTCAACAGTAATTTGATTTTGGGCAGGATTAGGGAAAATATTTAACAAAACGGAGCCGTTTCCATTTTCCAAAATTCCTACATTAGAAGTATATTTTAAAATAGTTCCGTCTAATCCAACGGCATAACCAGTATTGGGATTTACCATATCAACCCTCGTTAAACGTGAACTTCCCGGAAAAGATGTTGTCCAAGTACTTCCGCCATTGGATGTTTCAAGTATAGAACCTGTGTTTGAAGACACATTGCCTCCAACAATAAATCCTTGAGAAGCGTCTATAAAATCCAGGCCTGTTAGAAAATCTGTTGTTCCAGCCGTTACAGGAGTCCATATCCCTCCCGAATTTGTTGTTTTTAAGATTACTCCAGTATCACCAACTGCGATTCCATCTGTTGTGCTTTGAAAACGGATTGCGTTTAAAGAACTTGAAACTCCACTTGTTTGCGTTACCCATGTAATGCCCCCATCAATAGTTTGCCTTATCAGACCTCCATTCCCACAGACGTAATAAATTTGCGGGCTGAAAAGGAATACGCAATTATATTGATATGAAGTATCGGGAGCATAAGGAGCCCAAGCACCACCACCGAAATTTATTTCATACATTGTCCCACTTGTCCCCACGGCATAGCCTAATGAATCATTATAAAAATAAATATATCTTAAGAATGGTGGGTAACCGGATTGTACCCAAGTTGTTCCTCCATCTGTTGTTACAAGGAAACCTCCTAATTCATAAACAATAAGACCATTGTTGCTGTCATAAAAGGACATACTGATAAGGTTATCCGTTACTCCACTGCTTTGTGGTGTCCAGGTTATACCTCCATTAATTGTTTTTAAGATTGTTCCTGAATCTCCACAAACATATACTGTGTCTTTGTTTATAGCAGATACACTTGATAAATGTTGTGTTGTGCCACTTGTAAGCGGAGTCCAAGAAGCAGTTTGGCTTTCAGATTCAAAAGAAAATACGAGGATAAAAAAGGATAAAAATAGAATCTTAGCTGTTTTCATAATATTTTAGATTGAAAGCAAAGTTAGGGAACAGCTATATCCACTCAAAAACAAAATTGTTCAATAATATACATGTCTAACGTATTAAATAGACGCGGACAGGGTTTACGGAATTTTTGTCGCTGTTGTAAAGTTTTTGTTTTCACTGTTGTAAAATTCAAGTCCACCGTCAGTATTTAAAATGAAATATTCTCCGCTGGAACTACGTTCCTTAAGGTCATAACGAGTTCTCTTGTCTAATTTCTTTTCTTTTAATTCATCGTCCATTTCTGTTCCGTCTTTGAAGATTGTTCTGATGAATGTTTTGTTGTCTTTTTTATATATAACATAATTGGATGAAGTGTATTTTTCTTCGTGCCATTTCCCTATTATTTCTCCTTCAACTGCATCCGCAAGTTTGTTGGATGTCGTGTCCTGCTTAGCTGTCGAGCCCAAAATTTCAATTTCTAACTCAGGGTCAAAGTGGCTAATTGCCCAAGCAGAGGCGTTGTCACCCGAACCGGATAGAATATAGAAAATATAAAATCTTCGTTGCTTTTCTTTTGTTTCAAATAATTTTTCCGCAAGGGTTGCAATTTGCCCGACTGTGATTTTCTCGTTAATTTCTACGAAAAGCTCGTTTTTTTCAAGCAAATTGTTGCTTAAGTCTTTAAGAATAACATAAGAAAAATTAGACGACAAAGCCTCTTTCTTGTATTTCCCTATTGTAGTCGTTTCGCCACATGAAGCAAAAACAAGCAAGAGTATACCTGCAATAATATTTTGAATTTTCATTTAACTATTTTACTGTTTTATTATCTTTTTAGTCATTTTTTGACCATTTTTATTTAATTGGATAAAGTATATTCCATTGGGCAAATCAACCAAATCAACTTGAAGTCTATTAGTCCCTACGGTATATGAATCATTGCCTATTGCCTTCATTTTTTGACCTAAAACGTTTTTTATTTCAATAGAAATCCCCGTTATTTCGGTTAGATCAAACTCCAATGTAACTTGATGGGCAGCAGGGTTAGGGAAAATATTAAACTCGCCATTATTTGACGGGTTTTGAATATCAGTAAGCGCATGGTTGTATTTTGCAATTTTTCTGCAAGCGGTATCTCCGTTTATAGAAGTAAAAAGACCTCCAATAATTAGGGAGTCATGATAAACATTAATAGCCTCTACACTTATTGACGCTCCGATATTAAGAGCAAATGTATCGGTAGTAACTGAGTTCCAATTTGTACCATCCCACATAGCAACGTAATTTGATGCGACCCCGCCTGCTTGCGTAAAATCACCTCCGACATATAATTTATCATTGTAAACTTTCAAACATCTTACCCAATTATTCATTCCCGTTCCAACAGAAGAGAAACTGGTTCCGTTCCATTTCATAATGTAATTTCCCGCATAACCATTCGCTTGCTTAAAATATCCGCCCATATATAATTCTCCTTTGTATTCTACCATTGCTTGTATATTGCAATTTGCTCCGGTATTGGCAAATTCAGGTCCAAGCAACTGAAGATCTGTTCCGTCCCATTTCGCTAAACTGCTTAACAGCTTACAAGGGACTAAACTATAATATCCAGCGATATATAATTCATCCTGATAAAAAGCCATTGCATTTACATACCCTCCTGAACCTGAGAAGCAAAAGGGCACATCCCCTACAAACTGGCTTCCATCGTATTTATGGATCATATAGGTTGAATCTCCGCCAAAAAAATCAAAAGAACCTGCGGTGTATAGAATCCCATCCTTTTCGGCAGAAGAAAGAACCGTTATGTCATGAGCATTTGGAATTGTGTCCCAATATGTCCCGTTCCATTTCGCCAAATAACTCTTTAAATTTGAATAATAAAAATTACCACTTAAGAATAACGTATCACGGAACATTGTCATCCCATATTTGTATTCAAGTCCTTGTACTCCGCTACCGACCGGAAGCCATTTTACCCCCGTCCATCTTGCCACACCTCGCATAGGAGTGCAGTCCCCATTATAATAAAAATTACCACTTATGTATAATTTATCAGCGACCGGATCAACTACGATACTTTTTACTTCACCATTACTAAAGCCACAATCAATCCCTTTAGCCATTGGAAGCCAATTTTGGGACATTCCAACTGGAATGTCCCAAAGGCTCAATACAAAAAAAATAATAATATGCTTTAAATTCTTAATCATTTATTTGGACTTAATGAACTTGGTTGAAATATTCGTTTCAGCCGAAGTTACATGAACGAAGTACATTCCATTTGAAAAATCTGCTATATCAAATTTAATGATTTTTTCGTTCTTATCATACTTTCCATGAATCACAACTCTGCCTTGAATATCCACAATACTCACCTCAAAATCAGATTTAAGTTCTTTCTTAAATGAAATAGAAATAGAGTTGGTAGAAGGATTAGGAAAGACATCCATCCCAGATTGTTCTTGGTCATAGTCATTTATTCCCATCAAAATAGAAGTAATATCAAAGCGAGCAATAGCACCGTCGAGATTAGCCGGATTGGTGGTTTTGAAATAATCCAGAGTGCTGGTATTATCATAATCCCACAAGGTGTTATTTACCTGATCTATGCCTCCAACAAAAAGTTTTGAAGCGGTAGCGGAAATACCATGACCATGCGAGTTGATATTGTCTCCGAACGCTGTTGACCATAAAATGTTATCAGCTGAACTAAATGCGCTGATATACACTCTTCCGGCTGTTGGAACATTTGTTTCCAAATAGTTCAACCCTGAAAAGTTACAAATCGGAAAGTTACCGGAAGTAGCAACATTACAATAGGAACCTGAGCTTTGAACCGCAGATAGATCTGTAAATCCCGTCATAAATACATTACTGTTGGGGTCTGAACATATTCCAAGAGGAAGGTTTGCGCCATCTCCCCCGAAGAACGTTGTCCAGGTTTGTTGCCTGCTTGAATTAAAACGCCCTATGTAAGCGTTATAAGGAGATAGGCTGGCATTCCAAGCTTGATTGTATGTACCGCCATTTGTGCTGTTTAATAAAGGGAATGTCGGTGTACCTGCCAAAGCAACGCCACCAGTAACATATACATCCCCGTTTGGCGTAATGGCAATGTTGGGTGATCTGTATGTATCATTAGTGTGAAAATTAAAAGCATATTCTCCGCTTGTACCACCAAAGAAAGTAGACCAAACTAAAGCTTGCGTAGAATTGTTAAATTCAATAATGAAGTCATCACTACCGCCACCACCAAATGTTTGGCTATAATAGGCGCCCGAATTGTTACAAAAAGGAAATCCGCCTCCAGTAGGAGTAGCACAAGTAGTTGCCGAATAAGAGCTGGTTGTAGTATGTCCCACGATAACAGGATTATTACTACCCGACCTCATATCAATGTCCATAGCAATATCAGTACCGGTGCCACCAAAAAGGCTACACCACTGATTATTATTAGAAACATTTAACTTCATAATAAATGAATCATCTGATCCTGCAATGGTCGATTGGTAGAAAGCTCCGGTTGTTAAAAGAGGAAAGCCGGACGCACTACTGGTATATCCTGTAATATAAACATCCCTTACTGCCCCTACTTCTTTTAGAGCAACACTTGTAGCAATATCTGTATTGCTGGCTCCGCCTATGAACGAATTACATAACATTCCAAGTGCATCAGTTTTCAAATTTATATAGAATCCATCCTGAGTGCCCGAAAGTGTCGTATCATTCATTCCGGGTTTAAGATGAAAAAAGCCCGAACTCGTAGCCTTGCCAACTACAAAAATATTTTCAACTTTATCAATAGCTATTGCCATTGCCGTCTCATTACCTGTTCCCCCTATGTAGGCAACCCATTTACTTACCGCAACGTTATTGAATTTTGCCACATACGCATCTTTCAAACCAGTATACGATCCGATTGTAGGGCCAACAGAAGCCAGAAAAGGGTTACTGTTAGCTGCTCCGGTTAAGAAAACATTATTACCTGAGCCTGCAACAATGTCTCTTACATCGTCATTCATTGATCCTCCCACAAACGTACTCCATTCCATGTTTGCGTTAACTGAAACAGGAGACGAAAACGCGGTATTCCCCTGATCCACTTCGATAATCAACGCTTTGGTGTTATCATACGTTCCAATGTTGAATTTATAAGAGTTTGTTCCGCTGCTTACATAATCTGCATACCAAGTTGTTATTGGCACTATCGTATTTGATGTAGTCAACTGATAAACAGTTGGACGGTCGAAAACTAAACTACCGATGCTTGTATTGATACTTAACACCTTTGTAATAGCATTTACAGCGGTCGAAGTTGCGCCCGTAAATACCTGATCAATACTTGCCGGATTCGCTCCAGGCTTAACAACGAAATAATATTTCATTCCGTTTTGATTGCTGTAATAAACAAGATCAATGCTTGGATATAAGTTTGTTGTTACCAATCGTTGATTTCCACGAACCTCAGTTATTCCGCCTTTTGGACAATGAGCAAGGAAATAGCTTAGGTAGTTATCTTGCTCTTCCATAGGATATGTTTTCGCGGTTGCATTGACTTGATTAAAAGTCAAATCTACACGGTGCAAACTATCATTTGTGGACACCACAGTATCAACATGTGCAAAGATCATACTCATGCTATTTTCTTTGAAAAAGAAAGCAGGGTAAGGACTATTTGTATAATATCTAACCGATGGAACGGCAGTATTGCTTTGGTCTACTAATTGCCCCTTGTTTTCATAATATAAAAAACTGCTTCGAGGACTTTCGCTGTTAAAATCAGTTGGAGTGATTACGTTTTTCTCCACATATTTTACAGTCAGATATTCATACACACCTGTTGATGTTTCACTTTGTCCAGCGACAATAACTGCTCCTGCATTGTCAATTACAATGTTTGTAGCCACATCATGTAAATGGTTGCTTCCATCGGTTGCAATTTCCCATATTGAAGTTCCACTTGTGTTATATTTTATTGTGTAAAAATCTTTTTGATTCAATACACTTTCGTTATAACCCGTAACATAGGCGTTACCTGAATTATCTAACGCAATTCCATATGCCTCATCATCTGTATTTAATGGGTTATTATATGTTTGCGCCCATTGTTGTGTTCCTGAACTATTGTATTTTATAGTTACCATATTTCTGCCTTGTCCGGTAATTGTAGAATATCCCGTAACAAAAACGTTTCCAGAGGCATCGACTTGAACACCTTTTGAAATGTCGTCCAAATTACTTGCTCCATCGTATGTTGATTGCCATTGCTGAACGAGCAAATTATTTAGCTTGATCGTGAAATAATTATTTCCCTGCCCTGAAACAACTCCTGTTCCCGTAATGTAAATATTATTTGAAGCATCAATAACCATATCATTCACTTCGGTAATAGTACTTGTACCGCCTGTTGATATTGTTACTCCGGTTTGTGCTCCTGTTAAGGCATTGTAAGTAATAGTAGCACAACTATAAGTTGTAGTCGCTGTTTCCACAGCACCGATAATTGTTACTCCTGTTGCGTTTACACCAATTCTCACAGCGGCATCATTCAGATTGCTCGTGTGATTGTAACGGCTTACCCATTGCTGAACTCCGGCAGTAGAATATTTAAGGGTAATGAAATCCGTATTTCCAGAAGCATTGTAACTACTTCCTGTGATGTAAATACCTACGTTTGTTCCGGTCATTTGAAAAATGTCCGCGCCCGCATCGTAAGTGCTTCCCGTTCCATTATAGGTTTGTACCCATTGCTGAACACCGCTACTGTTGTATTTTATTACGATCAGATCGGCACTTGTAGGAGAGGCAGATGAGCAAGTTGTCCCCGTTATGTAAACGTTCCCACTTGCATCAATCGTAACCCCTGTCCCAATATCGTTGAAGCTTCCAGCTCCGTTGTACTGGCTGATCCACTGCTGTGTTCCCTGTGGATTATACTTTGCAACGAGGATGTCGTAATTCCCTGAGCCATTCATTGTTGCTCCGACAACGTAAATGTTGTTTGAAGCATCTGTCTTGGTTCGGTTCTTAAATAAGAAGTTTTGAGATCCTGCGTTACTTTGCCAATCTTGGAATACTTTTAACTGGCTTTGCGAATACATGGAAGTACACGCGAGTACTCCCATGAAAAAAAGTAGAATTTTTTTCATTTGTTAATTTTTAGGTTAGAATAAAAAAATTAATTGGAGTAGTATATCAAATATATAAAATTAAATAAGACTCCATCTACTTATTTAATTATTTCAAAATTGAAATTCATCTATTTAAAATAAATGTCAATAGGTAAAAACACCTGTTTTGCATCGGTATTTCTACGGATGCAAGCTACCCAAGATGTTTTAAAATTCCTTGGACACTTTTGCCCCTTTGTGACATTTATTTATTACTTACTTCTCCTTCTGTTTAACAGCTTATTGATATAGAAGTTTCCGCAGGGATTATCTTTTAAGAAATCCAAAGCCCAATTCAAATGCATCAATTCAGGCAGACTATAATCTCTGTATACCTCTGCTTTGGTCTTACCTGTAACCAACTTTATCAAAAGAACTTCTGAGTATATTCTCTGGCTGTATAGTTCTACTACCTCTTTTTTGTACTCTGCTATGGCTTCAGGATCATCCTTTACCAGTTCAAAAAAATCTGCCTCACTAAACTCTGTATTGGCTTTTCTTTCGTCCATTGAATTCTATTTGAGTAGTTGCAAAAAAATCAGGCGCAGATCAAGCCTACAACCACTCAGGAAACCGCCAAGTCCCCTTTCACAGCATAAAGCAAGTCCGCGCCCTTTGGAGGCGTTCCCTGCGTAGCTGTGATCATTGTTTTTTGGCGGTTTTTGAGTGGTTTCCAGCGAAACGCAATAATTAATTCTATTGCAATTATAGAACAGTTTAAAATAGAAACCAAATAGTTGGACTAATTTATAGTTCAAACTGACTATAATATAGGCATTGGTTATGATTAAAAACCCTGTTGTTGTTCCCAAATTTGCAAAATGGATATCCACTTAGGACAAGCAATTTTAAAGAAACTTACGGAGAAGGGAATGACTAAACGTGAATTTGGTCGGAGGATCAATAAAGCAAATACTACCGTTCACCATATTTTCACCCGTAAAAGCATAGACACCGATTTACTTTGGGACATTTCTAAGGTATTGGAATATAATTTTTTCCAAGCATTTGCTAAAAGTTCTCAGCTAGGGCATCTTGAAAAAGATGAATCAAAAGAAAAGATTGACAAATTAATGAAAGAAAATCAGCTATTAAAAAAGTACCTAAAAGATTTTACAAAAGCGATATCTTCCCCAAAAAAGAAAACAGTCAAAAAAAGAAAATAATTTTCTCTGCTTATTATACGATACACTGATTTTTGTACATTAGCCGCACGTATGCTAAACAAGGTCAGTGTATTTTTATTTCTTTTCTTCATTCCTGGCATTTGTATTTCCCAAAAAATAAACCGCTTTAAAAATAAAGAACGGCAAGGAAAATGGGTTATCTACCACGATTCAACCGAAACGCATATTGATAATATTGGCAAATACAGAAAGGGCGCTCCGAAAGGCGTTTGGAAGTATTACGATGAGAATGGAAGGATAGCAAAGAAGGAGAAATACCGCTTTAGAAAAATCTACACTACGTTTTACCACCCGAACGGAAAGGTTCAAAAACAAGGCAAAGCTAAAGTAGTAAAGGAAGATAAGTTACTCCATTTTTATTTTTATGGAAATTGGTATGTGTACGACAGTACAGGTGCGCTTATATCCAAACAAGTTTTTGAAAGTGGTAAAAAAATTTCAGAAATAAACTACAATACAAAATCTCCTACCGGCATTAATGATTCTGTTGTTTTAGCGCTAAAGCAAATTGACGGACAGCTAAGATTATATTTTGATACTGTACAAATTGCCGAAAACAAGTTTGGCAAAAACTCCCCACAATATGAAAGAGCTGTTTCATTAAATGCCTTGCATACTTCAAAACTTCTCATTGATCTTGACAAGCTTATTTTAAAGTTCGGTTATCCTGGGCGAACTTTGGCCGGAGAATATTATTCAATAGCATTTTCTATAATTAGTTCGGCAAACACAGGCTACAAAGAAAAATACCTTAAACTAATAATTGATGCAGCTAATAAAAAAGAATTGGATTGGGCGGATGTGGTTTTCTTCGTGGACAAAGTGAAAGTTGCTAAAAAAGAAAAGCAGCTATACTGTACTCAGTATGAAATTGACTATGCACGAAGCAAATTTCTTTATTATCCGGTCGAAGAAATTGAGAAATTAAATGACCGCAGAAAAAGTGTAGGAGTTGATGAAATAGATCTAACTACCCTAGAATTTACCCACTATTAAAAACATAGACTAGAACTAAATCTTTTGTTACATTTAATTGATAAATTATTCAACATGTGTAATTGGCTAGCCTAATCGCTTTGTTTTTTGCGAAACTAAATGCAGTAAGCCAACACAAAAGCAATATATCATTTGCGCATCTTCCCTGTGAACGTCCATATTACTGTTAACTTCTGTGTTACTTTTGTTTAGTCCATGTTGAAACTTTGAAATAAATTCGAAAAAATGTTTAATACTGGCATTCAATTCAATATACGCTGGTTCGCTGTAGCCAGAAATGTCTTTGAAATCTGAAAAATTTTTAAACAGTTCAACTATTGGTCTTGCGGCAATTATTACCTGTTTCCATTCACCATATGACAGCTGTTTTTTCATTTCATCCAATGAGGTTTGAGCTTTTGCGTATCGTTCTGCAATTTTTGTAGATCCACTTAGCGTTTGAAGCTCAATAAATTCATATACGAGAATATTATAAGCGTTCAAATAAGGAACAAATTCTTTTATCCATCTCATCATATCAACCGCTATCTCTAAATTCGTAGTTCTATCAAGTCGATTAATAAATAACAATTCTGAGTCGTTTCCGGAAAGTATAAAAGATTTGCTCTTTTCATTCTTTCTATCATAAATGTATTGTTGTCCTATTGAAAATGTATTTGGCCCTCCTGCCAAGTATAATTTGGCAATTCGAATATTCATCATTTTATCAGTTGTATTTAAGCAAATTTTAAATACCAGACTTTTAGAATGATCTTTGTGCCTTTCTGATTCCAAAAAATCAATTACCTTATCGCTAACACGCATTGTTGCTGTGTAATAATATTGCTGTTTGCTGCTACTTTCAATGCCCAAAGCACTCACGTATAAAGCAGTCGTATTTGCCCGATTAAATTCCGCAAGGTCGCCAATTTTTTTTCCATTAACTTCTATGTAGCCTCCCGATATTTCAATTATTTTAGACGTTTCAGGCCAAGAAACATTGAATAAAAATTCGAACTCTTTATCTATTGAGTTTAAATTGGGTGTAAATTTAACACATTGGATTTCCATTAAATTAATTTCTTAAAGTTTCCAAAATTCTTATTGCTAAAGTAATAATTCCGCAGATCCCGCCGAAAACGCCAAAATAGAAAATCCACCAAAATGTTTTGATCTGCATTTCTTTTAATCTAAAGTCCTGTTCTTCTTTCTTTGATATTTTTTCTGCCTCCTTCGCGAGATATAAATATCTTTCAGATTTAAAAGCATTTTCTCCGTTCGGCTGATTGATCGTATAAAAACTGCCGGAACTCGAATCGCTGTGATCCACATATCCCGTAATTACTAAGTCATGTAGAGTCGGCCGTATCTCAGTTTCGTCCTTCCCTATTCTTTTAGAAAGCTCTTTCAAGGTCATGAAAGGGATATGAGGTGCGCTCTTCCCATCTTGCAGCTTTCCATAAAGAACAGTTAGTATATGATGCTGTAATAGTCTGTTCATAGTAGATAAATTTTTTCACAAAATTCTTCATCTTTCCTACCTCCTACCATCCAATTAACTTAATTGCGTGAACACTAAATAACGCCTATTCTATTGCTCAATTCTTGTGAAAATTAGCCCCCATTTGATCGCTCCAATAATGCCCGGTTGTTTCAGTTCACCAAATGCTAATTTTTGCTCAGTAGCATAATGAATATAAAACCGCTGATCTGATGTAAAGCACAGGTAGTCACCAACCCACCAGCTATTATTTCTAAAAGTAGCATTAACGGTGGCCCTATTCACAGTTCCGGCGACAGTTATTTCCCTGTCCGTGATCTCAATGGTTACGTTTGTATTCACATCTTTGCAAATCCACTTTCCCTTCATGTAACGGGCGGTTGAATTCTTTTCTTCGTTAGTTTTTTCCATGTTTAGATGTTAGGCTTAATTTCAAATTTTGCGCAATACTCTACAAATTTGATGGTGTTTTGAATTTTATGTTCGACTGTCCAATCTGTGCAATTTTTTTTATGCTGTGCAAAAGAATCTCTAACCGATGCTTCGTTCAACTCAGTGGCAACTCCCGCCCAGTTAATTACATATTCATCGATAATTTTCCCTGACTTATAAGGGGTTTTGTACTTGATAATTACGTTTTCACTTAAAAACCAATTTGCATTGGTTGCCATTTTCGGGGATACTTCAATAATCTTATTTATACATTTTTCCTCAATTACGCAGCCGCACCAGTCCTGTCGGCTTTCCAGCATATAAGTATCTACTAATCCTTTACCCATTAACAAAGTGTGATGATTATCGGTGTTCTGCCCATAGCTGTAATTTTGAAAAGTCAAATGCCCGAACGAAATACCCCCACGCATAGGCAAACCCATATAAAACGTGTTATTTAGTATCTGGCGCACCGTGGTGGTAATTTGTATGAAACTTTCCAGCGATCGGTCATTTGTCCAGAACATAACACTGTCTGAAATACTTAGTGAATTTATCTTGATTTCCTTAATGTCAGCTATTCGCACTTGTTTTCCTTCGCGCTCAACTGTGATAGAATTACCATGCGTTAAGGCGCTTTCGACCGTAGGAATCAGCAGGTTGTTAATTTTGCGGGTTAAATCCGAATGGGTGTTATTATTTACAAGGTCTTTAAACCCCAAAATATCCAAAAACGCAATAAACACTTCTTTTTCTTCCATCTTCTTACCGGTTTAGCAAGTTTTCTTCAGTCGGGGCAAATGTACACCCTATTTTACTGAAATAACCTTGGAAATTTATAAGATTTTTTCTAAAATAACGTCAATATACAGTAATAACGAGTTGTTCAAAGGTGCAAAAAAGGAAAGCACGCTAAAAATTAGCATGCTTTCTGTGGGAGTGGTCTCGACAGGAATCGAACCTGTATTTAGCGTTTAGGAAACGCTCGTTCTATCCGTTGAACTACGAAACCCCTTATTTTGTTACAAAGTAAAGCATTTTCCCCAAATATTTGGTCATTTTTTCAAAATTTCTATCTTTGGAGAAATCCATTATACATGGCAAAGAAGTTGCCCGACCCCCGATGGTTTGCCCGACCAGGGTACAAATTGATGGGCGATCACATAGTAATATTTTCTAAACTACCAGCCTTCGAAAAGGATGGCGGTGTAGAACTATATAAATACCGATATTTTCCATTTCTAAATGAAGATCTAAAAAATAAGCTAACCGCTGAATTTGATAATTCTGAAGTTCTAAGCGAATTATTTCAAAGTATAGAACAAATATACCAGCGGGAGCAATTTGATTGTATGTATGCGTATTTCGAACGATCTATTGGAACGCATGATAGGAAAGAACTGATTGAAAGTGAGCTTGCTTTGAATCAATCTAAAAGTTTGGAAGGTTCAATTCTTTATAGAGCGATACACGAGTTAATGGTCTACCAGAAAATTCTAAGAGTCGAAGAAATATCAGAGTTGATTTACGACAATCTCAACTCTTCTGAATTTATCATCAATTTGAAGTTGTCCGCTAAATTTACGCCAATTAGAAATTCAATATCACAGGTAGTTCAAAAAAGATACCGCTCTTTTTTAGAAGACGAACTGAATTCGATTCGAATAGATTCACAGCAATCTAACCATTCATTTAGGATCGCAGGCAACATGCCAATGGATGAAATTGAAAGATATTTCATGCAGTTAACAAATATTCACGCCGACTACCCTAGTGCTAATAAAGAACAGTTATGCGTTTTAACGAAGGACCAAGTAGTGCAATTGCTCTATAAGAACGATCTTGTCAAATACACCACACCAAATTTCAGCCAGCAGCAGTTACGCATTTTCATTTACAATTTTAAAAAGCTACATAGCTCTGTAGCCAATAAAGTAGCAGATTTTGTCCAATTTGAAATCGACAAATTTTCCGCATTTGAGGGGCTTACGTACAAAACAGAATATTCTAACTTCTTTAAAGGTGAGAACGCGCGTTTATATCCACCTTACGATTCCTTCTAAACTACTTTTAGGTTTTTCTTACTTTTTTTGGATACTTTTTATACTGTTAAAAAAAGTAAGGTATTATATTTTGTCTATTTGCCATGTTACAATATGTGGCAACTAAGACAAAGAAAATGAACGATCGCGTAATAGACTTAACAATTAAGGATTTCGAAGCCTTAATTAGCAAAACCGTCCAATCAATCCTGAAAGACCAGGACACAAAACATAATCCCCATATCAAAAAAGAATTTTACTCTCCAAAAGAGTTTTCCCATGCCACGGGAATCCCATACTCTACAGTTGTTTACCGCTGTAAACTTGGCAAGTTAAAAGCACGTCAAGACGATCCAAACTGCTCTTGGCAAATTTTCGCATCAGAACTCGATAGATACAAAGAGGAAGCAAACGATAATACTATCTAACCATACGACTACGCCAATGCCCGAAACCCCAAATAAGTCGAATAAATTCAAAAAGCTTGAGAAACTCGCGATTTACAACCCTGTTGACTGGTTCAATAGCTTTGGCGAGTTCATGGAAATTTTCAAAAATTCAAAACCAAAACCTCACGTGATATCTGACTGTGTCGTTGCATTTGCCGATGGAACAGGGCAGGACCCAAAATTGCCCACATTCCGGCTAAAGAAAAACGGGTTTATTGATGTTTTAAAGACTAATCCTTTTAACATTGGTCCGGGAATCCAGGTGTCTAAATTTATGCTGCTTTCTGCTTGCAGATTCAAAGGAAATGATCACGCTGCCATGAGTTTTGTGGACTACTTTCTCCGAAAGCGCGAAATTCCGTATTTGAGAGTTGGGAGCGACTACTATAAAGCAGTCAAAATAATAGACAGGTGGGGCGGCGAAAATTTAACCTTAAAAGCATGGAAAAAACAGGAAATAAACCAAGACCACGGCAACAAATTCATTAGTTATATTCACAAATATGATGATTTTGCCGTGTATCCGGATAACAAAACTTATACGCCAGTAGTGAATTCTTGTTATAACCTCTATTCCAAATTCCCACACGAAGAATACTCTCAAAACGTCACCGCAGAGGACATTCCTCACAGCCTAAAATTCGTTCGCCATATTTTCGGCGTTCAATATGAACTGGGCTTAAAATACATGAAAGTGCTTTATGACCATCCTAAACAAATTCTACCCATATTAGTCTTGGTGTCTGAAATAAGAGGCACAGGAAAGACAACTCACTTAAACTGGAACCTAATGCTCTTCGGGGGAAACGCAGTTTTAATAAGCCCGTCAGACCTAAATCGCAATTTTAATTCTCAGTACGCTTCTAAGAACATAATCATGATGGATGAGACAGCGTTGGAAAAATCTGACGCCGTCGAGAAATTAAAGTCAATAGCGACTGCGAAGACAATATCGGTATCCCAGAAACACGTTTCAGAATATTCGATCCCATTCTTCGGTAAAGCAATTCTTGCCACAAACCGGGAAATTGATTTTTTAAGAATAGACAACGCTGAAATTAGATTCTGGGTTCGCAGGATCCCCGAAATTGATAAAAGTGAACTCAACACTAATCTCGAAGACTGTTTGTTTAATGAAATACCAAAATTCCTAAAATACTTATCGCAACTGCCCGAAATTGATCTTACCAAATCCCGGATGGTTTTCACTTCCGAGGAAATATCGACAGTGGAATTGGCCGATGTTAAATCTGAATCAAGGTCAAGCCTTTATAAGGAACTCGAACTACATATCGAAGAATTTTTCAACACAAATGCCTGCCAGGAATTTTTTGCGGCTCCGATAGATATTAAAGACAGATGGTTTAAACACAATAACCAAATCACAGGCAACTATATTGGGAAGGTAATTAAAACCGAAATGAAGATTCAAGTTCAAGACCAGCTTCGTTACCGCCCGTTTGGCGAGGGCATAAGTAAGCCTGGAACTCCCTTCAAATTTGTAACAAAATCACTATCCGGTAAAGAAAGGGATAATTTCGACGGCTAATTTCTTTAGGAATGTAAAAACTATTGTAAAAATAGTTTGTAAATCTGATTTTTCTAAAACCGAACAGAAAGAAAAAAAGCATGAATAAAAATGGAAAACCCTTTTACACTTTTACATTTTTTTTAAAAAAACCAAGGAAGTACAAGTAAAATTGACAGTTCAGACAGTGCCAATTTGTAAAAACAAGTGTAAAAGTATCGGATCCGTAAAAACAAACATTTACAAAACATGAAGGAAATCAAATTTCAATACTACCCAGCCGCTATTAACCAGCCCTCACCTTTGGGTGTAATTAGTCTCGAACGCTTCATACAGGCAATTCGACGTCCATCAGCAAGAACTAGTTGCCTATTTGAGCAGATTAAGGCTGCGACCGAATCCGGCAAACTTAAATTAAAGGCTGAATTGAAGTCCCGGTTATTTTCGTTCACGCCATGCGCGTTTGTTAGATCAAATCGAAGTTATGTATCCATAGACCATTGGACCGGCCTCTTGGCTTTAGACTTTGACAAACTCGATCCGAAATGCTGCATCGAATTCAAGCAGTACCTTTTCGAAAGCTATCCGTTTATAATTGCGGTTTGGCTGTCAGCGTCCAAGCATGGCGTCCGAGCTTTAGTAAAAATACCAGAATGTCATTCGGTTGGTGAATTCAAAGAGTATTTTAACGCCATTAAGGACACCTTTGGCGACTATCTGGGGTTTGATCCGGCGCCAATGAATTGCATTTTACCAATGTATTTAGCACACGATGAGGAAATCTTGTTTAGGGATAATTACACTACCTGGACAAAGCGGAAAATTCCTGTCGTGAAGCCAGTCCTTAAACAATACATAATTACCGACAAAACAGACATTATTTCCTCAATAGTAAATTCGAGATTAAACACCATAACCGACGCGGGGCATCCAATTCTGAGAGCTGCTGCATATTCATTAGGGGGATATGTTGGGGCCGGCTACTTAGAAAAGGAAGTTGCCATAGCAATAATCGAAAATGCAATTGAAAGTCACATCTATTTATCACAGAAAGCCGGCGATTATAAAAGAACAGCAAAAACAATGATCAATAAAGGGGAATTGAATCCGTTGTATTTAGGTTCTTGATTTGATTGTATCGCAAATGTGTCACAAATAGAGTTCCAAACCATTTAAACAAAAGTGTATGTCAAATTTTAGTATCATAAGTACCCGGATTCCTGTTTCAGCATATGTCGATCTGAAAGCGATCCTTGACACGAAAAATGTCACCATTTCAGAGTTCCTGAAATCGGCAGTCGATGAAACACTTTCTGAAGGCGTATACATTGATGTCCCAAAGGATCGCAATAAGGATTTTCTGATAGTTCTAACTATTACGACCATAACCGTTTTTGCTTGTTATCGGATCTACAAAGTCTATAAAAATAAAATTAAAACGAAAGAAAATGAATAATGATAAAAAGGATCAACGAAAACCGCTATTTACATCTTTGGAAATCCAAGATGGGATCACGAATTTGTGGAAGTCTAAAACAATCAGAATAGGCGTATACATTGGAGCTACAATTGCTGTGATCTGCGTAGGCCGTTTAATTTTAAACCAAGCCGCCGAAGGTATTCGATCAGTCAGAAATTTCAAAGATGCGTGTCAAAACAAACCAAAAATTTAAAATTTTGGAGGCGCCAATTGCCGCGTGTACATTAGTTTTCAAAGGATGCTAAAAATCGGCATTATGATTTTAGGGGTTTTCAGGAAAATGACGCATTTTGGACACATTTTGCTGTGTAAAAATGGAAATATCGAAGCTCTGTAAATGCAGCCCAGCTTAGTTACTGGCGAAACGGAAAATCCGGCAGTTGATTTTAGGAGTTTCCAGAGGTTACTCTATTAATTCGGAGTTTTTTGCCTTAATTCGGACAATTATAACACATATTAAGTAAGTGTAATAATTGTACTTATAATATATATTCACTTTTTTGATATCAAAATGAACTAACATTTGTACTTCGTTTTTAAAACCTGCTACCTTTTAAAAGCAGTGATTTGCATTTGATCTTCGTTGTTATAAATGGTGACGAAAATAAAATTCTACAATCTTCGTCGGGGCTACAATCCACTTATTATGTTTACCTGACCATACAGGACAAATTTTACCATTTCTTTTTACTACAGGTCCAAAATTCACTACGTCTGCCGTTTCATAAATTCTGTAATGTCTTATGGCAAAAAACTCGTTAGTGGTTATCTTCAAATAAATGTATTGGTGATAGTCGACCAACAAGAAAAGTTTGGGTTCTCTTTCATCCAAGCCCACTTTTATGCCAAAGCTTTTGTTAGGATCGAGTTCCAACAAATATTGGCAATCTTTTACAGCAGATTTTTCATTATCTTAAACTAATCCTATAAACGGGGGTTTGTTTTGAGGTAACTTCAGCACTAATTCCATAATGCTGCAAAATTATCTCCCAATCTGGAAATTTGTTGCCAAGAATTATAGCAAACCGGGAAATGCTAAAAATCATAGAATGTCTGCCAAATCGTGACCCTCAACATACAAAGACAAACGTATTTCCGGACAAACCGATAGGAAGTTGATCGTTTCCGCATCCAGGTCATAGAATACTTCAATCCATAAATTTCCTTTTGCAAGAAAGAGTGATGTCGCCACTCCTGCAACCTTCGAGGATCCTATATAGCTGCCCTTTTCGATAAGCTTGAGCTGTTCCGAAAGAGCAAGAAAATCAAATAGTTGTCCTTTATTCATAATTATTGCAAATATAACATTACAAAAACGAACAAAATACGATAAAATAAGTCGGGTAGATCTCATATGAATATTCCTATGAGACTGGGTAATTGAAATCCAGATATTGTGGGACATACTTCCTCTTCAGCTTATGCCTCAACTGTTTGTGCCACTCCCTAGAAACAAAACTTGGATTGCTAATTTGTCTTATGCTTTAAATCATCCCCATGTGGCAATGCTACTCTGCTCCAATTTATTGGAACGCCATTTTCCTGAGCAAGAGAGATCATTTTTTTTGCATCAGAGATTACTTTTTGTACTGCTTTTTTTGTTCGATTTGACCCTAAAAAGCTTGGCATTCCAATAGGAATTCCATCTAAATTTTTAGCATATTTTACTGACAGTTCTTCTCTATCTTTTTCTGGGATTTCAGCCATGTCGCATAATTCTTCAAAAGAACTTGATACTCCTACAATATTTTCTATTTCAGTGGCCTTAAGAGTAGATCTTAATATTATTTCAGATTGATAATCTCTAAAATTTAGCAACGGTTTTGCTTCCTCTGGCTTTTCTTTTTGAAATCTGGAAACCGCATTCCTAAAATTTTTATTTTTCCATAATAAATTTATATTGACAACAATCTCTTCTTTGGAAGGCTTATGCTTAAATAAGATTGTGAATGTTGTACCTATTTTTACTATTCCTTTGAATTGCATTGCACAATCAGGGTTTGTCGTCCAACTAGCAATCCCTTCATAAAAATTATCATTTAATATAATTGGTACAGCCTCACCTTCAATAATAAATCGTTTTCTATAACAAGCTTTTTTGAAAATTTTAAATTTTTCAGGAAGTTTTTCGCATTGTTTAAGCAATTCGTCCGCAATAATCCTTCTTCGGTCTTGGTCTTCAGCCCATCCTCTTTGCCAGTCTGATAACGCACTCAAAAATTTGTCATCAAAAATTTCTTCCATTTTACTATTGGTTGGCAATATTTCATGCTTTTCGGGTCTGTTATTTACCTTTCGTTTATTCTTTTTTCGGCTCATCCTCAATTTTAATATTAACTGGCCTATATCCATAGGAAAAGGCAAGGTATGGCGGTTGATTTAATTGTTTAAGTTCATCTTCTACAAGAAATCCCCTTCTATACTTTGAGGATTTAATAAGAAAACCATTCTGGTCAACTTCCTTTTCTATAACTCCAGAAACTTTAAAATCTTTATCATAAAATGCTCCGAATTGCAAAGCCCCGCCAACTTTCTTGTCTTTTTCCAACATAATTACTTTTTTTAATATTTGCAATGGTTCTAAGGTTCTATCTGCATTCCATATTTCCGCAGCCACTTCTTTTCCCGAACCAAAGAAAAGCATATTGTTTTCTTGTAAAATTTCTTCATAATTATATTCGACTTTATCTCCTGTAACCGTAAAGAAAAATCTTAAAACTCTTATGCGACCTTGATGCAAGCAAAAACCGCCGAAAATTATTTCGCAAAGTCCGTTCGCACCCATTATTAATGTGATTTCTTCCGATATTTCTTTGTAAATTTTAAAAACAATTGATCCCAATGACGGGATTGAAAAATCGGACATATTTGTTAGATATGTTGTGTATGGCAATAATTCCGCAATAGAATCTTTTACTGTATTTGCATTAGTCGAACTTCCAACGATTGCCATTCCATAAGTATGCTCAAATTCATAATGACCCAAGTCCTCTTTTTTAGTAGCGGGCCCTTTTAATTTAAAGGGGACACTGAAAATCTTAATTCCTTTATCAAAAAAACCATGGGTTCCAAATGAAATTCTGGAGTCTGAGGAAAATGACAAATGTTTGTTATTTCTTTCTGCGATAATTAATGTCATAGACTGGGCAATAATTTTTCTTATTCTAAAATGTATGGCTAGTCAAATTAAGTCCATTTCCTCGTAAAAAGCTCGCTTTTTTATTAAATTTATACACAGCATTGATTTCATTGCGAAAAGAGACTACATTTATAAACTAATCCATATTCGCCTCCTACTCCGGGCAAACGAACCCTTAATCACTTCGGTAATTAGGGGTTCGTTGTTCTAACTAAATCAACGAAAAAAAACGATTGCTACAAATTGTAGCATTTTTTTGATTTAACTTAAAAACGGCATAGTTTTGAAATTAGAATAAATTAAAAAATTGGAAAACATGTGTGTAAGAAAAACAAAAAAGGCAGCAAATAGATTCTTAAAGGAAATTTTAGATAACTATGAATTAGAGCAATGGCAATTAACTGAAATGAAAATATTGCTTTATGAATTCGTACAAATTATGACACCCAAAGAAGTAAGAGAAACCCTTAAGGATTACCACCTGCATATTTAATACATCTTAATTTTTCTCCAAGATGAGAATGATTTGAGATTTTATTGAACGAAGGAGAAAGGCAATAAAAAAGCCCGCTGGATCATCCAGAGGGCTTCTAAAAATTAAATCGGTTCGCTTCTAAATTTCTTTTTTGGAATATCATTTAAACTTTATTGCAATATCTCGTTTAGTCGAGCCAATTACAACGGCATCAAAATCCAATTTTTTTTTCTTTCCAACCTTTAGTGCATCCGTTACAATTAGATTAGCAATGTCTTCTGGAGTCTTTCCTGATCCCCAAGGGGCAACATCGAATACAACATCGTAATCTTGTATAGGTTCGCATCTCATGAACACCCATTTTCCCGATACTTTTGATACGCGAGCTAAACTTGGATCATTTTCAATCTTTCCCGTATCCGATGAATAATTGAATGATAGGAAAAGTGTAATCACTATCCCTGCTAAAAACGACTGAATTGTTTTATTTTTCATTGCCTTAATTTTGATTTTTTTATATTCCTACCATTCGATTAGTACAGGTTTTCGCCTGAAAGGTTGCAGTTGAATTAATACTTGTTACGAACCCTCCGCTTGAATCGTAATAATAAAATGTTGCTGGGAAGCTTGTAGCTGGACTCCCTTTCCATGTACGCTCCATTGAGATTGCTCCAGCATTATTAGTTCCACAGGCAGGAGCCCCTGTATAATTTGAAGACAATTCGCTTACAACACCATCGCAGGACACATCTATTGTTTCTCCTGCATTTAATGTATTGCACCAAAATACATAACTCCCTTTGTAAGAACAATTGCCATCGTCTTCTTCAGCATTCGAATCAAAGTTTTCTGCACTTGAATTTGTGCATCCTTTAATTTTTTCCTTTTTACATCCTGTTGTAACTGCGATGCTACACATGAGCATCACAATAGATAGTAGTTGTGTTTTCATTTTCATCTGATTTTTAATTGGTTAGTCTAGCAAATATAGCAAAAATATGTACTCTTTAAAGAGTACATAAAAGATACCCCTAAAACGCAATTTTGTTAAAAAATACAATGAAGGAAGAAAAAGACCTTTCGGCTTTGTTTATAAGTCGAATAGGGGAAAATATTACTAAGAAAAGGAAAGAGAAAAAACTCTCTCTGGAAAAGTTCGGACTGGAGATTGGCCTTACCAGGATGCAGGTATTTAGAATTGAACAAGGTTACAACATAACTGTCAAAACTCTATTAAAGATCGCATTGGCACTTGACTTGAAACCAGAAGAATTGGTGAAATTCGATTATAGAATCAAGAGGGACGACTTAGAGCGGCTATTAAACAGTAAAAAAGCGACTAAAAAATAACGTGCGTTGTCCCTTTTAGGGACTTGGAACTAACTCCTTACTCGAAAAGGATATATCGGCCATGCTAAATGAAAAATGTGTCGCGCATAATTGACAGACGCAAGGGATTTTAGTCAACTTAAATATTCCTTTCTCGAACTTTGCCACTTGATTTTCGCAAGATGGACAAATAATTTCCAAACAATTCTCCGAATTTAGCTCATCGCTTACCAGCTTATCCCACTTGTTCATTTCCTGTTCTCTAAGTCGATCAACAACTCTCGCGTACCTCTGCGTGGTAGTTAATTCAGAATGACCGAGGATGTCACTTACAACTTCGATCTTAATTCCCAACATCAAAGAGATGACTGCAAATGAATGCCGGGATACGTGAAAATTGATTTTTTTGTCAATGTTGGCTATCGCCATTATTTTTATTAAGTATTTGTTCGTTTGGGAAGTCTCCATGACCGCACTCTGAAATAGCAGCTCTTTGGGAGTGGTCATTTCTAACAGGGAATACAAACGCTTCCGGATTGGGATCCTAACTAATTTCTGGCGGCCTTTTCTGCCCTTTTTAAGCGTTTTAACAATGAATTTGCCCTTGATGTGCTCTCTTCTGAGGGTTTTAATGTCTGAATGCCTTAAGCCTGTATAACAAGCAACAAGAAAATAGCGCAAAACCTCCTGATATTTACTACCTACGTTGAAGTCTTTCGCGTGTTTATTCGAGGCTACTTTGACCAGGTCCACCAGTTCCTTACTATCATACAGATCATGTAAAGCTGTTAACTCCTCAGGTTCTAAGAAGTCAATCTCCGACTCAAAGGGTTTTCCGACAATGAATTTCGCAAAGGGATAAGGGCTGATCTTGCCATCATTGAATAGCATCTTGGTGTATTTTCTTAAAAAACACATTGCGTGATAAGCCGTATTCTTCGACTGCCCAAGAGTTTTAAGTAGGTATGACTTGTATTCTTCCAGGAACTTAACATCGATATCGTGAATACTCAGCTTTGTCCGGTACTTTTTCAGTTTGCCAATTTGAGCATCATAGTTATCCAAGGTGTCGCTGGATATCTCACCTAACATTCGTTCGTTCTTAATTGTTTCATTGACGAATTCGTAGAAACATTTCGATTTTACTTTACCGGTCTCCTGGGCATAAATTTCTTTGATCTTGGAAATCGACACCTGCTCGCCCTTCTTATCGAAATCATTTATGATCGTTTCGATCCGCAACTTTTGTCTATCAATAAATGAATCGAGTTGGCTGAATCCTTTGATGCCGCGACGTACCGATTTGTCGGTTTTATCGTAGTGGGATTCTTTGATCTTCTTTCCGGTATTGATGTAGTCGTGATCGCCGTTAAGCGATATGCGGAGTAAAATTGGGAATTTACCGTCCTTGCCGACATGGTGGGTTTTGCAGTCTAAATTGATCGAATATCGCATTGTTTTTTTACCTCTAATTGTGTCCCCAAATTTGTGAGTTATTTGTGAGACTAATTTGCATCTATTAGAGAGATTTGATCAAAATCTATAATATCTTAAAAGATATATCGCTGATACTTAGCGAGGTTAGAAATTGCTCTCTATGAGGTAAAGGTGGGAATAAGTTTAGGAAACTTCTATTCTATCCATTGAACTACGGTGCCAGCAGGGCTGCAAATTTACCAAAAAATGCGGGTAAAAAAGAGTAAAATGCCCAAAATTAGCCGGCAGGGCATGTAAATTGAGTAATTCTGATCTTGTTATGGTCAATTATATACTTGCGCTGATAGTGCTTTTTTCATTTTCCTCCTGCATCACTCAGTCCCCTAAATATGCTTCAGTGGAGCAGGTACTATCGCTCAAAACCGGGATGACAAAAAACGAGATCTCCGATTCATTGGGAGTTCCGCCTTATGATATTCGCTGGTACTCCGATACGACAACCCAGTATATTTATAAATACCGCACAACGGAAAGGAAAACATTGTCGTTTTATATCCGGAAAACGAACGGGATAAAAGCAACGGGAAAATATGTCGATCTTTTCATCACCTACAATACAAAAGGAAAAGCTACAGAGATCCGCTCCTGCTCAGAATGCGGTGAAACAAAAATTAAGGAGAATAAGGTCAATCTCGATGCAATCGGACGATTTTTCACTGCAACCGTTCCGGCAGTGCTGGTCTATTTTGGACTTCGCGATAAGCAATGATTGCATTTGTAATTCGCCATCCGGCTCAGTTTGCCTTTTTCAGATCAGTCAACAACCAGCTTCGTGATCTGAATTAACCTTTCCGATTGCATCACTTTCAAAATATAGATCCCCGTTCGGAATGAACCGAGAGGAATTTTGAATTCATTGCCCGAGATCACAGGATGATACGTAATTTCTCTTCCCAAAATATCGGTCAGGCTGATCCTTACATTTTGCAAATCGACAGCATTGCTAAAATATACTGTCGTTTGACCTGAAGCCGGATTCGGATAAATGGAAACCGACGAAATAATATTCTCTGAAATCCCGGAACAATCATCAAATATCACCATAGCAGTATCAGTGCCTACACAGCTATTCGAATCGGTCACGGTGTAATATATGTAAGCATAACCGGGGATTGAAAGCGAAGGATTAAGAATGCTGTCACTTACAATATATGGTCCTCCCGTGTAAATTCCTCCCGATGGATATCCGTCGTTCAGAACAAATGGAGCTGCATTGTCGCATATAGTACCGTAAGCCGGCTGGGAAAGGTACAATCCATTTACATGGATCGTTGCGCTGTCCACCGATTTACAATTATTGGTGTCGGAAACGGTGTAGGTAATAATAAAATCTCCGCCGCCGGTCGCTGCCGGATGAAATTTATTTGCATAGATGCCGGGTCCGTCATAAACGCCGCCGGCGGGACTGCCGCCTGAAAGCAGAATAGGTACTGTTGTTTCACACACAACGGCAGGAAAGGTCAGCGAGGCAGGGACACCGGAATAAGGTGGGACAACTCTTATTGCGATCAGCATGGTATCGGGCGTTCCGCCACTGAGCAGGGGAGTGCCGGTTACCGTGTAGGTTATCGATGCTGCCGGAGAAACCACAACGGAAACACCTGTAGTATCGGATAAGCCTGTTGCCGGAGACCAATGCCAGGAGTAATCTCCCGCTGTCGGACCATTCACGTTAACAGGAACGGAATCAGATCCGCAAATTTGTATGGTATCCGGAACCACTGATGAATGATCGTTTTCTCCGGGGAAATCGAGAAATAATAAGCTGTTCAATGCGGCATTTACGGAGGCAGTATCAAACACAGTAAGAAATGTAAATGATCTTGTCGTTCCAGGGACAAAATTACGAACGCGATATGCCAGGGAAATTGCATCATCGGCGACAAATACCGCTCCGGGAGTTTGAGTAAAGGTGCTGGTTCCGTACCAAAGGTCTGAAGCGTCCCGGTTGAAGAATCCGCCATAGTCTGCTCTCCAGTTGGTATCAGCGCCGATCAGCGTTACGTATGATTTCCAGAGAAACGACTGCGAAGCGGAAACCTGCGCTGTTGTACCGCCTGCAAACGGTTGTGATTCTATTTTATTGATAGTGGCATAGGAACTGTCGATGGTCGCATCATTATCAGGATCGAAGTTCCGGTAATAAAAAAGATCCGGATAGCTGGAAGAGGTATGGTTGGTTATCGAGACAGTTGTAGTATAGAATAGAGCTGTGTCAGCCATCAGGTAGTTGATCCGGAAGCTGAGGTCTGTTCCGCTGGTAGTACAACTACCATCCCACTCAGCTGAAAAATATCCGCCGGTATGACTATAACTGACAATAGCACCGGGAATATTCGTCAGCGAATTACAATTATTACCGGCTGCAGCGCCTGTTATATCTATTTTAAATCCCCATCCATTCTCCGGAGCTCCGGTAGCAAAAAAATCTCCGTCAAAATTGATTCCCGACCAACTATTTTTTTGAGGATTCGCAACTACTCCGAAATAATTATTTCCCGAGCGATGATGCATTCCCGGAAGAGGAAGAGAAACTGTTGTATCTATACCTTCAAATCCCCAGCCGCTGATTCCCAGCTCAATATAATTACCCTTGAAAAAAGCATCAGATCCGACCATTTGCGCCTTTGAAAGCAAAGCAGAAAACAGCAATACACAAAGAAAAAGTTTTTTCATTTGCTATAAATTCTGCATGAAATAATCGGTGACTTTTTGGTAAAGGTGTTCCCTGTCTTTTCCAAGCACATTGTGCTCATGACCCGGGTACACAAAATAATCTACCTGCTTTCCCCTATCGACACAAGCTTTCAGAAATTGCATGCTGTGTTCCCAAACCACAACATTATCCTGCGCCCCGTGGATGAGCATCAGCTTCCCTTTCAGGTTATCCACGTAATTGATCACACGTGACTCTTTATAGCCTTCCGGATTTTCCTGCGGTGTATCCATGTAGCGCTCGGTATACATCACTTCATAATAGCTCCAGTCGATAACTGGCCCGCCGGCAACCGCCACTTTGAAAACATCCGGGTAACGGGTCATAATGCTGGTGGTCATAAACCCACCGAAGCTCCATCCGAATAATCCCATTCGCGATGCATCCACATATCTCTGTGATTTCAGGAAGGCAACTCCTGTCATCTGATCTCTCATTTCAACAGTTCCTAAATGCCGGAAAACAGCTTGCTCAAAGGCAAGTCCCCGGTTCGCACTTCCCCTGCCATCGATCGTGAATACCACATATCCGCGTTCGGCCATGTACTGGAACCAAAGGTCGCCTCCGCCGTTCCAGGTATTATTGATGAGCTGTACTCCCGGACCATTATATTGATAAACGATAACGGGATATTTTTTTGTCGAATCGAAATCCACTGGTTTATACAAGCGGCAATAAAGATCATCTCCGGCATCGCTCTTCAGGGTAAAAAGCTTCAGCTCTCCCAGCTTATAATCGGCGATCGGATTCTTCGCCTGGTAGACCGGGATTACTTTTTTTCCATTGGTGCCGATCATGCGGATCTCACGCGGTACGGTCGTGCTCTGGAAGTTGTCAAGGAAATAATTTCCCGTGCTGCTGAGTGTCGCAATATGTGTTCCGTCTCCTTGTGTCAGGCGCATCATCTTTCCGCTTTTGATCTCAACGGAATAAAAGTTCCGCGTGATAGGGCTTTCCTGTGTTGAGGTATAAAATATTTTTGTTCCTTTTACATCGAATCCTGCTACATCGGTTACTATCCAATTTCCTTTTGTGAGCTGCCGGATGAGCGTTCCATCATTCTTATAAAGATAGATATGATTATAACCATCGCGCTCGCTTTGCCAGATGAACTGTCCCGAGGTGTTCGGCAGAAAGACCATCGGATGCATGGGATGTACATATTTATCCTGCTTCTCCTCGAAAAGCGTTTTCTCGAATAAGCCGGTAACTGCGCTGTATGAATTCAGCTTCATGTCATTTTGCCCGCGGTTCAGCACCGCAATGTATACGTGCTGCTCGTCAGGGCTCCAGGCAATGTTCGTCAGGTACTGCTCTTTCGGTTCGCCGGTTTTCAGCCAGACGGTTTTCCCATTTGCAACATTGTAAATGCCGACCGTTACTTCATGACTTTTATCACCCGCCATCGGGTATTTGATGTTCTCATTCTTTGCCGGGCGGCTTGTCCAGTCGATGATCGGATAATCGGTGACCATGGTCTGGTCCATGCGGTAGAACGCAAGCAGTCCGCCGTTCGGCGACCAGAATGTTCCCTTTACAATTCCGAATTCTTCCCTGTGAACTGATTTGCCATTTACAATATTTTCGTCCTGGTCATTCGTAACAATCAGGGTATTTTTTCCATCGTAAACGAAAAGATTATTCTTTACCGTATAAGCAGTATAGCTTGTTTTTTCCGCCATGTCGATATTCTCGGCGTTATCTCCGAAGTCGCGGGTGGATTCAATCGTCACTTTTTTCGTATCGGTCGAATAGCACAATAATTTTTTGCCGGATTCGAATGTGAACTGTTTTGGATTTTTCCATTCGATCGGAGGAAATGCCGCGATCGGATCCAGGTTGGCTTCTTTCAACGCAAGGTTCAGCTCTGTGACAAAAACGATCACATTTGTGTTTTTCTGTCCTGAATCATCCCGCCACACGAGCGCTTCTGAAGTTTCTGTCGGTAAAATGTAAGAATACCTGTCACTTCCCTTGATCCACATCAGCTGCCTTGGCTTTGAAGGTGCAAGGGCACCGCGTTGCTTGACAACCGCTTCCTCCATGGTAAGCAGCTTTGTCTGACCGAAAGCCAGTTGTCCCAATAGCAGGGAACCCAAAATGATCGTTGAATAGTTTTTCATAATTCTTAAAATAAAAAAGTGCATTCCTCCCGGTTATCCGGGACTGGAATGCACTCATAAAGATAGAATTATTTTTTAGAAGCCCATCAGCGTCTTGAGTTCCCCTACGCTCGTGAAATTGGCGTCGATCTTCGCAACCGGGAAATCAAAATGTTTCCGGTTAGTAAGCTGGTCCTGGTCTCTAATAAAGTCGGTCGGTTTGTAGATGGCAATAGATCCGTCGTCACCAATCGCCAGCAGGGTGCTGGAGGCTTTTGAGCTTTTATCGAAAGCGATCTTATTCGCGCTATAGCCAAGGAAGCCATCATATTGGAAAACGGAATTATTCTTTTTATCGATCACATACGCGGCTTTTGCATTCACCGGAATTCTTTTTGAATTATAGCTTGCGAAGATCTCGACAGGAGACTGCATGCGCTGGATCTGGTCGCAATTATAGATCCCTAAACCTTGCAACTGCAGACTTTCTACAAGGTTGCCGGCATTGGCCTGGGCACTCGCCAGGGAAATGATCTTCTCCGCTTTTTCCTGTTTGTTCCAAAGCTCTTCCTGCTTTTCATAAGATTTACAATAAGCTGCAAATTCCTGCTCGGTCATTTTCTGCTCATCAGCAGTCATCATCGCTTTAACATCTTTGTAAGCATAAGCTGAAACCGCTTTTGGTTCCCGGATCTCAACCTCTCCCATGTAATTATAGCTCCCGTCTTTCTTATTCAATTCACGTGCAAAGTTTCGCTCCCTTCCCGCCAGCCGTTTGTTGTATCTTTTTATTCTACCGGCCGGGTTGTCCACGACAGTTGCTTTCCCTTTTGAATTGATCTTCACCAGCGTCGCATTAAGTGTTCTGATAGCAGTGTCCTTCAATTGAATTTCAATGTTGTTGCCGGAAGCATACAAGCGGATATCGCTGAAGAATTTTTTTCTGAAGTACTTTTGCTTGAACTCCGTTGCGCTCATTGCGTCCGTTAACTGGAAATAAACGTCCTTAAATTCGCGCATTTCCGGATGGGCATCGTCGAGCGTACTGATGTGGAACTGGATCGTACCGTCTTTTTGTTTGATCACTTTATCGATCTTCACTAAAGCGTAAATAGATTTTACTTTCCAGCCGTCCTTTGTATTATAGCTAACTGTTTTTCTGCCCGACGAATTCCTCAAGCTGGTATAGGCGTAATCTTTACTGCTAAAGCGGTCGTTAAATGCAGTAGTGTCCGTGTATCTCACTCCCCAGCGAACATATTGCATGTATTTTTTATATGCTGCGGTTGGCGCGTTAACCTTGATAAGCGATTTTGCTGTAACGGTCTTCGGTTTTTGCAGATATTCCCAGTTCCCGGTTTGGTCATTGAATGAATAGAAATTATAGGTTGAGTCTCTACTCGTTGTCTGGAAATTCATATCGATCATTTTATCCGGCGCCATTTGAACTGCTTCATTTCCGACGTTTGCCGTTAACTCGAACATGCCGGCAGATTCAAAGTTGGTGGTGACACCGGCGGTATCATATTTCATTGGAATTCCGCTGACAAGAAAGTCGACCGGATCGCGGAACTCACGATAATTTATTTGTACCGTCGAGGTAACCGGGTTTCCATCTTTGTCAACGAATGCATTTGCAGGAATGCGGATCATGGTCCCTGACGGATAAGAGATCACATTGTCGACTGCCGGATTAAGTGTATACACTTCGCGCTCCACATCGACGCCTTCGATCGGCGGTTTTACGTTGGCATATTTCGGTTTGAATCGTACCGAAGAAGGATCGAGATCGCGGCTCGCGCTAAAGCGTCTGGTCAGCTCGCGGTACTCATTGTTGTCGATCTTGCCGGCAGCGGCGGTATATTTTACCACGATCTTATTCTTGTCGGCTTTCTCAATGAGATAGTCGAAGGAAACAGGAGTCGCTTCAGATAAGCTGCTTGCGGTATTTTCATCTTCAACCTTATCCAGGTTAAGTGCGGCAAGGTTTTTCAGGCCGGAAAGGTCCTCGGGCAGATCAAATATAGTATAGAGATCCGTGCTGAGTGTACGTAAATTGGGAAGATCTTTCAGCTGGTCAACAAGGGCATTTTGATCCAGTTTTTCGTTGCTGCGGAAAGTCAGCTCGCTTACGGTATACAATCCTTCATATCCATAGGGAAGTGATTCGAATGTATTTGATTCGAATACTACTGATTGAATGGAAGGCGTGAGCTTGATCTTTTTGAAAATGTTCTGCCAATCGGTCCTGTCGGCATCTCCTACCAGGATCAGCGTATTAATGGAACTCTGGACCGGAGTGCTGATGAACCGTTTCGATTCTTTTTTTAAGTTTACCTCCAGTGCCTGGGCTGGTGCAGCTGAAAGGTCCTTTACATTTTCGCCTAAGCGGCAGACTGCCGACCGGTTTTGTTGGCCGTAACATAGGATCCCTGAAATACTGAGCGCTAAAGCAAGGATCCTGGCGGGGTTAGATGGTTTCATTTTGTGCTGTTTTGTATCTATAACGAACAGCGCTTTCAAATGATACAGCTAAAACTTCACAATTCTTTTTAAAAGGAGAGGCAACCAATGAGCTGGGTAGCGTCCGCGGTGTTCATCAGTTGTTTCGTAAATGGGCAAAAGCGAGTTTCGCAAAATCCGATCGGACAAACTTGCTCTCATTGCTTGGAGGAAAATCAGAACATACTTCAATACTTTCAGGGCGCAGCTTTAATGTAAATACATACGTATCAAAATGCTGAACATTCCGCGTGCTTTTGGCACTGGTCATTACAAAGTCATCGATAAAGCTGCGTGTAATAAAAAGAAATTCTCCTTTCCGGATCTTCTGAAAATGCAGCAGTTCAAACTTGCCCATTTTTCCGGCCGTGGAAAATCTTTGTTCAACTGTCCGTTCATCTATTTTGTCCGGTTCGATCGGAAAAGTATTGATCCTGATCTGATAGAGCTTAACGAAATCAGTTACATTGATCTCCATATGCTGCAGGCGGCGCACAAGATCATCACCCTCACGCTTTGAACTTCGATTCCGGAGCCAGGCTCCGATCATGGTCACCAGCGCAGCAAAACCAAGTATGATAAATATGGAAAGTTTGACCATGAAGGTTGCGGAATTATTTTACTCCGTTTCCGTTATTCATGTTGTCTTTTGTCGGCGCGACAAAGCTCAGCTCCCCTTTGGCGTTTTCCGCCATCAGGATCATACCCTGGCTTTCAATTCCTTTGATCTTGCGTGGCGCAAGATTGACAAGAATACAAACCTGCTGGCCGATGATCTTTTCCGGTTCATAATATCCTGCAATGCCCGAAACAACAGTTCGCTGATCAATACCTGTATCGATCTTCAATTTCAAAAGCTTATCGGTTTTAGGAACACGCTCTGCTTCCAGGATCGTTCCGATGCGGATATCCATTTTGCTGAAATCATCAAAAGACGTTTCCGGTTTTGCCGGCGCTGCAGCAGCAGCTGAATTTTCTTCATTCATTTTTTTTGAGTCCGCCAGCTTTTGCACTTGCGCGCTGATCGCATCATCCTCTACTTTCTCAAAAAGCAAGCTCGCTGTACCGATCGTATGACCCGGCAATAAAAGGTCAGTCCGGGTTGCATCTTTCCACTTCAAACCTGAATTCAGATTAAGCATTGTGCTGAGCTTTGCAGCAGTGAAAGGAAGAAACGGTTCCATGAGCACTGCAAGATTTGCAGAGATCTGCAGCGACAGGTTCATGATTGTCTGAACCCGTTTTTCATCCGTTTTGATCAGGATCCACGGCTCATTATCCGCCAGGTATTTATTCCCCAGACGTGCCAGGTTCATCAGCTCTCCAAGCGCCTCGCGGAAGCGGAATTGTTCAATGCTTGCAGCGATCTTAGCCGGAAACTTCGTGATCTCCTCCAGCAGCAGCAGGTCATTTTTTGTATACTGATCTGCAGCCGGAACCTTTCCTCCGTAATATTTATGGGTCAGCACCAGGGTCCTGTTGACAAAGTTTCCGAGAATGGCAACGAGCTCATTGTTATTTTTTGCCTGAAAATCTTTCCAGGTAAAGTCATTGTCTTTTGTCTCCGGAGCATTTGCACACAGCGTGTAGCGCAGCACATCCTGCTTGTCCTTGAACTCCAGGAGGTATTCATGCAGCCAAACCGCCCAGTTGCGGGAAGTGGAGATCTTATCGCCTTCCAGGTTGAGGAACTCATTTGCCGGAACATTATCCGGAACAATAAATGAGCCTTCAGCCATCAGCATCGCCGGAAAAATGATGCAATGAAAAACGATATTATCTTTTCCGATGAAATGTATCAAACGGGTTTCCTTGTCTTTCCAGTATTTTTCCCAGTCCGGGGTCAGCTCTTTCGTTGCGGAGATATACCCGATCGGTGCATCGAACCATACATACAGGACTTTTCCTTCAGCATCTTCCACGGGAACTTTTACACCCCAGTCAAGATCGCGTGTCATCGCGCGAGGCTGTAATCCCGCATTGATCCAGCTTTTACACTGCCCGAAGACATTACTTTTCCACTCTTTGTGCGATTCGATATAGGCATCGATCTGCGGCTGCATCTTATCAAGCGGCAGGAACCAGTTCTTTGTTTTTTTCAGAACAGGCTTTTCACCGGAAAGTGCCGATTTCGGATTGATAAGATCGGTCGGGTTTAACGTGCTTCCGCATTTCTCGCACTGGTCGCCATACGCATTTTCATTTCCGCATTTCGGACAAGTACCGGTAATGTAGCGGTCAGCAAGAAATTGATTTGCCTTTTCATCAAAATACTGCTCCGTGACTTCTTCGGTAAAAACTTTCTTATCGTAAAGCGTCTTGAAAAAATCAGAAGCGGTTTCGTGGTGTGTTTTGGAGGAAGTACGTGAATAGATGTCAAACGAGATCCCAAAACCATGAAATGCATCTCCCATGATCTTGTGGTATTTATCAACGACCTGTTGCGGTGTGATACCTTCTTTTTTAGCTTTGATGGTAATCGGCACTCCATGCTCATCCGAGCCGCAGATGAATTTTACATCTTCGCCTTTCGAGCGGAGGTAACGGACGTAAATGTCAGCCGGTAAATAACAACCTGCCAGGTGCCCGATGTGAACAGGACCATTGGCATAAGGTAAGGCGGCGGTAACGGTATGTCTTTTATAGTTCAAAATAGTTCAAAGTTCAGAATAGTTCAAAGTTCAAAGTTGCGAGGTTTCACCCGCGATGTTGAGCAAGCCCCGTTATTCAAAGCTTAAGGGTCAGAATTAGTTCAAAGTTAAAGTTCAAAATAATTCAAATTTTCCGCTTTGAACTTATATTTATTAAATTGCGTGCAAAGATACAAATTACCAGAGAATGACGACTCCTCCTTACCTGAAAAAAGGCGATAGAATTGCAATCGTGGCACCTGCAAGAAAGATCTCTCCGGAGGAGCTTCAGCCGGGTATCGATGTGCTGAAAAGCTGGGGGCTGGAAGTCGTGACGGGAAAAAATCTTTTTCATGCGGATCACCAGTTTTCAGGGACAGACAAGGAACGTGCGGATGATCTCCAGCAGTCGTTGGATGACCCTTCCATAAAAGCGGTGATCAGTGCACGCGGCGGTTACGGTACGATGCGGATCATTGATCAGCTCAATTTTTCTAAATTCAAAAGCAGCCCGAAATGGATCATTGGCTTCAGTGATATCACGGTTTTGCATTCTCATATTCATCAACTTGGCATCGAAACCATGCATGCAAAGATGATGTACAATTTTGCAAAAGATGATGCTTCTTCTGAATCGTTGAGGAAAGCGCTGTTTGGTGAAAAGCTGGGGTATGCATTTCCGTCCCATCCGGGGAACCGTGGAATGACCGTAAATGCACCCTTGGTTGGCGGGAATCTTTCGCTGATATATGCGTTGAACGGAAGTGCTTCCGACCTGGACACAAACGGAAAGATCCTTTTCCTGGAGGATCTCGATGAATATTATTATCACATCGACCGGATGATGCTGAGCCTTGACCGCGCCGGAAAGCTAAAGGGCCTGGCGGGATTGCTGGTCGGCGGAATGACGGAGATGAAGGACAATGCCATCCCTTTCGGTAAGAATGCCGAAGAGATCATCACCGATGCTGTGAGGAAATACAATTATCCCGTTTGCTTTAATTTCCCGGCAGGTCATATTGATAATAACAACACTCTTTTTCTCGGAAGGAATGTGATGCTCGAGATGTCTGCGGCACAGTCGGTGCTTTCTTTTCAGAAATAGAAAAGGCCGTCTCTTCCGAAACAGCCTTTTCTTCAACAGAAGATCATTTTTATTCGAACATCACTTTTTTGCTGTACAGTTTCCCGTCGCAAAGTATGTTCATGAAATAGATCCCGGATGGCAGCTGATCGCGTGTCAGCGTATACTTATCCGTCCGGATATCCATAACGTTTTTCACTTGTCTGCCCATCGCATCAAACAGCACGATATTTACGGGATTTCCCTTGAAAGCGGCAAGATCCACGGTCGCTTCACTGCGGGACGGGTTCGGATAAACATTGAATTCAGCATCAGCAGCGATCTCGTGAACACCGAGGATCGGTGAAGTGTTTTTTGTACAGATCAGGGGAACGCCGCAAACCTGGTGCTCCAGGAAGTTTCGTGTTTCCGTAATGATCGTATCGTAATAGGCTGCCTGGGTCGCTGCAGTTCCTCCTGCGATCTCAGGCGTGTGATCGGCTCCTTCAAACGTTTCGAAGCAATTTTCAATTCCGACCGCATTTGCCCGCTGATGTACCGTCCAGCTTCCGTCAACTACCAGCAGCGGATAGAAACCGGATAATACGATTGTGTCGGAATTATAAGGAACGGTTTGGTCAGCAGTTCCATGGAAGCTCATCACCGGCTCATCACCCGCATGCATCCAGGCTGTATCTCCCAAAGCTCCGCAAATGTTCACAATGGCTTTCACATCGGAAGAGTATCCCGGATTTCCGCTGATCCCTTCAAGTCCGCCTGAAAGTCCCGGCTGAGTTGTATCCACATAGGTCGGAAATTCCGACATCTGGTCGAGATAGGCCAGCTGCAAAGCGATGAAGCCTCCGGCAGAAACACCCATGAAGAAGATATTATTGGTGTCGATCTTATATGTATTGCCGCCGACACGCGCATTCTTTCTGAAATAGCGAACAGCAGCACGGCCGTCCTGAACAGCGCGCATTACAGCAGCAGTTGCATCCGCTGAATCCGGTCCGGGAAAAGGAAAGTTATTCATTCCGAGACGGTACTCAATGGAAGCGCTCACATATCCCAGCTTAGCAAGGTCGTTGCACAAAGGAACTACGTCACTTCCTGTTTTTGTTCCCCCGATGAAGCTTCCTCCGTGTGCCACGATCACCAGCGCCCTCGGCATGGTAGCCGTGTCTGCAGCCGGTTGATAAACGTCCATTAACAAGGTCTGTGGAGAGCCCGTTTCCTTGATATTGCTGCCATAGGTTACGTTTGTCGTTTTTATAGGCGTGATCGGGAACGAAAAATCATGGTATCGGTTGCCCGGACACTGTGCTGATGCAGTGCCCATTGATAGGATACCTGCCGCCATTAAGAAGTAAATTTTATTCATTTGCTGTGGGTTAGAGTTTCGTTAAAGATAGTAAAAGCCGCGAAATAAAAAAATACCCGTACTTTTCGGTTAAAATAGGGGCCATATCGGCTGTTTTGGCGCTTTTGGCGAAAATGCGCCGCTTTTAATAAACATCAGGTAAGCCTCCACGTCCAACCAAACGAATGCAGCAATACACCGACCAGGAATTATTGGAGATGTACAGGAATGAGAATTCCCGTAACATGTCCCTGCATCACCTGATCAACCAGTACCAGCAAAAACTGTACTGGCATATACGAAAGATCATCATCGACCATGATGATTCAAATGATGTGCTGCAAAACACGTTCATTAAAGTATGGAAGGGAATGGAAAGCTTTAAGGAGGAGTCTAAGTTATATACCTGGCTCTACCGGATCGCAACCAATGAATCGATCAGCTTTCTCCGTCAGAAGCAGGGTAAAACAATGGTTTCAATGGATACCGTTGAAAACCAGCTGAGCAGGTCGCTTGAATCCGATCCCTATTATAAAGGTGATGAGATCCAGCTGAAGCTGCAAAAGGCGATCCTGACACTCTCGGAAAGACAACGCATCATTTTCAATATGCGTTATTATGATGAGATGCCTTATGAGGAAATGTCGGAAATACTCGATACAACTCCTGTAACATTAAGAACGACCTATCACCAGGCCGCAAAAAAGGTGGAAGAATATTTATTGTCACGCTAAGAAAATGAAGAACAATTATAATAACAATCCGGAGAATGAAGATTTCCTGTTCGGCAAGGACAAGAAGCTTCCGTTCATAGTGCCGGACGGTTATTTCGATTCATTTGCTTTGATCATGATGCAGAAGATCGCGATCCTTGAAGAGCTCAGGGAGTTTCCTGCTTTGTCGGATCTTGATAAGATCAATTCCTATATTGTTCCTGAGAACTATTTCAACAGCAGCAAAAATCAGCTGGAAATAAAATGCGAACTGAGCGATCTTTCGGTGCTTTCATCTCTTCCGAAAAAATCATTACCTCCTGCCGGCATGCTTTCCGTTGAGAAGATCCTTGCAGAACAGGGATCGGAAAATGAGCTCTCGTCGCTGAAGGTATTGTCGTCTATCCGGAAAGAAAATACGTTCGAAGTAAGTGCGGATTATTTTGAAACTTCTTCGGGTAAGATCGAAGCGGCTGTGCATGCTTCAGGAAAACCGGCTAAAGTGGTTTCGATGTTTGTCCGTCCTAAAATGCTTCTTGCTTACGCTGCTGCAATTGCTGCGGTTGTTTGCGCTGTATTCTATTTCAATGGAGATAAACCCGGGATGGTCACCGGTGATTGCCATACGCTGGCTTGTCTTGAAAAGAATGAGATCCTGAACGATAGGACCATCAATGAGTTCAACGAAGAAGATCTGTATGAGATGGTGGATGCCGATCAGCTGGATCAGCAGCTGTCAGGCAGTGATTCATTAAAGGTTGAGAATAAAAAATAATGCGGTTCGTATTCAGACATATCATTTTACTTTCGTTACTCTTTTCCGGTGTATGTTTGTCTGCGCAGACAGATGCCAAAAAAGACAAGATCGATGCATTGCGTGCGGATTTCCTGAAAAAGAAGCTGAATCTCAGTGCAAAAGAATCGGATGCGTTCTGGCCGTTGTACAATGAGATGAATGACAAGCTGGAAGCTGCGAGAAAAACATTCCGGAATCAGTACAACGATAAAACAAATTATGATTTTGCATCTGACAAGGAAGCGGAAGCATACCTTAATGCACAGCTGGTTTTAAAACAGAAAGAATATGAGCTGTATAAAGAGTATTACGATAAATTCAAAAAGATCCTGCCGGTGAAAAAAGTAGCTGCATTACAGCGGGGTGAAGAGGAATTCAAGAAGAAGCTGGTTGAAATTGTAAAAGCGAACGGAGGCTGATTTTGCTCAAACGACGGAACTATTTATTTCTGCTGGGCTTTGTACTCTTTGGTACAAAGCTTTTGGCATTTGATAGCGACACCCTGAAACCGGCCAGGCAGGTAAAGCCCGTGAAGGTACCGAAGCATTATTTCAAGAAAACGGTCTACTATGATTTTTATGCACCCGGGCAGCGGATGATGGATACGATCAATAAGATCTCAGCGCGATTAAAAACCTATAAGGTCAGCCAGATGGCGATCGGGTTCAACGTACCGGTTGTTACCAAAGATATTTACAACAAGGACAGCACGAAAGTCTCCAACCTTCATTTTCTTTTTACGGGAGGTTTCACATCCATCGATCTTGATTTTGAAGGGATCTCCCGTCATCGGTTTAACAAGACCAGCATCGGTTTCAGGGGAATTTACAATAACGGAAAAAAGAGCACTTTTTTTGTGGAAGTATCTCCGTTCATTGTGGAGGATGCCGGTTATGACTATACCCGGACCTCGCGGATCGCTGCAACGGCTCTTTACAATTATTCTCCGAATGAGAGCTTCTGCTTTCGCGTCGGATTCACACGGTCGTTCCTTTGGGGAAATATGTTCAACCTGCCTTATCTCGGATTTCGTTTCGGAAGGTTGGATAAAACTAATTTCAGTATTCAGTTCCCGAGAAGCGTCACGCTGAATGTGCCGATGGGAAGCCGGGTGAAATTCAGCTTGTACACAAAGCCCCAGGGCGGATTGTATACATTTGCAAACGTTGATTCGCTTGCCATCGGAAGCAAGCTCGATCACCAGACGCTTTATTTCGGAAGAACGGAATTTTTATCCGGGGCGCGGTTTGATATCATGCCATGTCAGTTCTTCAATTTTTATATCAGCGCGGGATTTACGACACGGAATCACATCGAATTCTATCCGGCAAAAAAGGAACAGAATGATCCCGTATACGGATATACCAAATACTACGGCGAGCGGATCAATCCCAGCATGTATGTGAATTTCGGACTGGTGTTCCGCTTCGGTAAGAGCCGTTCGGTATATAATAACAAGCTCATCTACGAATCGATGGATCTGAATAATTCGATTGACGGCGGTGATAATAATATCAATCCCGGGAACGGAGATATTCCGGCAGCCGGAAAAAAATTACCGGTGCTTAAAACCGATGATATGATCGATCTGATTGAGACGCAGGATCTTTATTGAAAGGTGATTGGGTGATTAGGTGATTGGGTAACTAGGTGAAAAAGAAAAGGGAAAAGGAACAAGGAAACAAGGCGACGGGGAGAAAATGATCACTGAGGCTAGTGCAATTGAAGGTTGCATAAAAAATACACAACAAGATTGTTTAAGAGATGATCACACCCGGCTGGAGACTATAAAGGAGACGAGAAGTTTTCGTTACAATATCCCTTCTATCACCTTCCCTTCCTAGAAAACATACTCGATACTGATTCCCGGCACAACAGCTTTGCTCTTATATGTTCCGCTGAAATCAGTTTCCAGGTTGGTGTCGGTTCTCTTTTTTCCTTCGATATACAGAAGCGAAGCATCTACATGAACTTTCTTGGTAATATTGAAAGAAGCGCCTGCTGTAATTCCGAGCTTGTCGGCATCCGGTGTTTCAGGCGTAAGATATCCTGCCTTTACCGGGCTCATGTCGTAATAAGATCCGAGGCGCACCGTCCATTTTTGATTTAATTGATATTGCGCCCCGATGCGGAAAATATAAGAGTCTTTATACATTCTCGCCGAGCTGATGTCTTTCAGCTTATCGGTATTTTCTTCAAAATTAATTCGCAGTGAATCATAAGAGCTCCAGCCGACATAATTGATATCAAGCGCGAGCTTTAATTTTTTATTCGGGCAATATCCGAACCCGAGAGCAGCCACCTGCGGCAATTTTAATTCGGTGGAAAACGTAGTGCTCGGAAAATAATTCGAAACGGCTGAAGCCACATCGAACTCCGCACTTCCGCCATTCACTTTCACCGCCACCTGTGAGCGGTAGTCGAGGCCAACAGAGAACTTATCATTCAGCTTAAAATAGATCCCCGCATTAAAGCCATATCCGCTTGCTTTTCCTTCAAGCACTCCTTCGCCATAATTTCCGAGCGTATCCTGGATCGGGACACCCTTACGAAGTTTGAAATCACCGGTCGCATAAATGAATCCTGCGCCGATGCCGATCTTGTCGTTTACTTTTATTGAAACGGTCGGCTGAATAAAAATGGTCTTCAGATCGATCTCGCGGATCAGGAATTGTCCTTTCCAGTCGTCGGGCCATTGCGCCTTGCTTCCAAAAGGAGTGTAAATGCCAAGTCCGCAGTTCCACTTCGCCGTTTTTTTGAACTTCCATACGCCGTAAATGGTAAAGGGGGTACCGGTATGCTTTTCCATGTGGGAAATATAACGTGTGGAGTAATCGGCGTAAGTGGTGCGCGGCATGATAAAGCTGCCGCCGACATAAACGCCGCGAAGCGAATCCAGGAATGAAAGCGCTCCGGGATTGAAAAAGATCACCGCATTATCAAGACAAAGTCCTGTTCCGGTATGTCCCATTCCTGTTTGCTTTTGCCCCTGCAGGTTGATCTGGAATCCCCCGGCAATCAATTGTCCGGACAGGCAAAAGCCGATAAGAGCAATAAGAGCGTATCTTTTCATTTGAAGCTTCATGCCTCCAAAATAAACGAAAATATAAGACATATCAAATTTTAGTCGGATGAATAACATTATTCCTTACCTTTGTTCCGAAATTCAAAGGAAAAAACAATGATCCGCCTTGCAAATAACATGATGTGCTGTTTGATGTGCTGTAAGTGTAATGCTTGCCTGGATTGATTTTTTAATATATTCACACACATATTTAAAAGGTTTTTCCAATAACGGAAAAACCTTTTTTTGTTTTAGTGCAGCAGGCGTAGTTAGCTGTGCTGATCCCGGCAGATAAGCGGGATTTATTTGTAACACGCATTGACTTTAAATTTGTAATTGCTACTATGAACACAGAGATAAAAACAGATGTAGTGATCCTCTTTGCAGGGGATTCCGGCGACGGGATCCAGCTGACGGGTTCCCAGTTCACTACAACTGCGGCTTTATATGGCAACGATATCAGCACATTCCCGAACTTTCCTGCTGAGATCCGTGCTCCGCAAGGAACGATTGCCGGTGTTTCGGGATTTCAGCTTCATTTTGGCTCGGTGGAGATCTTCACCGCCGGAGATGCCTGCGATGTGCTCGTTGTGATGAATGCCGCAGCACTGAAAGCAAATATCCGGCAGCTCAAAGAAGGCGGGATCATCATCGCCAATACCGATGGCTTCGATGCAAAAAATCTCAAGCTCGCAAAATATCCTGACGGCGTAAACCCGCTGAAAGATGGTTCGCTGTCGAAGTATAAGGTCCATGAGATCGATGTGACAAAGATCACCCGCGCAGCGCTCGCCGATTCAGGTTTGGGGACAAAGGAAATGGATCGCTCCAAGAATATGTTCGTGCTCGGGTATATTTATTGGATGTACAATCGCTCCCTCGATAATTCAATTGAATTTCTGAAGGAACAGTTCAGGAAGCGCCCTGAGCTGATCGAGGCGAACGTGAAAGTATTAAAAGCCGGATACAATTACGGTGAAACGGTGGAGACCCCTATGAACCGGTTCGAGGTAAAACCTGCACCGGTCGAGAAAGGAACTTACCGGAGCATAATGGGAAACCAGGCTGCCGCTTTGGGATTGGTCGCTGCGGCGCATAAAGCGGGCTTGACCTTATTTTATGGAACCTATCCGATCACACCCGCATCTGATATTCTTCATGAGCTTTCGAAACATAAAAATTTCGGTGTGAAAACGTTCCAGGCGGAAGATGAGATCGCTGCAGTTACATCGGCGATCGGTGCTTCTTTTGGCGGATCGCTCGGAGTAACCGCTTCTTCCGGTCCCGGCATTGCATTAAAGGGTGAAGCGATCGGACTCGCGCTCATGCTCGAGATCCCCTTGGTGATCATCAATGTGCAGCGCGGAGGACCGAGCACCGGATTGCCGACAAAAACCGAACAGGCCGATCTTCTCCAGGCGTTGTATGGAAGAAATGGTGAAGCACCTGTTCCGGTGATCGCCTCGTATACACCATCCGATTGTTTTTTCGGCGCTTATGAAGCATGCCGTCTCGCAATCGAATTCATGACACCTGTATTTTTTCTGAGCGACGGATACATTGCAAATGGTGCCGAACCCTGGAAATTTCCATTAGCAGCAGAGCTGCCCGAATTGAAAGTGAGCTTCGCGAAAAAAGGAGAAGGAGTTTTCCTTCCGTATAAGCGAAACGAAAAGCTGGCGCGTGAGTGGGCAATTCCCGGAACAAAAGGACTGGAGCACCGGGTAGGAGGGATCGAAAAAGAAAATGAAACGGGAAATATTTCCTATGATCCGGAGAATCATGAGCTGATGGTAAAATTGCGGCAGGCGAAAGTGGATAAGATCGCTGATTATATTCCTTTGCAAACCATCGACAATGGAAAAGAGAAAGGAAAGCTGCTGATCCTTGGCTGGGGTTCAACTTACGGTTCGATCAAAACTGCAGTTCGGGAAGCGATCGCAGAAGGATATGATGTTTCCCATGCGCATGTGAAATACCTGAATCCGCTGCCGAAGAACCTTGGTGAATTGTTGAAGAACTATGAGCGTGTACTGATCCCAGAAATGAATAACGGACAGTTGATCAAAGTGATCCGCGATAAGTTTCTGATCGATGCGAAAGGCTTGAATAAAATTAAGGGAATGCCGTTCGCGGCGAAGGAGATCAAGGATAAGATAATTGAGCTATCAAAATAATATTTCATCCGTCATGCCGGGCTCGCCCCGGTATCTTTAACTGACGGAGCGATACGCAAATGACGGATCCCGGGTCAGGCCCGGAATGACATTTAAAGAAGAATCAGTACAATGGAAACAGCAGATATAAAACTCACCGCAAAAGATTTCGTAACCGACCAGGAAGTACGCTGGTGCCCGGGCTGCGGTGATTATTCGATATTGAAACAAGTACAAACGGTGATGCCTGAGCTTGGCATTCCGCGTGAGCAGATCGTATTCATCTCCGGGATCGGATGTTCTTCCCGTTTTCCTTATTACATGGAAACATTCGGGATGCACAGCATTCACGGAAGAGCGACCGCGATCGCCAGCGGCTTAAAAGCGACACGCCCGGATCTGAGCGTCTGGATCGTTACCGGCGACGGAGACTCCTTGTCGATCGGCGGCAATCACCTGATCCATTTGCTGAGAAGAAATTTTGATGTGAATATATTGTTATTCAATAACGAGATCTACGGTCTCACAAAAGGACAATATTCACCTACCTCTCCAAAAGGAAAAGTAGCGAAGTCGACACCAATGGGTTCTGTCGATCATCCTTTTAATCCATTAGCATTGTGCCTCGGTGCAGATTCAACATTTGTTGCCCGTTCCATGGATCGTGATCCGATCCATCTCCGTGAAATTCTGAAAAGGGCGAATGCTCATAAGGGAACTTCCCTGGTCGAGATCTACCAGAACTGCAATGTATTCAACGACGGTGCTTTTGAAGTATTTACTGAAAAGAGCTCCAAAAAAGCCAATACGTTATTTGTCGAGCACGGAAAGCCACTGGTGTTTGGCGAGAATGCCGAAAAAGGAGTGAAGCTTGACGGATTCAAGCCTGTCATTGTGAGCTTATCTGAATCTTCTGCGAATGATCTTTGGATCCATGATGAAAAGGACCAGGTAAAAGCAAATATGCTGGTTCGCTTTTTCGATAATCCTTCTTTGGTTGAAAGTCCACTGCCGCGACCATTCGGTGTATTCTACCAGCAGGATCGCTTCTGCTATGAAGATGCGCTCAATGCACAGATCGAGGATGCGATCGCTTCCAAAGGGAAAGGAGACCTGGATGAGCTGATCCGCGGAAAAAATACCTGGACAATTTAAAACCCAAGACGATTCCGTCTTGGGTTCCAATGTTTCTGTTTTATTATCTTTCGTGTCCTTCCACTTTTACAAGCTTATTGTATAATCCCATGATCAGGATAGGCGCGGCCCATTGTCCGATGAACAACGCCAGGTGATCTCTCCCAACCACTTTCAGGGCAAGTGCAGCGCCCATTACTGCGAATGAGCTCCACAGGAAAGTATCGGAAGGAACCTTTTCGGTGACCTTCTCGATCTCTTTTGCTACTTTGCCTTCTTTCCCGTTATGTATATGTCCACTGTCCAGTACACTTGTACCGTTACCATTGTGATTATGATTTTTGAATTTAGGTTCCATCTTTTTTCAGTTTATGATTAATGCAATTGATATTGTTCGTAGTAAATCGGGTCACCGTTCAGCGGAGCGATATCCCTTTTAAAACGTTCGATCAGCTTTTTTTCTTCAGTTGTTACGGGCGCATAAGCTTCCGCAACTTTCTGAATTACATCCACGAACATTTTTTTCAGCTCCGGGCTCAGGTAATGACTATTCATCCGGATCTCATGCATGGCCCAGTCGTAAGCGGTTTCGGTATTCGTAAACTTATCTTTTTCCATTACCTGGAAAATGATATCTGAAATATCGAGATCGCCGTCGCCGGAGCGAATTCCTTCCTTCATCAGCTTATGGAATTCCTCCTGTTCTTCTTTTTGTATCGCTCCGTCCGCCCGGGCGATGGCATACGCCAATTCTCCAATGGCCATATGCAGGTTTTCAATAGGTGTCATCATTTTTATCGGTTCTTTGTATTGATCGAGGAAAAGAACCGGCCATTGTGCCTGTCCCGGCGGGAGAAAAAGATGAACAGGCAAAAACTGTCTGTGAACCGGATCAGAAAGGGCTTGCGGCAGCAGCGGAAAGGGCTCCGTCAATTCTCTCTTCGGGACAGAGGCTCAACACCGGGATTTAAATAGTTCAGATGCGCGGGGAGGAAGATCGGTTGAAGGCAGGATCATATTTTACAAAAATATTGATCCAGATCGCGCGGGAGCTCCGGAAGACAACCGGAAAAAGCACGAGGATCACTGTTACAATGCTGATGATATTAGGAGCGATCGCCCACCCTGCAAAATAGAAAACTACTAAGTGAACGATCACAGCGATCAGCGTTGTAGTTGCATGACTTACCATCATGGCGCCCCAGTAAAATCCGGATTCGCGCTGAAAATCCTCGCCGCAAACAGTACATTTCGGCGGCATTTTATCGAATAGCCTTAAGTTATAGGGGTTTTTATTCAGGAAGAGATCACCATCCTGGCATCGCGGACATTTCAGCCGGAGGATGCTGTACATTTTGCTTCCTTTTTTCATTTATTCCGAATCGGGTTCAATGTGGATCAGGATGTCGGCGATCTCCGGCAGCTCATGCATAAGATGGTCTTTTGCGCGGTGTGCAATATCGTGCCCTTCTTTAACAGTGATCGCGGCGGCAACCGTGATGTGAAGGTCTACATAATATTTCATTCCCGTTTTCCGGATGAAACATTTTTCGGTATCGATAACGCCTTGTATATGTTTTGCTTTCTCCTTGATCTGGAGCTTCAGCTCATCGTGAACGTGCTCATCCATGATCTCGGCAAAAGCAGGACGAATGATCAGGTAGCTGTTATAAATGATGAACAGGGATGCAAACAAAGCCGCCCAGTCGTCGGCCGCTTCATATCCTTTACCCATGATCAGTGCGACCGAGATCCCGATAAATGCGGCAACAGATGTGATCGCATCGCTGCGATGGTGCCAGGCATCTGCTTTCAGGGAACTGCTGCCCGTTGCCTTGCTTTTCCGGATCATCACGCGAAAGGAAATTTCCTTCCAGATAATGATCGCTGCCAGAACAATGAGTGTAAAGGGTTTTGGAAGCGCATGAGGCTTCCGGATATTTTCAACAGCGTCGTGCGCGATAAAAAGTGCGGAGGCGACGAGGAACGCAACGACGAGAAACGTGATCAGCGGCTCGATCCTTCCATGCCCGTAAGGATGATTTTTATCCGCGGGTCGATTTGAATATTTGAGGCCGACGAGCACCATAAGAGAGGAAAAAATATCAGTGGTGGATTCTATTGCATCTGCGATCAGCGCATAGGAATTACCGGTATATCCGGCGATCCATTTGGATGCTGAAATCAAAATATTCCCGAAGATGCTGAAGTAGATCGCCTTTTCAGCTTTTTGTCCATTCGTATTCATCCGCAGTTTGATTTTAGCACCGGATCCCGATCACGAGCATATCATCGATCTGGGGATGATCGCCCTTCCAGTCATTAATTTCTTTCTCGATGTATGCGGCCTGTTCCTTCATGTCGCGATCCTGGATCTTTAGCAGCAGCTTCTCAAAATTCTCATCGAGATATTTGTCATCGTCCTTTCCTCCGAACTGGTCACAGTACCCGTCCGTAAAAATATAGAACGTGTCGCCCTTTTGAACGGCGATCCGTTTTGTTTCCAGCAGCACTTCTTTTTTTGTGATCAGTCCAAGCGGATGTTTTCCGACGCGGTATTTTTTTACTTCGCCGTTCCGGATATGGATCAGCGGCCTGCCGGTAGATGAAAATTCCAGCAAATGGTTTTCGCGGTCAAGAATGCAAAGTGCAATGTCCATTCCGTCAACCGTATCACTTTGCAATTCACCTTTTTTTAAAGCCTTCACAAGTCCTTCGTGGACCTTGAGTAAGATCCGGTCCGGCTCCGCGATCTGCAGCGTTCTGACCGTATCGTTGAGCAGGCTGTTCCCGATCAGCGACATGAATGCACCCGGAACACCGTGGCCGGTACAATCAACTGCTGCAAAAAGGATGCGGTTATGCTGCTTTGTGAACCAGTAGAAATCTCCGCTGACAATATCCTTCGGCTTGAAAAAAATAAATGATTCGGGAATGAGCTCAGTCAGCTTATCAGCCATCGGGAGAATGGATTCCTGGATCCGTTTCGCATAACGGATGGAAGAGGTGATGCTGTGGCTTTTCTTTTCAAGCTCCTGCGCCTGCTTCTCAACGATCTCTTTTTCCTTGCGAAGCTCTTTGGTTTTTTTCTTCACCTGCTTCTCAAGTCGTTCCTCATTTTCCCGCAGGCGGTTGATCCGGCGATTGACATACCAGAAGATCGAAACAATAACAATTATCGCTGCGGACAACCGGAACCACCATGTTTTCCATATCGGCGGAACGATGCTCAGCTTCAGCGTAATTCCGGCATCATTCCATACGCCGTCATTATTGCAGGCTTTCACCCTGAATGTATAATCTCCGGGATCGAGGTTGGTGTAATTTACGAATCGTCTTGTCCCGGCCATGATCCATTCTTTATCGAAGCCTTCGAGGATATAGGCGTATTGATTTTTTTCAGGCAGCGTATAATCGAGCGCAGAAAATTCGAACGAGATGACATTCTGATTATACTTCAGTGAAATATCAGTAAGAGCAAAAGGCTGGAATTCGTTTTGAAGCTCTACGCCGAGAACCTTGATGCTGGTGAGTGCCAGGAGCGGTGGTGTTTTGTTTTCTGAAAGGCTGTCAGGAAAAAAGCGATTGAATCCGTCCGGCCCACCGAAGAAAAATTCACCTTCGGCACTTTTAAAATAAGCGCCGGTGTTGAACTCGTTATTCTGCAAGCCATCGAGCTTATCATAGTTCCTGAACTTTTCAGTTGCCGCATCAAAGCATGAAATGCCGTTATTGGTGCTGATCCACACTTTTCCTTTTCCATCTTCCAGTATTCCGTAAGTATAGGAGTTCGCCAGTCCGTTCTCTTCATTATACCGGCTGAAGATCTTTAGCTTTGTATCATACTTGTCGATCCCGTTGCTCGTAGCGAGCCAGAGGATTCCATCCTGTCCTGCCCAGATGGACCGGATCGATTTATTGCTCACGCTGTTTGTATTTTCTTTTTCCGGAAAATAATGCCTGAAAGAAACCTGATCGTCATTGCCGGATGGAAGAGCCAATTCATTAAGTCCGTTGTCTGTACCAATCCATAAGGCATCTTTAGTGTATTTGACGTTCCAGATAATATTGCTGCTCAGGGAATTTTTGTCATTCTCATTATGAACATAACGTGTGAAAGAGCGCCGGATCGGATCAAATTCACTGAGTCCCGATTCGGTCCCGATCCACAGATGTCCATGTTCCCCTTCGCAGATCGTCCTTACAATATTGTCGGAGATGGTGGAAGGAAGATCCGCGTCATTTTTAAACTGCCGGAATTCTTTCGTTGTCCGGTTATAGGATACAAGGCCCGAGCTTGTTCCAAACCACATGGTTCCATCTTTGCTCTCATAGATACACCAGAAGTTTGATGCATCGACATTTTTGTCTTTTACCTGTACGAATTTATCCGTGCCGGCATCCATCCTGTTCAGGCCTCCTTCAAGTGTTCCTACCCAAAGTGTTTTTTTGCTGTCGACAAAAATAGAGCGGATATTATTTTTACTCAGGTTGGTGGGGTTCCCGTTTTGAGTCTGCACCAGGGAAAATTTTTTCGGCTTGAGATCTGTTTTGTTCAGTCCGCCTACCATAGTACCGATCCAGAGATTCCCGGAACGATCTTCACAAAAGTCATAGAGAAGATCCGCGCTGAGACTGGTTGGATCATTCGGATCGCTTTGATAGCTGATAAATTTTTCGGTTCGGGGATCGAGGATCTTTAATCCTTTGTCGGTACAGAGCCAGAGGTTACTGTATTTATCCTCGTACATGGCACGGACCGCATTTTCACCGTAGCTGTTCAGGTAGGAATAAAGCTGTTTTGAAGTTGAATCCGATTTCTCTGAAAAGCGAATGGTGTGAAAATTCTCCTTTTGTTCGTCATATGTAGTGAGTCCGTTAGCTGTTCCGATCCAGAATTTTCCGTCGCGGCTTTCAAAAAGCGACATAATAATATCGCTGCCGGGATGAAGATTATGAAAAGTGCTGATCTCTCCTTCTTTACCCGGTGTCGCACTGGCAAGTCCGCTGGTCGTTCCGATCCATAAGGTTCCTTTTCGGTCCTGCCGGATCGAAAGGACGTTGTTTCCGCAAATGCTTTTCGGATCATTTGCATCGTGAAGATAACGCGTCACTTTCCGTGAATCCGGATCGATGCGATTTAGTCCTTCATCGGTTCCAACCCAAACGAAGCCCGAGGCATCTTCATAAATCGACCAGATCCGATTGCTGCTGAGTGAATTTTTGTCGCCGGGAATATTCTGGAAGCGGATGAATTTTCCGGTTGCGATATCCAGCTTATTCAGTCCGCCGGAATAAGTTCCTACCCAAAGCATGCCGCCTTTTCCTTTTGCGATGGTGGAAACGGTATTATCGGAGAGGCTGGTGGAGTCGTTCAGATGATTTTTGTAATGAACGAAATTATATCCGTCATAGCGCTGCAATCCATCGATCGTGGCGATCCACAGAAATCCGTTATCTCCCTGGACGATATTGAAAGCGGTGGTGACGCTCAATCCCTGGTCGACGCCGAAGTGCTGAAACCGGAGCTGACCCCATTGTGCCTGTGAAAATGTAAGTTGTACGCTGAGCAGACAAAGAAAAGCGAAAGAGTTTTTGGCCAGTCTGCTCATCTTTATCAGAATGAATGAAAGCTGAAATTGAGATCAACCAGCTCGGAGAATTCTTCTCCTGATTCTTTCATGTCGGTATCACCGGTTTTATAGAACCATTGGATATTCACCTTTGCATTTCCGATTGATTCCAGCTTCGTGAGGATATCGAAGATCGGCTTGTAAGAGGAGGAATTAAAATATTTAAGCTTGATAACTAAGGTTGTTTCGGCATTAGGAGATAGTACATAACGGTCCATCCACTGGAGGATCGGGCCATAAAACTCTTTTGTGTCTTCAGGATAGGATTTTCCGGAGATCTCAAATATATTGTTTGTAGGATCGAGGACTATGGCAGGAGTATCAACCGTCGCTTCAATCGTGATCGTTTCCATAACTTAGTTGCTGCTGTTGGAAAGACTTATTTCAAGTGAATAGAAGCTAATGTTCTCATCCAGCTTACGGAAATTATAATCAAGACGGTCGGCTTTACGCGCAATGCTGATCAGCCCCAGCCCCGCGCCCGATTTCTCGGATAAGCTAGTGGTGGAAAGCACCGATTTATGAAGCTGCTTCAGCTCGTCTTTATTGAGTGAACGTACCTGTTCCAGCTTTTCTTTCAGGGAAGGGACATTGGCATTTGCAACCGGGTTGCCGGTAAGTACGCGGTAAACACCATCTTTCATGGATACCAGGATAATTCCAGGTGTCAGGTCGTCGCTTCCTGCATTTCCCGCGCTGTATTTACGGATGTTCTGCATGCATTCCACCATGATCGAAAATACACGGGTGCGGGCCACCGTAGAGCTTTCTGCTGCTCCGGATTCCTGTTCGGTGATCAGCAGGATGGCATTCACCAGGTCCTGGTTAAAATCACCTTTGAATGTTACCAGGATATTATTTTCCTCACATACCTGTGTCCATTCATATGCTAATGTGTGTCTGTCGTCTGTTTCTGCCACGGTTTCTTCGTTTTGGTATTCTAATTTAGAACATTTTCCTGACAAATCAAAGATAGGGAATTATTCCCTATTAACCCTTTCTTTTCAGAAGATACAGGCTGTATAGGGTTTCCCCGGCTCTTAATTTCTTGTAGGCCCTTGAATGGATCGTCACAAAGAAGCTATGGATCCTTCGCGGAAAAAGAAAAGGAAATTTTGTTGCCAGGGGATATTGCCTGCTGCTGTTCTTTTCTATCGATCGTACAACACCTTCATTCACGATCTTTTTTTTGATGATGATGAGCCCGTTTTCGTTCATCATTTCTTCCAGCCGGGTTTCTTCACTCTTCCTGATCATGTCACCAAAAACAAAGGAGGAGTTGCTGTTCATCATCTGAGAGACATTTCTGAAAAAGATCTCCCGCGAAGAATAGCGGTGAGAGGACTCCAGGTTTACGATAAGGTCGAACGTGTTTCCGGTTCGGAAATGAACGGCATCTGCGGTGATGAATGTTACCCCGGGAACAAGCCTGGATGCGAGCCGGATGTTTCCGGAGCTCAGGTCAACCGCGGTGATAGCAGGAATGTTAAAGTAATTTTTCATCACATAGGAGCCGCCGCCCCTTCCGCAGCCTATTTCCAGGGCGGAATCCGGCTGATTATCTTTCATCCCGATAAGCAAATGATAAAGCGAGATGTGATGCGCGTCTTTTTTATCCGTTTCCCGGACTGCAAATTCGTCGCTGCCGGCGTACCCGAGATTCATGAATTTCCGCTTCCGGCCGGAAAGAAAAGCGATCGCAGCCGAACCTTGGTATAATGCAGAAAAAAAGCGGGGTTTCATGGGAATAATTTAGATTAAAGATATTCAATTTGCCGATATTTCTTAATTTGGTCAGAACGATAAAGCTCTCCTATGAAAAAACTGACCCTTATTTTTCCTCTATTGTTACTTCTCGGATGTAAAAGCCGGCCCGATCTTGCAAAGGATGGGGGAGAGCGGATCACTGTTGAAGTTTCCCTGGGGCAATTTCTCCGTGAGAGCATCTATCCGAACGACAGCCTTGCATTGGCGATCATTGATGAAGCCTACCGATCAGGTGCGGAAAATAATATCCTGTTCCTTGATACGTATTTCGATAAGCTGGAAAAAGCCGGTCATGTGAAGCCTGCGCTGCACTTTAGAGACCGGGGAATTCCGATGGGAGCATCAACGAAGGAAGTCCTGGAGTTCTTCAGACAAAAGTTGCAGATGAATTGCAAGCGGGTTGAAGTGGTGCTGAAGGAACGGCTTGACAAATTCGGTGCGGCTGCGAATGTGATTCCGAGTCCGAATATCACGCGGATCGTGATCGAAATTGCGGGAAAGAACGATATGGAACGAATCCGGAAATTACTGCAGACTTCCGCAAACCTGGAGCTCTGGGAAACCTGGGATAATAGTGAGATGTACCCGCTGCTGGCGAAGCTCAATACGGCGCTTGCAGTCGTGGAGGAACCGGGTGCGGAAAAAGAACCTGCTAATGCTGATCCATCGGCTTTGGGAACGGAAGCGGCGTCCGGAGATTCAAAAAATTTAAATGATCAGCTTGCTGAAGCAGATCAGCAGGAGAACCATGAAAGAGAAATGCATGACCAGCAGATGGACGATCTGTCAAAAGCAAATCCGGTCTTTGTTCTTCTTAATCCATCGATACAATATGGTGCCAGTCCGTCGGATGTAAGCCTTATGCCCGGTCCTGTAGTTGGCTATTCAAGAGCAAAAGATACTGCGAAAGTGAATGCGCTGCTCCTGAAAGGCTATAAGCTGAGAATCTTTCCGTCGTACACGAAATTCCTCTGGACCGCGAAGCCAAGGAAAAGGACGGATGAAGAAATCTATGAGCTGCTGGCTGTGAAAGGCGACAGATCGGGAGCAAGGGTTTCCGGCGAGGTGGTGACAGAAGCCCACGTAATGAGTGATCATGACAGCCAGATGATCAGCATGTCGATGAATAAGAATGCTGCAGAAGAATGGCAAAAGATGACGCGGGAGAATATCGGAAAATCGATTGCGATGGTTGTGGACGACGAAGTATATTCTTATCCGAATGTTACCGGCGAGATCTCAGGAGGTTCATCAAGCATCACCGGCAATTTTACAATGGCAGAAGCGGAGGACCTTTGCAACATCCTGGAAGCGGGATGTCTTCCTGTGCCTTTGAGAATTGTTGCGCAGGAATTGGTCGCGCCGGTAAAATGAATTCAATGATTTTAAGTGTAATTTTAAAACTCTCAAATATGAAAGCAACGTTTATTCCGATGGTTATTTTTGCAGCACTCGCTGCCTGCAATACGAAAACTGAAGCACCGGCTGCTGCCGGAAAGAATAATGAGCTGGTTGTCGGAGAAGGTGTGCAGACGATCCTGTCGCTGGAAGCGGATACTTCCTGCGCGTACCTGGATCCGGTGAATATCAGGAACAAGTTCGATCGTGAAAAGCTGTTCAAATCGATCATTCGAAGTGTTGTCGATGGAAAAATGAAGGCTTACCGGAATTTCCCGGATGGTGAATTGAGTGTTAAGGAAGTGCAGGGAATATTGGTTCAATGGGATTCAACGGCACAGGTTGAGGATCCCGAGCACCCGGGAACGTTTGTCAGCGCACCGATCAAGATGGAAATAAGTTCTGCGAATACACCTCAGATCAGATTTCATGAAACGATAGCTCTCGACACATTAACAGGTAAGATCGATCAGAAGATCTCGTACCTGACACTTTATACATATGCCGTTGATCGGGAGTTTAATGTAAACGGAGTGAAGAAAGTATTCGACGTAAAATTAAATTGAGCGGACTGGATTCTGGTTACATGCGAATGCCTATAACCCAGGCTGACTCCGCCTGGTTACATGCGAATGCCTATAACCAGAACGTCGTCGATCTGCTCAAGTCCTGTTTTCCATTCTTTCAGGATCCTGTTCAGCAAACGTCCCTGGTCATCCATCGGTAAATGCTGCATTCCATCCAGCGTTTCTCTCAAGCGCTTGGTAGAATATTTTTTGCCTTTTTCACCGCCGAACTGGTCGACATATCCATCTGTGAAAAGATAAAATGTATCGCCTTTCTGCAGATCGAAATCATGGTTGGTGAACTGGTAATCGCTTTGCATTTCGACTCCGCCGATCGATTGCTTGTCTGCCTTGATCTCCTCAAGCACTCCTTTTCTGACGAAGAACATCGGGCGTTTCGCGCCGGCATATTGCAGCGTATTCATGGAGAGATTGAGAGACACCAGCGCCATGTCCATTCCGTCCTTTGATTCATAGCTGTCGCGATCCTGCTTCAATGCTTTGCGGACACCCAGGTGAAGCTTCTTGAGAATACCTGCGGCATCATGAACGCCTTGTGTTGAAACGATCTCATTCAGAAGTGAATTTCCGATCATGCTCATGAACGCACCGGGAACACCATGTCCCGTGCAATCGATCGCCGCGATGAAGACCTGGTCTCCTTTCTTATTGAACCAGTAGAAGTCGCCGCTCACAACATCCCTCGGCCGGAATAAAATAAAATGGTCGGGGAGCTCTTTCCTGATCTCTTCATTCAGCGGCAAGATCGCTTCCTGGATCTTCTTTGCATAGTTGATACTATCGGTGATATCCTGGAAAGCATGTGAGAGCTGATCATGCGTATTTTTCAGCTCGAGCGTTCGTTCCGTTACTTTTTCCTCCAGTACTTTCTTCTCTCTTGCCAGCTGTGCGGTCCGGAAATTAATGAAGCTGAAAATACTTCCGATGATGATCAGTACAGAGAGTGTATAGAACCACCACGTTCTCCACCAGGGCGGGTTGATCGTAAATGCAAATGAAATGGGCTCTTTGCTCCATACGCCATTGCTGTTGATCACCTTTGCTTTGAAGACATATGTTTTTCCCGGATCGATATTCGTAAAAACGGCTTCGGGATTATTTGTGAGCGGCGACCAATCTTCGTCCTGGCCTTCCAGCATAAATGTATATCTGACATTGTCCGTTGTTAATGCCTGGAAGCTGAATGACAAATTATTATTCTTATGCGACAGTACAAGATTTACCGGGAGATTTGTTTTCGGATCGACGGAGTCCGCGTAATTTTTCCAGTCAACGGACTGATAGCCGAGCTTGATCTCACTAAAGCGGATCTTCGGCGGTGTCAGATTAGGAAAGTCGTAGGTCCGGTCGTATTTGCTCAGGCCGTTGATGCCTCCGAACCAGAGCAATCCTTTGGTGTCAACGATCATGGAATTAGCGTTGATCGCAATGCCTTTGTATCCTTCCTGCTCACCAAAATAGCGGATGGATTCAATCTGATGATCTTTTTTGAATTTGATCTTGTTGACCCCTTTTTCCGTTCCGGCCCAGATGCAGTCGTCTATCGGGTCATACAAAATTTTAGGGACGTAGTTCGAGCACAACCCGTTTTTAGTATTTACAGCTTTGAAGTCTTTTCCATCAAAAATAAATACGCCGCTTTCATTCGTTCCGAGGTAAAGATTCCCTTCACGATCTTCTGCGATGCTCCAAACACCTTTGTCAGGTAGTCCTTCACTCGTCGAGAATTGAGCGAAGCTCTGCCCGTTGTATTTGATCAGTCCCTGGTCTTTCGTCCCGATCCAGATATTCGATTTGCTGTCCTGGAAGATCGTCAGGATCTTGTCGGAAATAAAACCATGTGAAACGGTATAGCGTGTGGACACTCCATTGTCGATCTTCATAATTCCCGATCCGTAAGATCCCAGCCAGACCGTGCCTTTTTTATCCTGGATCATTGCAAGAACAGCAACAAGAGATTTTTCGGGAATCTGCTGCTTCAGCTTGTATTTGTTCCCATCCTTGGTAAGAACAAATGCGCCTTCCTGTGCACCAACCCACAGTTGTTTCTTGTCGTCGAACATCGTTATGTACACATTGCAGGAGAGGATCTCCTTTGCATCGGTGAGCGGGGTAAAGGTATTTGTTGCAGTGTTGAGCACATTCAATCCAAGTCCCGATGTTCCGATAATAAATGTGTTGTCTGTTTCCTGCACGATAGAAACAACGTTCTTATTCAAAAGTCCGTCCTTTTCCGTATAATTTGCAAAGCTCTGGTTATTGAAAAGATCCACACCGCCATCCTGTGTTCCTATCCAGATGTTGTTTTCATAATCATTGCAAAGCGAGAGCACATAATTAGAAGCAAGTCCTTCCTTTTCTGTGAACAGGAAAAATCTGCTTTCTTTTTTAGAGGAGTCACCGCTCATTTTGAGAACGCCGTGATTGGTAGCGAACCACATGTTATTTTTGTCATCTTCAACGATGCTGCCGATGAAATCATCCTTCACTTCTGCAGGGAGCGCAACATTTTCGAAGGAGTGTCCATTATATTTCACCACACCGGTTTGCTCGATTCCGCCGAACCAGATATTTCCTTTTGAGTCGAGGTAAGATGCAAAGAACGTTTTGTTGTTAACCTCCGGAACTTTATCATAGCTGGTGACCCTGTTGCCATCGTATTTCGCAATACCATTGGACATTCCGAACCAATAGTTATGGTCTTTGTCCTGCGTTATTGTAAACGGATTATTGGATGGAAGCCCGTCTTTCATCATCAGCTGGGTAAATGACCGGCCATCGTAAATATTTACGCCGCCGCCCTGAACGGCAAACCATATTTTACCTCCGTCATCAGCGTAGATACAATAAACGACACCCTGTGAGAGTCCGTTCTTCTCGTTGAAATTCTTGAAATTTACGCCGTCGAACCGTGAAACGCCATTGGATGTCGCGATCCAGATATTGCCATCTTTGTCCTCGGTGATATAAGTAACATCATTGTCGATCAGGCCGGATTCCTTATTGAAATTCTTGAACGTTTTGCCGTCGAACCTGCTCAGTCCGCCGCCTTGTGTTCCAAACCAGATATAACCCCGGCTATCCTGGAAAATAGTATTTACAATGGAATTAGGTAAGCCGCTTTTCTGAGAATAATTCTTGAAATTATATTTCTGTGCGCAGGCATTTCCGGTGAAGTACAATGCAAGTACAAGTGTGAAAAAATAGTTGATCGGTGTTCTCATTGATTTATTCCGGTAGTGTCAAAGATAGTTCTGTTGAATGGCATAACGGATAAGTCCGGCAATATTTTTTATTTCCAGCTTTTCCATCATGTTCGTGCGATGTGTATCAACCGTCCGGTGGCTGATGAAGAGCTTTTCACCCACTTCACGGTTAGAAAGTCCCTGGGCGATCAGCCGGAGGATCTCAATTTCGCGTTTGGTGAGGTTATTCGTATCCGGGCTTTCCTTTTCCGACCGGATCATTGTCGATTTTTTTTCATTCATCGTTGCCGCAACCTCGCCGGAAAGGTGCTTTTCGCCTGATGCAACTTTCAGTATTGCCTCGATCAGCTCATCCTTATTTGAATTTTTCAGGACATACCCGCTGGCACCCGCTTCCAGCGCTTTTGTGATCATTCCTTTTTCATTGTACATGGTAAGAGCAATGATCTTTGTATCGGGTTTTTCCGCGATCAGCTGCCGGGTTGTTTCAATTCCGTTGATGCCTTCCATCTCGATATCCATGAGCACGATATCGAATGCGGCAGACCGGGCTAAAGATAGCGCCGCCGCGCCGGACATCGCTTCGCCTGCGAAAGCAAAGCCGGCAACATTGCTGATGAACGATTTCAGCCCATCGAGAATGAGCTGGTGATCGTCTACGATAAGGATCCTGATCTTCTTCATTGTATAGGAACTCTTATGGTGGTAATACTTCCGTTGAACGGCCCCTGTTCATAATTCACTTCTCCATTGATCAGCTTGATCCGGGTGGTGATATTCATTAATCCCAGGCCTTTTACTTTTAATTCATCAAACTTAAACCCTTTTCCATTATCTTCTACAAGAAGCACCAATTGATTTTTATTCCGGAACAGCTGGATCGTAATGGTGGTTGCGCCGGAGTGTTTCAGGATATTATTAATGAGCTCCTGCGTAACCCTGAAGATCGTAAGCTCGATCTCTTTCGAGAAGCGGCCGGATACATTGGAATGTTCGAAATCGTATTGGATCGAGGAGTATTTCAGGGTGCTGTTCAGCATTCCTTCAATCGCCGCCACAAGTCCCGACTCACTGAGTGTCCGTGGCATCATCTGGTGCGAGATCGTTCTTACTTCGCTCGCCGCTTCATCCAGGATCTTTCCGGAAGACCGGATCTTTCCCGAGATCTTTTCATCGGATGTGCCCAGCTCGCTGGTGATGTTTTCCCAATTCAGCTTTAGTCCGGTCAGCAGCTGTCCGACGCCATCATGCAGGTCCTTTGCGATCCGGATCTGTTCTCCTTCCTGGGCATCGATGATGGCTTTTGTGCGGAGCTCCTTCTGTTTCAGGATCTCAGCATTCAGCTTCTGGCGGTTGCGGATCTGGGTACGCTGGTAAAATACAAATCCGGCGATCAGCAGCAGCAGCGCACCGAAAATGAATGCAATGATCTTGTTCCGGTCTCTGTTGATCCGGAGCTGCTTCAGCTCGTTTTCGTTCGTTAGCTGAGTGATCTCCTTCTGCTTTTTTTCATTCTGGTATTTCGCTTCCATTTCGGAGATCAGCTTCGTATTTGTTTCATTGAACAAGGAATCATTCACTGCGGAATACAGGAGATAATAGTTGTACGCTTTTTTATAGTCGCCCGATTTTTTATATTGATTCGACAGGTTGAGATAGCCGTTGCTGATATTTTTTTTATTCCCGATTTCGCTGGCAAGGGACAGCTGTTTTGAGAAATAATCCATGGCTTTTTGGGGGTCATTCAGCGAGTCGTAAACGATCCCCATCAATCCGTATGTTTCCGATAAGTACCGTTTGTTGCCCAGTTCCCGGAGGATCCCGACGGCCTTTGTATAATATTCCAGCGACTGAGTGTAAAATTTCTGTTTCGCATACACTTCGCCGATCACGCTATAAGCATTTGCAATTCCTTCTTTGTCTTCGATCTCTGTGGTAACTTTCAGGCTCCTGAAAAAATAATCGAGGGATGTCGGATAATCCTTCTCTGCAGAATAAATGAGCCCGATATTGTTCAGGAGCAAGGCTTCCTCATATTTTCTATTCAGCAGCTGCATTGTCTTCAGGGATTTCATGTAGTACTCACGCGACTTTGCATAATTGTTCTGCAGGAAGAAAATATTGCCGATGTTGATCTCCGAGCTGGCATAGCCAAATGTATCTTTGATGGATTCCCTGATCCGGCAGGCATCCATGTATTCCTCCAGCGCCTCTTCATAATTTCCTTCGTCGCTGTAAACGATCCCGATATTACTTTTAAGATTGGCAATCCCGCTTTTATCATCGATCTCGTCAAGGATCTTCAATGCCCGGTTATAGCATTCAAGAGCTTCCGGGTGATTATTCTGACGCTGGTAAATAGTTCCAAGATAATTCAGAGAGGTGGAAATTCCTTTTTTGAAATTCAGCTTTTCGGACAGGCTTCGGGACTCGGAAAGGTAGTTTCGTGCTTCGGGGTAATTGCCTTTCAGGATCAGCCGTCCGCCAAGTTCATTTAACAGGTTAACACGGCTGGAATCCGCGGTGTGTTTTTGCAGCTCGAGCCGGAGCGAATCGATCTTTTGCTGCTGGGAAAAGCCCGGAAGCATTTTAAGGATGAGAAAAAAGATGACAAGAAGCGGTCTTTTCAATGCGAACGATTTGATACTCTGTCAGACAGTATTTTGGGAGCCAAGGCTGGGATTAAATGTAGTGATTTTTTTCACCGGCAAAAAACGGATAAATGGGACCTATTATTAAATATACGGTAATGTTCGTAGATAATTAAGACAGGCACTCCGGTAAATTTGTACAGCTTCAAACCAATAGCTTAAACTCCAGGGTCATGAAAACAAAAAAATCCATCGTCATTGCGGTTCAGGGATTCGCAAAGTATTTAATGCTGCTGCTTGTTTTTTGCAGCTTTAATGCAAGCGCACAGTGGACGCAAACAGCGGGTCCTGTGGGCGGGACAGTAAAATGCATGACCACCGACGGTTCGGGCCTGTTCGCCGGAACCCAGGGCAGCGGCGTATTTTATTCGGCCAATTCAGGAGCGAACTGGAGCCAGGTGATCAACGGGCTCAGCTCAACCTATATTAATGCACTTGCAATGTCCGGTTCAACTGTTTTTGCGGGTGGAAATGGAGTGTTCACTTCAACCAATAACGGAGCAACCTGGACAAACTGTACTTCCGGGATTCCTTCTTTTGAACCGATCATGTCGCTTGCCGCGAATGGCTCAACGATCATTGCCGGAACGAATGGCGATGGTTTGTACCGTTCGCTTGACGGCGGCGCTACCTGGGCACTGAGCAATACCGGCCTGCCGGCTGCCCAGCAGATCCAGGCGCTGGCGATCAGCGGAACCAATATTTATGCAGGAACCGGTACCAATGGTGTATACCTTTCTACGAATAACGGCGCGAGCTGGTCAGCGGTAAATACCGGACTGGTTGGGATCGCAAGCGGTATTGAAGCGATCACAATTAAAGGCGGGAATGTTTTTGCCAGTGTACATGCCAACGGGGTCTTTCTTACAACCAACAGCGGAACTTCCTGGTCGGCAAGGAATACAGGATTACCAAACCTCTTCGTGAATAATTTCACTGTGAATGGTACTGATCTTTTTGTTGCGATGGACAATAATGGTGTTTATAAATCGACGGATGACGGGACAACCTGGGCTGCGGCAAACGGAGGAATTCTTAATTCAAGGGTATTCTGTGTGACGGTGATGGGTGTCGATTTGTTTGCCGGACTCAACGGTGCAGGAGTTTATGCTTCAGCAAATAACGGAGTTAACTGGAACCTTTCCAGCACCGGACTCATTGCAACGAATACGGATGCTCTTGCATTAAACGGCTCGAACTTATTCGCAGGATCTTATGGAACCTCGATGGCGCTTACAAGCAGCGGAGGAACTTCCTGGTCGAATCTCAGTAATCCGCTTATCTATAATAATTATAACTGCTTCGCGATCGGAAGCACAGGCTACGTTTTTGCAGGAACATATGGAGAAGGCTGCTACCTCTCAACGAATAACGGCGCTACCTGGTCTGCGATCAACAGCACACTTTCAACAACCGGTTCAGCGATGTATCTTCACGCGCTTGCTATCAACGGAGTGAATCTTTTCGCAGGAACAGCTGCCGACGGAATGTTCCTGTCTACTAATAACGGAACTACCTGGACACAGAAGAATACAGGTCTCACCAACCTCCAGGTGCAAGCTGTTGCGATCAACGGAACCAATATTTTTGCAGGAACCAACGGCGGTGTTTTTCTGTCTACCAATAGCGGAACAAGCTGGTCGCCTGTAAATACCGGACTTTCTTCACTTTTCATCAGCTCGCTTTTCGTAAATGGAAGTAATATTTTCGTGGGAACGAACAGTGCAGGCGTATTCTTCTCTTCCAATAACGGAGCGACCTGGACTGCTGTGAACACAGGGCTTTCGCTGGGCGGAGCGTATACTTCTTTTGCTGCAAGCGGAACGAATATTTTTACCTGTACGGGCGGTCATGTTTACCTGACAACGAATAACGGCGCCAGCTGGTCAGATGTTACCGGCGCTCTTCCATATCTCAATTTTAATGCGCTTGCGATCAACGGAAATACATTATATCTCGGAACCAGTGGAGAAGGCGTTTGGAAGCGCCAGATCCCGGAGATCCTGTGCAGTCTGAATCCACCGGTGATGACGAGTACAACAGCTGCTACTATTTGCAGTGGTGCAACTGCCAGCATTACGCTTACGAACAGCGGTACGCCTGCTACTTATACCTGGCTGGCGTCGGACAATTCGCAAACGACCGGAGAAAGCACAACCACACAATCTGCCGGAACATTGAGCAACTCGATTACCAACAGCTCAAATTCATCTATCGCTTACGTTTCATATACTGTAACACCGGTCGGCATCACAGGAGGATGTTCCGGAGCTCCGCAAACTGTTACTGTTACGGTAAATCCTCAGCCGGTAATGACAAGCAATTCGAGCCTGACGATCTGCAGCGGGCAGGCTGTTGGTCTGGCACTCACAAGCTCATTTCCTTCCAGCTACAGCTGGACCGCATTGAGCAATGCGAATGTTACCGGTGAGAGCACAACAGCACAGACAACATCTACGATCAGCGATGTGCTGGTGAATACGACAACTTCTCCGCAAACGGTCATTTATACCGTTGCTCCAACTTCCACCCCCGGAGCCTGTAATGGTACTTTGCAGACCGTTGCAGTTACTGTGAACCCAACGCCGGCGATGACCAGCGCATCTTCCGCGTCGATCTGCAGCGGCGGAACGGTCAATATTAATTTAACAAGCAATGTATCTTCTTCTTATGTATGGATCGCATCGAACAATCCGAACACAACGGGAGAAAGTACCAGTTTTCAATCTACGGGAACATTAAGCAATACGGTTGTGGACAATGTTACAACCAATCAAACAGTAACGTATACCATTACACCGACAGCGATCGTGGGTGGCTGTGCCGGAACACAGGTATTTACACTCACTGTGAAGCCGGCTCCGAATATGACAAGCGCAACCTCTGCAAGTATCTGCGGCGATGCAACCGTGAGTATTCCGCTCACCAGTGATATCGGATCTACCTATTCCTGGATCGCTACGGATAATCCGAATACAACCGGCGAAATTTTGAGTCCGCAGTCGACAAGCACATTGAGTAATATGATCACGAATAACTCGACCATTGCGCAGGTTGTTTATTATAATGTGGTTCCTACATCCACCGCCGGCGGCTGCACAGGTGCGGCTCAGTCGATCGCGGTAACCGTAAAGCCGGTCCCGTCTATGACAAGCTCTTCGGCGCTTACGATCTGCAGCAGCGGAACAGCAAGTATTCCTTTGGCTGCAACGGTAGGTTCTTCTTTTGTATGGTCTGCAGCGGATAATACGAGCACGACAGGAGAAAGCATCACTGCGCAGTCAACCTCCGTATTGAACAATACGATCACGAATTCTTCTACGGCTGTACAGAATGTTGTTTACACGATCACACCGACCGCGACGATCGGCGGTTGTGTGGGCTTGCCTCAAACGGTTACTGTCACCGTGAATCCGACACCGGTCATGACCAGCGCTTCCGGCGCAACGATCTGCAGTAACGGAACGGTTAATATTCCGCTCAGCAGCAATGTTGCATCCAACTTTGCATGGAACGCAGTGAATAATGTGAACACAAGCGGAGAGTCCACATCGACGCAGTTCAGCTCGACGCTGAACAATTCCATCACGAATAGTTCTGCAGTACCGCAATCTGTTGTCTACACAGTAACGCCTACTTCCGTATCCGGCAGCTGTGCGGGAACAAGCCAGACCGTTACGGTTGTGGTTAACCCGGAACCGGTAATGATCAGCAGTGGAAGTTTGATCATTTGCAGCGGTGCAACTACGAACCTGCCGTTTGCAACAACGGTCCCGGCTACTTTCACATGGATGGCAACTGACAATGCAAACACAACCGGTGAAAGCCTTACATTACAAACCGCATCAACACTGAACAATACAATTATAAACAGCTCTCCATTTGTCCAGAGCGTTCTTTACAGTGTAACACCAACATCAGTGGCAGGCGGCTGTGTGGGCGGAATTCAGACGGTTTCCGTAGTAGTAAATCCATTGGACAACGCCGGCTTCAGCTATGCGTCTTCGAGCTATTGCAAGTCGGGCAGCAATCCTGCAGCGATCATCAGCGGTGCAACGGGAGGAACTTTCTCTTCGACAGCAGGTCTTGTTTTTGCAAATATTTATAGCGGCCTGATCGACCTCGGCGCTTCAACGCCGGGTACCTATACAATTACTTATACTACGGGAAGCACTTGTCCGAACTCAGCGACATTTATGCTGACCATCACACCGGCGCCTTCCGCAGCATTCACTTACAGCGGCGGTTCCTATTGCAAGAACGGAACGAATCCTTCACCGGTTTACGGTTCAGGAGCCGGTCCGGGTATTTTCAGCGCAACACCGGCAGGATTGGTTTTTGTGAGCACAGCAACGGGACAGATCGACCTTACTGCAAGCGCAGCAGGAACCTATACGGTAAGCAATTTTATTGCTGCAGCGGGAGGTTGCGCAAGTGACCTGGTGTCATACAGCGTAACGATCAATCCACTGCCGGTAGTTACTTTCAGCGGACTTGCAGCAAGCTATTATTATAATGAACCGGCAGCAGCGCTCTTAGGATCGCCAATGGGAGGAACATTCTCCGGAACTGCAGTTTCAGGAAGCTCTTTTGATCCTTCTGTTCCCGGTGCAGGAACTTACCCGGTAACCTATACTTATACCGATCTGAACGGATGTACAAATTCATTCATGCAGTCGGCAATGGTAATCGCGCAGCCGGCACCTCCTAGTATTTGTGAAGTGACTGTGGATGCGGCCGGAGTGAACAACGAAGTATATTGGGATAAGACACAATACACCAAGGTAGATTCATTCATTGTGTATCGTGAAACAGGAGCAGGATACCAGCGGATCGGTGCGCTGAAAGACACTGCACTGAGCATGTTCGTGGATACGGTAAGATACCTGTACTTCCCGAATACGGGTGATCCGAATGCAGGAACCTATCGCTATAAGATCCAGATCCGTGACTCACTTGGAAATTACAGTCCGCTGAGCCCGTATCATAACACGCTTTATTTCCTTAAGACCTTCGGAACATTCTCCTGGAACGATTACCAGATCGAAGGACAGCCGGTTCCTTTACCGGGACTGATCACGTATGACCTGTGGAGAGATGACAGTACAACCGGTGCATGGCACATGGTGAACAGCGTGACAGGCTCTCAGCTGACGCAGACGGACATTGGCTGGAACATGGCCCTGGAAGGAACGGCAAGCTGGAGAGTGATGACCAATTGGACGATCGGGTGTACACCGACACGGGCGAGCATCAATACCACACGTTCCAATATCAAGCGTTCCCCGCTTATTATCGGCGGAGTTCAGCAGCTGATGGAGGAGAGTGATGTGTCGGTCTATCCAAATCCGTTCTCATCACAGGCGACGATCAAATTTGAGCAGGAGCAGCGGAACACGGTGGTAACGATCACAGATATTGCCGGCAAGGAAGTGACGAGAGCGATCTTCTCAGGAACAGAGATGAGCATTGAAAAAGGAGATCTGCAGTCGGGAATTTATTTTGTAAAGATTGCACCAACCGATAACCGGATGATCATTAAGAAGATCGTGATCCAATAATTAAGGGTGACCGGATTGGGGTCCGGTTCCAGTGAAAGGCTCTTCGGGGAAACCCGGAGGGCTTTTTTTGTAAAGAAACTTTGATGAGCTTTAATTGAATTCCTCTGAATCACTGTTAATGATTTCAAATTTCGAAGCATTTAAAGAGCTCCCTTCGGCTACGCTCAGGACAAGCTTCTCGCAAGGCGTATAAAGTAAAAATCCTGCAATTGCAGGATTTTGTGCGCGATACTGGGCTCCCTTCGGCTACGCTCAGGACGGGCTTCTCGCAAGGTGTATAAGTAAAAATCCTGCAATTGCAGGATTTTGTGCGCGATACTGGGCTCCCTTCGGCTACGCTCAGGACGGGCTTCTCGCAAGGTGTATAAGTAAAAATCCTGCAATTGCAGGATTT
>JBJMLR010000013.1:0-184858 GCA_045805205.1 Bacteroidia bacterium | reverse complement strand
CATCAATGCGGTTGTATGGAACTGGAACTTCGGGGATGCGCTCACTTTGGGAGGCGGAACAAGCACACTGCAGAATCCATCCTACACCTTTACCGATGCAGGAACCTATTGTGCACAGCTTGCCGTTGCAAGCAGCCATGGATGTGTGGATACGACCAATCAGTGTATCATCATCGATCCTGAATTCACCTTCTTCATTCCAAATGCTTTCTCACCGAACGGAGATGGAGTCAATGATGAATTCTTCGGAAAAGGGGAATACATCAAGAAATTTGAAATGTTCATCTATGACCGCTGGGGAAATAACATCTTCTATAGCGATGATATTAATAAACACTGGGATGGAAGGGCCAACCACGGTGGTGAGATCGCGCAGCAGGATACGTATGTATATACGATCAAAATTACCGACCAAAAAGACAAGAAGCATAAATATATAGGGACGGTCACAATTGTGAAATAACACTCGAAAGCCCCGCTACACGCGGGGCTTTTTGCTGTTCTATGCAACTTTTTCACTGCTTTTCACATCTTAATAAAAGCAAGACGCTCCGAAACCTAATTATCTGTCAATTAAGGAATTGGAAACCTCACATATTTTTCCGTAATTCGCAAAAACCGAATAAATCAAATGAACAAAATGACATTAAGAAATACCTTCAGAATGATGCTCTTGTGCTCACTATTCTTTTTTTCAGGAATAACGCTTAAAGCGCAAACAACTAAAGAAGTAAAAGATCAAACTTATGTTGTACTGGATAAAGGAAGCGTTAGTGATGTGCAGCCGTATATCGATGCGATGAATAATTCGGACATGCGCTATCACCGGTTACGGAATACAAGAAGTACAATCGTTTTTGAAACAGGAGTAAAGATCGAATTATTCTCCGCCAGCGAAATGATCGCTTCCGGCAGGACTCTCAATCTTACCGATTATCCCGAAAGCTTTGGTGCTTCGAGGGATATGCCTGCTTTCTCCCTTGGTCCTAATAACATCATCATGGAAATGCATCATGTGAATTTCAAGCATAAATAAAAAGCTCAACTCTCTAATAACTCTCTCTCTAACTCCGACTACCGAATGAAAAAAATTATTGTCTTCCTTTTCGCAATTACATGCTTCCTGAGTAAGAATGCTTTTGCACAGCCGGCAAATGATAATTGTGCCACTGCTCAGAACCTGGGAACTTTACCCTCTCCTGCAGCCTGTTCGGGGACTGCACAACAAAACGGAGCACCGGTAAATGTGGCCGGTACTCTGGTAGGTGCTACACCCGGCAGTCCGTATATCTATCAGCCGGGCTGTACCGGAGGTTCGATGGCAGTACCGGCAAATGACGTGTGGTATAGTTTCACCGCAAGCAGCTACCAGATGGTTGCAACAGTCACCAGCACATTCGGAACCCCGAATATTGCGATGTATTCAGGGACGTGTGGTGCTTTGGGAGGTGGTGTCGGAGGCTGTGCCGTGGGTGCAGGAACTTCTGTTACACTTACCGTGGAACAAATGGTTCCCGGAACAACCTATTATTTGCAGGTCAGCGGCGCAACGGGTGCAACGGGTACTTTTAACCTGAGCGTACAGAATAACAAAGACTGCGCAGACTGTCTGAACGCTTCCACATTCACAGCAACACCCTTGCCTACCGCCGGAATGTATGCACCCGGAACAGTCGTTAACTTTTGCTATCACGTTGGTCAATACACCCAGATCAATACGAACTGGCTGCATGGTGTCCAGATGACCTTCGGCGCCGGATGGAACCTCGCAACACTTACTACTTCACCACCGCCGGCTTGCCAGGGCGTTGGAACAGGGACATGGGCCTACTATCCGGCTGGCTGTACTTCTACTGCAACGGGAATTCACTTTGGTCCCGGCTTCTATTTCGATACAAGCGATCCCGGAACGAATCCCGGCGATAACTTCGGTGATAACTGTTCCGGTGTACAGGGAGCAGGAACATGGAACTTCTGTTTCTCCATCGCGGTAGCCAACGGATGTTCGCCGGGCTCTAACCTGGACGTGACGATCAATACTTCAGGAGACGGCGAATCCGGATCATGGAGCAACGCCGGTTGTCTCGATGACCCTGCTTCTGTTTTACCTGCAACCGGCGCATGCTGTATTCCAACAATGTCTTCAACTCCTGCACCATGCGGGGGAACCGGAACAGCAACTGCAACACCTGTTGGTGCTTCCGGACCATATAATTATGTGTGGACAAACTCCGTGGGAGCAACCGTTTCCAGTACAACAGGAGCTCCCGGAGCAAATACTGCGAGCGGACTTCCGGCAGGAACCTATACGGTTACAATGACCAATAATGCACTCGGCTGCGTTGTGACCAATACAGTAACTGTAGCCGGTGGCGGTTCTATCACAGCACCGACTGCAGGAAGCAATAGTCCGGTTTGTGTCGGAGGAACATTGAATCTTACATCAACAACCGTGGCAGGTGCGACTTATTCCTGGACCGGACCGGGTGCATTTGCGTCCGGAGTTCAGAATCCAAGCATCGCCGGCGTTACCGCGACAGCTGCCGGTACCTATACTGTCGTTGCAAACTCCGGCGGCTGTACCGCATCCGGCACTGTGACCGTCGTCATTAATCCGAATCCAACAGTAACCGTTCCGCCTAACATTACAGTTTGCAGCGGTGGAAACGTTCCGGCAACTGCATTTACAAGCACTCCGGGAGGAGCGACCTATACATGGACAAACACGAACGCTGCGATCGGTGTTGCTGCGAGCGGTTCCGGAAACCTTCCTTCTTTTACAGCTACGAACGGAACCGGCGCTGCCATCTCCGGCACGATCACGGTAACTCCTACACTGGCCGGTTGTACCGGACCAAGCAGCTCTTACACGATAACGGTAAATCCGATGCCAACGGTTACAGTTCCCGCAAATATCACGGTTTGTAACGGCGGCGCTGTACCTGCATCCGTATTCACCAGCACTCCGGGAGGCGGAACATTCGCCTGGACCAACTCAAATGCCACAATCGGATTGGCTGCTTCGGGCTCGGGTAACACACCGGCGTTCACCGCTTCCAACGCAGGAGCTGCGCCAATCACCGCAACAATTACCGTTACGCCAACCGTGGCAGGATGTCCGGGAACACCAAACAGCTACACGATCACGGTTAATCCAACTCCAACTGTAACTGTTCCGGCGAATATCACCATCTGTAACGGAGGAAACATTCCTGCATCTGCTTTCGCCAGCACCCCCGCAGGCGGAACCTTTACATGGATCAACTCGAACTCAACGATCGGCCTCGCTGCATCCGGATCAGGAAACACGCCGGCATTTACTGCTGTTAACGCCGGGGCTTCGCCGGTAACGGCAACGATCACCGTAACTCCTACTGTTGCAGGTTGTCCGGGAACACCAAACTCATACACAATTACGATCAATCCTACACCTCCTGCACCGACAGCCGCAGGCGCCATCGTATGTATCAACAATTCCGCAACGTTAACTGCAACGGCACCCGGCGGAACATACCAATGGTATGACGCTCCAGGTGGAACACTGCTGATCACAAATGCGACTTATACCACGCCGACTCTTTCTGTCAATACAACGTATTATGTTCAGACAACCCTGCTGGGATGTACCGGTCCGTTCACCCCGGTAACGGTTACGATTGCGCCCGGACTGACTCCGGTTGCAAGTCCGGATGATACGATCTGTTTCGGTACGAGCACCGTTATTAGTGTAACACCGACGGGAGCCGGCTATACGTACTCATGGTCACCTTCGGGAAGCCTGAGCAACGCTGCTATTTCAAATCCGACTGCAAGTCCTGCAACTACTACAACCTATACGGTGACCGTTACGGATCCGGGCGGATGTGTCGGAACGGACCAGGTAACCGTTTATGCTGATCCCCAGCTCACCACCGCAATCGCCGGTATTGATGTGACCTGTAACGGTGCGTGCAACGGACAAACGATCGTGATCCCTGCGGGCGGAACTCCCGGCTATACTTACAGCTGGACAGGAGGCTGCACCAGCGCAGCCTGTAACTCACTTTGCCCGGGATCCTATACTGTAACGGTTACCGACTCATGGGGCTGTACTGCAACAAACGATACTTCTGTTGTGCAGCCGACATTGTTAACGGCATCGATCACCGGCTCTACACCGGCTTCCTGCAACGGCACCTGCGATGGAACTGCAAGCGCTGCAGGCAACGGGGGAACAGTCGGATATACTTATTCATGGAACACCGTACCGGTTCAGAATACTGCAACTGCGGTTAACCTTTGTGCCGGTTCGTACACTTGTACGGTAACCGATGCAAACTCATGTACTGCTACAGCGACAGTTACCATCACACAACCAACCGTTGTCACAATTGCACCGATAGCATCCGTGATCATTTGTTCGGGCGGAAGCACAACGCTTACAGCGATAGCTGCAGGAGGTAACGGCGGACCTTATGTTTACTCATGGTCACCGGCTACAGGGCTAAGCGCAACCAACATTGCAAATCCTACAGCTTCTCCGGCGGTGACAACAGTTTATACAGTGAATGCAACGGATGCCAATGGCTGTCCGGCCGCTCCGGTAAACGTAACAGTGACGGTTAATCCGCCGCTGACAGTAGTTGCAGCGGGCACCGCAAGCATTTGCCCGGGAACATCGACAGTCATCACCGCAGTTGCCGCTAACGGAAATGGCGGACCCTATACTTATTCCTGGTCTCCAACAACTGGATTAAGCAATCCTGCTATTGCAAACCCATCGGCTTCACCGGCGGTTACAACTGTTTATACCGTAACGGCAACTGACGGCTGCTCACCTGCCGCGACGGCAACTGTAACGGTAACTGTATTGCCTCTTCCTGTTGTCAGCTTCAGCAGTCCGGCTGCGGGATGCTCACCGCTTTGCGTAACCTTTACGGATAACTCAACGGTTACCGGAAGCACGATCGCTTCATGGGCCTGGGATTTCGGAGATGGTTCCACAGGATCAACTCCGGTGGTCAACCATTGTTATGCGGACAATACTTCGGGAGTAAACCAAAGCTACAATGTGAGCCTCACAGTAACTTCGACACTTGGAGGTTGTTCTTCTTCACTGACAATGCCTGGTTTTGTTACTGTTTACTCTACACCTGATGCACAGTTCAGCTCATCAACCGGTGCGACGATCCTTGAGCCGGTGATCAATTTCACCGACCAAAGCACGAACGATGTTGTTTATTGGAACTGGTATTTCGGCGATGGTGATTCACTTGGATACACAACGCCAAATCCTTCCCATAGTTATCCAAATGCAGAAGCGGGAAATTACCAGGTAACGCTGTACGTTATGAATGCCCAAGGATGTATGGATTCTATCACACAAACTGTTGTTGTCGGACCTGAATTCACTTTCTTCATTCCAAACGCTTTTTCACCGAATGGTGACGGTGTGAATGATTACTTCCAGGGTAAGGGAGTCGGTATCAAGAAATACGAAATTATGATCTTTGACCGCTGGGGAAATATGATCTGGTACACCGACGATATTAATAAGCAGTGGGACGGAAAAGCAAACCATGGAGATGAAATGGCTCAGCAGGATGTATATGTATGGAAAGTGAGATTGACGGACGTTTTTGATAAGAAACACAGCTATATCGGAACGGTTACTATTGTAAAATAATTCACTGTTCCAGGTAACCTGCTAAAATATAAAAGCTCCGAAGAAATTCTTCGGAGCTTTTCTTTTATCATTCGCTGTAATAAGCAGCCAGTAACCAATAAGCTATTTCTTCACGTACATCACTTCTTTTACGGCCTTCACTACCCTTGCAATATTCGGCAGCGATGCTTCGATCAATGTTGGAGCGTAAGGCAAAGGCACGTCTGCCGAAGTTACACGCAGTACCGGCGCATCAAGGTAATCAAACGCATTCTTCTGTACATTAAATGCGATCTCCGAAGAGATGGAAGCTAATGGCCATGCTTCCTCAACAACAACCAGGCGGTTCGTTTTTTTCACAGAAGCGATGATTGCATTGTAGTCAATCGGGCGAACCGTACGAAGATCGATAACCTCGGCACTGATGCCTTCTTTTTCGAGCTCTGCAGCAGCCCCAAGCGCCTGCTTCATGATCTTGCCAAATGAAACGATGGTAACGTCCTTTCCTTCTTTCTTAACATCAGCTACGCCGAGTGGAATGATGTATTCTCCTTCCGGAACTTCACCTTTATCACCGTACATCTGTTCACTCTCCATGAAGATCACCGGATCATTATCGCGGATGGCGGATTTAAGCAATCCTTTTGCATCGTAAGGAATAGAAGGTACTACCACTTTCAATCCCGGGCAGTTTGCATACCAATTCTCAAAAGCCTGTGAATGCTGGGAGCTAAGCATTCCGGCAGAAGCAGTAGGACCGCGGAAAACGATCGGGCAGTTATATTGTCCGCCGCTCATGCTCATCATTTTTGCCGCGGAGTTAATGATCTGGTCGATCGCGACCAGGGAAAAGTTGAAGGTCATGAATTCAACAATTGGACGCAGTCCGTTAGTTGCAGCACCTACAGCGATCCCGGCAAAACCAAGCTCGGCAATAGGTGTATCGATGATGCGTTTTTCACCAAATTCAGTAAGCATTCCTTTGCTGACCTTGTAAGCTCCATTGTATTCAGCCACTTCCTCTCCCATCAGGAAGATCTTATCGTCACGACGCATTTCTTCCTGCATTGCCTCACGAAGGGCTTCACGAAATTCGATTGTTCTCATAGGTATTGTCTATTGAATGATCCGCCAAAGAACGGACAGGCAAATTTAAGGATTTTTGGAAGGAATAACGAATTTCGTACAAGCATTAAAAAACCACCGAAAATCGGGTGTAAAGATTGCAGGATTTACTGCCAAAATTGCATCTTAGGACCTTGTGGAGGGCAACATGATGCAGCATTTGAGGGTACTTTCAGAATTCCCGAGCTATTTGAAAAGCCGGGCACTACTTCATCGATCTATCAGCTTAAAATTGTCTGAACTTGTTTTTTCAGCTCCGGTAACACTTTCTTTCCAAACCATTTATTTCTTGCCTGCCAGATATTGTTTCTCGGTGAAGGATGTGGTAAAGGAAAGTACTCTGGCAAATAGTCCTTAAAATGGTGAACGGTTTCTGTCAAGGTATTTTTAGCCTTGTCGCCCAAATAGTAATTCTGAGCATATTGTCCGACCAGCAATACGAGCTTTGCTTTTGTCATCTGCACCAATAACTTATCGTGCCATAATGGTGCGCATTCAGGTCTTGGCGGCAGATCTCCGGTTTTGCCGGTGCCAGGAAAACAAAATCCCATCGGCATTAAAGCGATCTGGTCAGGATCATAGAAGGTTTCTTTGTCTATCCCTAGCCAGTTTCGCAGATTGTCGCCACTTTTATCGTTCCAGGGAATTCCGGTAGTATGAACAATTCGTCCGGGAGCCTGTCCGATGATAATCAGCTTACTTTTCGGACTTGCAGCAATAATAGGATTAACGCCGTGTTCCAGATGGTGTCCGCACTCTTTACAGTTTCGTATTTGTTGCAGTAACTTTTTCATTGAGTGTTGTCCTAAATAACCACTAATTTTTCTATCAGCTGTTGCACTTGAACCTAACAGCTGGTCTTAACCTGCCGATTTATTTAGATTAAAAATGCTTCCGACTTATTCTGATGTTAGTGGTTTGTCCCAATTTATTGATTGCTGGAATTGCTGATTAAACGGTTTCCTGAGCTTCTTAATGTCAGCCCGCCAAAGGAAGGAAAATCTGTAGCCTTAAAAAAGTCTGTGCAGTTATTGAGAAAAACATACTGCTCACCCTGTCATTTAAGGTTTCTTTATCGTCCTCTTCACGATAGCCGTCAGTGATGTCGAACCAATAGTCCCAATTAATTGCAAAAATCTGAATAGTCATTGGAACCTGGTTATCGTATAACCAATGTCCCGCTTGAACAAGTCTTGCAGTCTTTTTGTCGATTCTATTTTGTTGGTCCATTGTCTGAGCTAAATTACCGCTAACGGTTTGCGGCGCGGCGCCCGTGCGGTTTTCAATTTCCTTTTATTGTAAGTCGCCTTTAAAGTTACTATAATTTCCTTTGCGGAGCGAAATGTCCTGAGGGCGCAAAACCGAAGTTACCGGTTGTGCTTTGTCAATTTGAGAACGATATTTGTCCGCAAGAAATAGTCGAATATTCCTTATCCAAAGTAATTCCAAGCATTAAGTCTAAATCGTCTTTATTATTCTTAAGATTTACTGTCTTGTTTGGTATCGACAATTTAAGCGCATGTCCTTTCGAAAAAAGCTCTGCCCTGGTAATTCCATCGGGACTAATCAGAAATCCAAGTCGCAGGCTATATGTTTCTCCTGGCTTTATGACTTTCTCCAGCGTTGACGATTCATAAATTACCTTGTCTAAGTATAATTTAAGAGGCTTATTTATGCTGTCGTAACTATCAGACTCTTTTTCTTTTGCCAGTGAGTCAGGAAGAATAAATACTTTGTATTTACTATTTTTTGAAGGATATAAATCAATATACTTACCTGGAAACTCAATTTTCAAATTGAAAGGAACAAGAGTGTCATTGGTGATATCTACTATTATTGATCTGTATCCTTGTCGCCCTCCTGCACTGTCAACATAACCTGATCCGGTCGGCAGATAGTTTTTAATTTGGACTCCAAAATAGCCGTCTGTTTTATCTTGCCCTGAAGATTTGTCTGCACAGGAATAAAGAAGAACACAAAGAATAAATAGGTTTGTCAGGAGCCGTGTTTTCATGTGTTGCCGTTATGTGTTTCCTTTCTCTCCCGAATCTTCCGTTTTATCAATTCAAGGATCTTGTCTTCAAATTTCCGTATTTCTCTGTTATTAGCAAAGTATCCGAAGTCACGATTGATCTCATAGCTATAACTTTTTATTTCCTTTATAGGAGTGAGGGAGTCAATGTGACTTGATATGGAAACAAAAGCAAAGGTCGTAAATGAAGGATCGTCATTGGGCCTTGTCCAGGTGTATACATTCTCTTTAGTGTCCGGGTAATAAAATGTGATGTAGTACCAGTAAGAATACTGTGGCGGAATGGAATTCCAGTCAACCGGCTGCACTAGCTCTGTCGAATCCCAATTCTTTACCCTTCCTTCCGTCAAGGCAGTGTCACCCGGAGGCTGTAATTCCGGATGCTCCTTTTTTATCTCTTTAATTATTTCAATTAATTCATTCTCCGGAACATTTAACGACCAGGCCTCAGCACAAGGATAGCTTCCTGCAAAACCACAGCTAAATACTTTCCATAGAAAACCCGTCCAAAGAAAAAATAGTCCGACCGCTATGACTAATAAGATGATAATGGTTTTTCTTTTCATTCGTGTCGTTACCGTTCTGTTGAATTTGCCTGTCCGGAATTATCCGAACTGTTGTTACATGCCGTCAAGGTGATAAAAGCTGCCAGGATGATGAAAAGTTGTCTCAAATTACTATCGCTTGAAAGTGGTTATTAGCGGTTGATGTTTGAGCTATCCGATAAATCCACAATACACTCTTCCCGTATTGCCCACAGATCTGCAAAGTCGAAAGTGTTATCTGAATTATTCAAGAGCCAGTCCTTTAAAACAGCCTGATGATAGCTTACCTTAAATTCTGTAATCTGGTTGGGCTCGATTTCAATTTCGCTTAACAGGTCAGCCACGAAGTCGTTCTTTGAAGAATTTCGTTTAGTACAATCAACAATTTCTCCGTCTACCGTTAAATAATTATGTGCTTCGGGAATATACTGCAAGTCATATTTCTTAAGTGTGTCTGCCACTTCGGGAGTGTTATCCCCTGTCATTTTGAATACGCCCAGTATTAACCGGACATTGTCGGCATTATTCTCAATCGCAACTTGCCTGAGCAGCGCATGCTTCGTGCTGCAGGTTCCGCATTTATCTGTAAAGACCGTCCGGAGATCATTTTTGTTTTCATTCCGTCCGTAAGGAAGATTTTTAATGAACTCGCAAGCGTCCGCGAAGGTTGTAATCTTTCTGTCAAGAAACAGTTTTGAAACCGGAGCGCCTGATCTTATATCGAAGTTCTTTTTTATCATGCCTGGACGATCAAACGCTTCATTTTTCCGGAAAGCTTATCAATGGAATACCACCAGCTTTTTACTGATCTTACTTTCAGAGGTGCTGATCGTCACGAAATAAAGTCCTGCATCCAATCCACTGATATCAATCTCCGCCTGGCGGGTCACCGACCGACTAAAAACTAACCTGCCATTGATATCGCAAATATCGATCGCAACCTCTTCCATGGATACCGGATAATCGATCCGGAAGCTGCCTGAAGCAGGATTCGGATAAAGTACAAATACGTCATTCGCAGTCAACCGGCTGACATCAGTCGTGCTGCAATTCATGAATGCATTAAATGCTGCCATGTTTCCGTTATAGACATTCATATCTGTTGCGCTTCCTGCTATCCCGGGAACAGTTCCGGTCCAGCTGTATTGATTGAATCCCCAGGTTGTCCACACTCCCATACTCGAAGGTGTCGGAGGAACTGTTGAGCTTCCGCTGAGATAATCTGTCCAGAGTGTATAAGTGTTAAGCGAGCTGCTGAGATAAGAAGCCGTAGTTGCTCCGATATACAATACCGGCCGGATGCCTGTTGCCGACTGAACCGTATTCATCCAGTTCTGAACCCAGGCTGTGAGCTGTGCGCTGGTAAAGCTGCTGGTAAGATATGAGCCTTCCAGGTCAAGAGAAGGAGGCAGCTCACAACTAACAATATCTGCTCCGGCAACGCTCAAAAAATAATTTGCCTCAGCGATCGCACCGGAATTGGTAGGATTCAGATCCGGCCTCGCAAAATGATATGCTCCCATTTTAACGCCCGCTGCAATTCCATTGGGAATGTAATTATGATACTGACTATCCATGTAACCAACACCTTCGGAGGCCTTAGCATAAGCAAATGTGTACCCAGCCAGCTTTACGCTGTTCCAATTGATGACTCCGTTTCCACTGTAAACATCTACACCTAAAACCTGTACCAGCGGAGTTCCGCTTGTATCCCGCCAAACAAGCTTTGAGTATGGTGAACCCGTATTTGTACCACAGCCGGAGATCGTCGTCAGCAGCTTCACTATTCCCGTATAGGTCGCCGTCCACTGCATATAGGGCGCAGTAGCGCAGCCCGGCCTCCCCGAATTATCCTGGTGGCAAAGTGTAGCCCCGGTCGAATTATTGAAAAGTGTGAGCTCGGCATCCCAGGTCTGGCTTCCGCCGAAATCGCTGCAATAGGACCACTCGTAAGTATCTCCGCTCGTTACATTGAATAACGTGTAGTTGCCGGCATTCATGTAGGCGCTCACGACGGACCATGTGGAATATGCAGTTGAAAAAGTTGCGGAAGGGTATTGGCCGGTCGCATTGGTATCTGCCGCGGCACATCCGCCCGGATCACAGGTTTGGGAAAAAACCTGAATGGAAATAAAAATACAGGATAAGAGCAGAAACTTCTTCATGTTGATCCGACTTTACATGATCAAATTTAAGAATTTCCGGCAACATTAGTAATACATCAATTCACGTTCAATGATCGCTGTCGCTTTTCCATTCTCATAATCCGTCCGGCGGATCCAGTTTCCCTGTTTATCGTAAACATATTCGTATGTAAAGATCTTTGAAGGTATTTTAAGCGGCGGACTATAATATTCCTTTTTAATAACGCTTCCCTGATCATTGTAGGTATAGGTCATCGAGTGTTCGATCTTCGTGGTGTCGGTCGTGTAATACTCTTCTTTTATGCATCGTCCCTTCAAATCATACGTGTTCTTCTGACGGTTCCAGAAGGCGCCGTTCTCTCCATATCCGTCAAGACAAATGAGTTGATTCTTCGCATTATAATAAGATCTCGTTTTTGTGTTAATGCTCTCATCTCTTCCCACTGAAACATTATCCGACTCGATCTCATTTCCTTTGCCGTCAAACTTTTTCGTGAGCGTTGAATGATATTCTCCATTACCTCCATATCCATATATCGATTGCCAGAATACCTTGCTTATTTTTCCGGCAGAATTGTAACTGTAAACTGTTTTATGATAATATTTTCCTTTATTGTAAGGGAAAGTGATCGACTCTGTATTTTTCACTGCATCATAAATATGAGCAAGGTCTCTTACCTCTCCCTCATCGGAAGACTTCTCCCTCGTTGTTCTTCCAAGCGAATCAAACTCCAGGTAAAAATCACCATTCAGCGAAACATAAAAAGGATGTGACCGTTCTCCTTTTTCAACTTTTCCATTATTTTCCGTCACTTTATATGCGATCTGCTCCAACGACCGGGGTTTACTTTTAAGACTGAACAGATCCCAGCCGCTCACCGATCTTTTACCCCACCAGAGCGGTGAATCGAATTGCGAAAATGCAAAATGACCGGCAAATAAGAGCCAAAGGAGGACAATCAATTTTTTCATGGATCGTTTTTTCTCCATAATGTTCTTAAAAGAAAAAGATACACCAAAATACGAAGTAAATCGGGCGCTTTCAGTCAAAACAAATTATTACTTTTACAAAAAACCCGGTACGCGTGAAAGAATCCTTTGACATCATTATAGTAGGCGGCGGCATTGTCGGCCTTGCTTCCGCATATAAGATCAATCTGAAATATCCCACAAAAAAAATTCTCGTTCTTGAAAAAGAAAAAGAAGTGGCTGCACATCAAACAGGGCATAATTCCGGTGTGATCCACAGCGGGCTCTATTACAAACCGGGATCCTACAAAGCAAAAAATTGTGTGGATGGACGAAGAGAGCTTGTTCAGTTTGCAAAGGAGCACAGGATCCCGCATGACATCTGCGGCAAGATCGTAGTCGCTACCGATCCTTCGGAGCTTGCTCACATGAACAAAGTGTTCAATAACGGCCTTGCAAATGGCGTTGAAGGTGTCGAAAAGATCGATGCAAAACGGATCAAGGAAATTGAACCCTATTGCGTGGGAATTGAAGGGCTTTGGGTTCCCTGTACCGGGATCATCGACTACGCGGATGTTTCCAGGAAGTATGCGGAGCTCATCCATTCAAAATTTCCACAAAGCAAAGTGCTGACCGGTCATGAAGTAACTGCGTTTGAGAAAAACACGGAACACACGGATGTGATCACACCGCAGGGAACTTTCCGTGGAAAATATGTGATCACCTGTGCCGGCTTGCAAAGCGACCGTATTGCAAAAAAAGAGGGAGCAAAGATCAATACCGCTATCGTCGGCTTCCGCGGAGATTATTATGACCTCACAGACAAAGGACTCAGCAAAGTAAAAAATCTGATCTACCCTGTTCCGAACCCCAAATATCCATTCCTCGGTGTGCATTTTACGCGCATGATCCACGGAGGTACGGAATGCGGCCCGAATGCTGTTTTTGTTTTCAAGCGCGAAGGATACGGCAAAACCGACTTCTCATTGAAGGACACTACGCAGGCGCTGGGCTTTTTCGGAACATGGAAGTTCTTTGCTAAGAATATGAAATTCGGAGTGGATGAATACCGCGGTGCCTTTTCAAAAACATTTTTTCTGAAACGCCTGCGAAAGCTTGTTCCCACACTCGAAATGGACGATCTGAAACCCGGTCGTGCCGGAGTAAGAGCAATGGCGCTCGGACCTGAAGGGGAAATGATCGACGACTTTAAAATTGAGATGAATGGAAATGCGATCCATGTGCTCAATGCGCCATCACCGGCTGCAACTTCGTCACTTGCCATCGGAACTGCTATTGAAAAAATGGCAAGCGAGCATTTTAATCTTTCCTGAAATAAAAAGCCGCAGCGAATTAACTTCGCTGCGGCTTTTCTGAATTCTATTTAATTCTACAATACTCCTTCGTCGTAAGCTTTTTCTCCGTGGAGTGAATCATCGAGTCCCTTATCTTCTTCCATTTCCTTTACTTTCACCGGTGTGATCTTATTGATCAGGATAAGCATTCCGTAGGTAAAGACAAATGCATAAACACAGGCAGCTACCACTGCGATGCACTGCTTCGCAAAAAAGTGCGTTCCGCCCGACAACAGTCCATCGGCACCTGCAGGATTCATACTCTTTGCTGCAAATACGCCCAGCAAAATTGTTCCCAGGCATCCGCCGATACCGTGGACTCCCCAGACATCCAGCGCATCGTCCCAACCCATTTTGTTCTTGAGATGAACAGCGATATAGCATACAATTCCTGCGGCAATTCCAATCATGCATGCGGAAGGAAGCGATACAAATCCGGCGGCAGGTGTTATCGTTGCCAGTCCGGCTACCGCACCGGTAAGCAAGCCGACAAACTTCGGTTTCTTAACCAGATACCATTCGATCGCTAACCAGGTGATGGCTGCGAAAGATGCTGCAACATCCGTATTTACAAAAGCCAGGCCTGTTATGGAATTTACATCCAGCGCACTTCCGGCGTTGAAGCCATACCACCCGAACCACAATAAACCTGTTCCGATCGCGATCAGCGGAATGCTGTTCGGAGGAGATTCCTTGTCTCTTCGTCTTCCAACATAAATAACCGATGCCAGTGCAGCAAAACCTGCGGTCGCATGAACTACAATACCTCCGGCAAAGTCAAGCACACCCCATTTAGCGAGCAGACCTCCGCCCCATACCATGTGAGCGAACGGATAATACACCAGCACCTGCCACAACACTAAAAAGACGAGATACGATTTGAATGTGACACGATTGACAAAAGCTCCCGTGATCAGCGCAGGCGTTATGATCGCAAACATCATCTGGTAAGCCATGAATACAAATTCCGGAAGCTTTGCATTTCCTGAAAAAGCACTGTTCAGGTCCACACCGTGCATGAATGCTTTGTCAAAATTTCCGATCACTCCGCCAAGCGCATCTCCGCTGAAGCAAAGTGAATAGCCACAAACGAACCACAAGATCGTGGTAATACCCATTGAGACGAAACTCTGGATCATGATCCCCAGAATGTTTCTCTTTCCTGCCAACCCTCCGTAAAAGAATGCCAGTCCGGGTGTCATTAACATCACCAGACTGGTAGCAAGGAGCATAAAGCCCGTCGTTCCTGTGTCAAACATGGTTTTTAGATTTATTGGTTAGTATATTGGTTTATCGAATCAAAACGAAACACCCATGTTGACCATTACTTCCGCCCGGGAAGATGTACTCTTTCCGTCCCAATGGAAGATCTCCTGATTCTTATCCATCTGGATCTGTCTTCCCTCCAAACGTATGTATGAATTATCATCCGGCTTATACTCAAGTCCCAGAGTTGCTCCCCACATTTTAATTCCTGTCTTTTTTCCTTCTTTATCGATCATCACTCCTGACATACATCCCTGCGGATCCTGAAAGAACTCATATCGTCCATAAACTGCAAATTTTTTCTTCGCCTGGAACTTCACTCCTGCCACGCCGCTATACATCATCGCATTCACTTTCCCTGTAGTATCGGAATTCTTTTGCATGCAATAGTCTCCCCCTAACTGAAATTTAATTTTCTTTACCTGGTAATTCCAGAATACATTGTTATGAATGCGCAAATGCGAAACGGTATCTCCGACCGGTGAGTCATCCCCGGTATAGTTGCTGTAACCGATGTTTCCTTTATCACTCAGAGCATAGGTTACCAAAAGTCCGATCGACTTCTTACCGTTATTGTCTTCGTAAAGATTGTAACCGTTCAATACATACAGATTCATTGATAACTTCGGATTCGGATTAAAATTAAGGCGGGCACCCGCTTCATAATACGGTTCAAAAAACGTATTGACGGAAACAGAGCTCGTAAAATTCTCCTTTGGAAGCAATCCTTCAGTACCAAAATGGGTGCGGAAAAGTCCGGCATCCAGCCAAAGATTTTTATGAAGCAAAATGCCGGCATGTGCTTCCATGACGTTATTCATGGTCGACGACCAGGTAGAACGGGGAATATCACCAAAATGAAGCGTTACGATAGCACGCGCTTTCTCGCCGTCATAGGAAGCTGTGATCATCGCCGTATTCAACCCCAATTGGTTGCTCCGGGGTGAAATGGAAGGAAATTTCTGATACGCACCCATGCCCAGCGAATCGGTATAGAACGCATAATATGCGTCGATATAGCCGCTTACCTTGATCGATGCGACCGCCGACTGTACAAGACCGGAATCTTTTGTCTGGGAAAAAGTGTTCATGAAAGAAAAAAGGAAAACAAAAGAAAGAATGGAAATCGACCGCGTTTGCTTTGTTTGCATAAGCTCAGATCTGTTGTTGTATAACAAACATAATGCGTTTTACTTGAAAACCAAAGATTAATCGGGATTTTTTGGCTTGGATCAGCCTATGCGATCGTACAAAATAGCCGCAAACATCAGATCCGGATGGATGAACCTCCCGTACTGACATTCCGCCGACTGTCATTTGAATGTAACTTTCTTAAGGGTTTTGTATTATATTTACAAAGAAACAAATGCTGATCTCATGACCCAAACACACTTTGCGAAACGCTTCGCTGCAATTGCGATCTTCGTTTTCGCCGGATCATTCTTTTTTGCACAGGAGAATGCAAAACCGAAAACCGACGGATACAAATACGAAACCGCACCCAATGATCCGCTGAACACCAGGATCTATACACTTGAAAATGGCCTTAAAGTATACATCACCGTATACAAGAATGCACCGAGAATTCAAACTTATATCGCGACACGCGCCGGAAGCAAGAATGACCCTTCTGATTGCACCGGACTTGCGCATTACCTTGAACACATGCTGTTCAAAGGAACAGATAAATACGGCAGCAAGGATTATGCAAAGGAAAAAGTAGAGCTCGACAAGATCGAAGCACTGTATGAAGTATACAGAAAAACAAAAAACGATGCGAAGCGCAAAGCGCTGTACCACCAGATCGACAGCATCTCCGGCTATGCTTCCACTTTCGCCATCGCAAATGAATATGACAAGATGCTGTCGAGCATCGGCGCAAAAGGTACCAATGCCTACACATGGCTGGAGCAAACCGTTTATGTTAATGATATTCCATCCAATCAGCTCGACAAGTGGACCACCATCGAAGCGGAGCGCTTCCGTAACCCGGTTATGCGTCTCTTCCATACTGAGCTCGAAGCGGTTTATGAAGAAAAGAACCGAGGACTGGACAACGATGGTGAAAAATCCTGGGAAGCATTGTTCCAGGGACTTTTTCCACACAATACCTATGGTTCGCAGACAACCATCGGAACAATTGAGCACCTGAAAAATCCGAGCCTCACCGAGATCAAAAGATATTTCAATACCTGGTACGTTCCGAACAATATGGCGATCTGCCTTTCGGGAGATCTTGATCCGGATGCAACGATCAAAATGATCGATGCGAAATTCGGATCATGGAAGAACAAACCGGTTCCGGCGTACCAACCGATCATCGAAAAGCCGATTGCCGCACCGGTTGTAAAAGAAGTGATCGGACCGGATGCAGAGAATGTTACCATCGGGTTCCGCTTTGCAGGCGCTGGCAGTAAAGATGCGGATATGATCCAGATGGTGAACAGAGTGCTCTCAAACGGCAAAGCCGGACTCATCGATCTTAACCTCAACCAGCAGCAGAAAGTATTGGAAGCAAGCTCATTTGATATGGAGTTCAAGGATTATTCCGCGCATGTTCTTTCCGGAACCCCCAAAGAAGGCCAGACGCTCGAACAGGTAAAGGATCTTTTACTGGCGCAGATCGAAAAGATCAGGCAGGGAGATTTCCCCGATTGGCTGATGAGCGCGATCATTACCGATATGAAGCTTCAGCAGACAAAATCTTATGAATACAACAGCGCAAGAGCCGATGCATTCGTATCCGCATTCATCACGGGTCAAAAATGGTCCGACCAGGTCGCTACCATTGAACGCCTTCAGAACATTACAAAACAACAGCTCATCGATTTCGTTAAAGCAAATTACAACAATAATTATGTAGTAGTTTACAAACGTACGGGGGAGGATAAAAACGTTCAGAAGGTTGAAAAGCCTGCCATTACACCGGTAAGTGTAAACCGCGAGGATCAGAGCGAATTCCTGAAAAAGATCATCAACGCACCATCAAAAGAGATCGAGCCTGTTTTTATCGACTACGACAAAGACATTAAAAAAGCCGCGCTGAAAAGCGGTGTTCCTGTCCTGTACAGTGCAAACACCGAAAATAAAACATTCGATATGTACTACATATTGGATATGGGTACGATCGATAGTAAAAAAGCGGACGTTGCCGTGAACTATCTCAAGTACCTCGGTACCAAAGACCTCTCCGCGGCGCAGGTACAAGAGGAATTTTACAAGCTCGGGTGCTCGTTCGATGTTTATGTAGGTGAAGATCAGACCTGGGTAAGCCTGAGCGGCCTGACTGAAAATATTGATAAGGCAACACAGCTTTTTGAAAAATTATTATCGGAAGCCCAGCCGAATGAAGACGCTTTGAAAAATATGGAATCTGACATTCTGAAAAAACGTGCGGATGCGAAACTGAACAAAAGCGAGATCCTGTTCGGAGGAATGATGAACTATGCGAAATACGGCAAGCATTCTCCGTACACGAATATTCTGTCGGAAGCCGAATTGAACACCCTTAAATCGGAAGATCTCATTTCATTCATTCATGATATTACCTCCTATCAGCACCGGGTCCTTTATTACGGGAACCAGAAGATCGAGGATGTCACCACGATGCTCGAAAAATTCCACAAAACTCCGTCGCCATTGAAGCCTATTCCTCCGCCAATGAAGTACATGGAAAAAGAGGACAACAGCGAAGTATTCGTTGTGAACTATGACATGAAGCAGGCAGAAGTTGTTTTTCTTTCCAAGGATGGAATGTACAGCAAAGAAAATGCGCCTTCAGTGAAAATGTTCAACGAATATTTCGGAGGCGGCATGTCCTCGATCGTTTTCCAGGAAATGCGTGAATCAAAGGCCCTTGCCTATTCGGTGTATTCGAGCTACAGCAGCGCATGGAAAAAAACCGAACCCAACTATGTGTTCTCATATATAGGAACACAAGCGGATAAGCTGCCGGAAGCCATGGCAGGCATGATGGACCTGGTGAACAGAATGCCGGAGTCAAAAGCAAATTTCGATGCATCGAAAGAAGCGATCATCCAGGGAATTCGTACTGAAAGGATCACCAAAGCAGGTATTCTCTTCAATTATGAAAATGCACTTCGCCTTGGTCTCGATTACGATATCCGTAAAGATATCTTCAAACAGGTTCCGAGCATGACCTTTGATCAGCTGAGAGATTTTGAAGCCGAACACGTAAGAGATAAAAAATATACGATCCTTGTGATCGGCAAGAAAGAAGATCTCAAATTGGATGTGCTTGAAAAATACGGAAAGGTCAGCTTCCTGACACTGGAAGACGTATTTGGGTACTAACTAATTAGCTTACAATACATTACAGGGGATGTTTTTTAGAAAATATCCCCTTTTTTCTTTCCCTTAAAACCTTATATTTGTCCTCGCAAAACAAGAAGAACAAAAGGCTCTCAAATTAAATCCTAAACTTTTAACATTAAACTGTATAATAATGAGCAAGATCAAAGTAGCAAACCCGGTGGTTGAACTCGATGGCGATGAAATGACGCGCATCATCTGGAAATTCATCAAAGACAAACTGATCCTCCCTTACCTGGAGGTTGATATCAAATATTATGATCTTGGTGTTGAATACCGCGATCAGACCAATGACCAGGTTACCGTGGATGCCGCCGAAGCCATTAAAAAATACAGCGTAGGGATCAAATGCGCTACCATTACACCTGACGAAGCCCGCGTAGAAGAATTCAAGCTGAAGCAAATGTGGAAATCTCCGAACGGAACGATCCGTAATATCCTCGACGGAACTGTTTTCCGTGAGCCGATCGTTTGCAAGAACGTTCCACGCCTGGTTCCTAACTGGACCGCACCGATCTGTATCGGCCGTCATGCATTCGGTGACCAATACCGTGCTACCGATTTCGTAACAAAAGGAAAAGGCAAGCTCACCGTTACATTCACTCCTGAAGGCGGTGGAGAAACTCAGTCGTATGAAGTGTTCAACTTCAAAGGCGACGGCGTTGCTCTTACAATGTATAATACAGATGAATCGATCAGGGGATTTGCTCATTCCTGCTTCAATACAGCATTAGCGAAAGGATGGCCACTTTATCTTTCTACGAAGAATACCATTCTGAAAAAATACGACGGACGCTTCAAGGACATCTTTGAAGAGATCTACCAGAAAGAATTCAAAGCAAAATTCGAAGCAAAAGGAATTGTGTATGAACACCGCCTTATTGATGACATGGTTGCATCCGCATTGAAATGGAACGGAAATTTCGTTTGGGCTTGTAAGAATTATGACGGCGATGTTCAATCGGATACCGTTGCACAAGGATTCGGATCCCTGGGCTTAATGACCTCTGTATTGGTTACACCCGATGGAAAAACAATGGAAGCGGAAGCTGCTCATGGCACTGTAACGCGCCATTACCGCGATCACCAGGCAGGAAAGCCTACTTCCACCAACCCGATCGCTTCGATCTTCGCGTGGACACGCGGACTGGAGTTTCGCGGTAAGCTGGACGGCAACCAGGAGCTTATTAATTTCTGCCATGCACTCGAGCAAGTTTGCATCGAAACTGTGGAATCCGGTAAAATGACAAAAGATCTTGCCGTTTGTATCTACGGCAACAAAGTGAACCACGGAGAGCATTATCTCTATACGGAGGAATTCCTCAGCGCGCTCGATAGCAACCTGAAGGCAAAGCTTGGAAAATAAAACAACGAAACTCCTGCCTTAGTGCAGGAGTTTTTTTTAATTCAGTGCCTGTCATTTCGAATCCCTGCAAGGGTGAGAAATCTGCTTGTAAGGATGAGATTTCTCTCCGCCAACCGGAGGATCGAAATGGCAGTTAAGAAGGATTCGTTATTTGTAACATTCGTAACGATTCGCTATCTGTAACATCAGTAAAAATTCGTTATTCGTACCACTATGGGAATGATCAGAGAATTTAAGGAATTCGCCGTTAAAGGCAACGTACTCGACATGGCGATCGGTGTGGTGATCGGCGCTGCATTTGGCAAGATCGTCAATTCACTTATCGAAGATGTCATTACTCCCATGGTGCTTCAGCCCGCCCTCGACGCAGCACACCTGACCAGCCTGCACGACCTGAGCTGGCACGGTGTGAAATACGGCTTGTTCCTCTCCTCTATTATTAACTTTGTAATGGTAGCATGGGTGCTGTTCATGATCGTAAAAGCAGCCAATGCCGCCAAAAAGAAAGAAGCCGCAGCCCCTGCTCCCCCGGCCGGCCCTACCCAGGAACAGCTCCTCACCGAGATCCGCGACCTGCTTGCAAAAAAATAAACGAATCAAAATGAAAAAAATTCTGCCCGTCCTGCTGCTCATTATCAGCCAGGCTACATTTGCTCAGCAACCGGACTCTTTAAAAATAAAAACGGACTCGATCAATAAAAAGATCGTGAAGCTGGAAAACAAAATTGATACGCTCGAAAAAAAGAAAGAAGAGATCGTTCAAAAAGATACCGTTCGCCTCTGGAAAAAAGGCGGTATCGGTTCGCTTAACTTTTCCCAATCGAGCTTTACTAATTGGGCCGCAGGAGGAGAAAACGCCGTGTCGGGAACAGCATTACTCAACCTGTTTGCCAATTATAAAAAAGACAAAAAGAGCTGGGACAATACGCTTGATCTTGCTTACGGCCTTTTGCAGAGCGGCACCTCCGCTTTGAGAAAAAATGAAGATAAGATCGACTTCTCCTCAAAGTTCGGAAAATATGCATTTGGCGATCATTGGTATTACTCCGCGCTGGTAAACTTCAAGAGCCAGTTTGATAAAGGCTATAATCTTCCGGACGACAGCACCGTCGTCTCACACTTCCTTGCACCGGCTTATGTTCTGGGTGCGATCGGTCTGGATTATAAATCCGGCCAGGAGGGAGTATTTTCTTTCTTCATTTCACCGGTAACTTCCAAAACTACGATCGTGTATGACCAGAAGCTTGCAGATGCCGGCGCTTACGGCGTTACCAAAGCCGAATACGATACGGCAGGTGTAAAGATAAAAGACGGCACGCTCTATAGAAGCGAGTTCGGAGGTTATGTAAAAGTGGCATTTAAGAAAGACATTTTCAAAAATGTGAATTTCCAGACCAAGCTGGAGCTCTTTACCGATTACCTGGATCACCCGGAAAACATCGATGTGAACTGGGAAAATATCCTGGCGATGAAAGTCAACAGGTTCCTTACCTGCACGGTGTCCACACAAATGATCTACGACAATGACATTCCCGTGCCGGTGGAACGCGATGTGAACGGCGTAAAAGTCCCCGGCACAGGCCCGCGGCTTCAGTTCAAGGAAGTACTTGCGCTCGGCTTTTCCTACAAATTCTGATGCGTTTAAAAACGCAGCGGGAGCATTGAAAAGCGATAGTAACCGATCCGATAACAAAGTTTCGATTGTGAAAAGCCCGGTTCTTAATAAACTTTCGAATCAGTATCAATTAAAGACTCTTCTTCATTTTTCTGAAAAAAAGACTCGAAGGGTGAAGGTGGAACTGGAAAGATTGATGTAACATTGGCTTTATATTTGCTTTATTTAGCTCCATGAAATTCAGAAAATTACTCGCATTGCTTTTTCTTTTCCTCTCTTTCTCTGCCCTTGCACAGGAAGATACTCACGGTACCATCAAAATCCAGAAGAAAGGACAAGTATATGCTGTCTTCTTCGACAATGTAAACAACCGGCTGATCGGTAAAGATAGTTACGGGAACATCCTTGATTCTGCAGTGGTGTCTTTCTCGGTCCAGGTAACCATCAAGGGAGTTTCATACAAGGAAGATGTGATCGGCACCACGCTTTCAACTACGCTCCAAAACCGGATTACGCGGGTAGACAACGGCACAAAGCTCTTTTTTACGAATCTCAAGGTAAAAACCAAAGGACAGGTTGTCGATTGGCCGAAGTTCAGCAGTAATATCGGCTATAGCTACGAATCGCAGGAGAATTAAATCTGCGAAGGAAATCTCAGTCAAAAAAATCCTTATTGAAATTGACAAGATAGAGCTTCTCCGAAGCACGGGACACAGCTGTGTATAACCAACGCAGGTATTCTGTATTGATCATCTCATCCGTGAGATAGCCCTGCTCTACGAACACGCAGGGCCATTGCCCGCCCTGTGCTTTATGACAGGTGACCGCATAAGCGAATTTCACCTGCAAAGCATTGAAGAACCCATCCTCCTTCACTTTTTTCAATCGCATTCTCCTGTCGGCAATATCTGCGTAATCTGCGGAAACCGCCTCATACAGGCGCTTATTATCTTCATTCGACAAGGCCGGTGCTTCGCTCATGATCGTATCCAGCAGCAACCTCGTTTCCAATTCAGGTTCATCCGGATAGTCGATCATCTTCATTCTCACATCCGCGAAACGAAAGCCGTGCATCTCCTGGATCTTGCCGATGCTCGTCAGCCGGACGATATCTCCATTGGCGATAAACCCTGCTTTGGACTCATCCGGCAGCCAAAAATAATTATTCTTCACCACCATCATGTAATCGCCGGTGGAAAGCTCATTCTCCTGCCAGCGAATGCGTGCCCGGATCTGCTGATTGAAAATATTCGCCCGTTTGTTTGAACGGCAGATCACCATCGTGTCTTCTGCCCCGAATTTATTGTAGGCCTCATTCAGCGCATCTTCCAGCTCATCCCCTCCGAGCCGTTTCACATCCGCGAAATCCAGCTGGAAATGCGGTTTACTGTTTTCTCCTGCGCTGATCTGGTGCCGGATCGCTGTTGCATTGCTCAGGACCCCGGAATTTTCAGTTTGACGGACCACTTCGGTCAGCTCATGCCAATCCAGCTGAAAATAATAGGACGCTTTCAGGAATTCGATATCGAGCGCCGGACTCACATCCAATCCCACCGGCGGGAGCTGCGCCGTATCACCGATCAGAATAAGCTTGCAGTTATTACCATTGAACACATAGGAAATAAGGTCGTCCAGTAAGCTGCCGCCCCCGAACCTCCCGCTCTCACTCAACCCGCCCGAGCTGGAGATCATAGATGCCTCATCCACGATAAAAACCGTATCCGAGTGCATGTTCTGCTGAAGCGTGAATGAAAAACCTCCTTCATAACCCGCTTTTTTGAAATAGATCTTTTTGTGGATCGTGAATGCCTGCTTCCCTGTATAGTTGGAGAGCACCTTGGCTGCCCTTCCGGTAGGCGCAAGAAGAACGGTCTTCCCCCGCAATGCCGGTAAGCTTTCAACCAGCGCACGAACAGCAGTCGTTTTGCCGGTTCCCGCATACCCTTTCAGCACAAAGATCTGATCCTTGCTGTTTAAAATGAACGACGATAATTTGGTGAACAAAGTCCTCTGACCATCGGTCGTTTCGAAAGGAAAGCTCTTTAAAAGCAGGGAAGAAAACTCCTGTGTGGTCATGACGCGAAATTACAAATTAGCCATTAACCAAAGCGTAAAAAATCTATCTTTGCTCTGCTATGATCAGCGACATCGGGCAAAATCTCAAAACGCTTCATTCCGTGATCGACGAATCGTTCGACGGAAAAAAAGCGATTTCCTATAACCTAATTATGCAGGTCAGTGTTTCCGAGGTTCAGCTTGCCGTTAACGAACGCTCGAAAAACAAATTCATCGCACTGGAACGATACGCCCTCGAAAACACCTACAATTTTGATCTTGCAGCAGGATTATTTGAAAAGCTCTTCGGAGAAAGCAAGCTGACAAGTCATAAGTACCACCATGTTACCTGCTGTATCGCACATGAGCTGAGCACACTGGTCCCTTCACCGCTTTTCGAAGAAGACAGAAAAAGAATGTATCTGAAGTTCAATTCCTCGCTTGAAGGAAATGAATTGATCCTGGTCGACGAGATCCGCAGCCTGGATGCGAAAAATGTTTTTGCACTTCCTTTTTCAGTAAAGGCGAAGCTGGATTCGCAATTCCCCGGGATCGTCTATCATCATGCTTCCAGCCCGCTGATCAACAGTATTGTTGCAGAAAATAAGAATAAGGACGGCAAACGTATGTTCGTACATGTCCAGGGTTCGCATTTTGAAGTTGTGGTGATCGATAACCGCAGTCTGCTTTTCTACAACACCTTCAAACATTTCAGCCCGGAAGATTTTATCTATTACCTGCTTTTTGTCTGCGAGCAGCTGCAGCTGAATCCGGAAACAATTGACACCTATCTTCTCGGAGAAGTCGATAAAGGAACACCGATCCACACGGTCGCACACAAATACATCCGCAAATTGAAATTTGCCGAGCGGAACGATGCTGCTGACTATTGCTACCAGCTGCAGACACTTCCAAGGCATTCGTATTACACACTCTTCAACAGCTATTTCTCCTGATGCGCATTATCAGCGGTATGCATAAGGGAAGAGTGATCCACGCACCGAAGAATCTTCCTGTCCGCCCCACTACCGACTTTGCAAAAGAAAGCATCTTCAATATATTGAATAACCATTTCGAGTTTGACGGTTTAAGAGTGATGGATCTGTTCTGCGGCACGGGGAACATGACCTATGAATTTGCTTCGCGGGGTTGCGGCGATATCATAAGTGTCGACAGCAGCTTTCATTGCTGTGAGTTTGTAAAAAAAACGAGCGCAGCGTTTAAAATGGACCAGGTGAAAGTGATCAAATCGGATGTGTTCGCGTTCCTGAAGCGGCCATCTGCACCTGCACACATTATTTTTTGCGACCCCCCGTATGAGATGGAACATTTCGAGCAGCTGCCGGAATTGGTCTTTTTTAATGATCTGCTGAAGCCGCAGGGCTGGCTTGTAGTAGAACACGGACCCAATACCGACCTCAGCAAGCTCGCGCATTTTAAAGAGCACAGGAAATACGGAAATGTGAACTTTTCCATATTCGAAAATGTATCTTAACCGCGGAATCTGCGTTACAGAACCATATCCGGAAAATTTGTAAATTCGTTAACATTCGTAATTAGTAGATTCATAAGATTCATCATCCGCTAACCCTTTTCAACAATGAGTAAACGCATCGCCATTTTTCCGGGGTCATTTGATCCGATCACGAAAGGACATGAAAATATTCTCCTGAGGGCACTTCCGCTCTTTGATGAAATCATTATCGCCATTGGAAAGAACAGCCATAAGCAAAACTACTTCTCCATCGACCAGCGTGAAAAGTGGATCAAACAGGTATTTAAAGGTGAAAAGAAGGTAAAAGTGGCAACTTACAGCGGCCTCACCATCGATTTCTGCCGGAAAATGGATGCAAAATACATCCTGAGAGGACTAAGGACCTCCGCTGATTTCGAATTTGAAAAGTCCATTGCACAGAATAATAATACCATGGCGCCCGACATTGAGACCATCTTTATTTTACCTGTACCGGAGCTTTCCGCAATAAATTCAACAATTGTACGTGATATTATCCGCAACGGAGCCGATGCTTCCCGTTTTGTGCCGAAAGGCGTGAACCTGAAAATCAAGTAATCAGGCATAACAATTGCACCTTCCCGCCCATGCTCAGGAACCGTATTATCATATTCCTTCTTTTTATTTCATTTTATACACGTGCCCAGCTGGTAACAATAAAAGGCAGCGCTCCCGCCTACACGTTCAAAGAGATCGGCGCATGGATCAGCGCTGATTATATCTCCAGCGTTCAGAAGCAGCTGACATATTCCGTCGTGGATTCCGCAGGAAACTTTTTGCTGCAGTTCAACACCAAGGAAATCCAATACGTTACCCTTAAAGTGGAAAACAATATCTCTTCCATGTACGTTGAGCCGAATGCAAGCTACGAAGTGATTTTTCAGCCGCCCGACTCTACCACCTACCAGAATCCGAATATCGAGCACACCGTTAAGCTCTCTATCAAGCTGAAAAGCAAAACGGAGATCAATGCGCTCACGATTGATTACGATAATCGTTTCGATGACTTCCTTACAGCGGATTATATCGCATTCCTGAAACGGACGCCGCAGGCAAAGATCGACTCATTCGGACAGGCGATGAAGGAATTTTACTCGACCGTAAAAAATCCATACTTCCAGGATTATATCACCTACACCGTTGCCTCGCTCAAGCAAAAGACCAAGGTGAGCGAAAAAAAATTATTCGATACGTATCTCGCCGGGAAGCCCATCCGATATACAAATCCGGAATACATGAGCTTCTTCAACGATTTCTACAGACAGAAGATCGAGGACTTCGCTGTCTCCGAGCGCGGCGGTCCGATGAGTTTCCAGATCAATGACCGCGGCAGCTTTTCCGGAACCATGGACGTACTGAAACGCGAACCGCTTCTCCTGAACGATACATTACGTGAGCTGGTATTGATAAAGGGACTTTATGAAGCGTATTACGATAACGCATTCAGGCGCTCCTCCATTGTTTCAATGCTTCAGCAGGCAGCAGACCAAACGCTGATCCCTGAGCACAAGAAGATCGCGCAAAATATGCTAAGCAGCTTTTCAAAATTGCAGAAAGGCAGCCCCGCGCCATTCTTTGAGCTTCCCGATAAAGATGGACAGACACATAGCCTGGATGCATTGCGTGATAAAAAATATGTCTACCTGATGTTTTACGATGAAAAATGTTCCGCCTGCGAACAGCAGATGAAGATCATTCCCTCTTTCATTAAAACCTACGGATCGAAGATCAATTTTGTAAGCATTTCCACCGATAAGAGTAACACGGAGCTGAAAAATTATTTGCTGAAAAATCCAAAAGACAGCTGGCTGTTCTTGTATGATAACTCGGGAGGTAAATTAAAATCGGCCTATGAAGTACGAACGCTGCCCGCTTACTTTTTGATCGACCCGGATGGAAGATTTGTGCAGGTCCCGGCTGAAAGTCCGGATGAGGACATCGACCGTGCTTTTTTTGATATCGTAAAGCCGAAAGAAAAGGTGCACGGCGTAGGTGATAAGAAGAATCACTAAGAAAATTTAATTCCGGGATAAGCTGCTTTTATTTTCTTCTTCATTTCATCATTCGTATTTGTCCGGTAAAAACAAGCGACTCTTTTCAGCTTACTGAGCTTGCCTAGTACTTCCGGAAACACGGTGACTGAATTCCGGCACATCTCCTTGCCGTTTGCCAAAAATCCCCACTCTGCATTATTCATTGTAATGTAGGTAAGCATTTTTAGCTCCGACAGCTGAGGCGGGACCTCAGTAAAACAATTACTTGTCAATTCTATTTCTTTCAGATTTTCAAGCATGGAAATATCCCCGGGCAACGCAGAAAGGAAATTGCAGGAAAGATCAAGGAACTCCAGCTGCTTTAGCTCCAATACCGCTGACGGGAAAGCGGAAAATCCAAATCCATCCAGTGTCAGATATTTCAGATGTTTAAGATTTTGGATCTTTTCAGTTTCAAGGTTTTGAACATTAACGATCTGGAGAAACTCCAATTGATCCAGGTTCCAGATCTGTTCAGGCAATTCAACAACGGAGCCGCTCTGATTATTTATAATAAGTTTGCGGAGATTTCTGAACTTCCGGATATTGTTTGAAAACTTCCTGATGTTCTCACCGCTTTTCTGGCAATAAATGTCCAGATAATAAACATGTTCAGGATCCTTTAGCGCCCGGTCGACAGAAGTATATTTTCTTGCCTGCTTTAAGGTATCAGAATAGATGATCTTCTTTCCGATCGATGACCAATCCTGACCCGCAGCCGAAAAAGAACCGGCAAAAAGCAAAAGGAAAAGCAGCCTTTTCATATCGCCTTCATCACTTCCTTTACCGATTCAAAGGTATTTTCATACACTTGTGCAAGGTCGTTCTTCGAAAGCCATTTTGCGGCAGTAATGTCCTCCTCGGCCTGGGGCACCAGCGGGGAATTATCAGCACAATCCATTTCGAACCAGTACGTTTTTTTTAGAACATTTTTTCCGTGAAGCTGATAGGTATGATAAGTAGATTCGAGTTCCTTACCGATCTTTAGCTTCCGGACGCCGCACTCCTCCTCCACTTCGCGGAGTGCTGCCGCTTCAATTGTCTCTCCCTTATCGATCTTGCCTTTTGGCAAATCCCATTTCCCTTTCCGGAAGATGAACAGGTATTCTCCTTTGTTGTTTTTCACAAGTCCGCCCGCCGCCTCTATCACGTTAAAAATCGACGTAAAAGTGATCAGCATCAATTTTTCATTCTCGTGATAGAAATACACCTCTATGAACTGATTTTTGTTCACGAGCTCTTCAAACACCATCCTGATCTCGTCCAGCGAGTGGATCCTGACAAGGACCGTATCCCGTTTTTGTGGGAAATCCATCAGGTTGCTGGTAAAACAGATCGTTTTATTATTCGTAAAAACTTTAACCATGCTGATGCTTTGTTAATTATTTTTCAGGGGGTTCAGCACAAATTTAACTTATTTTTGCGCAAATTCAATTCCCGGAAGAATGAAAGAGAAGGATGAATCGGCACTCAAGATCGCCGAGTTTTTATTGCAGGTGAAAGCCATTAAATTGCAGCCATCGAAGCCTTTTACATGGGCATCCGGATGGAAATCCCCTATTTATTGCGATAACCGCGTAACTCTTTCTTACCCGGCCGTGCGAACCTATATCCGGCAGGAATTTGTGAATGCGATCCTCGATAAATTCGGTAAGCCGGAAGTGATCGCGGGTGTTGCTACCGGCGGAATTGCCCAAGGTGCGCTGATTGCCCAGGAGATGGGATTACCATTTGTATACGTCAGGTCGGAAGCCAAAAAGCACGGACTCACCAATATGATCGAAGGCATTGTTGAACAGGGACAATCGGTTGTGGTAATCGAGGACCTGATCTCGACCGGTGGAAGCAGCCTGAAAGCAGTTGAGGCACTCCGCGAAGCAGGATGTGATGTAAAAGGAATGGCAGCCATTTTTACTTATGGATTTGAAACCGCGGTGGCTAATTTCAAAAAAGCAAAATGCGAGCTGGTAACACTGAGCAACTATGATACGATGATCGAGCAGGCATTGCAATCGGACTACATTTCTGAAAAAGATATGAGCTCCCTGAAAGCATGGCGTGAAAACCCCGCCGAATGGGGGAAATAAATGTGCGGATGATTTGGTAGATCAGCACACATTGGTAAATTAGTAAATGTTCGTAATTGGTAGATTTAGCATACATTCGTAATTAGTAGATCAGCACCATGAAAATCGAAAGCGAAAAAGTAGATATCCAGAATTCAGCTGAAAGGATCTTCAGCAATCTGAGTGATTTCAATAACTTCGGAAAGCTGATGCCGCCCCAGGTCACCAACTGGCAATCGACCACGGATGATTGTTCCTTTACGATCAATGGCATGGCGACCATCGGAATGAAGATCATTGAAAAAACTCCATTCTCGAAAATCAGCATCACCTCCAACGGAAAAGTTCCTTTTGAATTCAAGCTTTTTGTGCTCATCACGGAAAAAGATGCGGATAACTGTGTTGGTCAGCTTGTCTTCGAATCGGACATGAATCCGATGGTCCGCATGATGGTTGAAAAACCGCTCGGAAATTTCTTCAATCTGCTGGCGCAGAAAATGAAGGAAATAAAATAAAGGAGTAACGAACTGAGATCACTTTAGCGACCTGTCTCACTTTATTACCTATATCCCTCTATTACTTTTTACTTTCACACAAAAGAAATCTCTTTCAGATCGTATTCCCGGTCATCACCATTCTGACGCTCCAGCAAAAGCTTACCCGATCCGGAAACCCCTTTTATTCTTCCAAGAAAGATCTCTTCACCCGATCTGAAATTGCCCCATTCTCCCATCCGGTACAGGCGCGAAAGATAGAGTTCCGAAAGCTGCTCCGTTTTTCCTGAGCGTAGTTGTAAGTAATAGGCCTCCATTTTTTCGCAAACCTCCTGCACGATCAGGTTCAGATCAAATGACCTGCCCGTGAGCAGCAGCAAGGATGTTGCGTTAGGAGCCTCATTGAAAACCACCTGGTTTACATTGAGTCCGATCCCAATGATCGAATGATTAATGCTGTGCTCCCGGAGCGTGTTCTCAATGAGAATTCCACCGACTTTATGATCGTTGACATAAATATCATTGGGCCATTTGATATATACGCGTTTTGTTGAAATGCCCAGCGCCCCTGCCATTACGTCAGACACCGCAAGAGAGGCTGCTTTTGTAAGAAAAAACTGTTTGTCCGCACTTAAAAAACGAGGGTAGAAGATCAGGCTCAGGGCCACGTTCTTGCTGGGTTCGCTCTCCCAGCGGTTTCCCCTTTGTCCTTTCCCTTTACGCTGATCAAATGAATACACAAGTGTGCCATCAACAGGTGCAATTTGTCGCAACATTTCACTGGCATAACTGTTGGTAGAATCAAGTGATTCGACGTGAAAGCTGTTTTGCCCTACAAATAATGTTTTCATTAGAGTTTTGCGAAAGAATTGACTATTTTTGTGGAACAGGCGAGCGATCCCTGCTGCAAAGAACGAAAATAAAACAGATACAACCTTAAATGGCGAAAAAGAAAGCTGCTGCCACCAGTAAAACGGCTGCAAAGAGTGCCCCGAAAAAAACCGGGAAAACGACTAAGAAAACATCCGCCGGCAAACCAGCCGCAAAGGCTAAAAAGCCTGCGGCAAAAGTATCGAAAGCTAAAACAAAACCCGGCAAGAAAACCACCGGGGCAAAAGAGCAGAAACCGCTGCGTAAACAGGCTGCAAAGCCGGTAAAAGCGAAAGATGCGACCGATTTGCTCGCAGATGCCATTGTTGAAGGGATCCTTGAAGTAAAAGGAAAGTACATTTCGGTATTAAACCTCAAAGATATTCATAACCGCGTCTGCGATTTTTTCATCATCTGCCAGGCTGACTCCAATACCCAGGTAAATGCGATCGCTAACTCCATTGAAGAAATTGTAAAAAAACGCACAGGGGAACGTCCTTACCGCAAGGAAGGATTTGAGAACTCCGAATGGATCCTGGTTGACTATGTGACGGTTGTAGCGCATATCTTCCAGACAGAAGTAAGAAATTTCTATAACCTTGAATCGTTATGGGCTGACGCCGAAGTAACGGAAATTGCATTTGACTAAAAAAATTACTGAAAGAATAAATGAGCGAGCAAGAAAAAAAACCGGACAATTCACCAAAGAACCAATTCCCGAAAAAACCGGGAATGCCGAAGAGTCCATTTAACTTTTACTGGATCTACGGTATCATTGCCGTTGGACTGATCGTCGTCCAGTTGGTTTACTCTTCCGGAAGCCTGAAGGAAAAGAGCATCACCGAGTTCAAGGAGAACATGCTTAAGCAGCATCACGTAACACGGATCGTAGCCGTTCCGAGTGAATACATGGCGGAGATCACGATCGGAAAAGAATACTTCAAGCTGCCGCAATACGCGGCTGACAAGCTGGAGAATCATCCCAATGGTCCGCATTACAAAATTAAGATCACTGATGTGGTGAGCCTGAACAATATGCTCAACGAGGCGGAAAAGAATTTCACTCCATCCGAAATGGTATATGCCGAAGTGGAGAACCGGACTTCCTGGACCGATGCGCTGGGATGGTTTATCCCGATTGTCCTGATGATCGTGATCTGGATCATTATCATGCGCAGGATGGGCGGTGGAACAGGCGGCGGACAGATCTTCAATATCGGGAAATCAAAAGCAACACTCTTCGATAAGAACACCAACGTTAATATCACATTCAACGATGTTGCCGGACTTGAAGGCGCAAAAGTGGAGATCAAAGAGATCGTCGACTTCCTGAAAAATCCTAAAAAATATACGGCTCTTGGAGCGAAGATCCCTAAAGGCGCTTTGCTGGTCGGCCCTCCGGGAACCGGTAAAACATTACTTGCAAAAGCGGTTGCAGGGGAAGCGAAGGTTCCTTTCTTTTCTCTTTCGGGTTCCGATTTTGTTGAAATGTTTGTCGGCGTAGGTGCATCACGTGTCCGTGATCTTTTCCGCCAGGCAAAAGAAAAATCACCCTGCATCATCTTCATCGATGAGATCGATGCGATCGGCCGTGCACGCGGAAAGAACCCGGCACAGGGCGGAAACGACGAACGTGAGAACACACTCAACCAGCTTCTCACTGAGATGGATGGCTTCGGAACGAACAGCGGTGTTATCATTCTTGCCGCAACAAACAGAGCGGATATCCTTGATCGCGCGCTGATGCGTGCCGGGCGGTTCGACCGCCAGATCTATGTAGATATGCCGGATCTGAACGAGCGTAAAGACATTTTCAAAGTACATCTGAAGCCGCTGAAGCTGGATGCTTCTGTAGATATTGATTTCCTTGCAAAACAAACTCCGGGATTCTCCGGCGCCGATATTGCCAACATCTGTAACGAAGCTGCGCTGATCGCAGCACGCCACGATAAGTCATTTATTGAAAAGCAGGATTTTCTCGATGCAGTAGATCGTATCATCGGCGGACTGGAAAAAAAGAATAAGATCATCTCTTCGCATGAGAAAAAGGTGATCGCGTATCACGAAGCTGGACATGCCGCTACAAGCTGGCTGCTGGAACATGCTCACCCGCTGATCAAGGTGACGATCGTTCCGCGCGGACGATCATTAGGTGCTGCATGGTATTTACCGGAAGAGCGCCAGATCACGACAACGGAGCAGCTGCTGGATGAGATGTGCGCGACGCTTGGAGGAAGAGCTGCAGAGGAGATCGTATTTGGAAAGATTTCCACAGGCGCATTGAGCGATCTTGAAAAAGTGACCAAGCAGGCGTATGCAATGATCACGATCTATGGATTGAATGATAAGATCGGCAACCTCAGCTACTACGACTCTACGGGTGCAAATGAATACGGATTCACAAAACCATACAGTGAAAAAACAGCAGAGAAGATCGATGAGGAGGTAAGCAAGCTCGTGGAAGCTGCCTATCGCCGTGCGAAAGATATCCTCGCGAAGAACAGGAATCTGCTGACTCAATTAGCTGAAAAGCTTCTTGACAAAGAAGTGATCTTCAAAGAAGATCTTGAAACTATTTTCGGAAAGCGTCCTTTCGACAAAGAGGAAGTTCCGATGCTGAAAGAAAATCCGATGAGCAACGAGGAAAAGCAGGAAGAAGAAGATCAGCAGGAAAAGAAGAAAAAAGAGGAAGAGAAAAACGATGGCAGCGAGCCGGAAAAACCGATCAATACCTTGTTTTAATAACTCTTGAATAATTTAGAAAGGGATGCCGCAAAATGGTGTCCCTTTTTTTATAATATTGTTGGGAGTGTTAGGGTGTTAGGGTGTTAGGGTGTTAGGGTGTTAGGGTGTTTGGGTGTTTGGGTGTTTGGGTGTTAAGGTGTTAATGTGGTAGCGTCTTGAAGGGAAACATTTTGCGTTCCAATAATACTCAGCACATAAAACACAGATTTGTAGATTCGTAAAGATTTGCAATTTGTAACTATAAAAAGATCCGCGTTAATCCCTTGCTCCGCCGAAGCTTCGCAAGGGCGAGCGCGTTCCGATACCACACAGATAAAAACACAGATTCGCAAAATTCGTTAAATTCACTATCTGTAATATTCGTAAATGAGAGACAGCACTACATCAAAAGAAAAGATCCTCAAAAAGATCCGCAAGGCGCTGATCCATAAATCCACGCAGGATATCGGTGATGTAGACAACGATTCCGAGATCTTTACCGGATCGGAAGAACCGCTGGAGATCCAGTTCGCTCAGAATTTTTCTGCTATCAACGGGCGATTTGTCTTCTGTGAGAATGAGGACGAGTTTGTGGAGAATTTTGATTTCATCTCTAAAGACAATGAATGGGAAAACTTATTTTGCCTTGAGCCAAAACTGAAGGATCTGCTGAAAAAAGCAAAGATCAAATTTTCCGATAAAGAAGCTGATCTGCTGAGCACTGATATCGGAATTACTTCGTGCGAATGTCTCATTGCCAGAACCGGAAGTGTTATGATCACATCCAAACAGGCTTCCGGCAGACGCTTACCGATCTATGCGAATTTTCACATTGTAGTTGCATACACTTCGCAGCTGCTTCCGAACATCAAAGACGGCTTGAAATTCATCAGGGAAAAATATGCGGAAAGCCTGCCTTCGATGATCTCGACCATCACCGGTCCGAGCCGCACTGCCGATATCGAGAAGACGCTTGTACAAGGCGCACATGGTCCCCGGGAAATTTTTGTTTTCCTGATCGATGATATTCACCCGGCAGAATAAGAGAACGTGAAAAACCTCATCACACGCACACTAACCGCAGCAGGCTTTGTAGCCGTTCTACTTGTCTGCACCTGGTACAGCCAGCTTTCTTTTATCTCTCTTTTTCTATTGATCACCGTTTTAGGACTTTGGGAATTTTATGGTCTATCGGAAAAAAAAGAGAATGTAAAGCCGCAGAAACTGATGGGCACTTTCATCGGGGCAGTCATCTTCATTCTGAATGCCGGAGTAACTTACAGAATCTATGAAGGAGACAATCTCCATGGAAAATTTTTGCTTTTGATAATTCCTTTGCTGTTCCTGGTTTTCATCGTTGAGCTCTTCCGGAAAAAAGAAAATCCCTTTCAAAACATAAGCTATACGCTGCTCGGAATTTTTTATGTCGGAATTCCCTTCTCACTGCTGAACTATATTCTTACTGTAAACGGAACATATAGCTTCCATATTCTTTTTGGATGCTGGTTCATATTGTGGAGCAACGACTCAGGTGCCTACCTTTCGGGGTCTGCGTTCGGAAAAAATAAGCTTTTCCCAAGGGTTTCTCCGGGCAAGTCCTGGGAGGGGAGCATTGGCGGAGCCCTGGTGGCCTTTTTCGTTACCTGGATCATTTCCGGCTGGTATACCAGCATTACCCGTGTCGACTGGTTTGTGATCGCTTCTATCATGATCGTGGTCGGTACGCTTGGCGACCTTGTTGAATCACTATTTAAAAGAAGCCTTGGAGTGAAGGATTCCGGTAATCTATTACCCGGTCACGGAGGGATCCTGGACCGTTTTGATAGCCTGATCATGGCAACACCATTTATTCTTACCTATTTGTATATCAAATAGTTACACCTTATTTTCTATCTGAAAAAATCCCGAAATGTGGTTTAAACGATCCAAATGCCACATTTAGCGATTACATTTCCCTGAGTTTTAAATTTTAGTTAAATTCGCAGACTTTAATGTGTTCCTTACTCTCAAGTCGAAAGGAACCGAACGAAAAAATTATGACAACTAAAACAGTAGAAAGTCACGACAGCATGTTTGAGGCAGTTCTGGCCCGTCTTGATGTCGCTGCAAAGATCTATGGATTATCAGAAGAAGTTACAAGTGTTTTAAGAAATCCCCAGAAGCAAGTTAAAGTTAGTCTTCCCGTGATGATGGACAACGGAAAGATCGAGGTATTCGAAGGGTTCAGAACAGTTCATTCAACGGTTTTAGGACCATCAAAAGGCGGGATCCGCTATGCGATGGATGTATGCGATGACGAAGTGAAGGCACTGTCGGCATGGATGACATTCAAGTGCGCTGTTGCTAACCTTCCTTACGGAGGCGGTAAAGGCGGCATCAAATGCGACCCACGCAAAATGAGCGTTGGTGAGCTTGAAAGACTCACTAAAGCGTATACAGTGGCAATGGCGGATGTTTTCGGACCAACCAAGGACATTCCTGCTCCTGATATGGGTACCAGCGGTCGAGAAATGGCCTGGCTCGTTGATGCATACAACAAAGTTCACCGCGGAAATTTCCCTGGTGTTACAACCGGCAAACCGGTTGGCATCGGCGGATCACTCGGACGTGATGCAGCTACAGGGCGCGGAGTAATGGTAGCAACACTTGCCGCAATGAAAAAAATGGGAATGGATCCTAAAAATGCAACATGCGCTGTACAGGGATTCGGTAACGTAGGTTCACATGCCGCTAATTTCCTCGCACAGCAAGGATTGAAAGTGTGTGCAATCGGCGACCATACCGTTACGCTTTGGAACGAAAAAGGAATCGATATCACTGCTGCTTTAGCGTATGCAAAGGCGAACGGGAACGTCCTCAAAGGATTCACCGGAGGTGTTGAGATCAAGCATAACGAATTGCTTACTTCAAATGTCGACGTTCTGGTCCCGGCTGCATTGCAAAACGTGATCACAGAAGAGATCGCACACAGCATCAAAGCGAAGCTGATCGTGGAAGGTGCTAACGGACCAACTACTGCTGAAGCGGACCATATTCTCCAGGAGAAAAAGATCGTTGTTGTTCCTGATATTCTTGCGAACGGCGGCGGTGTAACGGTTTCTTACTTCGAGTGGGTTCAGAATAACCAGGGTTATTACTGGACAGAAGCAGAAGTAAACTCCAAGCATGATGCTTCTATGGAAGCTGCATTCGAACATGTATGGAACAATGCGATACAGTATGAAACGACCATGAGGATCGGTGCCTACATCACTGCTTTGCAGAAAGTAGAGCTGGGTATCAAAGCGCGTGGAAGCTATTAATAGGTGATTAGGTAACTAAGTGATTAGGTGACTAAGTGATTAGGTGGCTAAGTGATTAGGTGACTAAGTAATTAAGTGATTAAGTGATAAAAAGCGCTCCGGATTTCCGGGGCGTTTTTATTGATATTTACAGAATGACCACGGACCAGGCAATCAAAAAGCTATTGGAATACTGTACCTCCGAGAAGCGAGGGCTTATTCAAAATGCAAATGCCGGAGCCGAATATAAAATCCGCGATATCAGCGGAAGAATGGTGGACGGTGGTAAGGTTAGCGATCAAATTGATATCTCTCTCCTGGAACCAGGCTGCTATGTGTTTAGCTACTTCCGGAAAGATATATACGTCAACAGACTTTTTACAAAACAATAGCATTTCTGCCCACGTCTTCATAAGCGTCTTTCCTGCGGAGAGGCGCTTTTTTGTATATTAGTGACTGAAATGGACAAAGGTGAAATTCTCCTAACGGCATTTGTAGTGTGGCTGATCTCGATCGCAGTGTGTTCCTGGATCTTTGAACTCATCGGCCAATACGGAATGAAAATCAAGGTAAAGATCCTTCGGCTGATGCTTTGGGCAACGCTCTGGTCCATTATTTTATTTTCTGCAAGCTTTTTGGTCTTTATGGTTTCGATGCCACAAAACAGCTTCGGCGCGATGGAAAATCACATTGTCTTCTTTCTCGATATCTTCGCATATGCACTTGGAGCGGGGATCTTGTCAGGCAACCTCATCAGCTTGCTGAAGCAGCAAAAAGAACAAGAACAAAAATTATTTTGAAATACCATAGCCGTCTGCATAACATGAAAGCACAAAAAATCTCCCACTTCATTTTCATTTTCCTGCTTTTGACCTGCTTTGCCAAAGGCTACGGCCAGAGCAAAAAGGAGATGATCCTCGCTTATGAGAAACATGAAAATATTACAGATGAAAAGAGACGAGAGCTGATCGACTTTTTTGTCGGACGCGATAATTCGGATTACTATGTTTTCCCGGAGATCCCCCGCCGAAAACTCCGGAGAGCGGCAAAGCGCGCTTATATAAAAAAAGCGGATGTGATCGTGCTGATCGATGCACAGATCTTTGGCGCAGCAAAAAATTTCCTGGTGATCGGAACCAGCGGTGTCTATTTCAGGAACGACTGCCTGGCCAATAGTCCCGGACGGCATTTTATTCCATTTGAGGAATTCAAAACAAAAGAGATAAAAATCTTCCAGAATGAGATCACGATCGGGGATCTTTCATTCGATCCTACCGGAAGCTATGCCGATATTGATTTTATCCTTAAGGTGCTGACAGATCTTCAGCAGAAGTTATAACAGAATTCAGCCATGCAGTTTACCCTCCGCCCCTGGAACATCGACGACCTGGACAGCCTGGTCAGGTACGCGAATAATCCGAAGATCGCCTCCCGCCTGACGGATGCATTTCCATATCCATACACGGCAGAAAACGGAAGAGCATTCATCGAAATGGCGACAAGAAATTCTCCGGTGAACGTTTTTTGCATCGACATCAACGGCGAAGCCTGCGGGGGAATCGGATTGCATGCGCAGCAGGATGTTCACCGCAAGAACATGGAAATGGGCTACTGGCTGGCAGAGCCATTCTGGGGGAAAGGTATTATCACGAACGCGATCAGCCAAACGGTCGATTATGGGTTTAAAACCTTTGACATTGCCAGGATCTTTGCCAGACCGTATGGAAGCAATCTCGCTTCGCAGCGGGTTCTCGAAAAGGCCGGCTTTACGCTGGATGCACGCCTTGAAAAAACACTTTTCAAGAACGGGGTTTTTGAAGACGAGGTTATTTATGCTGTCCGCAGAAAATGAGGATCCTCCGCCGCATAACACTTCTTACTTCTGTTATCCCGATCGGGAAATACACCATCGTTGAGCCTCACCGGAAAGGAACAAAAGACCACAAACCGGTCCTCCTTACTTTCGACGATGGCCCGAACGATGTAGATGAAGTGAGCTCCAGATTACTTGATGTTCTGAAAAAGCATAACGTAAAAGCCTGCTTCTGCCTGATCGGAAAAAATGTGCTGAAGCATCCGCAGATTGTTTTGAGAATGTATAATGAAGGGCATATTCTCGCTAACCACGGACATTCCGAAGCCCCGCTCGTTTTCAAAAAGATAAAAGATGTACCGGCGGAGATCAGCGATTGCAATACAGCGATCCGGAATGCGATCGGAAAAGAAGATCATTTTATTGAATTCTATCGTCCGGGGTACGGTGCTTATTTTCCAAAGCATAAGCCGGAATGGGAAAAGCTGAACATGAAGCTCATGCCGGTCACGGATTTCTATTTCGATCATGTGGTAAGTCCGGCGGGAAAAGAAAAGTTCATTTCACATTTTCTCGGGAAGGTAAAAAAGAACCGCGGCGGGATCTATGTGCTGCATGACGGAAGAAACGTTCATTCAAAGATCGAAGCACGTGTAAATGCATCGAAAACCGGTAAGACAGACAGCAACTGGGATCGCAGCTGGATCCCGGAGGCGGCGGAGAGGATCATTATTGAATTGAAGCAGGACGGCTTTATATTTCCGGCTCTTGACGACGGGCACATCAATGCATTAGATCCAAAATTCCGTTCACACTTATTTTGAAATGAAAAACGGCATTTCACTATTCTTCATTTTGTTTGTCGTTTCACTTGCAGTCATACTGGCTCATGATATCAGCAAAGAACATTTATGCATCTCTGATACGATCATCGATGCCATCATCGGCGCACTTGCTTCGGCAGCGATCTTTTCACTGATCGTAATTTTGGTATTGCGAAAGAAGAAGAAGTAAGCTTCTGAAAAGCAAACTATAGTATTCAAATGCGGTCGCATTCTGTCGTGTAGTTTTTTTTTCTCGCAGAGACGCGGAGCTCGCTGGGCGACTCTAAAGAGCATTCTGAAACCTCTGCGAACTCTGCGCCTCCGCGAGAAGAAGTCTTAATGATCAACAAAAAGCACTCCGCACTACATGCCGCGTAGCTTTCCCGCAAGGACGCGGGGCTCGCTGAGCGACTAAGGACCATTCTGAAACCTCTGCGAACTCTGCGTCTCCGCGAGAAGAAATCCTGCTTATGATCAAAAAAAAGCCCTCAGTACTACTGAAGGCTTTCGTTCTTTTTTAAGAGAGATCTTATTTCTTGTAAAGCAAATAGTGTTTTACGATCTGAGTTGCACCCTCTTTTGCCGCAACAACATCTACTTTCTCTTCGATCGGCTTAAAGCCTTTCACGTCAACCTTTACAGTGTATGTTTTTCCTGCAAGCAACGTAAGGAAATATTCGCCGCTGCCTTCGCTGGAGGTCGTGCTTGCTATTTTGGTTCCTGCATCATCAAACACCTGGAGCTCTGCTTCCATTCCGGTTGCTGCCGAAGCATCAAAAATATCCCCTTTCAGGATCGCCATCACCGGTCCGTTCACGTCCTTTTTCTTCATTTCCTTCTCCATTACCGGATAATTCTTCAGATCCACTTTGTACACATCGCGGCCACCTAATCCGCCTTTACGGTTGCTGGCGAAGTAGCCTGTCTGCGCATCAACGGAAAGACTGAAGCAAAAATCATTATAGATCGTGTTGATCGGATATCCGAGGTTAACCGGAGTGGTCCACTTGCCATTTTCCATGGTTGTTTTGAACATATCATAACCGCCCATCGAATTGTGTCCTTTGGAAGTGAAAAAAAGCGTTTTTCCATCCGGCGCAAGGAAGATCCCTGCGTCATCTTCAGGAGTATTCACCACGTCTCCGAGGTTTACCGGCTTGTCCCATTCGGTACGGTTTTTACGTTTCACCATCCAGATATCTGCATTACCCAAGCCGCCCTGGCGCTCGCTCACAAAGTATAAGGTTTTACCGTCCGGAGAGATGCAGGCTCCCAGTTCCGCATAAGTCGTATTAATCGGCTTGCCCATTGATTTGGGAGCGCCCCATTTTCCGGAGGAGCTGAGCTTGGAGACATAAATATCACCTCCGCGGGATTCCGCTTCAATGTCGTTTTTAAACAGGAAAATCTGTTTTCCATCGGGAGAGATGCTGGTTGCTGCGTCCTGTCCCTCGGTGTTCAGTGATCCGGGAATGAGCTCGGCATCGGTCCATGCTTTTTTGAGGGTATCCCAGCGTGAGATGTAAATGTCTTCGTAGTACATTCCGTCGTCCGGGTTCACAGCGCTGGATTTACCCGGACGCTGGGAAGTGAAGATCAGTGTTTTACCGTCGGCGCTAACCATCGGTGCTTTGTCTTCGAACTCTGAATTGATCACATCGCCCATATTTTCAACCACAACATCCACCGGCGATGCCATCAGCTGTTTTGCCAGCTGTACCTGTGCAATATAGGTCAACACTTCGCTCTCTTCGATCTTTTTAGGGGTACCGGCATTTGCCTTGAATGTTTCATATTCGGCGAGGGCCTCATCGTGCATGCCTTCCAGCTGATAGATCTTACCCAGCAAAAGGGAATTGTAAGGATTGGCTTTCGGATCGATGCTTTTTGCTTTTTCGGCATTTTCCCTGGCCTCTTTCATCTGCTTCATTTCAAAATAGCATTCGGCAATATGAAAGATCACATTCGCGTCATTCGGCTTTCCTGAAAGCACATCCTGGTAAATAGCAAGCGCGCCTTTGTAGTCTCCGCCGTAAAATTTCTGCTCAGCAGCAACCATCTTTGCGATATCACCGCCTTTTTCGAAAACGTTCTGTTTGTCATCCGGCTTCTTATCCTGGGCCGAAATAGTTCCCGCCAGGAATAGAGAAAACACTGATATGTACACGATCTTCTTCATAACTATTGATTTTAGACAACTAACTCTTCAAATATATTGATTTTAGCCAAATTGGGAAAAAATTATTGCTCCAATTTCGACAGGAATGTCAAAAATAGATCCAAAGCCTGCTTTTTAGCTGCATCGTAATCATAGCTTATGCTCCTAAGCAAATAGGTCCCGATATCGGTAGCATATCTGTCTTCTTTTTCGAGGATAGGAATCAGCTCAGGACGCTGTTCCAGGCCCAGCTTCAGCGCTGAGTTGAATTTCGCAATAAAATCTTCCGGCAGCAATTTATTGGCGGTCCAGCATGCAAAAACGAAAGGCAATCCTGTGAATTTCTGCCATTCTTCAGCGAGGTCGTATGCAAATTTATATTTCCCCTCCAGCCCGAATGTACGGTCCCCGATGATCACAGCAGCTGTGGTTCCGCTTACCTTGTTCTCATAATCCTTTTCCGCTTTGATCCACCCGGGGGAGATCTTCCAGAAGTTTGCTGCCAGCACCCTCACCAGCGTTACGGATGTGCGGCTTTGATAATCCAGCAGAACTGCCGTGATCTGTTCAAGCGGGACATCGCTGTACAGCATTACCGAATTTACGCGGCCCACAGCTCCGATACAATAATCGCTGATGATGTATTTTTCCTTCAAAAGCGGCAGCACAGCAACCGGGATCAAGCCCACATCGACCTGTCCTTCGATAAGCTTGCGGGCACATTCAGAAGGGATATCCAGCTGAAGATCGATCAGCTTCATGACCGGAGATCGTTCAAGACCGTAGATAAAAGGTTTTGAGTTCAGGTAAGCAACCGCGGAGATCTTTATTTTTTCATTCATACTTTTATTTCTTCCAGTTCAAGTGCAGCAGCACATGCAGCAGCCGGTGCGAGGATCGCTGCGATCATTCCGCCAACCAGCGGAACGGAAAAGATCAGGGCAAAAAGAAAGCCATTCCCGATCGCAAGTCCCTTGTTGGCGCGCACATATGTAACACTTTTTGAAATACCTGCTTTACGGCGCTCGCTGATATAATCAAGCATGGAAAAGCCGTAAAAATACCAGGAGATGACAAAAAGGAAAACAGGATAAACAATATCAATCACCGGGATCCACAAGGCTACAAATCCGAGGAGCACAAAGCTGAATTCGATGAGCATGTTTCTCAGCGCAATCAGCGTACCCCGTGCTACATCCCTGATCAGCTGCGAGAAGCTGAACGGATATTTCCTTCCGGTGATGATCTCTTCGGTTCGCTCCGAGATCCTCGACATGACGGGCGACATCAGGATCAGCAGAACGTATTTGCTGAAGGTGGAGAAGACAAAAAAGAAAAGAATGTTCAGCGCGATCGTCAGGATAAAATTCAGTGTTCCTGCGAGAAGAGAATCTTTTGAGCTGCTGAAGAAAGACATGATATATGCTTCCAGCAGACCGGCAAGCTTATGGATCAATTCAAAACCGAAAAGGAAAAGGACTCCGGCAATGACGATCGAGTAGATGAAATAGATCCACAGACCTTTTTCAAAGACAAATGAGATCGCTTTTCCATAGTTGCGGAATGCAATGCCGACCTGGCTGAAAAAGGAGTACCTTTTGTTCATCGCCGGCAAAATTACATATTTCAAATTTGACCTCATTTCGCTTCATCGGATGATTTCTTTTAGGACGGCCCGGTAATTTATTTCAGATTCATCAAAATAGAGGAAGTCAAGCCGGAAAATCCGGAATTAATCAATTATTTTTGCATGGTGAAAAAGCTCTTTTTCATAGCAGTGTTATCCTGTTGCGCGACCACCTTATTTTCTCAAACGTATACTCAAACGATCCGGGGAAAGGTGATCGATGCGGATTCAAAGTCGATCCTTTTCGGGGCGAATGTGATCCTGCTGGGCAACGACAGCGTGATCGGGTCGACGACTGATATTGACGGAAAATTCAGGCTGGATCATGTTCCGGTAGGGCGGCATTCGGTTAAGGTAACCTCGATCGGTTATGAAGACGCGGTAATGAGTAATATCATCGTCACATCGGGAAAAGAAGTCGTGCTGACGATCGAGCTCCGGGAAAAAGTGTATACCTCCGGCGTGGTGGAAGTGACCGCACAAAAAGATAAATCAAGTGCAAATAATGATCTTACGACGGTTTCCTCACGAAGCTTCATGGCGGAAGAAACAGGGCGCTATGCCGGCAGCCGCGGTGATCCAAGTAAGATGGCGGCGAATTATGCGGGAGTTTCATCGGGCAACGATGCGCGAAATGATATCATCGTCCGGGGAAATTCTCCGCTCGGTGTGCTTTGGAGAATGGAAGGAGTCGATATCCCCAATCCCAACCATTTTTCAGCGCAGGGTGCGACCGGGGGCCCGATCAGCATGCTGAACAATAATATTCTGGGAAATACCGATTTTTTAACCGGCGCTTTTCCAGCCGAATATGGGAACAGGACCGCCGCAGTTTTCGACATCAAGCTCCGGAACGGGAACAACGAAAAAAATGAATATACCGGACAAGTAGGGATCAATGGGATAGAACTCGGGGCGGAAGGTCCGATCTCAAAGAAGCAGGGAAGCTCCTACCTGGTGAATTACCGCTATTCTACGCTGGAAGTCTTTAACCGACTGGGAATCCGCTTCGGTGTTTCTGCCAGCCCGGAATACCAGGACATCTGCTATAAAGTAAATGTTCCTACAAGCAAAGCGGGCGTATTTACACTTTGGGGACTTGGAGGAAAAAGCAAGCTTTCGTTACTGGATAGCCACCGCAAATCAACGGACTGGTCGTATATCACCGGCGGACAGGATCTCGTGTTCGGGACAAGCATGGGAGCGACGGGCATTTCCCATTTGTACTTTTTCAGTCCGAAAGTATCAGGAAAGCTTACGTTGTCGGCTTCCGGCACCGATCTGGATGCATATATCGATACGTTATCAGCCGCCAATCCGGATAAGTTCCTCAGGAGCAAGAACAAATCCGTAGAAGGAAATTTTATCGGCAATTATACGGTTTCGGCCAAGGTGAATGCGAAGCATTTTTTCAAATTCGGTGCCACCTGGCAAACCATCTATTTCGATGCACATGCGTTCCGCTATCATACGGAGTTTGCGAAATATATTTATTCACTGGATGTAAAAGCATCCACTGCCGATCTTGTACAGGGCTTTATCCACTGGCAATACCGTCCAACCGATAAGATCACGATCAACTCCGGGCTCCATTACCAGGATTTCTTACTGAATGGTACCCAGGCACTGGAGCCGAGATTGGGAATGCGTTTCCAGCTAAGCAAGATCCAGTCGTTGAGCCTTGGGTATGGAATGCATTCACAAATGCAGCCTACCATTTACTATTTTTATGAGACCTATATCCCGGCAACTGACAGCTATTACAGGAGCAACCGTAACCTGGGCCTTTCCAAAAGCCAGCACGTGATCCTTGGCTATGATCTGAATCTTGCGAAAGATTACCGCATTAAGCTGGAAGGCTATTATCAGTACCTTTATGACGCACCGGTTCAAAAAAATCATTTGTCGTCCTTCTCGATGATCAATGTCGGGAATGCGCTTGAAGGAATCCCGCTGGTGGACAGCCTGGAAAATAAAGGGGATGGCGAGAACATCGGCGGGGAGATCACGCTTGAAAAATTTTTCAGCAATCATTTTTATTATCTGGCGACGGTTTCCCTGTACCAATCAAAATATAAAGGCAGTGATGGGATCGAGCATCATACAAGCTACGACGGAGGATATGTTTTCAATGCGCTGGGCGGTTATGAGATCGATCTCGGCAGCAATAAAAACAAGGCATTATCGCTTGATCTTAAATTCACGCAATCGGGTGGGAACCGCTATACACCGATCGATCTGATGAAGTCGAAGCAGCTTGGCGAAGCGGTTTATATTGACCGGGAAGCTTTTTCCAAAAAATTAAAAGACTATTCGCGCTTCGATATAAAAGTTTCCTATAAAACGAACCGGAAGAAGACCTCTCAAAGCATTTTCCTGGTGGTGGAAAACATTTTTGATACGAAGAACATCCTGAGGGAATCCTATAATGTGGAAAGTCAGCAGATCCAGGATGAATACCAGCTGGGACTTTTTCCTTATTTCGGGTACAAAATTGAGTTCTGATCAATGTACTAATTACAAATCTTTACGAATATACAAATCTGTGTTTTCTGTGCTGTGTGGTATTGGAACGCAGATTAGACGGATTTTTATGATTTACGCGGATCTGGTTTGAGGACGAATAACGAATCTTACGAATATACAAATCTGCGTGTTATGTGCTGTGTGGTATTGGAACGCAGATTAAACGGATTTTTATGATTTACGCGGATCTGGTTTGAGGACGAATAACGAATCTGCGTGTTATGTGCTGTGTGTGTTATTGGAATGCAGATTAAACGGATATTTATGATTTACGCGGATCTTGTTTGAGGACGAATAACGAATTCTTCTAAATTGTCATTTCGATCCGCCGGCCGGGGAATTGAAATGACCGCGCTCGGCAAACAAATAGCTACCCAATCTACACATTAAAAAACTGCACATCCTCACATTTTCCCTCCGTTTATCCTGAAAAAACCACCGGTCATGTTAAAGAATTGACGTTCTGGAAATTTACCCCCCTTTTGCGGTATTAATTTGTTACATTTACACGCCCGAAAAATGAGGGCATTTTATCCTTAAAAGCTACACGTATGCGCATCCCACTATCCCCTTTCAAAAAGTTAGTTTTCATACTTTGCTTAGTTCTTTCTTCAGCTGCGATCGCCCAGGTAGGTACTATCCGGGGATTCGTATATCTTAAGGACTCGGGTGAGCCGGTTCTTTTCACCAATGTAGTCCTGAAGGGTACCACCATCGGGAACACGACAGATGTGAACGGATACTACTCGATCACACAGATCCCGCCGGGGGACTATACCATTATGATCACTTCTTCGCTGGGGTATGATACGCTCCAGGAACCGGTTACGGTAAAGGCGGGTGAGATCGTTACCAGGAAATTATTTCTTGTAAAATCGAATGTGAAGTTAAAAGTGGTGGAGATCTCTGCGGAGCAGGAAGCAAAGCAGACGGAAACCCAGGTTTCAGTAAATAAGATCGATCCCATTACAATCAAAAAGCTTCCGGCAGTCGGAGGAGAACCGGATCTGGCGCAGTACCTGCAGGTTTTGCCGGGGGTGATCTTTACGGGCGACCAGGGCGGGCAGCTATACATTCGCGGAGGTTCACCGGTCCAGAACAAAGTATTGCTGGACGGGATGATCGTGTACAACCCTTTCCACTCAATCGGGTTATTTTCTGTTTTTGATGCTGATATCATCCGTAATGCGGACGTTTACAGCGGAGGCTTCGGCGCTGAATACGGCGGAAGGATCTCTTCGGTAATGGACATTACTACCCGTGACGGAAACAAACGCAGGGTAGCAGGGAAGATCGCCGCAAGTCCGTTCGGAGCGAAGGCACTCGTTGAAGGGCCGCTTATCAAGTATAAAGAGGGCGGCAAATCGACAGCATCTTTTATTATTTCTGCAAAGACGTCTTACCTGCCGACAACTTCCAAATATCTTTATAGCTATGCCGATACAGCTGGATTGCCATTCAGCTTCGACGATTATTACGGAAAAGTTTCCTTCAATTCGAATAACGGAAGCAAGCTGAATCTCTTCGGCTTTAATTTCAGTGATAAGGTCAGCTATAAATCCATCCAGGACATGAACTGGAACTCGCTCGGCGGCGGAGGTAATTTCCTGCTTGTGCCTCAAAACTCACCGATCCTGGTAAGCGGAAATTTTGCCTATTCCCAATACAAAATAAAGCTAAAACCTGCCGGTGATGAGCCGGCAAGAACCAGCGGTATCAAAGGCTTTAACATGGGTGTGAACTTCACTTATTTCATGTCGAAGAACGAGATCAATTATGGACTGGAAGTACTCGGTTTTCAGACGGATTTTGACTTTTATAATTCTGCAAACCGTCACATCTCTCAAAATGAGAGCACCACTGAGATCGGCGGATACGTAAAATACAAATACGTTTCCAAGCATAAGAAATTCCTTTTTGAGCCAAGCTTCCGCGCCATGTATTATGCATCACTGGCTAATTTCTCACCGGAACCCCGACTGGGCCTGAAATGGAACATTGTTCCGCGCATCCGTTTCAAATTTGCAGCCGGAATGTATTCCCAGAACCTGATCGCCGCGAATACCGACCGCGATGTTGTGAATCTTTTCTATGGCTTTCTTTCAGGACCGGACAACCTGCCTGAGAAGTATACTGACGAGAATGGAAACGTACATGATGTAAAACAAAAGCTGCAGAAGGCAAATCATTATGTAGCCGGATTTGAGTTCGACCTGGCGAAGCACCTTGACCTTAATGTGGAAGCTTACCGCAAGGATTTCAAGCAGCTGACCAACCTGAACAGCAACAAGCTTTTTGATGACAATGAAGCAAATGCGGCTCTTCCGGATGTTTATAAGAAGGATTACGTGATCGAAACAGGTAAAGCGCAGGGCCTTGATGTGGTGTTAAAATACGATTACAAGCGTGTTTACGTATGGCTCGTTTATTCGCTCGGATATGTGACCCATTGGGATGGAGTTGAAACCTATCGTCCGCACTACGACAGGAGGCACAATGCAAACATCGTGGCTTCCTACATGTTTGGAAAGAACAGGAACTGGGAGTTCGACCTTCGCTGGAACATCGGTTCCGGGTTCCCATTCAAACCGACCGGCGGATTCTATGAAGATGAGAACTTTAACAATGGCCTCACCACGGATTATACCACTTCAAACGGTGAGCTGAATTACTTCTTCACATCACCTGTGCACGAGCTGCCATGGTACCATCGCATGGATATCAACCTTAAACGCTCGTTCCAGCTATTTGAGAACACAAAGATCGAGGCTACGATCGGTGCAACGAATGTATATAACCGCGCAAATGTATTCTACTTTGACCGGGTTCATTATAAGCGGGTGGACCAGCTTCCGTTCCTGCCATCGGCAAGCATCTCGATGACATTCTAAAATTCCGGAACCCCTTTCAGCCGAAAGGGGTTCTTTTTTTAACAAGTTATCAAAACCGCTTTCCAGGGCGGTTTTTTTTGTAATTTTGTACGACCTGTAAAGTCCTCTGGTCAGGGATCTAAAATCTAATCACCATGTCACTTTCGACCAAATACATCTTTGTTACCGGAGGCGTTACCTCATCCCTGGGAAAGGGAATTCTTGCTGCATCTCTTGCTAAATTATTACAGGCCCGCGGCTATACGGTAACGATCCAGAAGCTGGATCCTTATATCAACGTAGATCCGGGAACACTCAACCCTTATGAGCATGGAGAATGCTTTGTAACGGACGATGGCGCGGAAACAGACCTTGACCTTGGTCACTACGAGCGCTTTCTGAATGTTCCTACATCACAGGCAAACAATGTCACCACCGGAAGGATCTATCAATCCGTTATTGAAAAAGAAAGAAGAGGAGATTATTTAGGAAAAACGGTCCAGGTGATCCCGCACATTACGGACGAGATCAAAAACCGCGTAAAGCTGCTCGGAAAAACCGGGAACTATCAATTCGTGATCACGGAAATAGGCGGTACTGTCGGTGATATCGAGTCGCTCCCTTATGTTGAAGCTGTCCGTCAGCTGAAATGGGAGCTGGGGAAAGATGCGATGGTGATCCACCTTACGCTGATCCCTTACCTCAGCACGACCGGGGAGCTAAAGACCAAGCCGACACAGCATTCCGTAAAATTGTTGCTGGAATATGGAGTTCAGCCGGACGTACTGGTTTGCCGTACGGAGCATGCTCTTAACAAAGAGCTTCGCAATAAGATCGCGCTCTTTTGTAATGTTGCACCCAATGCAGTAATAGAGGCGCGTGATGCAAGCACTATTTATGAAGTTCCGCTTCTTATGGAAGAAGAGCAGCTCGATGTAGTTGTATTGAACCATCTTGGAATGCCGGTATCGGAAAATACAGACCTCGCGAAATGGAAAGATTTCCTTCATAAATTCAAGCATCCGAAACATGAGATCCGGATCGGGCTGGTTGGAAAATATGTGGAGCTGAAAGATTCTTATAAATCGATCTCAGAATCGTTTATTCATGCCGGTGCAGCAAACGACTGCAAAGTAAACATCGAATGGATCCATTCGGAAAGCATAACCGAGGAAAATGTTAATGAAAAGCTGGGCGGACTCGGCGGAATTCTCGTAGCACCGGGATTCGGTCAGCGCGGGATCGAAGGAAAGGTAACTGCTATTAAATATGCACGGGAGAACAATGTTCCGTTCTTCGGGATCTGCCTGGGAATGCAATGTGCGGTGATCGAGTTTGCGCGGAACGTGCTTGGGTTCAAAGATGCGAATTCAACGGAGATGAACCCGGGAACTACCAACCCGGTGATCGACCTGCTGGAAGCACAGAAAAAAGTAACGAAAAAAGGAGGAACGATGCGTCTTGGCTCCTACCCTTGCAATGTTACTGAAGAAACAAAAGCATGGGAGATCTATAAACACAAAGAGATCAGCGAGCGCCACCGCCATCGTTATGAATTCAATAATGAGTACCTCGGAGATTTTGAAAAAGCGGGAATGATCGCATCCGGAATAAATCCGGAAGGCGGCCTTGTCGAAATCGTAGAGATCAAAGATCATCCCTGGTTCGTAGGTGTTCAGTTCCATCCGGAATACAAGAGCACAGTAGCAAATCCTCATCCTTTGTTCCTGCATTTTGTGAAAGCTGCGATCGAAATAAAAAAACTGGTCCACTGAGATGAAGAAACTACTCCTTGCTTTAATTACACTCATTTCACTGACAGGTAATGCGCAGTGTATCATGAACTGTGCGAACTTTTGTGTCCTGAGCATTAATAATCTCGATACTACAGCAAACACGGTAGATGTTACCATATACAACGGCGACAGCTGTGCGGTGAACTACCCGACGATCGTGGTTGTTGACGCTCTGGGTGATACCGTGGTGAACAACTCGAATTACTTTTATCTATTTGCTGACGCAGCCGGCGATACAACTACTCAAACGCTTTCGACCCAATGGAACAGCATCCCGGTAGGATTTACGGGAACGGTTTATTACACCGACCAGGTTTGGGATACCACCTGTGCTTTTTCCTATCCGATGGCCTGCACGCTTGGCATCAATGAATACACTTCGAACAGTGAGCTTTCCATTTATCCGAACCCGGCCAGCGATGTGATCAACATCAACCTGGAAGGAATAAAAGATCAATACATCGAGCTTTCACTATATGATGTAACAGGACGAAAGACAAAATACCTGAAAACGAGCGAAAAAACGTTCAGCATTTCAAGGGGCGACCTGCCGGATGGAATTTATTTTGTTGAAGTTGTTGCGGGTGAGAAAGTACTCAGTAAAAAGGTGATCTTAAAATAAAAGGACTTTATTTTAATTGAGAGCCTCGCAGCAATGCGGGGCATTTTTATTTTAACCCGGAACTAAGAAATTACAAAGAAATCTTCAGAAGTGAACGGGGCAATTTCCTTATGAACGACTGAGCTAAGGAAATTTCACGCCATCGCATTCCGTGCAATATACTTCCGGAACCGTTGAGCCATATTTGGAATTGACGGCTTTGATGAATTCATTCGCAATCAGCGAATATCCTTTCTGGTTGGGGTGATATCCGTCCAGGCTGAGGAAGCCGCCACTGACAAATTGCAGGTTCATATCTGCTCCGTTCCACTTGATGCCTGAAAACACTTTGCTCATATAGCTGTGCATGTCGGCCAGGGCCAGGCCGTATTGGCTTGCTTTAGCAGCGATTACCGCATTGTAGGAGCTGATCGCATTATCGATCTCATATACCTCTGAGCTATCCAGCACATAACGATCATTTAATGTTTCGAAAAAGAGTCCGTATTTATAACATTTCATGGAATCGATCGGGACGGAAAGTGTGATGTATTCACCTGCATGGGTCTGTCGAACACCGCCCGGTGCAGCAGCATCATTGATCACGAAACCGTTTCTGCCCAATGCAAAATGCATGTGGCTGAGTCCGGAGGTCGTATAGATATCGTTCAGTGAATCTACCTGCGACTGACGAACAAGCACTGCATTATCCCAGGCAACCAGCGTATAATACGGATAATTGCGGAAATCGGGAATGTTAGCGATCACCCCTTTCGCACCGTTGGCTGTGAGGCCGCCGAGAATAGTATCGAGATAACTTGAAAAACTTGCTGCAGATGGAATACCCGCTCCGGTACCTCCCCTTGCTGCATAATTGTAAATGTCTTCCATTCCCAGCCATGCGGTCACAAATGTGGCATTCTGATGACGGACATCTTCGAATAACGTGGAAGCTCCGGGATCGCTGGCAACACGGGCATAGTATGGATTGAGATTCCCCGGGTTGGTGCTGATGCCAAAATTCGGATCAAAATAATCGGGGATCGTTGCGTAAGGGATCGCCCAATTCTGAATGCTGTTTCCTGCAACGCCGGTAAGGTAAGGAACGGCTGCGGAAGGTGCGATGAAATTTTTGAGCGGAGAAAGCGAAGTTACGCCCTGGCAATTTGTTTTGTCACCAAGATGGCTTGGCGTAACGTACCAGCCTTCCCAGATCTTGCTGCTAAGTCCAAGACCATTATCATCAGGCATTAGCGCCTGGCTGAATGTACCTCCGCCGGCAAATTCAAATTGCTCGGCGAGCAAAGCGGGAATGGAAAGCGATTGTCCTTTTTTATACAAAGCTCCGTCCTGGTATCCGGCGAGATAATTTCCACCGATCGCGACCGACTTTGAGAAATTCGCCGAGCCGGCAGTTACGTCCGGCAATTCCAATTCGGGTGTACAACCGGAGAGAATAATGCAGATACTGATAAAGGAAAATGCTATTAGCTTGTTCATTCGGTTCTAGACTTACTCGTTTGATGAGATCGCTTCATCGTACCTCCTTCGCGATGACGGGCTGGTCAGACTGCAGCGGGCGACAATAAAGCAAATTACACTGACAAGGCAGCAACCGCTTCAACGCCTTTGATTTCCGGTACCGCACGCCTGATCGATTCTTCGATCCCTGCTTTCATGGTCATCATGCTCATCGAGCAGGATTTGCATGCACCCTGCAGCTCTACTTTTACGATCTTATCTTCTGTGATCTCTACCAGTGAAACATCTCCTCCGTCGGCCTGTAAATAAGGCCTGATCTGGTTCAAGGCATCTTCGATTCGTTCTTCTATGTTCATGGTACCTGTGCTAAGTGTTCACGTAATTTTATTCCTTGTCAATTCAATACTTCTGCGGTTTTTCTTGTCGAATTTACAATGGAAACCTGTTGTGCAACAGCACTTGCCATCTCCATGAAAGCATTTGACTGAGGTGTTCCATCCTGCAATACTGCCGGTCTGCCGGCGTCTCCGGCCTCGCAGATGCTTTGCACCAGTGGAATTTCTCCCAGCAATGGAACGCCAAGCTTATCTGCCAGTGTTTTTGCACCATCCTTACCAAAGATATAATATTTATTGTTCGGAAGCTCGGCCGGTGTAAAATAGGCCATATTCTCGACAATGCCGAGCACAGGTACATTGATCTGTGGCATTTTGAACATGCCAACGCCTTTCTGGGCATCGGCGAGCGCCACGTTTTGCGGAGTACTTACGATCACTACTCCATTTAAAGGGATCGCTGCTACCAGCGACAAGTGAATATCGCCGGTTCCCGGAGGAAGATCGATGATCATATAATCCAACTCTCCCCAATCCGCATCGGCGAACATTTGTGTAAGCGCTTTAGCCGCCATTGGCCCGCGCCATACGATCGCCTGTGACGTATCGGCAAAAAAGCCGATAGACAATAATTTGACACCGTAGCTTTCCACCGGAATGATCTTATTCACGCCATCGATCACTTTGATCATCGGCTTTTCGTGCACTACATCAAACATAATGGTTTGCGAAGGGCCATAAATATCGGCATCTACCAATCCGACTGAAGCACCTTGCTTCGCCAGAGCTGCCGCCAGGTTGGAAGCAACCGTTGATTTGCCTACGCCGCCTTTCCCGGAAGCAACGGCAATAATGTTCCTGACTTTTGGCAACAAGGGACCGGAAGGGTTTTTGCCTGTTGTTACATTCGCGGTCATATTCACTTTTACGATGGCTTCTTTGTCCACAAAATGCAACACTGCATTTACACAGGCTTTGTGGATCATATCTTTCATCGGGCAGGCCGGAGTGGTAAGGACAACGGTAAAACTCACGTTTTTTCCGTTCACTTCCAGCTCTTTCACCATGCCGAGAGTCACCAGGTCCTTTTTCAGATCCGGATCATCTACATTCTTTAATGCTTCTAAAACTTGTTCTCTGGTAATACTCATTTCTTCTCTTTTCTACCCGTTTTTTACGGTATGTAAAGGTAAGAAAAAGAAAGGTTCGGGCACAGAGTTTTTCTCCCCGATGATATGCTTTCAAAGAATGCGGGCGCGCTCCGTACCAGTAAGTATCTGAGACATCTTTTGCAGGAAACCGGTGACGGAATGACCAGCATCCGCTTCAGCAATGATTCTGAGCCCGGCATCAGGCGCCATCAGAAGAAAGACGGTTTCCTGTATTTCAAAAATGGCAAATTGATCCGGGATGAAGCCACGCTCCGGAGGATCCGGCGGCTTGCGGTCCCGCCCGCCTGGCAGAATGTATGGATCTGTGCAGATGCGAACGGACATCTGCAGGCAACGGGATTGGATATGCTCGGGCGAAAGCAATACCGCTACCATGAGGAATGGAGCAAAACCCGCAACGAAACGAAGTTCCATAAGCTTTACACGGTTGGAAAGGCGCTGCCGAAGATCCGGAAGAGGCTCAGGAAAGACCTTTCTCTGCCGGGACTGCCGCTTCAAAAAGTGCTGGCAGCAGCGGTGAGCCTGATAGAGGCCAGCAGCATCCGGCCGGGAAGTAATTTATATGAAAAACATTATGGCTCTTTCGGGATCACGACATTAAAAGACCGCCATGTAAAGTTCCAGGGAGCAAAAATGATATTCCGGTTCAGAGGAAAAAAAGGGGTTGAGCAGCGATTCAGCATCCGGAATAAAAAATTAAGCACTATCATTAAGCAATGCCGGGATATTCCCGGGAAAGAATTGTTCCAATATTATGATGAGAACGGCGGACATCACCATATCGATTCCGGAACATTGAACAATTACCTGAAGGAGATCAGCGAAGAAGACATTACTGCGAAAGATCTCCGCACCTGGACAGGTTCTGTGAAAGCACTGGTATGCTTCCGGGATCTGGGTAAAGCGGCTAATGCAGGCGAGCAAAAAAGAAAAACCGTTACTGCGCTCGATGAAGTAGCAAAACACCTTGGAAATACCAGGGCTGTTTGCAAAAAATATTATGTGTATCCGCAGATCATTTCGCTTTATGAGGACGACCTTCTTGAAAAGCATTTCCGGGTCCGGTATAAATGCAAAGCCCTTGATCTGTCGCAGGAGGAGAAGGTGCTGATGAAACTGTTGAAAAATGGATCACAATAAACAATTTTCTACTTCCTGATAAGTGTACTTGGACGCATCGTATCAATAAATAAGACAGCATCCGTCATTTCCAACCGATGCTCATTTTTATCAATGTCCATGACGCTTTTAACGGATAGTTCAGAACAAACGTTTTTGCAGACAACAATACCTTCTTTTATTCCGAGATCATGTAAATAATATTCGAGCGTATTTTTGCTTTTCTTTTTTATACTGACGATCTTATCACCTTCTCTCCGTTGTCCCTGATAAGATGAGCTTAAAACACACGTTAGCTTAGTCCCGTATCTTTTTCTCAGAAAACTCCCCATTCGGGGATAGGGTTTACTCAGATTGGCAGCATGGTCATTTGCAGTCCAGATAATTATCTTTTTATCTTTATAAATACCGTCCTTAAGCCATAAAATATTTTCAGCCATATATTTATCGCGCAATCTGAAATATTCATCCTCATTGATTTGCTGCGCCCAGGTCTGTTCTCCAAAATGACGAATATTTCTGAATTCCTGTACCCACCAATCGTCGCCTTTACCTGATCTTTTTTCGGTGATAGCATCAATGACCTGATAAAAATTAACCCTCATTTTTGCCGATGATGTATCCTTGAACTCCATTTTTATTAAGCTATTCAGAGTACTTTTAAACGCAAGATATTCGGGACCGTTTTGATTGTATAGATTATCTGCCGCTGTTATACTGTCGATTTCCGGCATTAAATTTCTATTTGAAAAAGCTCCTTTGTTCCTGGTATCAAATCCCCCGATGCTGATCTTCTTGCTTTTGATCAAATCAAACATCCCGCTGAATTCAGCTGAATTTGACCAGACATTATATATGTTCTTCATAAAATCCGATCCGACTAAGCCCAGATCATCGATCCTGTTCAAATCGTAAAATCCGCTTTCAAAAAGGATCACCTCATAATTATAATTTTCAACAAGGTATTCCGCCAGCTTATTTTTAAGAAGAAACGCTGTGCCATCTCCATGAGTTTCTTCGCCCAATAACACAATTGCAGAATTTGCAAACAATGAATCCGAAAGGTTATTATGCGAAGTATTATTGAGCGAATCAATATTTATGAAATAGCTTTTAACTGAACAATCACCGGGCTGAGCATAAACATAGATAACAGAAAAGAAATACAAGCAAGAACTAAATAAGTATTTCATGGCCTTGACCGTCTATTGTGAAATTCTGATTCGAAGGTATTATCTTTTTATTCTGATCAATGGCCGGAACCCGATAAAAGGCGAAGCGGTAACTTGCGATCTGAACTCGCTTTCGCTGTTTATTTTAAGGTGCTCAAAGTCGCTTCCCCAATTTCCTCCAATCGCCTTGCCTGTTTTTGAATCATCGCTCACCACCCATTCTGAAACATTTCCGCTCATACAATATAGGTCATAGTTGTTACGATTGTATGAATAAACCAAAGCGGTTGCCATTGTATCGTTATTGGTCACAAGTCCGGCAGAAGTGTATGCGTTTAAATTTGTTTTAGCGGTGTATCCGTATGGCTGCCTGAATTTGCTTTTTAATTTCTGACAACAGAAGTTAGCCAGGAAACATTTTTTTGAATTCTGAATAGAGTCAGTGCCCCATGGGTAAGCCGCATTTTCAGATCCGCCCATTGCAGAATAGACCCATTCACTTTCGCCTGGCAACCTGATCATCGAGATCTGCGGATTTTCTTTTTCCAGGTTACCATTTGCGGTAATCAGCTCGTTGAACCAGGCACAATAGAGCTTTGCCCCTTCCAGAGAAATATTGACAACGGGATATTCATTTAGCTCTTTGTTAGAAAAATAGTCCTCTTTAAAATTATCAAAAGTATGACTGCCATTGCTATTTATCCATAATGACTGGACAGGCTTTGCTATCAGGAACTCATCCTTCTTATTCCGGATCAGCAGATCAAATAAAAACGTTCTGTATTCCAGATTGGTCACTTCAGCATTTTGCATGTAAAAACCTCCGGCGGAACTACCGCTTTTACCGTGGATCAAAGAATATTTTGCTTTACTTAATTTCAGCATTTGTTCAAGCATCTTTTTCTTTTGCTTGTTGTTTGCTTTTATCTCGGTTTCTGTAAGGGTCGGAAAAACATAGGCGCTATCCTTTTTTGTTGTTGCAACAATACCGGGGTTGCTATGTGCTGTTATTTCCTTGTATTCAGGGAGATCAATGTCGGTTTCCCGATCGGGATCAAGCTTATAAGTATCTGAAATCAACGCGGAATTACCGGTGACATTCTTTTGCATGAATTGTCTCTCATTCTTATTTGGTTCGTCGACATGATGAGCTCCTGATCGGGACGTATCCTCAACAGCAAGCTTGATAATGTTCTCGTGTTCATTCCCGGTTGAACTCATCTGATTTGTTTTCTGTGAGAAGAAATACATCAGGGCCACTCCTGCGCTAATACAGCCCAAATAAAATAACCTTGCGACCCAATTGCTTTTTATCCAATGATCATTTTTCAATTTCAGATCATTGTCAATCTTTCTCCACATATCAGCGGGAAAGTCGACAGAATCAAATTCCTGTCTGTGGCTGATCACGAATATTTTTAATTTATCTGTCATTAGAAGTGGTTTTAGGTTTTATCAGTTCAATAAGCTTTTTCTTAGCCCTGCTATATTGGGATTTTGATGTGCTTTCGCTAATTTTCAGGAGCACTGAAATTTCTTTGTGACTGTACTCTTCAAATAAGAAAAGTGAAAGTATTGTTCTATAGCCATCCGGCAGCTTCATTACACTTTGCCTGATGGATTCCACATCGTAGATCGTTTCATCTTCAACATTATTATCCTCAGCAGGATCATCATCTTCAAAATCCGAATCTTCAATAGAAACGAAATTCATTTTCCGCTTCTTGAGCGTATCCAGCGAACGATTGATCACGATGCGTTTTAACCACACTCCAAAAGAGAACTTCTGATCAAATTCGTCAATTTTCTGAAATGCCTTGAGAAATGAATCTTGTGTTACCTCCTGTGCTTCCTCATAATTATTTGTGATCCGGAGAGCCACATTGAACATCGTTTTTGCATATAGATAATAGATCTCCTCAAAGGCTTTTTTTTCACCTTTTTTACATCTCATTACAATCGGGTGACTATTATCGGTATATCCGGGGGTGTTGTCCATTTATGCGAAGCTTTAGCTCTTTATACGAAATACGACAAAAGTTTGAAAGGTTGCATGTGTTTTCATTTGGTCCGCTTCCAATCAAACCGTTTATTTCTGTTATTTGCTGAATTTTCCCCGGGAAAGGCCCCGAAAACAGCTTATTCTCCGGTATTTTAATAAAAAAGCGTCGTCTGCGCAGGTTTTTCTTTTTCCTATCGTCTAAACCTGTAAATCATCCCTATCCATTACAAAATAACATGACCATGAAAAAAGCAGCAATTTTGTTTGTCGCAGCGGCACTCCTCTCCGGCATTACATCCTGTAAAAAAGAAGAGCAGCACAAGCCTCCTATACAGGAAACGCTCAATATTGAGCTAAAAGCAAATGAAGCCTACACGTTTACACTGCCAAGGAACAAAAGGAACGATTCGTATGAGATCACATCGCAGGCGGCCCACTATTCTATAAGTACCGTGGGGGAAGATGCAAGCGGAAACCGGATCTATCAATACACGCCGGCAACGGATTATACCGGAACGGATGCAGTAGTGATAGCAAATCCAAAAGAGGAAGAAGATCATCACGGCAATTGCGCCGGAAAACCACACCTGCTCCCGCCGCCACATGACAAATGTGATGGTCCTGAAGATCATTACATCGTGACGATCAATTTTACGATCGACCATACTGCGACCACTGCTGCACGATAAAATCAGTTGACCGCATAACAGAAGCGCCTTGTTCCGAAACGAACAAGGCGCTTTTATAACGATGTATTGACACCGGCATTTTATTTTCAGCGGGTCACTGCTCGTAGGTAATTAAGATCCGGAACGGACGGGACAAAATATTGACCGAATTAGCTGTCTGGTTCCATACCACCACATCAGTACCGGTCACGTACACATTGAATTCATAACCGGTGCTTCCCTTATACGACGGAGGGATCACACCTCCGCCGTAATCCACCAGGACATTCACTGAAAGTATTTTTGCGAGCGTCAAACCGTGCGCAGTATTAACGGCGCCACCCTGGACGGAAGAAGTTGTACCGGTCAGCTTCAGCATTTTTACCTGGGGCGCATTGGAGCCTAGCATGGTGTATCCATTGACCTCAAGCGTAGTAAGCGGAGCTGAAACTCCGATCCCGACATTGACACCTGCTGCACCGAGCACCAGTGAATTGCTGCTGCTCACGGATGCGTTAGCGCCGATGGCCGTTGCATTGGTGACAAATGCAGTGCCGTTGGCCTGGTAGCCAAGATAGGTATTGCTGCTGCCGGTTGTGTTTGAAAGTCCGGCCTGGTAGCCAACCGCAGTGTTATTGCTGCCACTGGTATTTCCTCCGCAGGAAGCATCTCCGACAAATGTATTATAGCTGCCGGATGTGTTTGCTCCGCCGGATGTATAACCTAAAAAGGTAAGGTATTTTCCACCCAGGTTATTATCACCGGAGTTGTTTCCGATGAGTGTGTTTTCAGTTCCGGAAGTATCATTAAGACCCGCAAACATCCCGATGAAAATATTATTATCTCCGCTCACATGGCTATAGCCGGCCTCTCTCCCGACAGAAAGATTGTAATTGCTTGTCTTATTCAGATAGAATGCAGCTCTTCCGAATGCGTAGTTGTAGGTACCCGAAGTGTTATTGTAACCAGCGGCCGCACCGACGAACTGGTTATAGAATCCGCTCGTGGTATGATAACCTGCGTCATTGCCGATGTATAAATTCCGGAAACCTGTAGTTGTGCTTTTTCCTGCCCTGTTCCCAATTGCGAAAAGATCATACGAATCGGGAGCATACAATGCGGAATCACCGATCGCGAAATTATCGCCGTTGGCGATGTTGCTTTTCAATGCATAATTTCCCATTGCTATATTATGTGAGCCGCTTGTGTTACTTAGTCCCGCATATTGACCTTCAAATAAATTACCTGTACCGCCTGAAATAGCATTTCCGGCTTTATATCCATAAAAAGTATTTTTTAATCCCGGATCAATTCTACCGGCTTTCTGATTGTTGACGCGGAGAGCAAATGCAACACTGTCGGTAGTGCCGATAAAATTAGTTCCATCGATGGTACCGGCATTTCCGGTAATGCTCCAGCCGGTGCTTGCAGATAATAGCGAAACCCAGCTGCTTCCGTTATAATAATAAAAGCCTGCCGGAGAATCAGTATCATACACGATCAAACCCGTTGCAGGTGTGGTGATCGCATTCATCTGTGCATGGGTCATCCGTGGGATCAGCACTCCCTTTGTCGTGGAGCTGACATCGAGCATCGCCGAAGAATTAGCCGCTGCGCCGGTGGAATTGATCCCGACGTTCTGCGAAAGAACAGCGTTCGCAAAAAATAACAGGATCGCTGTAAAAAGAATTCCGACGCTCCGGCTCATGGGTTTCAGATATTTGTTTCTGTTCACCATCGGTTAGCAATTACCGCAACGACAATTGATTTAAGCATTCTGCCTGGATTCACTGTTTTTATCTTCTGGTCCTCTCTTCCGGTCATAGCCGCTTTTAGAATTTTACCAGCGTTACGTCAACCGTTTTATCTTCCTGTATGCATTTGAGGAAATAAAAACCGGGAGCTAAATCTTTTACTTCAAATTTTGTTTCGTCTTCAAGGGCCTGCTGCCGCATTACTTCTTTTCCCATCAGATCGAAAAGTATCAGCACTCCTTTATCTTTGGTTCCTTTTACGATAAGTTCATTTGAAAATGGATTGGGATAAACGTCCAGGAGGGAATTACTTTTAGCTTCAGACAAACCGACGCTGACATTAATGCAAAGTGTGGCAGCAACGCCTCCGCTGCCGGTCAGTGTTGCCGGAGTTCCCGTTATATCACTCCGGTTAAAAACGGAGATCACGGGATTGCTGACCAGCATTGCAGGCGTACCCATAATGGTACCGGTGCCTCTTTCGTTGCACCCGCTGTCTCCGTTTGCATCGGTCTTGACCAGGTAGAATTCCCGGGCTGCACCGAAACTCTGCTCCCCGCCGTTGAAAATATACCCACCGTCATTTGTCAGCTCGACTTCACCGCCGAATTCGTATCCGCTTCCTCCGAACGCTTTTGTCCACAGCGTGTCTCCCGCAGCATCGGTCCTGAGCAGATAGAGATCACTGTTAATACCGAAACTGTAAGATTGACCATAAACAATGTATCCGCCGTCGGGTGTCTGTTTGACCGAAACCCCATCATCCCAGCCCGGTCCTCCGAAAGATCTCGTCCACTGGATCGCTCCATTGACGTCAATTTTCAATAAATAGCCATCATAGCTGCCTGCACTGAAACTGTTTTCTGCGCCGGTGACAAGGTATCCGCCATCATTCGTCTGAGTAATTCTATATCCGTTATCATCGCCTGTTCCGCCATAGGTTTTTGTCCACAGAATAGCTCCGGTGATATCCGTTTTGATTACGCAAATATCATAACCTCCTGAACCGTAGCTGGAAGTGGTACCTACTATGATATAGCCGCCATCACTTGTCTGCTGACCGGTACCGGAAATTTCATCGCCTGGCCCACCGACAGTTTTTGTCCACAACGTATCACCATTGACATCGGTTTTAATTACATGGAAATCATAACCTGCCGCGCTATATGTATTTCCAATGATCACATATCCTCCATCAGTCGTCTGTTGAACTGAAAAACCAGTTTCATCGCCCGTCGACCCGTAAGTTTTTGACCATAAAGCATTGCCGCTGAAATCCGTTTTGATCAGGTAAACATCCTCCCCTCCGGCGCCGAAGCTCATTGTATTCCCGCAAATTATATAACCATCATCGGAGGTTATCCCAATGCAATACCCGTAATCTGTGCCTGCACCTCCATACGTTTTCGTCCAGAGAAGATCTCCGTTGAAGTCGGTTTTTACCAGATACAGGTCCCGTCCCCCTGCACCGAAACTATTGGTTGTGCCAATTGATATATATCCGTTGTCGGTGGTTTTCTCAAGTTCATATCCATAATCGGCACCGGTTCCGCCGATGGATTTTTGAAAGCTGATCTGTGCAGCTATTTTTTCAATCCCAAAAAGTATAACGACAAGGTTAACTAATGATATGATTGCAATTCTTTTCATTTTGCTATTGTTTAATTATCTTTTGTGTCCTCATCGTTTTATTCCCATCTGCAACTTTGATAAAATAAACTCCACTTGCGAATTCTGAAAGATCAAGTGTATATTCGTCTCCGGAAATATTGTTTACTTGCTTTACCTGTTGTCCCAACGAGTTATAAATTACCAGGTCCGCATACTTAAATAACATATCTGTTTTCAAGGTCACCTGTGTAGAAAAAGGATTTGGATAAATTGTGAAATTATCTCCCGATTCCATGTCATTCAGACCGGTGGTCAGATCACCCAATATGCGTGCGATACGGTTCCTGATGGTCCCGTCATAGGAAGAAAAAATCCCCGCGATGATAATTTTTCCATCGTTCTGCAAGGCGGCAGTGTTGACGGTGCTGCTTGCACCTGCTCCCGGGTTAAAAGTAGTGTCCAGGGTTCCATCAGCATTCAGGCGGGCAATGCAGTTTCTGCTTGTTCCATTGCAGGAGGTGAAGGCACCTGCGATAATAATTTTTCCATCACTTTGCATGGCGACCGCACGGGTATAATTATTTGGACCTGTTCCCGGACTAAAAGCAGTGTCAAGAGTTCCATCGCTATTCAGGCGCGCGATATAGTTTCTGCCTGTTCCGTCGTAGGTAGTGAAATTACCTCCGATAATAATTTTTCCATCGCTCTGAACGGCCGATGCCCAGACATAATAGCTTGCCCCGGTTCCCGGATCAAAAGCGGTGTCAAGGCTCCCATTGCTATTCAGGCGAGCAATATGGCCTCTTCCGGTTCCGTTATAGGAAGTGAACTGCCCGCCGATAATGATCCTCCCGTCGCTTTGTATCGCGCTGGTGATGACATAGTCATTTGCACCTGCTCCCGGAGTAAAAGTAGTGTCGAGAGTTCCGTTGCTGTTCAGACGGGCAATGTAGTTCCTTCCTGTTCCGTTATACGCAGTGAAATTACCTGCGATAATAATTTTTCCGTCACTTTGCAGCGCGGCAGTTACAACGGTTGCATTTGCACCTGTTCCCGGAGTGAAAGTTGTATCGAGCGTTCCATCGCTATTCAGTCGCGCGACATAATTTCTGGCTGTTCCGTTATAGAAAGTGAAATTACCCACGATAATAATTTTGTTATCGCTTTGCACAGTGGCACTATAGATGAAATTGTTTGCGCCTGTTCCGGGATTAAACGTACTGTCGAGAGCGCCATCGCTGTCCAGGCGCGCAATCCTATTTCTGCCTGTTCCATCATAAGTAGTGAAGAATCCCGTTATGATAATTTTCCCATCGCTCTGGATGGTCGCGTTCTCGATAGTAGAACTTGCACCCGTTCCAAGGTCGAAGGTGAAATCGTTGGTCCCGGGCTGTGCGGAAGTTATCGTGTAGCAAAACAAAACCGATAAAGTTGAAAAAAGAGCTTTTGTTTTCATTTTATTTTAATGATCAGTGGAATTTATTGTTTAATTACTGTTCCAAAACTGATCGTTCGGGGGTCAATATCCGTAATGAGCCTGGACTTAATTACCGTAAAATTGGGGATCAGGAATTGAATTATCCGGGCAAACCAATATCCGCCGGGAACAAACCAATATTCGCTAAAGGGAACAATGAGGGGCTAAAGCCGGGCGATGGCCTGCAGGAAGAGGTCTTTTTTGCGCAGAGCAACGGGAATCTCGGTACCGTCTTTCAATACTGCGAATCCGCCATCCGCCTTTTTGTATTGCACAAAATAATCCAGGTTAATCAGGTGACTCTGGTGAACACGGAAAAATCCAAAACCATTCAGCATTTCATCGTATTCTTTGAGCGTATTTGACACCATGATCATCTGCCCGTCGGACAAATGGAATTTTGTATAATAGGTGTCGGCTTCGCAATGCAGAATGTCTTTTATACTTACCGCATAGATGCTGTCAAGTGTTTTCAGAATGATCTTCTTCGAATCTTTATTCCGGCCGGAATGATTTGAATCAAAAACGCTGAGCTCCTTATCTGAAGTATACTGCATATTTTCAGCTACCTTATTGATTGCTTCCGAAAGCTCCAGGGAATTTACCGGCTTCAGAATATAATCCAGCGCACTGAACTTAAATGCTTTTACTGCATATTCATCATAAGCAGTAATGAAGATCACTTTGAACGTGCCCGGCTCCGTTTTTTTCAGGATATCGAATCCGCTGCCATCTTCAAGGTGTATATCCAGCAATACAAGGTCGGGCCTGAACTTTTCGATCGCCTGGATTCCTGACTTTACGGTGCCTTCCAGCGCCTGAATTTCTACATTTTTGCAGCGCTTCCTGATAATTGCAGAGATCACGTCACGTGTATTTTGTTCGTCGTCTATTATGATCACTTTGAGCATATCAGTTGCAATTGTGTTGTAAAAATAGAATAATAAAAGCAAGCATCCACTTTATTCGTATATCAGCCACAGATTCACAGATTCGTAAGATTCGTAAAGACTGCTTGTAAAGATGAGATTTCTCTCTGCGGTCGAAATGACAATTAAAAGGATCCGCGTTCCAATACTACACAGCACAGAAAACACAGATTTATATATTCGTAAAGATTTGTAATTAGCAGATAGTCACAGATGCTACATCAGGCCAATGGAAACAAAAAGACCACCCGGGTGCCTGAGGGCTGTCCATCCTCTCCCTTCAGATCAATGATCTTCATGGAACTTTTATTCCTGGTCTTCCGGTTCAGCATTTTCAGTCTTTCCTCGGTAATCCCGGTTGCAATGGACAAATGCGATTCGGTATTCATCTCCGATTCGCTTGCTCTTTTCCGTCCGATGCCATTGTCTTCAATTGAAAGCGACAGGTAGTTATCTTGCAGATAAAATCCGACAGTAATAATCCCTTGTCCCGTTTTTTTCAGAATGCCATGAACAATAGCATTTTCAATCACCGGCTGGGCCATCATCGGCGGGATCAGCATATTTTCCGGATCAACGTCCGGACCGGTTTCGATCTTAAAATCGAAGCGATCCTGGAAACGCACCTTTTGCAGCGTCAGGTAATGATGCAGTGTAGAAATTTCCTTTTCAAGTGAAACAAATTCCTTTTTTGAATTGTCGATGATGGCGCGCATCAACTGAACGACGGATGATAAATAATTTGCCGCAACTTCCGGCTCCTCTTTGTAAATATAATTCTGGATCCCGACCATTGCATTGAAAATAAAATGAGGATTCAGCTGGGAGCGCAAGAGCTTCTGCTCCATTTCAATTTTTGCATACATTGCTTTTGTCCTGTTCTGCCGGATAAACAAAAATGCAATTCCAACTATTAACAGTAAGAGGAATAGCAATCCTGAAATAAAATAGCGGCTCTGTTTTATTTTCAGCTCCTGGATCTTGCTCTGCTGATCAAGAAGCTGGTTCTTTTGCGCTAAGACCTCGTTTTCCTTTTGCTTTTTTTCAGACTCATACTTTGCCTGCATCTCCGCGATCTGCCTGGTACTTTGATTATTATACAGGCTATCGTTCAATGCAATGTACAGGTTGAAAAAACGCAATGCTTCTTTCGGGTTGTTTATCCCTGAATAAGTCCGGGCAAGGATCAAATAAGAATCTCTTGTCTCAGGCTTCAGGCCGGTTTCAAGACACAAAGCCAAAGATGCATTCTCGTATTCTATCGCTTTATTGTATTTTCCATCTCTTTCGTATATCAGTCCGATGTCCAACAGACATGAAATAGTAGCCTGCTTATCTCCGATCGACTGTGCAATTTCAAGAGATTGCGAGTAATTTTTCATTGCCTCTCCGGTCTTATTCAATTTCAGATAAATATTTCCGATCCCCAGCAGCGATTGACCAACTCCTGATTTATCATTGACCTTCTTTTTCAGTAACAAGGCCTGTTGAAAATAGTCCAAAGCTTGTTCAAGCTGCTCATCCTCAAAATATACCTGGGCAATGTTCAATAAATTTGTGGAAAGAATGTAATCGCTTTTAAGCTCCTTACTTATTTCCATTGATCTTTTGTAGCTCTCTATGGCTTTTTCAAAATTCCCCAATTCCTCATATAGGATCCCGATGTTATTTAAGGTCTCAGAGATCCCTTCCTTATTGGAAAGAGTTTCTTCTATCTTTAGTGATTCCAGATAATACGAAAGAGACTTTTGATAATCGCCCTGGAGGCGAAAGACCTCTCCAAGATTATTGTTGCAATCTGATAGTATCCGGAGGTCTTCTATTTCTTTTGCGAATAAATATGCTGATGAAAATACCTTTTTCGCATTTTCAAGATCGGCTTTAGCCAGGAATACATTTCCGGTATTTATCAGGCTTTTTGCCTCTCCCCGTTTATAAGCCAGCTTATTGCTCAGATCAAATGCGGCCCTGGCGGCATTCAGAGCTTTATCGTTAGATCCGATCCGGTTGTATTGAAAGGACAATTTATTCAGGATGATCACCTTTCCCGTATCGGAAGGTTGTTTTTGAAGAAGTCCCTTAAGAGAATCGATCTGCGTATTGGAGTCAAATGCAAATGATCTTGTTACACTGAAAAAACACAGGAATGCTGTTAATAATACGGAAGGAAATAAATATTTTGAAATAAAATTTATCGTGCAATCAGCATCTCTCATAAATTAAAGGTAGTAAACTTTTATTCAGGGCTCCTGTAGCTGATGGCATGAGTATATTCGCAGGCGTTTCAGACGAATTCAGAGCTTGTATCGCTTCACCTGGGGATTTTGTTTGAGATAGCCGCGGACAAGATCATTTGCATCCGGAAAATGGTTTTGCTTTTTTACATAATTCCGAAACTCTTCCGGTTCGCTGATCTGGGCAGTCGTATCGAAATAGCCGTAACCTGCAACACGGCTTTCTTCTATCAGGATCACTGATTTTTCACCCGGGGCTTTTCCCCGGTCGACGATCACAAAATCCTTATCGGGAAAGATGTAATTTTTGAGTGCCGCTTTTGCCCGCTTGTTGTAGAGCTTCACCTCTTCTTCTTCCGCGCAGATGCCTTTGCATTTTTTGATCTGGTGATTGAAGCAAACGGAATCATCGTCGGTGAGGCCACAGTACCGGAGACATAACTCATGTTCATCCAAAAGGCTTTCCAGCTTTTCCCGCGCGGCAAAATAAGTAGTGAATGACATCAAAGGCTCCTGAGCCGTTCCGTAATCGACCAGTTTCAGATTGATGATCCCTTTTTCATCTTCAAACCAATCAATGCTATGCGTAAATGAATCCGCTTTGCGGCGGCGATTGAATTTCGGCTTGTATTTCTTGATCTCTTCCGCTTCCAGCAATAAAGCGATCAGCTCGGAACCGGTATTCACATAATCCACATTGTACAATTCATTCAGCATCTTGCGGCCCTTCTGCTCTTTCGTATTGAAGTGCCCCAATGCACGATTGTACATGTTCAGGCTCTTACCGATATAGATAATGTTCTGATCCTGGTCCAGAAAATAATATACGCCGCATTCCTCGGGCAATTTATCCAGGATGTACTTTTTGATCTTATCGATGTGGCGGACCATCAGCTCATCCACTCCTTTTGTTTTATAGCGCGGATCCGAACTTTTCAGCTGCATGAGGATATCGAACAGCTTTGCTGTTGCAACGGCATCTCCTTCGGCGCGATGACGCTCTTCATTCTCTATGCCCAGCGATTCACAAAGATTTCCCAGGCTGTATGATTTTTTTCCCGGGATGAGCTTACGGCTCAGGCGAACGGTACAAAGCGTGTCGCGTTTGAATTTCGCACCCAGCGAATTGAATTCCTCTTTGATGAAGCCATAATCAAAACCGACATTGTGCGCCACAAAGATCTTATCCTCGGTCATTTCCCAGATCTTCTTTGCCACTTGTGCAAAAGTGGGCGCTCCTTCCACCATATCATTGGTAATGCCGGAAATGCGGGTATAGGTCGGAGCGATATAACACTGAGGATTAATGAGCGTGGTGAATTTATCCACTACCGATAAACCATCGTGAATAAGGATACAGATCTCTATGATATGCCCGCGGCGGTATTCAAATTTTCCTCCGCAGGTTTCAATATCAATAATGGCAAACATTTTTGGAGCAATTAATGACGTGAAGTTACTAAATAAAAAAAGCCGGAAAAAAGATGCTAAAATTATTGGCAAGCTTTGTCTTCCGCATCTGTCCTGATCTGTAAGAGAAGTACATTTTAAGTAACCGGAATACTAAAATTCATAGCAAAGGAAATGCCTTTTCGCAAGCTATCTTTGCAGGAACAGATTACTCCCCGGGATGAAACGAGAAGCCGATAAAATAGTCATTGAAGATCTGCAAAGGCAGATCATGCAGCTGCAGGGGAACCGGCCCGTTCCCGACCATCAATCGAATCTCAGCCTGGGCGCAATAGAATCTTCTTTTCCCGGAAATATTTTTCCGAAAGCGGCCATCCATGAATTGATCAGTCTTTCAGCCGAAAATGCCGCCTGTACCAGCGGGTTTATTTCTGTCATTCTTGGCAAGCTCCTGCAGCAAAACGGTTTTTGTGCCTGGATCGGAACACCGCAAATTTATCCACCGGCCCTGAAAATATTCAATATTGAACCTGAGCGCATTCTTTTTATCAATACGAAAAAAAGGAAAGATACACTTTGGGCGCTCGAAGAAACACTCAAGTGTGATGCACTTACCGCAGTGGTCGGCGAGCTCAGTGATCTGAGCTTTGATGAATCACGCAGGCTGCAGCTGGCCGTTGAACGCAGCCGCGTAACGGGATTCATTCATCGCCACCAGCCAAAGATCTCAAATCCCGTAGCCTGCATCAGCCGCTGGAAGATCACTTCTATTCCAGGCACTGCACCGGATGGAATTCCGGGACTCAGCTTTCCTGCATGGAACATCGAGCTTCTTAAAGTAAGAAATGGAAAGCCCGGACAATGGCAGGTGCAATGGTCAGCCAAAGGACTTGAATACATCAGCAAAGAGGCTCCGGCTGCAATTCCGATGTACAGACCTCAGACCGCTTAACATGAAACGCATTGTCGCCATACAATTCCCTCAGCTGATGAGTGAACGGATAAGCCGCCGGCGCCCTGAGCTGAAGGAAATACCTTTCGCAATGGCAATGAAAGAGCGTGGCCGGCGTGTGATCAAAGCAGTGAACTCCCTTGCCTACAAAAAAGATATCCATGTGGAAATGGTGGTAGCAGATTGCAAAGCCATTCTCCCCGGGCTGGAAGTGCTGGAGTACGATCCCGAAGAGCCGAAAAAAGTGCTGTACGCTTTGGCGGAATGGTTCATCCGCTTTGCTCCTGTTGTTTGTGTTGATCTTCCTGACGGACTGCTGCTGGATGTGAGCGGCTGTACTCATCTCTGGGGAGGAGAGGAAAAATACATCAGAGATATCGCCATTCGTTTGAAAAATTTCGGCTACACGATCCGAATCGCTGTTGCTGATACGGCCGGGACCGCCTGGGCACTTTCTAGATTCGGGAAAAATGGAACGATCGTCCCTTCCGGAAAAGAAGCAGAATTTTTGTCAGGATTATCAGGTGCCGCATTACGCATAGATCCCCTTATCACCGCACGACTTGAAAAATTAGGCTTACTGAATATCGGAAGTTTCATGGACATGCCTCCCACTGCTTTGCGAAGAAGATTCGGACAGCAATTACTGACCCGTCTCGGCCAGGCCTTGGGAAAAGAACTGGAGCTGATGGAGCCGGTGCGCCCTGTTTCACCTTATGAAGAGCGTTTACCAAGCATAGAGCCGATCTGCACGGCAACCGGGATCGGGATCGCATTGAACAACCTGCTGGAGATGCTTTGCGTCCGGCTGAACCGCGAAAGCAAAGGATTGAGAAAATGTGAGCTGATCTGTTATCGTATCGATGGATTAACACAAAAGATCAATATCGGGACCAGCAAGCCTTCGAGAAATGTAACGCATCTGTTCAAGCTGTTCAGTGAGAAAATTTCAAAGATCGATCCGGGATTAGGGATCGAATTATTTATCCTGGAAGCAAACCCGGTGGAAGAACTACTGGATTCCCAGGATGCTTTATGGGCTGTCGGCAATGCAACCTGCGCATCGGTTGCAGAGCTGGTCGACCGCCTGGCAGGACGAACCGGAGCGAATGCAATTCACCGCTATCTCCCTGCAGAACATTACTGGCCGGAACGTTCCATGACAAAAACTGCTTCGCTCAGTGAAAAAGCAACAACGGCCTGGAGAAATGACCTGCCAAGACCTTTGCACTTATTGAAATCTCCGGAGCCGATAGAAGTTTCCGTTCCCGTTCCCGATTATCCGCCTATGCTTTTCCGGCATAAAGGAGTGATCCATAATGTGAAAAGAGCGGACGGGCCCGAACGCATCGAGCAGGAATGGTGGATCCAGGGAGGATTGTACAGGGATTATTATTGTGTGGAAGATGAGCAAGGTGCCCGCTACTGGCTTTTCCGCTCCGGTGATTATAAAAGCGGAAAGCCAAAATGGTTTGTGCATGGTTTTTTTCCCTGAGGAGTGTTAGGGTGTTTGGGTGTTTGGGTGTTTAGGTGTTTAGGTGTTTGGGTTAAACGAACACTCCGTGGTCCTCTGTGCTCTCCGTTTCAAAACCTGTACAAATACTTAGTGTTCCTAAGTGGACTTAGTGTCTTAGTGGTAAAGTGGTAAAAATGTATCCCGAATTACAAATAACAACCAATTTCAGTTTTCTCCGTGGCGGCTCACATCCCGAAGAGATCGTACATCGTGCCATGGAGCTTGGTTACGAAGCCATCGCCATTACCGACCATAATACATTGGCAGGCATTGTGCGGGCACACACCGCTGTGAAAAAAGATGAACAAAAACGAAAGCTCCATATCATTCCGGCCTGCCGCCTTAACCTTCTCGATGGCCCTTCCCTGCTCGCCTATCCAACCGATAAAGAAGCATACGGCAGGTTATCCGCCATGCTCTCTGAAGGCAATCTCCGCGCAGAAAAAGGAGAATGTCATTTATATAAAGCAGATGTATACCGCTATTCGGAAGGAATGAAATTTATTGCTGTACCTCCCATTTCTCTCGATAATGCCTTTGAATTTGAGACCAGCTTCATCGATGCGATCAAAGAATACAAAGAACAGCTTGGAGAAAAGCTTTATCTCGGAGCGGTCCGTTCTTACCAGGCCAGCGATGGGAAAAGGCTATTTCGTTTACACCAGCTTTCCGGACAATATGATATTCCACTGGCGGCGATGAATGACGTGCATTATCATGCACCGGAACGAAGAGAGCTGCAGGATATACTTACCTGCATCCGTGAAAAATGTACGATCTACAATGCGGGATTTCGTCTTTACCAGAATGCGGAACGTTACCTGAAGCCGGCAAAAGAAATGATCCGCCTCTTCATGCAATATCCCGAAGCGATTGAGAATGCAAAAAAGATCGCTGATGCCTGCACATTTTCCCTGAGCGAATTGAAATACATTTACCCGGAAGAGATCACCAGCGAAGGAAGAACACCGCAGGAAGAGCTGGTCCATCTCACCTGGAAAGGCGCTCACGAAAAATTTCCGGCTGGGATCTCTGAAAAAATAAAAAGTACGATCCGGTTCGAGCTGGAATTTATTGAACGAAAGAATTATGCTGCTTACTTCCTCACCGTATACGACTTTGTGCACTTTGCGAGAAGCAAGGACATTCTTTGCCAGGGACGGGGTTCTGCAGCCAACTCCACGGTTTGTTATTGCCTTGGCATCACTTCCGTAGACCCCAGCAAATTCAATTTGCTTTTCAGCCGCTTCATGTCCGATGCCCGTGATGAACCACCGGATATCGACGTCGACTTTGAACACGAACGGCGCGAAGAAGTGATCCAGTACATTTATGATAAGTACGGGCGTGATCGTGCAGCAATTGTCGCGACAGTCACACAGCAGCATTTCAAAGGATCAGTGCGCGATGTGGCAAAAGCAATGGGCCTGTCAACCGATGCCATCAATCATCTTTCCGCTTCCAGCTGGGAATTTACCGACGACTGGTACAATGGAGATGTGACCAGTTCTGCAGGATTCAAAGCCAGCGATCCGCATTTACGGAAAGTGCTGGAGCTCACACAGCAGTATACCGGTTTCCCACGGCAGCTGGGACAGCATACAGGAGGATTCATTATGACGCAGGGAAAGCTATCGGACCTCTGTCCTGTTCTGAATGCAAGAATGGAGAAACGCACCTGCATTGAATGGAACAAAGATGATATCGAATCATTGGGCTTCCTGAAAGTGGATGTATTGGCATTGGGGATGCTGACCTGCATCCGGAAAGGCTTTGACCTGGCGAAAGAACATTATAACAAGGAGTTCACACTCGCGAATATTCCACAGGATGATGATAAAGTGTACGAGATGATCTCTCATGCGGATACCATCGGTGTGTTCCAGATCGAGAGCCGTGCGCAGATGTCGATGCTGCCACGCTTACGACCGAAAGAATTCTATGACCTCGTGATCGAGGTTGCGATCGTTCGTCCCGGCCCGATCCAGGGCGACATGGTTCATCCGTACCTGAGAAGAAGGAATGGAGAAGAAACGGTTGAATATCCATCGGAAGAATTAAAAAACATTCTCGGCCGCACATTGGGTGTCCCTTTGTTCCAGGAGCAGGCGATGGAGATTGCGATCGTTGCAGCAGGGTTTACACCGGCTGAAGCAGATGGTTTGAGGAGAAGCATGGCCACCTTTAAAGCACATGGAAAAGTAACGGCTTACCGGGAAAAGATGGTGAGCGGAATGACCGCCAAAGGCTATACCGAAGAATTTGCATTGCGCGTATTTCGTCAACTGGAAGGATTCGGAAGCTATGGCTTCCCGGAGAGCCATGCGGTAAGCTTTGCCCTGCTTGCGTATGTTTCCTCCTGGATAAAATATTATTACCCGGATGTTTTTGCCGCCTCTTTGCTCAACAGCATGCCGATGGGATTTTACCAGCCTGCACAAATCATCAGCGATGCGCGAAAGCATGGCGTAACGGTACGTGAAGTGGATGTAAATCATTCTTCCTGGGATAATACATTGGAAGCTTGTCCCGAAGGGAACAATTACCACGCGTTGCGCTTAGGCTTCCGTGAAGTGAAAGGATTGCACGAAGAAGAAATGCAATTGCTGATGGCGGCACGCAACGACGGTTTTCGCACGATCGCGCAATTGGTGGATGCAGGAATTTCATTGACAGCATTGGAATACCTCGCCAATGCGGATGCATTTCGTTCCATTGGCCTGGACCGCAGAAAAGCATTATGGGAAGTAACGGCTTTGAAAGATCACCATACCGGTTTGTTTCATGGGCAAGAGCAGGATGTTTCTGCGGAAAAAAATATTCATCTGCCGGAGATGAGCTTATCGCAGCACGTGATCGAAGACTACCGGACCCTGACCTTTTCCATTAAGGAACATCCATTGAGCTTCATCCGGGAGCGGCTGAAGAAACTTGGGATCACACCGAATGAGAAACTGTCCACATTAAAAGATGGTATGGATGTAAAAGCAGCGGGCCTGGTTTTGGTGCGCCAGCGGCCGGGAACGGCCAGCGGCATCGTGTTCATTACCCTGGAAGACGAAAGCGGGATCGCGAACCTGGTCGTATTCAAGGATCTTTTCAATAAATACCGGAAGGAAATCGTGCATTGCCGTTTATTAATGGTAGAAGGCAAGCTGCAAATCGAAGGCGAAGTGATCCATATAGTAGTGAAGAAATGTTACAACCTCACCGGCCTGCTTGCTCCACTTTCACAAGCCCCGGAAAAAGTCAGCGCCGACATGACCACCAATGAGGACAAGCCCGACAGTCGTGCACCCAAAAAGTCCGGCCGGAAGAATACAGCTGCACAAGTTTTGCAGACAGATATTTTCCATGGCGGAAGGAACTTTCACTAAGTCCCATACCGATCCTTTAATGCGGGTGCTGAAAATAGTGAATTTATGAAGAGACTGGTCTGACGGGTGTTTTCCACAGGAACATTCCCAATTCCGTTATACCTGAAAAACTTTTGCGAAGAGAGTTTTTGTCCATTCTCAAACTGAAACTCAATTTTATACACTCTCGGATTTTGTGAAAGGAATTTTGTTTTTTTCCGGGCTACTATTCTGATCCGTTTAAGCACCTCCATTTTCCCTTCCCCTGCATAGGCCTTTTTTGAAACCCATGATCCATAGGTAGCTTTGATCTGCTCTGCCCTCTCTATATCGAAGTACATTTCTTTGTTCTTTTATCACTCATAACTTTTAAAAAACTTGTGCCAGCTGCACTGGCTTATTTTTTGCCTGTGATTGTTCATAAATCGGCCTGCTTTGGGGCGTTTTGTCTACACAACCTGTGGATTTTAACAGTGATCTTTATCCCCGGATAAACGACAATTTTAAAAAGATTCAACCCTTGAAACACCCAGAATGCCAACTATTATCGAAACCGAAAAATACCGCCTGGAGATCCGGGACGGTTCTGATCTCTTAGAATATACTATAAAGGAAGGGATCACGTACGACGCCGAAGACGCTATCGAAACGAAAGCAAGAGTTACAGCCTTACATCCGGGAGAACGATTTTATGTGCTCGGCAAAGGAATAGAATTCTTTAATATAACTGCCGCCGCACGAGCTCTTGCCGCAACAAAAGAATTTTCCGACAATACCATCGCCGTAGCATTTTATACGTCGAACATTTCATTACAGCTCATTGGCGAAATGTACGTGAAGCTGAATAAACCTGCAGTTCCCACCAAAATTTTCAAAAGCCTTTTCAGCGCACAGGAATGGCTAAACGAACAAATGAATAAAAATATACCGGGAACCGGGCAGACATAATACAGACTGGGGAATTATTATCCTTTAATTTACTGGCGCCATGCTTGAGTTAATACGGGGATGAATGAAGAAAATTGCAAGCTGAAAATTCCAACCGGAGTCAGACAAATTGAAGTAGAGATTGCGTATCTCGCTTTAAAAGGCGATGTCATTTATAGTATTTCAAAAAACGTCAAAAGAACGACTGCAAATGTGAAAGAGTTCTTTGATTCCGTTCGGAAATTAAGCGGAAATAAAAAAGTCTATATGATCTCCGAAACTACTTATATGCAACCGTACACAGCCCAGGTGAAAAAATACTTCAACGAGGAAATGATCGGAATTTGCAAAGGCCTGGCAGTCGTGTCGTGCAGACCTTTGGGAAAAATTGTACCGGCAACAGTAATACTTAGTCAAAAACCGCCGTTTCCCGTCCGGATCTTTGACACCTCGCAGGAAGCCTGCGATTGGATAGAAGAGCTGCAAAAAAGAGAGCTGAGCTCTCCCTGAATTTACAAAGGAACTTGTGCTGCCAGGTATAATAATGCCGGCCCGTTTTAAAGCCAGGAAAACTGCATTCTGATCATCACTTTTGATACTAATTGATCTTTCACAAAATGACCATCCGGGAACTAGACGGAAATATCGAGCTGACAATTATTATCGTCGATGATAGCCGCGATGATCACTTCTTTATTAAAGAATCTTTATGTCATCTTAAAAAGATCCATTTCCAGGATTTTTATGACGGAGAAGACTTTTTGGATTTCCTGGAACAACCCGGGATCAAAAAGTATCCGGATAGCAAACACCCTGTTATCGTTATTTTAGATGTTAATATGCCTAAGCTGACCGGGTTTGAGGTGTTCGACATCATTATGAAAAAAAACTTAAGGGCTCATTTCCATTTTTTTATTTTAACAACAAGCATCACAGAAGAAGGAAAAAGTATCTGCAAAAAATACGCGCTGGAATGTCACCAAAAACCATTTCTGATTGATGACTTCACAACGCTGCTTGAAAAGATCATAAAAGACTGCATTTAAAAGATCCTGAATCCGATCAAAAAGTGTGGAAGATATTTCTCAAACAAAGGAGTTATAAACAGAACTGCAAATTTTTGGTCAGAGCTCTTGCAAGAATTGAAGACGGTATTTATTTTTGCCGCGTCATTATTTTTTTAGTACTAGTGCTGTAAACTGGGAGTAGCAGCACTATAAAGGTCCTTCTCTGAGCTATCAGGAAGGGCCTTGTCTATTAGGCCAATTCTAACGCAACAAATTGATGAACCCTTTCAGCGTTTTCTTCTGGCCCGAAAGATATTCGATCTCCGCGATGTAATAATAAATGCCATCGGAAGCAGCTGTCTGATCTTTTATCTTTCCATTCCATTTTTGACCGTCGCCCAGGTGCGCCACTTCCATGCCCCAGCGGTTCAGGATCTTGCAGGTGATCTTTTCACCACAGAAGGAAGGAATGGACCAGGTATCATTCTGGCCATCATTATTCGGACTGAAACAATTCGGCACCAGCGAAGTATCCGATAACATACCGTTATCAGGAACATGAATGAGTGTATCATAAACACAACCTTTACTGTTTATTACTTCCAGATCATAATTGCCGCTGACAAGGTCCGGATAGGCCAACACAGAAGAGTAACCGGCACCATTGAAATTGAACAGGTAAGGCGCTGCGGAATTATCAGTTATATTCAATTGAACACTTCCCGCACCATTCCCGCACATCTCTTCGGTCACAGCTATCTCTAAGGCGCTTGAAGGATTCGGGAATACGGTGAGATATACGCTGTCGATTGCACCACAGCCCTCTGCCGTATTTGCAACAAGGTAATACACTCCGCTTGCAACCGGAGCAGCCATCGGATGCGGACAATTATTACAGCTCAGGTACGTACCAGGTTCCCAGTTGAAGTTGCTGAAGACCGCGCTGCCTGTATAACCCAGCTGAATGCTGTCTCCCGCACAAACTGTTGAATCACTCATAATAGTAACGGCAGGAGAAGGCGAAGCAGAAACAGTAATCGTATCCGTATCGCTGCTTCCGCAAGGACTGATCACTGTTACCCAATATGTTCCCGGTCCGAATGCAGTATATGTCTGGCCATGCGAGCCATCCTGCCAGTTGTATTGACCCAGTCCCGGACCCGCATCGATTACGATAACACCGCTTCCGCATAAGGTGGTATCATTTCCAAGATCGACATTAACGGAAGTTGATCCGACACTCACTGTTACTGAATCCGTTTTAACACAGGTCCTCCGCAATGAAAAATCGTCCATCCCGAAATCATTTCCATAACCGTTTGTTTCCAGGTTCACAACTCTGAAAGTAACGCTGGAGTTAGGTCCCGCATTCCACACGGGTAAACCATACTGATCCCACATGGCCGTGCCTGCATAAGGAATTCCGGGCTGTGTGGCGACAATGATATCACCCGTAACATCGCCGATAGCATGTATCTCAAAATCCGGCTGTATAGCATCTGCACGCGTCGCCCAGAAAGAAAATTCGTAATCAGCGCCTGCTGTGATCGCGGGAATGAGCTGCTCCCAAAGCACGGTCGGACCGGTAGTACAGCCATCAACCGACATAAAATAATTATCCGTGGTAGAAGTATGATCTGTAAAAGGATAAGAAGTTGTGAAGAAGGTCGGTGCAACGTAGTAATCGCAGGGAGAATAAGTGGTCGTAAAAGTCTGTCCGCTTGTAAAACCATAATTGCCAAGAGCAAAATCTCCGTTGACAACAAGACTGGAATCTAAATTTGTTCCGGTAACAACATAGGTAGTGGTAATGGCCGGACTGGCAATTGGATTGGCAATTGCAGGATCCGACAGCCCGGTGGCCGGAGACCAATGGTAATTAGTATATCCGCCGCTTGCATCCAGCTGGATCGAACCACCATCGCAGATAACAGTATCGATGCCGGCAGATAACATAGGACAGAATGAGTTACACAAACCGGCGCAATTCGTTGTGATCACTGAAGGCTGGTCAGTAACCCACAATGTAGGAGCCGACAGCATTCCGTTATATCCGGCAGGTGTAGCATCCAGGCAGGCCGTTCCGGAAGTCTGGTTCGCACGGTAATACATCAGCAGATCCGTTTCCGTTCCGGAAAGACACTGATTATAATTCGCCGCTATTTCTGCGTCGGTCCGTACGGTCTTCCAGATCCTCACTTCATCCATATTACCTCCGAGAGGTGGACCCGGGTAATGAGGATTGAGCGCAACATCCCAGCTCAATTGCGGTGGAATGATCCTGCTGAAAGGAGTCGACGTGATCAGCTTTGTGTCCACCAGGGCACCATTCAGATAAAGCTTTCCCGTTTGAGTTACATAATCCATTGATCCCGCAACATGATACCAGGTATTAAGAACAAAACCTCCGGGTGGGGTGTAATAGCAGGTTGAAGAACTTGGTCCTCCCGGACCGTCGACCTTAAACGCTAACCCGGTGACCGGCACATTTCCCACTCCACCGGTCCATCCGAAAGACAAGGCAATGTCTTCATAAACTACTTCATCGATGGCGCAGATCATCGGGCGCCAATCCGTACCGAAAGGATCGATCAGTTTTACCCAGCACTCCCACGTAAAACCATTGCTGCTGTATACGTCAGTAGTAGCCGGGAGATGAACGGAAGAATTTGTATTCGTGAACTGGAGTGATCCTTCACAGGAAGTGGAAACGGAATCCAGGACAATGATCTGAACCGAATCGATCGCATCGAGACACATTGTCGGATCTCCACTGACCGCTTTGTATTTCATCCAGTAGATCCCCTGCATGGGAAACACGTGCGTATAGGTGGAACTTGTACCGAGTATGCCTGACGGAATCAGATACCATTGTTCACCGATCCCGCTTGTATAGGTGCCTGCAAAATTAACGGAGCCTCCCGTAGTAATTGTTACGGAAGAAGCTGGTAAGGTAATAGAAGCTGAAAGAGTCGCCGGACAAGGCGGAGTGCAGCTCAGGCAGGTCAGGAGACTGTGCCTGATATTATCAAGAAAATAATCCATCCGCTCATATTGTCCCGTAGTGAACATATTATAACAGGAGAGCGAACTATAATCCATATAGTCGTTCCCAAGATCGGTCACATCGGTTGTGAACGGATTATTAATGGATGGATCATCCGGATCGGTGTTGCATGAATTGGAAGCCGGTGAGCAGGATGCGAAAGTAGTTTGATCCGGCGGAGTGTCACATACCTGGTCACCGTCAAGCAGGCAGTTATTATTCGGACAAGCATTTTGAAACGTATGGTATAAACCAAGATAATGGCCAATCTCATGCGCACCCACAGCATCATTCATCGGGCTGCTTCCGAAAAATCCAGCTTCGATCACCACACCATCTTCCGGCATCCCGTGAGAAGAGGGAAAATAAGCATAGCCAATTACTCCGGATCCCATGCTGATACTGTTGATCCCTGCCACAACCCAGATATTAAGATAACACGTAGGTGCCCAGCGGTCGATATTTTTTAAAGCGATATCATCGGTTTCCATCGTTTCATTTGTAAGCGCGGAAACATCCCTCGTGATACCGGTTGTTGCATTTCCATTCGGATCACGCTGCGCGAGACAGAACTGAATCTGCCGCCCTTCGCTTTCCAGGAATTTGCTGTTGATATCACTTATTGCGGCAAGTACCTGGGAGTTTGGAATATTTTCTGGCCCTCCATTATGAATAATGTGCACCACAACAGGAATATAATCGACGATCGCGGACGGGCTCCGTTGCTTTTGACGGGAAACCATGTATTCATAAAGCTTTGTATCCAGCGAATGCTGATCGAAGCTCAAAGAGGCGTTTCGTTGCAGCAGCTCGTCGCTGCCGCAGCCGGAAAAGACAGGCTCTGCATTAGTTTGCGCAGTTATCGGCTTGTAAAAGACGAAAATGATACAAAATAGCAGGATGTACTGTTTCATTGATCTCATGGTCACCGTATAAGACTGTTTTTTTCTCTAAACAGTTGCATTGGCAGAATAAAGACCACGCCTGGAATTCAGCGGCCTTTAGCCTCATTTCCCTTCTACAGCCGGCGTTAAATTCTTTTGAAGACCATCCTCCAGGTCAAACCTGATCCTATACGCCAGGCCGACTGAAAATAACATATACCCACGCTTTGCAGGCGTATAGACCGGGTCATTCCAACTGATGTTCCCGGATTCGCGCTTAGCCTCCCCGTACTTGTACCGGATCGGATTCGTTGCTACACAATAGCCGGCTTCCGCATAAAGCAGCATCTTCGGGGCGGCAAAATAATCCAGGAACAGCTTCACTTGCCCTTCATCATAACGTACATAATCATTGTGATCGGATTTCGACAGCCGGAACGACCGTGTGAAATATTTAAGATTCAAACCGGTATATAGTCTGTTCTTTAAAAGGTTAAACTCCAATTTGTAATTCTGCGGAAGCACACCATACATGTAGATCCGTTTGTTTATTTTCCAGTCAACCGCTACCAGCGGCACATAAAAATTTCCGAACGCTTCCCTGTTATAATACAATCCTGCTTTGATCTTCAGCTTCGGACTCTTTACAAACTGCTCAAGGAAGATCCCGCCGTATTGAAGATCATGACCCTCAATTTTGTCCCGCAGATCGGAAGCGATTTTAGGAATACCGATCACAATTGTTTCCCACTTTTTATTTTTTGAAAGGAATTTCATTCCCAGCGGAAGCGAAACACTATACAGCTTCGAAGTATATGCGGAATCCGGGCTCACCGTTGAGCAAAGCATTTCCGTGTTCAGGCGAACCAATAAAGTATTCCCGCTTTTGAGCTCCTTAGGCAGGAAAAAATTCAGGAAGTAATCGTCTGTAATGTTCTTACGGTAACTGCTGTCCGCGTAAGAAGTAGAAAAGGTCTGGTAATTGAAATTGAGAATGTCGGCGAAAGGTTGGGCAACCGAGTGAACCGACAGAGAAATTAAAAAAAGAAAAAACAGGAGTCTTTTGTTCATTCAGTTAAAGTTTCGATGCGCACTGTAACACTCAAACACTTTAACAACTGTTCACGAGTTTACTTCATTCTCGCTGCATCTGCACCCGGCTTTACTTTATGAAATTTAATGCCGATCATAAGCTCATGTGTTCCCGTGCTGTACTTCTTGATATTGGTCATCGTGAAGTCATATGAATATGCAAAGGTGATATTCTCCTGCATGGTGTATCCTACCATCGCTGAAACCGCGTCGAGGTATCGGAACGCACCACCCAGCCACACTTTATCCTTATAGATCGCACGCACACCGAGATCAAATTGCAGCGGTGCCGGACTTACATATTTCAGACAGGTAGAAGGTTCGATTGAAATATCATCGGTAATATCAAAGCGATACCCCGCCTGTGCATACACATGGGTAGCAAGCTTGCTTAATGTCGAAGTTCCATTGTCGAAGAATTTCAGCTTGTTCTGCAGGATCTGCGGAACACTGGCTCCGACATACCACTTTTTATCCTTACGATATGCATAAATACCTGCGCCGAAATCAGGAATGATCACCGATTGTAATCCGCTGCTGATCACGTTATCACCCGGATCACGCAATGTGATCTTCGATCCGTCCACCATGAATTGCAGGATCCCGGCTGAAATACCTAATGAGATCTTTACATTCTCGTTTATCTTCATGTGATACGCGTAAGAACCATATAAACCGGTCCTGCGCGTCGGTCCGACAATATCAGTAAACAGTACACCACCCAATCCCATATTCAATTTTTTGGTCGGACCATTTACACTGAGAATATAGGTCCGCGGCGCATCCGTAATTCCGATCCACTGGTAACGATTATTGGACTTCCCTTCAAAATATGGATTGCTTCCGCCAATAGCAGGATTCATCACATAATCATTGATCATGTAATTGCTGTATTGCGGCAGTTGCTGGGCCGTCAGCTTAACGGAGCCCAGAAGCAAACCCAATATGACAATTCTGTACCTCATTATTTGTTGCACTTTTATACTTACTATTTTCCCAATCACCAATCACCCAAAAATCACCTCATGATCGTAATCGGTCCGGTATACGCATCCGGGAACAACGGATCTTTCAGATCGATCACATAATAATATGTTCCAACCGGCAATGGCTTGTCCTTATATGTTCCTTTCCAATGCTCTTTATATCCTATCGACTGGAACAGCAATTCTCCCCAGCGGTTATATACTTCCACCACACAATCCGGGAACATTTCTATTCCGTCAATGATCCATTCATCATTCGAACCATCGTTATTCGGTGAAACACCATTCGGGATCGAAATACCCGGACGAACCGTAACTGTAACAGTATCACTGGCTGTACATCCTCCCGGTGTTGTCACCGTGATCGTGTATGTTGTGGTGACAGTCGGCGTTGCAACAGGATTTGCGGAAGCCGGATTATCCATCGCTCCCGGTACCGGCGACCAGGAATAGGTTACGCCGGCTGTACCGGAGGTCGGACTTCCGCCAAGCGTTGTCGTCTGACCGGTGACGATCGTTATATCCGAGCCGGCATTTACCGTCGGTGCAGGATTTGAAGTAACATTTATTGTGTCATTATCTGTACAGCCTGTTCCATTATCAACTACAACATAATAGACCGTAGTTCCCGATGGCGGATTAACAGGGATCGTCACACCGCTTCCGACAGACAATGGATTTCCGACTTCATACCAGGTATAAGTGATTCCACCGCTGCTTGCTGCTGCGCTCAATGTGAGTGATCCGGATTGACAGAACGTTGTATCATTTCCCGCATTCGCGATCACATTCTGAGCCGACGTCAGAATAATCGTATCCGCAATCGTACAGGAATTAGAATCCGTCACTGTGATCGTATAGGATCCGGCCAGCAGCGACGTAAGATCTTCAGTAATTGCTGAAGAACCGCCGCTCCATAAATAAGCATACGGCAGCGTTCCACCGCCCACAGTCACATCGATGCTTCCATCGGCAATTGTGTTACAGCTCGGATCAACAAATGTATTGCTGATCGTGAGCGAAGCAGGGTTGACCAATGTTACGCTTTGCGATGCCGTACATCCGTTTGCATCGGTAACAGTTACTGAATACGTATTCGCATTCAATCCGGACGCAGTCGGAGTTGTTTGTCCGGCAGCCGGTGCAGGTGTCCAGGAATAAATGTAAGATAAGGTTCCGCCTGACGGGATCACCGTGATCGAGCCATTGGTGGTTCCGTTACACAACGGATCAATTGCATTCGCGCTGCTGAAACCGATCGAATCAGGAGCATCGATCGTTGCCGAAGCAAGTGTCACACAGCCTGTCGCATCAGTCACCGTAACGAAATAAGTTCCGGCGCAAAGCGTTGCCAATGTCGTATCCGTTGTTTGTGCGCTGATATCGTTCCACAGATAAGAATATGGCGGAGTTCCGCCTGAAGTTGCAACTCCGGCAATACCATTGCATGGTCCGATTCCGCACAGGACATCCGTTGCCGAAGCAGACAGTGTAGGCCCACCCTGGCTGTTGATCGTGATCGATTGGTTGATCGAGCATCCTGCTGCATCGGTGATCGAAACAGAATATAATCCCGCACAAAGGTTCGTTAACGACAATGCACTTGAACCGGTGTTCCATAATATGGTATACGGCGGCGTTCCTCCGCTTGGCGCGATAGTAACCGTACCATCACACAGTCCGCAGGTCGCCGCAGTGATCACCTGGTTGGCCATGATCGGTGCAGGCTCGGTAATAACAACCGAATCTACCAGCGAACAACCATTCGCATCCGTGATCTGAACATAGTAGGTTCCGGCACAAAGCGACGACAATGAACCGGTCGTGGCTCCGCTTCCGATCCAGAGGAAAGTATATGGTGCCGTTCCACCCGCCGGCGTTACCGAAGTAACAGATCCGTTACAGGCTCCGTTGCAGGTCACATTCGTTGAAGCGATCACGGCACTGCCCGGACCGGTTGGATTGCTCACAGGGATCGAAAGACTGGACAAGCATCCGTTTGCGTCCGTAATGTTTACCGTATACAATCCGGCACACAAGCTGTCTGCTGTTGCTGTGGTATCGCCGTTGCTCCAAACATAAGTGAATCCCGGCGTACCGCCGGTCGGCGCCAGAGTTGCAGTTCCATCACACAATCCACAGGTTGCACCGGTAATGGTAGGATTTGCAACCAACGCAGGTGCAGACGTGATCGTAGTGCTGAGCGTAAGCGTACAGCCATTTGCATCGGTGATGTCGATTGAATAAGCACCGGCACACAATGCGAACGCGGTATCGTTTGCCTGTCCCATCGGATCATTCCATTGCAGCGTGAACGGCGCAGTTCCCGATGTGATACTCACATAAGCCACCCCGGTACATGCATTCGAACAGGAAATATTTGTAGAATTAATAGTTGCCGTTAGCGGCGTCGACTGCGTCACAACGAACGAATCCACCTGCACACAGGAGCTTCCGTCTGTAATGGTAAGTGTATATGTGCCCGGGCACAAGCCCGAAACACTGTTCGTTCCCTGACCCGTAATTACACCGGGAGCCCAGAAATAACTGTATCCGCCTGTTCCGCCTGTCGGAGCGACAATGATCGCACCGTTACACACATTACTGCAAAGAGCGCTGGTAACAATCGCGTTGGCGAGAATAGGCGCAGGCTCCGTCACATTTACCGGTGGCGGAAAGAATACACATCCCGCAGCATCGGTGATCTGTACAAAATAAGCGCTGTCACATAAGGCAAATGCAGTATCGTTTGCTGTGGTTGCGGGATCGCTCCACAGGAAGGAATATCCTGGTGTTCCGCCGGTCACAGAAGTCACTGCGGCCATACCATTACAAACACCAGGGCATGTGGCATTCGTAACGACGATCGTTGCCGAGGTCGGACCGGATGAGCTGTTCATTGGAATAGTGAAGGTTGAATCACATCCGTTTGCGTCAGTTACAAGCACATCATATAATCCGGCGCAAACATTACTAACGTTGGCCGTTCCGTTACCGGTGAACGGAGGTCCCGGCGGAAGACCGGTAAATGAATTCGTCCACGAATAGGTATAAGGAGGCAATCCTGTTATAGGTGTTATAGTGATCGTTCCATCGCATGCACCACAAGTGGATGGTGTACTTCCAATAGCTGCATCGATCGCAGGAGGATTCACAAGATTTACGGTTGCAGTATCGACACATCCGTTCGCATCTGTTACGACCACCTGGTAGATCCCCGCGCACAATGGAGAAACCATTTGCGTTACAGCACCGCCCGGAGACCAGGAATACGTATAAGTACCAATTCCGGTTCCTCCTGAAGGACTTGCAATCACACTGCCATCACATCCGCCGGAACAGGTCGGAGAAGTAGACGAAGGATTCGCAAGCAGGAACGGAGGGTCCGTGATCGTGACATTTTGTGTCATGGAGCAGCTTCCGTCATCAACAGTTACAATGTATGTTCCTCCGCAAAGGTTCGTTGCAGTTTGTGTTGTTTGGACAGGAACAGTATTCCAGGAATAAGTATAAACACCGGAACCGCCGGTTGGATTTGCTGTCGCAGTTCCGTTGCACGCACCGCGGCACGTTGGATTTGTTCCCGTTGCATTCGGACTGATAGCAACAGGTTCTGAAATCACAACCGCAGGCGGCGAAGAAGTACATCCGTTTGCATCGGTAACTGTTGCGGTATAAGTGCCCGCACAGAGGCCGCTTGCTGTATCATTTGCAACAGGTCCCGGCGACCAGCTATAACCGTATGGTATCGTTCCTCCTAAGGCAGTTACGATAGCCTGACCGTCACATACACTGAAGCAGCTTGCATTCGTAAAAGAAGTGGAAGTCGTTAAGGAAGCCGGCTGTGTGATCGTCACTGATCCGGAAACGGTACAACCATTTCCGTCGCTAACCGTCACGGTATATCCTCCCGGACATAACGCGATAACGTTAGGAAGAATAAAGGCGCCGCCATGCGACCAGGAATAAATATATGTTCCGGCGCCTGTTCCCCCACCCGCGGTAACAGTTGCAGTTCCGTTACAAAAACCATTGCAGAGAACATTTGTGGATGACATCGTAGCCGTAAGTATTGGCGGCGATGTGAGCGTTATGGTCAGGCTTGAATCACAGCCATTGGCATCGGTAACGGTAAATGTATACACTCCCGCACACAATCCGGAAATAGACGAGCTTGTTGCGCCGGTGCTCCATGCATAGGTATATCCGGGTGTTCCGCCTGTCGGTGCAAGCGAAATACTTCCATTGCAGGAACCTCCGCAGCTTTCATTTACAACAGTCGGATTCGGTGATATCAATGCCGGATTGATCACAGTGAATGTATCGAGGTTGATACATCCTGCGGCATCTGTCACAGTGATCGTGTAAGTAGTTGTTCCGCATAATGCAGTGATCGCAGGAGTTCCATCCCCGGCAGGTGCACCCGGAGTCCAGTCGTAGACATACCCGCCGGCACCTCCGCTGGCTACAGTTGTTGCAGTACCATTACAGGAATTATGACAGCTTTCCCTGGTTCCGCTGGTCGACAGCGAAGGCCCTGTGCTATTCCCGAGGAGATAATTAAAATTGAACACGCAGCCTGCGTTGTCTGTAATTGCAAGTGTGTAAGCACCGGGAAGCAAATTAGTGATCGTCGGAGTTCCATCACCGGTGGGAGCGCCCGGCCCCCAATTGTAGCTATAGGGTGGAGTTCCCCCGGTCGGAGCAACACTGATCACACCATCTGCGAACGTACAGTTTGCCGGGGTGACCGTTACGTTGTCTACAACCGTCGTCGGCTGTCCAACCGTTACGGAATCAGTAACAATACAATTATTTCCATCCTTCACGGTGACAGTATATGTTCCCGCACAAAGCGCAGTGGCGGTTTGTGTAGTTTGTCCGCCCGGCATCCATAAATAGGTGAATACCCCTGTTCCGCCGGAAGGATTTGCTGTTGCAGTTCCGGTACATGTACCACCGCATGCGATATTCGTTCCGCTGGTGGTTACTGTGATCGGCGTCGGATTTGTAAACGTGACGCTGTCCATATTGAAACATCCGGCTGCGTCAGAAACATTTACATAATAAGTGCCTGCACACAAAGAAGAAGCTGTTTGTGTAAGCGATACGATCGGACCGGCCGGACCTGGTCCGTTCCATATAAATGAGTATGGGATCGTTCCTCCCGCTGCATTCGCTGTCACGATACCATCACAGCCACCGGCACAGCTGAGTGTTGTACTGGAAGTCGTAATGCTGATGATGATCGTTTGCATTACCGTAACCGTGCTGCTTGCGGTACAATTATTTGCATCGGTAACGGTAACTGTATAAGTAACATTCGGACATAAGCCGACGGCAGTAGTTGTGGTCTGACCATCGCTCCATAATATACTATAGCCTGCTGTTCCGCCGGTTGGTGTTACAGTGGCGGTTCCATTACAGATGTTACAGCTGGACGTGGAAGCAGTGATCGGTCCGCTCAGCACGGGCGGCTGTGTGATCGTTACCGGCGTATTCGATACACATGAGTTGGCATCGGTGATCACTAAATTATAAGTTCCCGCGCACAAATTGGTGATCGTAGGCGTACCATCACCCGTTGGAGAGCCCGGCGTCCAGTCATAAATATAAGGTCCTACACCGCCTGTAGCCGCCGATGTTGCTGAACCGTTACAATCCCCTGCGCAGAGCACACTGCTTACAACCGATGGATTCCCCAGCAGTTGCGGAGGCTGTGTGATGACCACGGTTGCTGAAAGAGTACAACCGTTAAGATCGGTAACCGTTACCGTGTAGCTTCCCGCACACTGCGAGCTGATCGATGAAGTAGTTTGTCCACCCGACCAGGAATAACTGTAACCGGGAGTACCGCCGCCGGCAATTGCTGCCGCCGATCCAGTGCATAAACCAAAGCAGTTCACATTGGTCACGGCTGTACTGAGCGTAAGCGCGGTCGGCTGAAGAATAGTTGTGCTTGCACTAACCGGGCAGCCATTTCCATCCACCACATTCACGGTGTATACACCAGCGCAAAGTGAGCTGATGACACTGGTTCCATCTCCGACAGGTGTTCCTGTCCAATCAATAGTATAAGTCGGTGTTCCGCCTAAGATCGTTGCAGTCGCGGTTGCATTGCAATACCCATTACACGCAAGCGCCGTTGATGATACACTTACCGTAAGCGAACTGGGTTGTGTTATCACAACAGTCTGGGAATTCGTACAAAGGTTTGCATCGGAGACAGTAACCGTATATGAACCCGGACACAATCCGGAAATAGTTGAAGTGGTTGCACCTGTGCTCCAGGCATACGTATACCCCGGCGTTCCTCCGGTTGGAGCAGCGCTCGCTGTTCCGTTACAAGCGCCGTTACATGTTACATTCGTATGCGTTGCATTCGCGGTGAGCGCCGGCGGTTCTGTAACAACAACACCTTGCGTACTGACACAACTGTGCGAGTCCATTACCGTAACGGAATAGGCGCCCGGACATAAGTTCGTGATCGTGGGAGTTCCATCGCCCGTGGGGGAACCCGGACTCCAGTTATAGGAATATGGCGGCGTTCCGCCAGTCGGGGTTGAAGTTGCTGTTCCGTTGCACGCCCCAAAACACAGCACGTTCGTCGAGACCGGGTTAGCCAGGAGTAGCGGCGGTTCCGTTATCGTGACAACACCTGTATCATTACAGCCGTTGATATCGACAACGTTAACCGTATAAGTTCCCGGGCAGAGACCGGTGACTGTCGCTGTACCGTCACCGGATGGTGTTCCCGGAGTCCAGTCATAAGTATTTCCTCCGTTACCACCCGTAACTACTACCGTAGCGGTTCCGTTACAGAAACCAAAACAGGTTACTGTGGTACCACTTGCCGTGGCGACGAGTACCGGCGGTTCTGTGATCACAACCGATGCAGTTTTGGTACAGCCATTCGCGTCTGTCACCGTCACAGTATAACTTCCGGCACAAAGACCGGAAACCGTGTTCGTCAGCGATGGCGTGGAGCTGGTTACCGAACCGCTGGTCCATGAGTACGTGTAGGTCGATGTTCCACCGGTGATCGTGGCAGTGGCTGTTCCATCACAGACTCCTCCGCAGCTTGCATTCGTTTTACTGACTGCAAGTGTCAGGATCGGAGGCTGGGTGATCGTTGCCGATGATGTAGCCGTACAAAGGTTTGCGTCCGTAACGGTACAGGTATATGTTCCCGGACAGAGATTTGTGATCGTTGGTGTTCCGTCACCCGTAGGACTTCCAGGTGTCCAGTCGTAAGTATACGGAGCTGTTCCTCCGCTGACAGAGGCTGTTGCTGTTCCGTTGCAGGCCCCGAAGCAGGTAACATTCGTTGAAGTAACCGGATCAGCGAGCGGCGCAGGCTGCGTTACGTTAATTGTTGTGGAGTTGGTACATCCGTTTTGATCGGTTACCTGGACCGTATACGTGTTGGCACACGCATTGAACAAAGTGTCATTTGTATTTCCGGTCGGTGTCCATAAATAGCTGTAGGCACCTGTTCCCCCGGTAGCGGCTACCGATGATTGGCCGTTGCACAATCCGTTACAGGTTGGTGAAGTGGTAGCAAGCTCAAAGTCGAAGAGTACTCCCGGCTCAGTAATAGAGATCGAGCAAAAACAGAATAAACCGGTAGTGGTATTGATGACTTTCAGCGTGTAGGTTCCGGGACCCAGATTCGTAATGGAAGGCGTAAAATCCCCCGTAGGAGTTCCGGGGCTCCAGTCATAGCTATATGGTCCTGCAGCCGGCAGCACCGTAGCATTTGCGGTTCCGTTGTTATCACCGTTACAGATCACGTTTGTACCCGTAATGGAGATGGTAAAAGTAGCACATGGAGTTCCCGACGGACTACAGCCGGCAGCCATTGCCGACACAGAGCTATAGGTGAGCCCGCCGCTCCGGAAGCGATTGCTGTTCAGTGAATCCTCAAATATGATCCGTGATGTACCCGGGTCGAAATTCAAATTGGTCGGGGTGCTCAGGTCCCATTTATATTTCATGAAGATCTCTGAAGCTCCCAGCTTAAGCGTTCTGTTCTGCGTTGAGCGGCCGTCAAAAGATCCGATATAGATCGTTTTGTTATTGGTATTTAACGTACCCTTCGTGTGGATCAGGGTTACTTTCTTTTCAGTGATCACATCATCTCCGAACAGCCATTCCCCGGAACCATTAAATTCCCAGTCACCGATGATCGTGCGACCAGCTGTTGTGATCACATTCCCCGGCTGGGAAGAAGCAAAGATCGTTCTTCCAAGAAATCCATTGAATAAAAGCGGTGATAATGTATAGGATCCATGAACAACAAGAGTTCTTGAAACTGCAGAGGAAAAGATGGCTTTATCGTCGATGCCTGACCAGTCGATATTATGACAGACTGCCGGTGAAGTGACCATCACTGTTTGCTTGGCTGATGAGAACGAGTTCTGGTCAAAGAAGACATCGTCATTCATGGTCGGAATAACACTTCCACCCGAACCGCCGCTGCTTGCGGACCAGTGCGTGGGATCATTCCATGTCCCGGTACCGCCGACCCAATAAAGATTCGCAGCGTGAAGGGAAATAACACTAAAAAAAGCAGTAAAAAGGAGTAATTTTCGTTTCAAAATTGATAAGATTCCGGATCTGTTTTCTATTCCTTACAAATATGCTTAAAATTGTTGAGATATAAAAATCGCATAAAAGTCTTATACACAAGATCCTGTTAATTAATCAAAAGACAATGCGGTGGCTCAAATGGTTGCTTTTGACCAAAAAAAGAACCGGTCAAAAAAAGGATCATAAAATGTAACTTTTCATGAACTCCCGCGTCCCACCTCAAAAATCCGAGCATATGATACTCCGCCGCTTAGCCGCACTTTACCTCATTTTCCAGATCCATCTATCTGTTGCACAAACAGTTACAGGCTCAGTAATCGACCCTAAAACCCGTGAGCCGCTAGCCTATGTAAACATCGGCGTGGTAGGCAAAGGAATCGGGACAGTTTCAGACATTAATGGGAAATTCAGCATTCCACTCTATGATTCGGTCGACGACCAGACACTTCGGTTCTCCTATATCGGCTATACGAATCAAAGCTTCCGGGTCAGCGAATTCAAAAAGCAGTTCCATAACGGAGGAACAATAGAAATGGAAGCGAATATGGTCGCCCTACAAACTGTTACCGTGAAGCCGAAGGTGATGAAAACAAAAGTCCTCGGCAACAGGAATGATAGTAAAAGAATGATGGCAGGCTTTAAAACAAATAATCTCGGTTGTGAATTAGGAACGATCATGAGAATAAAAAAAGCTCCGACCTATATTGAAAGCGTAAACTTCAACATCGCCAGGAACCTCATTAAAGATGCAAAGTTCCGGGTAAATATATACACGATGAAAGATGGACAGCCCGACAAGAATATTCTTCCGGAAGCGATTTATGTAACAACTTCCATCGAATCCGGAACGCTTACGGTAGACCTTAAAAAATACAATCTCCGTGTTGATGGCGATTTCCTGGTAGCTCTTGAATGGATCGAAGATTATGGCACCGGTAAATTATATTTCTGCGCAGGACTCATGGATAATAACAGCATGGGGCGTAATACCAGTCAGGACAAATGGCAAAAGTCAACTCCGATCGGGATCGGCTTTAATTCAACCGTCAGCTATGAAAAATAAACATTGCTGTAACTTATCCGGCGGCACATCGTCCTATTCAAAAAACAGATAACAGCGCTGGGAAATTCAATACTTACAAAAGAAAAAATAAAAACCATGAATACTCTAAAAACAAAATTTATCGGATTAAGCATCATGAGTCTTTTTTGCGTCAGTGCATCAGCGCAACAAAACAGAACGGTTGGCGACTTCACCGGCATCAAAGCCGGAGATGCTTTTGAGATCACGATCACACAATCTGAAACTCCTTCACTGAAGGTGGAAGCGCCTGAAACTGTACAGGGACAAATTAAAACAGAGGTAAAAGACGGGATCCTTATTATCTCAACAGAAGGAACCATCAAAACCGATGACGCTATCAAAATCAGTGTCGCCATGAAAACAATAAACAGCCTCGATATCTCGGGAGCTGCCGATGTAAAAAGCGAGAATCCCGTAACAGCAGATAAGCTCAGCATCAAAACAAACGGAGCAGGCGACATCCATCTCGATGTAAAAGCAAATGAGATCACCGCAGAGATCAGCGGCGCCGGTGACGTAACACTGAAAGGCAGCGCTCAGCTGCTTGACGCGAACATTTCCGGTGCCGGGAATCTGAAAGCCAGCAACCTTGAAACGAATAAAGTAAAAGTAAAAGCCTCAGGAGCCGGAGATGCAAAAGTAAATGCGATCGCTTCTCTCGATGCAGATATCTCCGGTGCAGGATCGATCATTTATAAAGGAAATCCGACCGAGCGAAATGTAAATATCACCGGCGCGGGATCTGTCCGCGAAAGCAAAAGCGGGAACGGGGAAGAAACAGCAAGCGACACAACTAAATTTAAGCTGGGCGGGAAAAAATACATGATCATCGGCGATGGAGATAACGACGGCGACCATAAAAACTACTCCAGAAAAGATTCTGTTCACAATTACAACGAAGGCTTCAGACACTGGCAAGGATTGGAATTCGGCGTGAACGGGCTCATGGACTACAAGAACAGCCTCGACCTCCCTTCCAGCGGAAGTTTCCTCGAGCTCGATTACGGACGCTCTATCCAGTTTGGATTGAATTTAGCAGAAAAAGATTTTCATCTTTACAAGAACTACGTGAACATCGTAACCGGATTCGGATTCAACTTTAATCACTATTCGCTGCAGAACAATGTGACACTTAATGGTGACACCACTTACCTCTCTGCATGGAACGACTCGATCGGTTACAAAAAGAACGTATTGAAAGTTGCCTACATCAAAGTACCGTTAATGCTGGAGATCAACACCAGCAAGAACCCGAACAAGAATTTTCATGTCGGTATCGGCGGACAGCTGGCATACCGGATCAATGCAGTGCAGAAACAAATATATTACATAAATAATGATCGCCATAAAGTTAAGCATCATGATGACTTCAACCTGGAACCATTTGAGTACAGCGCCATCGCAAGGGTCGGATATAAAGATGTTACCGTTTATGCGGAATACGGCCTGAACAGGATGTTCAAGAAGGATAAAGGTCCGCAGGTGTATCCATTCACCCTTGGAGTTTGCTTCAATATATGATCCGCTTAGTTTAGATTCAGAGAAAAATGTCCTGTCCACCACAGGGCATTTTTTATTTTACAACGCAGGATTCAGCTGGAACAAAACCGGCTTGCTCGGTGAAGCATCATTCTCAAAGCTTGCGATCTGAAGGTTCAGCAAATACGTTCCGTCAAATATATTATTCGGAACGTAGATCATTTCAGTAATCGTGCGTTCCGTTTTTGTGCTCTCCGGATATTGCCAGAATGCATGATGTGCCAGCAGCTTTCCGCCATCCGATTCTTTGTCGACCGATGGAAGATCGATCAGCAGATGATCGATCCCGAGCGAATCGATCAACTCCGCGGCCTCGTGATGCAGATAAGGAGGATTCGTATTGGAATACTGGCGGTTGATCTTGGAGATGTGATTATCGAGCGTCCGGATCACGATCGCTTCGGGACGTTTATCTCCCAGCGTATCTTCAATGTGCTTTTTCGTGATGATCTTGTCTCCTTCAGCAGTTTCATCCGGAAGAATTGTCACCAGCTCCGCAATGAAAAAAAATTTCTTCAGGCTCTGATTGATCGAAAAATCTTCTTTGCTGATGTGGCCGACACATTCCGTATGCGTTCCATTCCCATGCGGATTAAAAAAAACATTGCGAAAGTTCACAGATCCGCCCTGCTTCACATCCCCGATCCAATCGCCCATTCGTACCGGCTCAATTGAAACGGGCGCGGCATACCAGGCATTCACATTTTCCTTCCCGGTTCTCAAAGGGATTGAAATATCGATCGGCTTACTGAGATCGGTGTTATAGGTTTTTCCCTTGTGTGTGATCTTTGCAATCATCTTAAATTGTTTTAAAAAGATCGCTTGTGATCCTGTCGGCGATCAGCTTTCCTTTGTCTGTTAAAAATAATTTATTTTCCTCATTTATCACATCGCCGCTTCGGATATATTTCTCTGCTTCTCCCAGGCAGTAATCTAAAAACTTGGTCCCGAACAGGTCCCGGATCTGATCCAGATCCGTGCCCCAGATGGTGCGAAGTGTGGTGAGCAGGTATTCGTTGTAGTGTTGTGCGGTGCTCAGCTCCTCCCGGACAAATTTCAATTCTCCTTTTTCAAGTGAACGGATATACAGGGCATTGTTGGAAATGTTCCACTGACGGCTTGCTCCGTTAAATGAATGTGCCGAAGGCCCAAGCCCGAGATATTTTTCTTTCTGCCAGTAACTGCTGTTATGGCGGGAATAAGCACCGTCCCGGCAAAAATTCGAGATCTCGTACTGAACAAAATCATTTGCATGCATCGCTTCCAGCATTGTATTGAACTGTTCTGCACTTTGCTGCTCGTCCACATCCTTCACCTTCCCTGCTTTCACTTGCTGTGCAAGTGCGGTTTTGGGCTCCACTGTGAGGCAGTAAGCCGAAATGTGTTTCACTCCCAGCGCAAATGCCACCTGAAGATTATTTCTCCAGCGATGATCCGTAAGTCCGGGAATCCCATAAATAAGGTCGATGGAAATATTCTCCAATCCGTTTTCCTGTGCCAGTCTCACCGCCTTTAACGCTTCGTTTGCGTTGTGAGCCCTATTCATCAATAAAAGATCTTCATCATAAAAGCTCTGAATTCCGATGCTGAGCCGGTTAACGGGAGTTTCTCTGAGCGCAGCTATTTTCTCTTCCGTCAGATCGTCCGGGTTCGCCTCAAGCGTGACCTCAGCACCGGGAAGGATCGAAAAATGCTTTTCCAGGGAATTGAAAATATCATTGATCTCCTGCCCGGATAAAAGCGAAGGTGTTCCGCCGCCGAAATAAACAGTTGCAATTTTTTCACCCTGCAGATAATTTTTCTGCAATGCAATTTCCTTTTTCAGCGCAGCCAGGAAAGCATCTTTATTCTGAAGAGAAGTCGAAAAATGAAAATCGCAATAGTGACAGGCCTGCTTGCAGAAAGGAATATGAATGTAAATGCCGGCCATTATTTATTCAGCACGATCCTGAACGTAGTTCCTTTATCGATCTCCGAGCTTTTTACGAAAATTTTTCCGGAATGATAATTCTCGATGATCCGCTTTGTAAGTGACAATCCAAGTCCCCAACCCCTTTGCTTGGTCGTAAAACCCGGCTCAAAGACCGTTTTATACTTTGATTTCGGGATGCCTTTGCCGGTGTCGGTAATGTCGATGTATACGAATTGTGTCTGATCGGAAAGTGAAATAACGATCGAACCATTTCCATTCATTGCATCCACTGCATTCCGGATCAGGTTTTCGATCACCCATTCAAACAATGGCACATTCAATTGTGCATAAACTTCCTTTTGATTTTCTGTATTGATCGTGAATGTCACATTCCTGGAAGTGCGGAGCTTCATATAATTCACTGCATCGTCCAGCACCTTGATCAGGTCCGTGGAATCCAGCTTCGGAACCGATCCGATCTTAGAAAAGCGCTCAGTAATGGTCTCCAGTCGCTTTACATCTTTTTCGATCTCGCCTGCGGTTTCTGGATCCAGTCCTTTCGAACGCAGGTATTCCAGCCACGCAATAAGCGATGATAAAGGTGTGCCCAGCTGATGAGCCGTTTCCTTTGCCATTCCCACCCATACCTGGTTCTGCTCCACTCGCCTGGCGGTACTGAACAGCACGTAGGCCACCAGCAGGAACAGACCGATGATCGTGAACATCACATAGGGATAATATTTCAGCTGGGTCAGTAATACCGACTCCTGGTAAAAGATGTATCCTTTCCCGCTTGTCCCGAACTCTACTTCTATCGGCGGGTTCTGAGCAGCCATGATCGCGAGGCTCGTTTCAAGAAATTCCGGATCCTTTAGCTTCAGCGAGTCTACATTTCCGGACGCGATCACATTTACGCGGGTTGAATCCGTATAGATCACCGGAACGGAGGCTGAATTCACGGCAACCTCGGAAATAAACGATTTGATGAGATCATCCAGGTTATTCTTTAATTCGGAAAATAGTCTGGAATCCTGGTAATAGAGATAATTCTTTTGTCCGTTATAGATATTGATCTCGATCGGCTCCTGCTTTGCACGCATGGCCTGCATCTGCAGCTTGAGATACGTTTTGTCGTTTTCTTTTGCCGGATCGAGATTCCGCGAGGTGATCACATTACCATGTTCATCGGTAAGGATCACCGGAACAGTAGTGTTATCGGAAACCACTTTCAGTACAAATCCATAATCCGCGAGATCCTGTGAAAGCTGCCTTGTAGCTTCCGCCCACAATTCAACCTTCTTGCGTTCATCCGCCTTGATCTTATTAAAAAGCTCGTTGGTATATTTAACGAGGTATGCCTTTTTCTTGATCGCGTCCGCCCACAGCCTTACTTTTTTCCGTTCTTCCTGCGCAATTTTATTTACCAGCGTATTGGTGTACCAAAGGGAAGCACCAATGATCAGAACTGCAGCCATGAACAGCCACAGCTTCCACTGCTGTTTTTTTGAATAAATACTCACGCTTCTGATTTAGGAGTACGAATTTAAGCTTTATATCTGCTAATTACGAATATTTTCGAAATGCGAATGCAGAAACCGCCGGATCTTTTTCTGCCCAAACTCAATTAGTACCCGATTAGTAATCAGCAGACATCAATAATCGTCCTCTTCCGGTTTTTTTGGTTTTTTGAGCTCCTTCTTTTCCTCCTTTTTATCCGACTCTTCCCATTTGATGATAAATTTCGGATCTTCTTTCTGAGGCACTTTTGCGGTTGAATCTTTTTTGAACAGGCCGAATTCTTCTTTCAGAATTCCCTTCAGTGTTTGCTTCTCGACCTTCAGATCACTTCTGACATTCTGAATCGCACTTTTTGAATCATATTTGATCACAGGGTTATCGACCGTCCCGGTCATCGACAGGAAGATATTCGTCCGCCCCAATCCATCATCAGCTACTTGTCCGAACTCATCATTTTCCTTTTTCGCATTCTTTGCTTTTTTCGAAAGCAGCTCATTCAGTGAAAGCTTCACCTTGTAATTGATCTCGTTATCGAACGTATGCGTTCCGGAAGCAATGATATTGATCGCATTCGATTTCACTTCCATTCTCGGGATCGTGATGACTTTGTTTTTCACTTCAATCTGGTTCTTCAAAGTAGAGAACCGGATATTCTCAAGATCTTTTAGCTCGATGAACCGCGAAAGACTCTTCATCACTTCCACGTTGTTCATCTCTCCATTCTCGATCGTAACATCCACGCCGGCATACAACTTATCGGGGTCCATTTCAAGCCCGGGGGAAAGCACGGATGCGAACTGGATCTTTGCTGTCGCCACTCCCTTTAGATTCTGATCCGTTACTGCCGACTGTCCGAAATTTTCGAATTCGGTGAACATTTTTGTGATATTGATCCTGTTCACGTCCGAGAAGCAAGTGACAAGCAGCTTTGTACTATCCGTTCCATCTATCATTCCACTGGTAGTGATCGTTCCGCTCATTGTGTTCAGCGTAACCGGGTCAGCAATCAGCTTTTTATCCTTAAGCTTCACAACACCGTGAATGTTCGTTGCATCGAACTTCCGGAACACCAGGTGCCCGATATCGCTGTTCAGGTTAGCATCGATATGTTCTGAGAACTTGAGCTTATACTTGCTTTCTGATTTAGAATCCTCTGCTTTGTTTGCCAGCAATTCATTGAGATTTATATTATCGGAATTCAGGGTCGCCTCCACCGTGATATCTTCATCATCCGTCATTGCAAAACCGATCATATTCCTGAAAAATCCTTTCAGCAGAAAATCACTGCTGCCTGCTTTACCTGAAAATGAATTTACCGCAAGATCATTATTGTCAAACTTAAAGTCCCCGCTCATGCCAATGAATTCAAGCGAGTAATTTTTCAGCGTAAGATTTGCATCCCTGATCTGCAGATCACCGGATGTGGTCACCTTGCCATATCTGCCGGCATTGATATCAGCATAGTTCCCGTCAAATGCGGCATTCAGCTTTACCCCGCCGGTTACCGATGCGATCGTATCTATGTGAAAAAAACGCTGCAGCTCATCAAGCTTAAGATCTGCTTTTACATTCCCGCTGAATGCCGGCGAATCCAGATTCTTCAGGGTCAATTTTCCTTCGATCGAGCCTTGCTCAACGACTGCCGAAAACGGATCCAGCGTCAGGACCGAAGCTTCCCCGCTATTTTTATTTCCATTGAAATAATGCCCCTTCAGGTTCACATGATGAAGCCTGATATCGTCCTTTACCTGCGTGATATCCGCATCTTTTATTCCGAAATCCGCGGTGATCCGTGGAATTTCTTTGGAAGAAACAACGCCCTGTATAGTCGCATCGAAATAAAATTCGCCATCACTTCCATAATCTTTGATCCCGGTGAGATAGCGTGATGGAATAAGAGAAAGCACCGACTGAATATCCATGTCTTTTCCTTTCACTCCAAAATTCACGACGGGCTCATTACCCGAACTCACAACATTTCCAAAGACCTGGAAAAGCAGGTTTTCAATCTTCAGGCTCCCTTCTTTGATCTTGTAGGAAGGCGTTGTATTATCGACATCCAGCGAAAACGCGGCGTGAATGTTTTTTTTCCTGAGATAATTTGTGCTGTCTATTTTGATCCGCTCCACATACAGATCGCTTTCCGTTTCCAATGAGTAGCGCCGGTCGGAAAAATTACCGGAGAGGCTGCTTTTCTTCAGCGTCACATCGATGTTCTGGTGGGCCCGCTGATCTTTCCAGGAAAGGTGAACATTTTTCAGGTCGATGTGCTCAAGTGAAAAAGCAAAAGAAGCATTGCTGCTATCCGAAGATTCTTTCCAGAAATGGTAATTATCATTTCCCTCTTTATCGATCCGCACTTTCATATCGGCATCAGTGACTGCGATCTTTTTGATGCGATAATTCTTCTTAAAAATATCAAAGAGGTTAAATTGAAAAGAGATGGCGCCCGCGGTAAAAAGGGTGTCTTTGTTTTTTCGCTTAACAGCCTCCAGCGCTTTTACTTTTTTGAATTCGACAGAAGCGTAAGGAAAACTTTTTATCACCGTAAAATCGATATTCTGTCCGTCAACGATGATCTCCGTGTTGAGCTGCTTATTCAATTCACCGATCACATATTCTTTCACCTCATCCTGGTAGAAATATCCGATCAGGGCGCCGCTGCCGAGCAACAGGATAATGCTGACCATCACAAATATGAAAAGCCGCCAGAGGAAGCGAAGGAACCGGTTCGGTCTTCGGGGAGTTACGGGAGCTGAGCTCATTGGCTCTTCAGTGGTCATCGATCGCCATTGATATAGGATACAAAGTTCACAAAAAAGCACAGGCATTACCAGCCATGCGAACGGATGTTATCAATAACGCGAAGTGGATAAGTTTAGTATTGATCAGCAGTTTCATAGCCTTCCCGGATTATTTTTATCCCTGATGAACGTTTTGGAAATAATAGGGATCGTGCTCCTCTCCGCAGTGGTCTTGCTGATGCCTCTCTTTTTGCTCTACAGTCTCATCAAATGGATCTGGGAAACCTTTATCGAGCCGTCGGAAAGCCTGGTTTCAAATCATCTGCAGAATGTGAAGATCGAGCACCGCAATACCGAACTGATCCTTTCTTCAAAATGTACCTATTATCATGAGCTGGGACCAGCGGACAAAGAAAAGTTTTTAAAACGAACTGCCAGGTTCATTCTTCAAAAACAATTTCGTGCAACCGGCATGGATCTTACGGAAGAAATGGTTGTACTGATCTCTGCGAGCGCAATACAGCTTACATTCGGACTGGATGAATATCTCCTGGATCATTTTGATAAGATCTTTATTTATCCGAAGGAATTCTACTCGAGAACCAACAAAGAGTACCACAAAGGAGAAACCAACCTGGCCGGCGTGATCGTGCTTTCCTGGAAACACTTTACGGAAGGGTATTCAAACCCCAGGGACAATCTCAACCTCGGACTTCACGAAATGGCTCACGCACTGCGTTTCGACAAATTCAAAAGCGACAGCTATGACCGGTTCTTCTCCGAATACATCAGCAAATGGCAGCTCATTTCGAAGGAGGAGTTCGGAAAGATCAGAAACCACCAGCCGGCCTACTTCCGGGAATATGCCGGCACCAACTTCAGCGAATTCTTTTCGGTTTGCGCGGAATATTTTTTTGAGTCGTCAAGAGAATTCAAAACAGCCTTACCCGATGTCTATGAACATTTGTGCATTCTTTTGAACCAGGACCCGGCAACCGGCAGAACGAACGTTCGTTCATCGGTGGTTAGCGCTTCCCAGGGCTCCTTTGACCGCACAACTCCGCTGATCACGATCAGGGATCCGTCGTCGCGCTCTTCCGCGATCTTTGTGAATTTTGTTATCATCATGATGCTGGCATACATGGGGGCCACGTCGAAACACCATAATTTCGGACCGCTGCTCTGCTATCTGCCTTTTGCCGTGATAGGTACGATCCTGTCATTTCTAGGAGCCAAACAGGGGATCCTGTTTTATGAAAATGGCTTGGTGATCGAAGGATTTTTTTCTCACAAAAGCGACGAGATCCTGGATTACCGGGACATTGTTTTTATTACCTTCCGGCAGGTATCGGGAAGCAAAAGGACCCGCCATTATGTTGTGACAGGTGTTCTTGCAAACGGAAAGATCCGGAAAAAGCAATTTCAGTATTCATGTCCGGCTCAAAAAGAAGTGCAGGATCTAGCCGATCTCCTGGCTAAGAAAAAAGTTCCTGTAACCGTGGAAGGTTACAATTTCAAGATCACACAGTAATATTATTTTCCCGAGCTGATCATTTTCAGAGTCCCCACTTCAGATTCAGTAAGCAGTCTCCAGCGTCCTCTTGGGAGATCCTTTTTTGTGAGTGAGCCGAACATCACACGATCCAGCTTGCGGACATTGTACCCGAGGTGTTCGAAGATCCTTCTCACGATCCTGTTTTTCCCGGAATGCAATTCGATTCCGATCTGGGTTTTGTCCTTGCCATCACCTACATAGGTGATCTCGTCAACCTTGATCTCACCGTCTTCCAGCTCCAGGCCGGAAGAGATCTTATCGAGGTCCTCACGCTTCAGCGGCTTATCGATTTCCACGTGATAGATTTTTCTGACGCCGTATCTCGGGTGAGTGAGCTTCTTTGTAAGCTCGCCGTCGTTGGTAAACATCAGCAAGCCGGTAGTTGCTCTGTCGAGACGACCAACGGGATAGATCCGTTCTTTGCAGGCACCTTTGATGAGCTCCAGCACGGTGCGGCGCTTCATAGGGTCATCAGAAGTGGTGATATAGTCTTTAGGCTTGTTAAGGATCAGGTAAACCAGCCGTTCCTTCTTCAGGGTTTGTCCGCCATAACGGATCACATCTGTCGGTTTGACTTTGTAACCCATTTCAGTAACTACTTTTCCATTGACCTGAACAACTCCGGAGGAGATCAGATCATCCGCTTCTCTTCTTGAGCAGATACCGGCATTAGCGATGTACTTATTCAGACGAACAGTTCCGTCATCATTCTTTCTTTCAGGATGCGAACCGCGGGGTTTTCCTCTTTTTACATAGGGCTTGCGCTCGTAGGAAGGACCTTTTTTAGGGCGGAACTCCTTTTCTGGTTTTCCGTGTTCCATATCGCTTTCATCGAGATCGAAAGCATTCACGGGTTTCTTTTTAGTGAAAGCCGGCTTATCCTCAAAACTGCGTTTTTCCTTGCTGAACGGACGATCGCTCTTTTTTTCCTTATCGAAAGGGCGGTCGGTCGTTTTTTCCTTATCGAATGAGCGATCGTTCTTTTTCTCGTTATCGAAGGGACGGTCGTTCTTTTTCTCTTTATCGAAAGGGCGGCTGCCTGTTCTTTTTTTGAAAGCGGGTTTGTCTCCCCAGGACTTGCCGCCGGAGGATCTTTTCGGACCGCCGAATTCAGACGGACGGGCATCATCGCGGTAACGTTCAAATGCGGGCTTGTCGCTGCGTTTTTTATCCGGGCGGCTTTTTTTCTCCTTGTCGTTTTCTTTCCCCCGGTTGTTTCCGTTTCCCTTAAAGCTCTTGTCGTCTCTGCGTTTGAATTCCTTTGGCATTTTATGAATTTTGCGCAAAGGTACTAAAAATAAAGGCCGGGTGCCTTATAATACCGTAGAAAAGGCATCCTCGATGTGTTTTACTGCGCTTTCATCATTCAATACAACCGACACGATATCAAAACGCACTTCCAGGTCAATTTCCTTCCGCTGGATGTATTCGTGAGCCGCCTGGATCAGGTTCTGCTGCTTTTTACGCGTCACAAACGCCTCCGGCTCGCCGAAGAACCGGGTGCTGCGGGTTTTCACTTCCGCAACCACCAGCAGGTTTCCGCTCCGGGCGATAATATCCGCTTCCAGCTTCCGGAAGCGCCAGTTCAGTTCTAAAATAGTGTATCCTTTCGACACGAGGTGACGGGCTGCTATCTGTTCCCCTTCCTGACCTGTTTCATTGTGTTCTGCCATATAAAATAAATTTGTTGAAAGGGCAAATATCAACATTTTCGGGACATACAGGGGTGTTTATAATTTTTGGTACAACTTTTGAAATAGCCCGGATGCTCTAGAAAAAATTTACTATTTTAGCACTCGTGCGAATCAAACCAAAACAAAAACAAACTAAGATGAAATCTGAAGTATTCACGAATACCTTAAAAAACAAACTCACCATGAGTAAAAAATCGTTCTCTAAAATTCTGGCGGTGGTAACAGTAATGTTAGCATTCTCTTTTACAGCGGCCGCTCAATTTGAAGGTGTCATTGAATTCAAAAAGGCTTCCACAACCGATACTACCAATTACGTGTATTATGTGAAAGGCAACCAGGTTCGCATTGATGAGATCGGGTCAAAATCGCATAAGATCGAAGGATCATTCCTCGTGGATCTGGATGCAAAGACCATGAAATTCCTGAACCACGACCGTAAGCTTTATGGTGATCAGGCAACACCGGCAGCACCTATTATTAAAGGGACCTGCTCCGTTAAAAAAGGTCAGAATGTAAAGAATCTCCAGGGCTACAAATGCCTGGAGTACATTGTAACGAACAGCGATGAAGGAACCACCATTACCTATTACCTTGCAGACGGTAAATTCACATTTTTTGAAAAGTTGCTCCGCCAGCTGAACCGCAAGGAAAAGTCGTCGGTATACTTCCTGCAGATCGCTGATGCAAAGAACATGTTCCCGATGCTTTCCATTGAAACCGACGCTTCCGGCAAAGAAAAAGGACGCCTGGAAGTGACCAAGATCACGAAAAAAGAGGTCGATCCTGCCATGTTCGAAATCCCGAAAGGATATAACAAATTTGAGAAATAACACTACCTTCCCAGGCGAGTGTAAGCCCCGGACTCCGCAAGAGCCGGGGCTTTTTAATTAACCACTGTTTCCCGGATCCGCCCCTGAACAATCCGGGAAGAGCGGGGTTTATATGCTGCCCGGAGCTCTCTTCCCGGCATAAAATAACAAAATCCCGCATCAAATAATTGCTATCTTTGCGCCCTGTATTTTAAGGAATTACCTCAATAAAAAATGGATAGAAAGTCGATAATCGGATTATTGCTGATCGGGGCCATCCTGATCGTGTGGATGGTCATCAATAAACCTTCAGCGGAACAGCTCGCACAGCAGAAAGCACAGCATATTGCCGATTCAACAGCACAGTATAAGCAGGATCATGCCGGAGTAAAAGATGTAAAAACAGCGGATAACAATGCCTCCGGCACGGGTACACCTGTCCGGGCGTATGCGGACTCGACCGGCAAGGTCAACGACTCTCTTTTAAATACATATAAGAAGGGCATTTACGGTGATTTTGCAGCGGCCTCTAGCGGCGATAATAAGATCATCACGCTTGAGAATGAACTGATCAAAGTGAACATCTCGCCGAAAGGCGGAAGGGTAGCATCGGTCGAGCTAAAGAATTACAGGACATTCGATCAGAAGCCGCTGATCCTTTTCGATGCGGATTCCTCTAACCAGGCGATCCGTTTCAAAGCCTACGGAAAGGATTTTTCAACAGATTCGCTTTATTTTGTTCCGGAAGGACAAGGCTTCAACATCAAAGGGACAGAAACCAAAAGTATCGCAATGCGTTTGTATGCGGGCGACAAATCCCGCTACCTGGAATATGTGTATACACTTACCGGTAATGATTATATGGTTGGCTTCCGCCTGAACACCGCCGGGCTGCAAAACATCATTACAAACAAAGATGAGCTTACGTTTCACTGGGATATGCGGACACCATCCCAGGAATTCAGCATACAGAACCAGCAAAGAGCTTCTACGATCTATTTCAAATCTCCCGACGAAAATGCGGATTACGTGAGTCCGGCGAAATTTGAAAAGAAGCAGATGGAACTTCCTCTTAAGTGGGTCGGTTTCAAACAGCAGTTCTTTACCTCCGCTATCATTGCCGATAATACCTTCAGCAAAAATTCTACGGTGGAAACCATTGCTCCTCCGATATCAAAAAAATATGTGAAGGATTATTCTGCTGACCTTGGCATTCCTTACAACGGACAAAATGCATCCTTCGGAATGCGTTTCTATTTTGGTCCGAACCATTTCTCCACGTTGAAAAAATATGATGTTGGGCTGGAAGGACAGATCGACCTGGGATGGAAGATCTTCGGCTGGCTGAACCGTTTCTGCGTAATCCCCTTGTTTAACTTCCTCGACAGCTTCCACCTGAATTATGGTATCATCATTCTTATCCTGACCATCGTTCTTAAATTGCTGCTTTTACCGATCGCGTACAAAACCATTCTTTCATCGGCAAAAATGCGCGTGCTGAAACCGGAGATCGATGAGCTGAATGAAAAGCATAAGAATGACGATCCTGTAAAAAAACAGCAGGCAACGATGGCACTGTACAAATCAGCCGGTGTAAATCCGATGGCGGGCTGTATCCCGGTTCTTTTGCAGATGCCGATCCTGATCGCATTGTTCCGCTTCTTCCCTGCTTCCATTGAGCTTCGCCAGCAAAGCTTCCTTTGGGCACATGATCTTTCCACGTATGATTCGATCTACAATTTCGGATTCAACGTTCCATGGTATGGTGATCACGTCAGCTTGTTCGCATTGCTGATGACGGGATCTACTTTGCTTTACACCTGGAGCAACAGCCAGATCATGGGAACCAGTAACCAGATGCCGGGAATGAAATGGATGATGTACCTGATGCCGATCCTTTTCCTTGGTTTCATGAACAGCTATTCAGCCGGACTCAGTTGGTACTATTTCCTTGCAAACATGATCACCTTCGGACAGACATGGATCATCCAGAAATTTGTGATCGATCATGAAGCGCTGCACGCGAAGATCCAGGAAAACAAGAAGAAGCCGGTGAAAATGTCGAAGTTCCAGCAGCGACTGGAACAAATGACCAAGGAGCGCCAGCAGATTCAGACGAATACCAAAAAGAAATAGTTTTCTGCACCTGAGCTTACGCACCTCGACTCCGCCCGGTGTGACGCAGAACGAAAAGCAGAGCGGATTGATATAGCAAAATGAAATTTCACAAAGAAGGAATACCATCGCTGATCATCACGATCCTGTTTTGCGGGCTCGTTACTTTTCTGACGCTTTATTTTTGTAGCGCATGGCCGGTCATTGTCTGGCTGGGATACGCACTTTCCGCGTTCCTGCTCATTACCATTCTCCAGTTCTTCCGCAATCCGTCGCGCATAATTACCATAACCGATAATAACATTGTAGCTCCTGCGGACGGAAAAGTGGTTGTTATCGAAGAGGTACTGGAAACGGAATATTTCAACGACAAGCGCCTGCAGATCTCTATTTTCATGTCGCCGGTCAATGTTCATATCAATCGTTACCCGATCAGCGGAATTGTGAAATATTCAAAATATCATCCCGGACTTTTCCTCGTAGCCTGGCATCCGAAATCATCTACTGATAATGAACGTACAACGATCGTAGTGAAGCATGCAAACGGGCAGGAAGTATTGTTCCGCCAGATTGCCGGCGCGATGGCGAGGAGGATCGTAAATTACGCGAAAGAAAATGATACTGCTTCCCAGGGAAGCGAATTCGGCTTTATCAAGTTTGGCTCCCGTGTGGATCTGCTGCTCCCGCTCACTGTAAAAGTCAAAGTGGCCTTAGAGCAGAAGGTGACCGGACCTGAAACGGTTATCGCAACCTTCGAATAAATAACACGGATAACGCGGATAAAAAAGATTTCCGCAGATTCACTAAAGTAGCAAACTGTCTTCCTGCACTACCCAGCCTCCCTTTCCTATTATTGCTGTACTTTGACATGAATTAACATTATTTTGCAAAGTAGAATGTTAAATTCTCCTCTTTCCCCGGATTTTTAAGTAATTTTAGTGCAGGAAATCAACCATTCAAATCCATATCAACATGAGAAAATTATTTTTATTGCTTGCATTCACCGGGATCGTTGGTGCAGCTTCTGCAACTACACTTGTTGCATCAAAAGGAACTGTTGTAACTGTAAAAGGTGACGACAAAAAAGGCGACGACAAGAAGAAAGATGACAAAAAAGCATGCTGCAAAGCGCATGACGGAAAAGCTTGCTCGGGAGAAAAAACAGAAGCAAAAGCCTGCTCAGGAGAAAAAGCGGGACATTCCTGCTGCAAAGCAAAAGCAGAAGGAACTGCTGCGACAACGACAACTACCAAAACGACAACTGCAAAAGCAGCAAAGTAGTCGGAAATTTTCAAAAGAAAGCCCCGGAAGTTATTCCGGGGCGTTTTTATTTAAAGGATCATCCGCAGCTCGTTCAGCGATCTGATCTCATGTGTAAACTGTTCCGAATGCCCACGGCCTTCCGGGTTGAAATAAACCTGCTCCATCCCGAATTCCTTTGCACCGAGCACATCCGCTTCCAGGCTGTCGCCGATCATCAGACTTTTTTCCTTTTTTGTATTCGCGATCTTCATGGAAAATTCGAACATCCGCTGATCCGGCTTTTTATAACCTGAGCGCTCGGAGGTGATCACTCCTGAAAAATATTTATCGAGCTTACTGCTTTTCATCTTCAGGTGCTGTACTTCCTCGAAACCGTTCGTGATGATGTAAAGCGGATACTTTTTATGCAGGTATTCCAATACGTCAATTGCATCCGGAAAAAGATTGGTTTTGTACGGAGCAATTGCCGTATAATCGTTGCCGATATTCTCAGAGAGCTCCCGGTCGTCGATGCTGAATTTCAGCAGGGCGAGATAAAACCGCTCGTAGCGCAATCCTTGCTTGTCGATCAAACCTTTCCGGTAATCATCCCAAAGCTTTTCATTGATCACAACATACTCTTCCATAAAATGATCGATGGATGGGATGCCCCTTTCCATCAGCCGGTACTTTCCGGATAATTCGGTGAGCGCTTCATGAGAATTCGTTTTAAAATCCCACAGGGTGTGATCAAGATCAAAGAATATAGTGTCGTATCGCATCGAAGAGCGGCTTATACAGATATGTTCCGACCACGGACCAGAAAACGATCGCTGCAAAAAGAGAACGCAGGATCTTTTGCTTATCATTAAAATAGCGGACCGTCAGAAAACAGCCGATCGGAATAGGGATGAAAACCGGAACGAGAAATGCGAAGCCGACGAGTCCGAATTTATTTTTGATCGTGATGATCATCCGGTTCCTGCGGGTGAATTTCTTTTTTCGCGGTGCGAGTCCGGCTGCGCGTCTGAAGGCTGCTCTCCTGCGATAATAAGCGATGACCTTCTCGCTCAGGAATACAAAGGTGACGACTCCTGTAAATCCGCCCAGGCATGTAACCGTGATGCTTTCAAATGCAGAGAATCCAAAGCCGAGCGCCATGGGAACGCCTCCGAAAAAAAATTTTACTGAGCTTAGTAAAAATACGAAGACGATCTCCATCCAATCCATTACATAAGATTTAAACTTTGGAACCGTATGCCAGGTCGCCGGCATCGCCTAAACCGGGAACGATATACGACTGCGCCGTCAATTCCTCATCCACCGCTCCAAGCCAGAGCGTGATGTTCTCCGGAAGGTGTTTTTTTACATATTCCACGCCTTCAGCGCTGGCAATAACAGCAACGATGTGAGTATGCTTCGGCATTCCGCGGTGAAGCAGAAATTTATAGGTGTCAACAATGGATTGTCCCGTTGCAAGCATCGGGTCACAGATGATCAGCTCCTTATCATTCAGATCCGGGCTGGCAAGGTATTCCATCTGGATCGTGAAGGTGCCATCCTTGTGATGCTTACGATAAGCAGAAATAAAAGCATTTTCCGCTTTGTCGAAATAGTTAAGAAGTCCCTGGTGAAGCGGGAGCCCGGCCCGGAGAATGGTTGCTATAACCGGTTGTTCTGCAAGCAATGAAGTATTGGCAATTCCCAGGGGAGTTGTAACATCCGCAGGCTTGTAGGCAAGCGATTTGCTGATCTCATAGGCAATCACTTCCCCGATACGCTCCAGGTTCCGCCGGAAACGCATGCTGTCCTTCTGCTCGTTACTGTCGCGGATCTCTGCAATGAAGTGGTTAAAGATGGAGTTTCCGGTTCCGACGATGTTTACCATAAGATCATTACTTTAAGGATTTTACCCATTTTACCAACCTTGGCAGGTTGTTTTTCTGTAATTGCAAATATACGCAATCTTTCGCTCCGAAATTCCGGTAAAAACGTGCCACACCGTCTACCGAAGAGCCTCCGAAGTCAAGAATATATTTTCTTCCGGAGTTTTGCAAAATGAAGTAATCGAAAAGCAGATGCATTGCTCCTTTTGCTTTTCCCTCCTCCGTGACCCCGCTCTTTAAAAAGGTGAATCTTCCATTACTGAACATAAAAAAACCTGCCGCACATAGCTTTTCCCCATCGTAAACAGCGATCGATTGTCCTTTTTTACTGGCATTGCATGCATTCATGAGCCGGATCAGGCGCTTGTAGTCCTCGGGCTTGAAGATCTCAAGCTCGCCTCCTTTTGTCGACCGGAATAAATTCACCACCTTCTCGGGCGCAATATCAGGGCGGATCTTCAGTCCGGCTTTCAGCGCTTTTTTGATATTTCGCTTTGCATTATCGGAATACGCTTTTGAAAGCTCAGCATGTTTTGCTGCCATATCCAGCTCCTGGAATTTTTTTTCCTTTGCGGTAAATCCGGGTACATCGATCACTGCGGGAATACAGATGTCCACAAATCTGAACTTCGCCGGGATCTCTTCAAGGAACTCCTTCATTGTCTTCGCCGTCACTTTTCCTTTTGCAAATACACCGAAATAGCGCGTAAAAAAAGGCTGGTACACGTAGCTGATATTATAGCGCGACCTGAAAACCAACGGGAATACCGCTTCGTATTCATCCATGATCAATGCACCCCAGTTTTCGCAAACAGCATCGAGATACCACGAATAGCCGAATATAGAAGTGTTCGATGAGCCGGAGACCAGCGCATCCCACTTCTGAATATTGATATTTTTTCGATTGACGAAACGGATCATAAATTAGTTACCAAATGTATTCGTGTATGTGGTGAAACGATGCTTCATCTTCGTATCTGCAATAAACTCCTCCAGCATCAGGATAGAGTACCTGGACAACGCTTTCGGATGACCGATGACTACCATGTGATTCGCCTTCTTATGCTCCAGGATCTTCAATCCCATATTCAGCAACCGGGCGTTGTAGCCATCCACCGACAACGGATTATCAGTAAAACGGGTGAGCAGCTTCCTGCGATAGCCCGGCGCCGGCATTGCCTGTCCATCGCCGAGCGGCTTGTGATTATACGGGTATTTCCTTCCCAGTAAAAACAAGCGCCAGAAGAACAGCGGGGAATTCCGGATGCTGCTGATCGGCAATTCGGTGAACCGTCCATCCGCAGTTTCCTCGTCCGGCTCATTTTCAAAACGGTAAATGTCCTTTTCCGGAACGTTCCTGAAATCATAATAGTACGGTGCGCTGACATTGTATCCTGAACGGAACACGCTGCTGTCGAGTGTTATCCCGTTCGCGATAAAAGCGCTCTTCAGCTTTGAAAATGGCTGCATGCACCAGCCGCCGGCCCGGTATGCAAAGATCTTCCTGCCGGTGAGATCAGCCAATACGGTCTTATACCGTTTTACAATTTCTCCGATCTCCGCTTCGGAAAAGTCGGTAAGCTTGTACCGTTTTGTATCGATGATCCATTTCGTTCCATCGTACCGGGAATCTTCCCAATGCGGATGAATGTGCAGCTGAACATCGTGACCCGTTTCTGAAAGATATTTTACCTGCTCCGTAATTTTCCTGTAATCATCTTCCAGCACGGGAAATTTTTTCCGGAATTCATCCAGCTTCAGGATAAAACCGCAATCGACAAAAAAGCTGAACCGGACATCGTGTTTCTCTGCGACCCGGATCAGTTCCGAAGTCGGATAAATGATACACTTATCAACCGTTCCGTGCTGCTCGCCGAAATAGATCTCGTAATCAAGTGTGATGTAAATGTTCATTTTTTTGTGCTTATTTTCAATCCGTCATTTCGACCGCGTGCGCTGAAAGCTATAGCGGTGGCGCAAGGAACTTTTCGGAACGAAGTCTTCTTTTGATGAGATCACTTCTCCCGGAAAACCGGTCTCGCGATAAAATTATTGATCCCCGAAAGGTGTATACATTGTAACTCCTTTCTCGTTGTAATATCTTATCATGACCTGCAGCATTCTGTTTGCATCGATGAGCATGCTGCTTGCCTCGCCTACCTTCCCATTTACCAGAACGCCCTCTTTTTCAAAGACTGGTTTTAATGCGTCACAGTTTCTCTTTGCCGAATATTCCGGGTTATGCACTTTTGTTCTCATCAGCGACGTATTCCCCTTTCCATCGATCATTCTGACCTCATAAATTTTATCGTCGTAAACCGGAAACTTAAAATCAACCGCATCTTCCAGCGTATGAAGATTTGTACAGGCTCCGTTAAGCGTTGTTCCCAGCATCAATATCTTTCCACCTTTATCGCAAAGCTTTCTGAACGGTGAATTTTCATTGTATGGTGTAAGCTGACCGAAGTGCGTGCTTGTGTAATACTCTGCAAGCGGCCCTTTCGCACAAATTGAATCGGTCGGATGAAAGCTCCTCTGAACGCCATCCAGCTTTCTGAAATATTCCGTAATGCTTCCCATTGCTGAAGGAGTGTTTATAAGATCAAATGGATCATTTGCATCAAGGTAGTCCTTATTCCTGCCCTTCGCGGGAAACGCAGGAAACAGCAATGTTCCGCCGGGACCAACCACATGAAACAGGGCATCGATCACCGCTGCCGGTCCGCCTTTAACAAAACCAATCTTGCTGAGACTGCTGTGAACGAGCAGGGAATCATTTTCACGAATACCGATCTTCCTCAGATCATCAGCCAGCTGTTCGGAGGTAAAGCCGGAGCCCACTTTTGCCTGTTCAGCCAAATGCTTTCGCCGCCGATCCTTTTTCATTCGTTTTGCCCATTCAAGAACAAAACCAGGAGCATATTTCAGTGCAAGCTGCTTCAGCATTTTTATTTTTGAGGAAGTGCGTATTGTACCATTTCTTCATAGATGGCACGCCAGCCAGCCCATAATTTCCGGTCGTTCAGCGTATCGTTATGCCAGAGACTCATGAATACACCGTTTACCGATTTTACTTCATCGATCAGCGGGCGGATCTTATTCATCGCATCCTGCGGCGGTACTTTCATATTGTATTTTAGTGTTCCTTCCATGACTGCGAAAGAATGGATCTTCAATTTCGTCTCCAGCTCCATATCAAGATCATAAAAATTGAAGGGCGTACAGATGCTCGCCCTGAATCCGATCTGCGATGCAAAACCCATTGTATAATCGTCTGTAATATCCAGGTCGATGAGGTTCCGATAGGTTTCGGGTAATGTGAGCTTCAGGAAATGCTGCCGGCTTTGCGTGATGTCACGATGCAGCACTTTCGACAGGCGATCCACCTCTTTTTTAAGCTGTGCGCGGCTTTTATTGGAACCATAAGAAGGATGAATTCCTATTTGCGCATAATCGCCCAGCATTTTGATCAGTGATTGAAATTTTTTGCTCTCGATCGGAAGGTTCTTATCGTTCACTCCGTAATCTCCGAGGAGAAAAAAGTAAATGCTCTTCAGCTTATATTTCCTGATGATCTCCAGCTGAAAGCTGTAGGTGTCATACGGATCCTTTTCTGCTCCCAGCAATACACGCGTCCGCTCTTTTATTTCAGCGAGATCCATCTTCGAAAGCGCTTTTAGGTAGCCGCCGACACTTCTCGTGAATCCTTTTTCACGATAAGCGTATGCATTATCAATGTCGATGGTGGAGATAAATTCATATTTTCTTTCCGGAAAAACCAGAGAAGGATATTTTGCTTTGATGATCTCTTTGACCCATTGCGCCCAGATATTCACCAGTGGTTTTTGAAGAAAGCCATTGATAAAAGCGAGACTATCCTTCGCATCAAAGCGGTCGTGCTCATCGCGGATATGCGGCAGGTATTCTTCATAGCGGCTGACCAGGTAAAAGCTCGCGGCAAATACGTCGAACGGCAGTGCAGAACCTTTGCCGGTCGCAAAAAATGCTTTTTGGCGGTCCAGCTCGAATACTGAAATATTCTGCTCGGTGATCCCGGTTTCGAACAACAGATTACGGGAATGGAAGAAGAGCTCATCCGATAATGAATTAGTGGTATAGCTCAGCTTAGGTCCTGTGCTTGATTTAAATTCATCCGCATCCGACGTAAGGGAAAAATCGATCCCAAGCATATCTTTAAACACAAGGTTGAAGATATACTTGTTGCGGTGTGTGATCTTGTGTGTGTATATCAGCAGCACGGCTATTTAATATTTTTGATGATCTCGGAACAGATAAATTCAGCGGCATTGCCATCGCCGAAAAGCGCTGGGAATTTCAGCCGTTTTGATTTCATAAATTGCGAGAATGCCTTAATGATCGCCGCTTCATTTGCATCCGCTATTTTTGCGGACCCTGAGTTAACGAGCTCGATCCATTCTGTTTCAGACCGGAAAATGATACAAGGCTTTTTAAAAAAGAACGCCTCTTTCTGAACGCCGCCTGAATCCGTCATAATGAGCTTCGCATTCTTTTCCAGTGCGATCATCTCAAGGAACGATACGGGATCGATGATCCGGATCAGAGGATCCGTTTTAACTTTACTATATATCTCCGGAGAAAGATTCCCGGACAACAGCTTTGCGGTGCGAGGATGAAGCGGCACTACAAATTTGATCTTGTACTGCCTGGCGATCTTATGCATCGCGCTGAACAGTGCATTCAGACGCTTTTCATCGTCCGTATTATTGTTGCGGTGGATGGTCGCTAAAACATATTGTCCCGCTTCCACTTCATTTTTTTTCAGGACATCCGTTCTCTGATCCGCGACAGACGAAAAATACTGCGTGTTGTCGTACATAACGTCACCGCAGTGATAGATCTTCGGATTATTGAAATCGTGCGGTGGCGCTGATTTTCTTTTGAAGCCTTCATTTACAAGATTCCTGAAGCCGGCTTTCGTGGGAGCAAATAACAAAGTGGACACATGATCGCACATGATCCGGTTCACCTCTTCCGGCATTGATTTATTGTGGGAGCGAAGCCCTGCCTCGATATGAATCACAGGTACATTCAGCTTGGAAGCGGCGATCGCTCCTGCAAGGGTCGAATTGGTATCTCCATACAGAACGATCGCATCCGGCCGCTCCTTAAGAAGTACTTCCTCGATCCCCTCGATCATAGCGGCAGTTTGACGGCCGTGGGAGCCGGAACCTGTGTTAAGATTATAGTCGGGATGAGGGATATTCAATTCATCGAAGAACACCTGCGACATGTTGTCGTCATAATGCTGACCGGTGTGAACGATCACCTCCCGGAGCTTTCCGGAGAACTTATTTTTTATTGCTCTGCTTAGTGCGGCTGCTTTGATGATCTGCGGCCGGGCACCAATGATTGTAAGCAGTTTGATCATTTCAATTTCTTTAACTATTTAATCCCAACCTGATGCAAGCACATCACACAGATGCATCATTTTCATGTTTTTGCCGGCTTTTTTCGCGTAGCCATCCAGGTGCATGAGACAGGAAACATCCGTCGATATAAGATATTCCGCACCGGTTTCCATCGCGTTCTCCAATTTTCGCTCACCGAGTCCGACAGCAACAGGTTCGAATTTCACGGAAAAGCTTCCGCCGAATCCGCAGCAGGTATCAGTATCTTTCATCTCACGTACTTCGAGGCCGCGGACCTTTTCGAGCAAAACGCGCGGCTCACGCTTAATTCCATATTCACGCAAAGCGGCACAGGAATCGTGATAGGTGGCTACACCTTTCAGCGTTGCTCCAAGGTCCGTGATCTTGAGCACATTTACCATGAAATCAGAGAACTCAAAAATATTTTTCTGGATCTGCTTGTACTCATTATGCAGAACGGAATTATGAAACATCTCCGGATAATAATTCTTGATCATGCCTACACAGGATGCAGAAGGACAAACGATGTAGCGATCATTCTGGAATTCACGAATGAATTTTTCGCCTACTTCTTTGCAATCGTCCCAATACCCGGCATTAAAGGCTGGCTGGCCACAGCAGGTTTGTTCGGGGTTATAGTTAACGCCGCATCCGACCTTCTCGAGGATCTTGACCATGTTAAAGCCGGTATCCGGGAAGATCTGGTCGATGAAACAGGGAATGAAAATATCTACAATCATATACTACGAAAAACGAATCTATACTAATTTACAAATAACGAATCTTTATGGATCTACTAATTACGAATCTATACTAAATTTAGAAATCTGTGTTTTCTCTGCTGTGTATTATTGAAACGCGCTCGCCTTTGCGAAGCTTCGGCGGAGCAAGGGATCAGTTACAAATACAAATCATTACGAATATTACAAGTTACGAATCCTTCTCAATTGTCATTTCGACCGCAGATAGAAATCTCAACTTTACAAGCAGATTTCTCACCGCCAACCGGCTAATCGAAATGACAGTTACGACGTATTACATTTCACTTTTTACATTTCACATCTTACATTTCACAATCTAACTAATTTCTTTTGTTTTCGGCATTGCGAGTAATAAAACAAATCCGATCACAAAAAATGCAACGAGTGCCAGAACGGAATTACGCATTCCGCCGGTGATCTCCTCAATGATACCAAACGAAAGTGTTCCCAACACGATCCCGATCTTTTCCAGAACATCAAAAAAGCTGAAATAACTTGCATGATCCTGTGTTTCAGGGAGCAATTTTGAATACGTTGAGCGGGAGAGAGACTGTGTTCCGCCCATCACAAGACCGACGCAGGCCGCAGTGATGTAAAAATGGATCGGTTCCGTCACAAACCAGTATACTCCAACACAAACGATCGCCCAGAAAAAAACAGAGATCCCGAGTGATTTAAGATTCCCGATCTTTCCGGACAGGTAGGAAAACAGGTACGAACCCGCCATTCCAAGGAACTGGATCAGCAGAATGCTTACGATCAGGCTCGTACTCTTGGTTGATTCATCGGGCCAGTGGATCTCCTTTGCTGCAAACAATACTGCCATGTACATGACGGTTTGAACTCCCATGTTGTAAAAAAAGTACGATGCAAGAAAACGTTTCAATCGTTTGATCTGCTTCAGCTCCGACCATACCTTTGAAATTTCCCGGAAGCCGATCGTCAGCCGGTTTCCTTCCATCTTTTTATTTGTACGGGTATCCGGAAGCGCGCGCAGCGTTATTTGCGCAAAGCCGAACCACCAGAGTGAAACCGTGACAAAGCACCAAGCGGCGGGAATATGGAACACCATGATCATTACCAGGTTGAGGATCAGCAGCAGCGAGCTTCCAAAATAGCCGAGCGCAAAACCTTTTGCACTCACACGATCCTGGTTTTCTGTCGAAGCGATCTCCGGAAGATAGGCATTGTAAAAAACAATACTGCCCCAGTATCCTACCGTTGCAACTAAAAATGGGAACATGCTCAGCACGACATTGTCTTTACTAAAGAAAAACAATCCTGCGCAGGCAACCGATCCCATGATGCAGAAAATACTAAGAAAATTTTTCTTGCTGCCGGAGTAATCGGCGATACCCGAAAGAATCGGCGCGGTGATGCAAACGATGATCAGCGACAATGACACAACGAATGAATACAGCACAGAATTTTTCATCTGCATTCCAAAAACATTTACCATGTCCGAAATCACAACGTGCGTATTTTCATCGCGCACGGTGGTTTGAAATTCATAGAACGTTGGAAAAATTGCGGAGTTGATCACCAGCGGGAAGGATGAATTCGCCCAGTCGTAAAAGGTCCAGGCGCGGATCACTCGTTTGTCGTCTTTTTGGATTTTGCTCATCTTCTTGTTTTTGGGAGTTTATTTTTTGGTGATGACTACTTCTATTCTCCGGTTTTTCACTTTAAAATCTTCATTGCTGTTGGGCGCGACCGGCTGTGTGGAACCGAGACCGCGAAAAGTCATGGTATTCGTCACACCTTTCGTTTTCAAATAATCGTATACTGCTTTCGCTCTCTCCTTTGAAACTCTTTTTTCCTCTTCCTCGGTGGAGAATTTATCCATGTGGCCATTGATCTGGATCTCCGCAGTCGGATGTTTTTGAAAGGCTTTCGCCAGCTCATCCAGCGCGGGAAAAGAGGTATCCAGTAACGTTGATGTCCCTGTCTCAAAATAAATATTTTTGATCTCGAAGGTTTCACCGGAGCTGAAATCATAAGGGATCCAGCTGGGCTCTCCTCCTTCCTCCGTAGCCGTTGAATCAACCGCCGGGCGTTTTGCACGCAGTGAAATGTCGTCGAGATAGTAATAAGCTTCTTTAAATTCAAACAGGCTCCATTTGTTCTTCTTCACAAAATCATCTTTCATTTTTGTCCTGAAATTCCCGATGATGATGTATGTTTCATTTCCCTGTGCGGTATAATCGCCCTGGATGAGGATCCAGTCAAGTGTTCCGGAAATGCCTTTGTTATATGTTGTATCTACAAGTCCTTCTTCTGTGAATTCCATTCCAACATAAAAAGGGGTTGAGGAGAAATATGCGCCGAGCTGCTTCACCGTAACTGTAACATTTTCCGCCTCCAGCAAACGAATGTACATTTTGAAGTGATATACCTGTCCCTTTTCAAGCTGCTCGGTCAGCGGAGCGTACATATATTCCTTGTAGTCGGATTGAAAGCGTAATCCCGCGTACCCGATGCCGGTGCGTGCACCTTTATGCGGGGATGTATCACGCTTATCGGGCTTGAGATAGTAATCCACTGTGCCAACGCCCTTCCAGGGAACAGCGGTTTTGATATCTGCTCCTTTTCCTTTGTGATCTTCAAAACCCGGATTCGGAATAAGGTTTTTCGTTTTTTTTGCCTGGCTGAAAGAAAAAACAGAAAGCACCAGGAATAATGAAAGCAGAAATACTTTCATTTGAACCTGTTTGTTATTTCTGTCGCGGTGCATTCTCAGAATCTGAATTCTTTTATCGTATCCACAAAACATTTCACTTTGTCCTTTTCCAGATCGGGGTACAAACCGTGACCCAGATTCGCAATGTGGCGATGCGGACCGAAAGCTTTTAACATTTTTTGTGCTTCCTTTTTTATCGTTGCGAAATCTGCATACAGCAGACAAGGATCCATATTTCCCTGGAGTGTTTTGCCGCTTCCGATCAGTGCTCTTGACTCGGCGATATCCATGGTCCAATCCAGGCCGATCGTGTCACAGCTGAGCGCTCCCATTTGCTTCCGGGCGAAGTGAGCATCTTTTGCAAAAACGGTGAAAGGAACATCTTTGACCGCATCGCAGATCTGTGCAATGTACTTTAAAGCAAATTCGCTGTATTGTTCCGGCGAGAGGACGCCTGCCCAGCTGTCGAAGAGTTGAAGCATATCGGCGCCGGCAGTTACCTGTGCCTTCAGGTAATTGATCGTGCTGTCGGTGATCTTCTGAAGCAGTTGGTGAGAGAGAACAGGTTCTGTGTAAAGGAACTTCTTGGCTTTGGAAAACGTTTTGCTGCCGCTTCCTTCGATCATGTATGCAAAAATGGTCCAGGGAGCTCCTGCAAAACCGATCAGGGGCACTCTTCCGTTCAGTTCTTTTTTTGTGAGTGCGATCGCATTAAGGACATAATGAAGGTCTTCTCCGTTTGCAACACGGAGACCTGCGATATCAGAGGCTGTTTTGACGGTTTTTTCAAACCAGGGACCTTTCGCCTCGATCATTTGGTACGGAAGACCCATTGCTTCAGGGATCACCAGAATGTCTGAAAAAATGATCGCGGCATCGACACCGAGAATATCCACCGGCTGAATGGTCACTTCGCATGCAAATTCAGGAGTTTCAACGAGCTCTTTGAATCCGCCCATTTTCGCCCTGACCTCCCGGTATTCAGGTAATACTCTTCCGGCCTGGCGCATCAGCCAAACAGGGGTTCTTTCTACTTTTTCTCCTCTTGCAGCCCTTAAGATCAGGTCATTTTTTATTGTCATAAGCGTATTTTAGTATAAACCGGCCCGAAAAAGGCAGATTTCAGTAAAAATAACAAATACTATTGGGTTAAAAGCCGCTTTAAAAACAATTTTTCAGTCAATTTTCACACAAAAAAAGCTAGTTTTAGAAGACAAAATATATCAATGAAACACCAGGAAAATCAAAATATTGCGTTGAAATGGTTCGATGCTTTCAATACGCATGATCTTGAAAAATTACTTTCATTATATCATGACGAAGCAGAACACTATAGTCCCAAACTAAAGATCCGCAAACCGGAGACAAATGGCTATGTGAAGGGAAAGAGGGCGTTGCGGGAATGGTGGAAAGATGCATTCGAAAGGATCCCGTCACTAAATTATCGCGTGACGACCTTAACATCCAGCGATGACAGGGTATTCATGGAATATGTACGGAAGGCGGATGGAGATCCGGACATGCTGGTTGCGGAAGTTCTTGAGATAAAAAACGGGATGATCACTGCATCACGGGTATATCATGGCTAACATTTCAGCACTTCACCGAGACGCGTTTTGAAAGCTACATTACGCAGTTCCGGCGGAAACTCAAACTTAAAAAAGTTACGCATAATGCGAAGCTCAAGCGGTTTGCTGATCGTCATTCCGCATTTGGTTCCGTTGATCATTTTGTAATACTCCATTTTACCGTTGGCACCAACCTTTATCTCCACTTCCATATAGAATGCATCACAATGCTTGCAATTAAGCACCACTTTATTTTCCGTTTCGATCAGCTGAAAATCACTGCCGAGCCAGTTGTTCAGAATTCTTTTCCAGGCGCTGAATTGCTTGTCGGTTAATTCATAATCGTTGGGAACACTTGAAGAGGCTGATGTTCCGGTCGTAACCTCCTGGGAGAACACGGGAAAAGAAGTCAGTACAAAAAGAAAAAAGATTATTTTTTTCATTATTCAATCGTTACAATGTTACCATTAAATTCAACTGTTGAACCGGGAATCAGTTTATTGCGCTTCCGAAGCTCCACGGCACCGTTCACCTTGACCAATCCCTCGTCTATCAGGCTGTTTGCCTGTGCACCGTTTTCACACCAGCCCATCGCTTTGATCAGCTGGTTCAGCTGAATGTACTCGTCTCTTATCTTGAATTTCTGCACAGTATTTCTTTAAAACAAAAATAACAAAAAGCAATAAACCGTATCTTTGTGTTATGAATAAAGATGAACAATTTGAGAAGCTGAAAGAGCAACTGAATAAAGAAAAGAGCTGGCCGCTGATCTATATGTTCAAATTTATTATTCCTTCCGACAATCGCAAGATTGCGCTGGTGGAAGCAAAATTCTCCGATGAAGCAGTCATTACCCAGAAAGAATCCAGTAATGGAAAGTACATCAGCATTACTGTCAAAGAAGTTATGCTGGACGCAGATTCGATCATCTCAAAATATAAGGAGATGGAAGGAATTGAAGGGTTGATGTCTCTTTAGTCATGAACTCCGAAACCAGGGATGTTCAAAAAAACAAAAAGCACATAGGCATTTCGGAAATACTTAGCTGACCTTTGTTTGCCGGGTTATCTTCAATAAAAAATGCGCCACATTTTGCAGCGCATTTTCCTGATTTCTGATTCTTTTACTATTTCTTAAGCTTTCACATTCGCACGGATGATATTCAATGCGCCACCGGCTTTGAACCATTCGATCTGCTGCTCATTGTACGTGTGATTTGCCTTGATCTCGTCTTTGCTTCCGTCCGCATGATGCAGCACCAGTGTTAACGGTGTATTCGGAGCAAATGTAATCAGGCCGAGAATATCGATCGTATCATCTTCTTTGATCTTGTCATAATCTGCCTTATCAGCGAAAGTCAATCCGAGCATTCCCTGCTTCTTCAGGTTGGTCTCATGGATCCTTGCGAACGATTTCACGATCACGGCGCGAACGCCAAGGTGGCGCGGCTCCATTGCAGCATGCTCACGTGATGAACCTTCACCATAATTCTCATCACCGACTATGATCGAACCGATACCTGCCGCTTTATAAGCGCGCTGTACCTTCGGAACAGAATCATAGGTGCCGGTCAGCTGGTTCTTAACACTGTCGGTCTTATCATTAAATGCATTTATTGCACCGATGAGCATATTATTCGAAATATTATCGAGATGTCCGCGGTATTTCAACCAAGGGCCGGCCATAGAGATATGATCGGTTGTACATTTTCCTTTTGCCTTAATAAGAAGCTTTAATCCTTTCAGATCAAAACCTTCCCATGGAGCGAACGGATCAAGCAACTGCAAACGGTCGGAAGTCGGAGAAACGATTACGCTCAGCTTGCTTCCATCAGCAGCAGGCGCCTGGTATCCGGCATCATCTACCGCAAAGCCTTTCGGCGGCAATTCATATCCGGTAGGAGGATCCAGCTTTACTTTTTCTCCCCGCTGGTTGGTCAGGTAATCGGTGAGTGGATTGAAAGTAAGATCACCTGCAATTGCCATTGCTGTTACCAATTCAGGAGAAGCTACAAATGCATAGGTATTTGGGTTCCCATCGGCACGTTTCGCAAAGTTCCTGTTGAAGGAATGAATAATGGTATTTTTTTCCTGCTTTTCAGCACCCATTCGATCCCACATTCCGATGCAAGGTCCGCAGGCATTGGTGAATACTTTCGCGCCGATCTGTTCGAAAACATCGAGGAATCCATCGCGTTTCACGGTGTAGCGGATCTGCTCAGAACCGGGATTGATGCAGTATTCCGATTTCGCAACGAGGTCCTTATCCGCCACTTGTTTTGCAAGGCTCACTGCTCTTGAAAGATCTTCATAGGAAGAATTCGTGCAGGAACCAATCAGTCCGACGGAGATCTTCAGCGGCCAGCCGTTCTTTGTTGCTTCTTCTTTCAGTTTTGAAATGGGTGTTGCGAGATCCGGAGTAAACGGTCCGTTCACATGCGGTTCCAGCTCCGATAAATTGATCTCGATCACCTGGTCAAAATATTTGTCGGGACTTGCATATACTTCCGGGTCTGCAGTGAGGTGTTCCCTGATCTTTCCGGCGAGCTCAGCAACATCTGCTCTTCCGGTTGCTTTCAGATAACGTTCCATGCTCTCATCAAATCCGAATGTCGAAGTTGTTGCGCCGATCTCAGCGCCCATGTTGCAGATCGTTCCTTTACCGGTACAGCTCATCGAAAGGGCACCTTCGCCGAAATATTCAACAACTGCTCCTGTTCCGCCTTTTACCGTAAGAATTCCAGCCACTTTCAGAATAACATCTTTGGGTGCGGTCCAGCCATTGAGCTTGCCCGTAAGCTTCACACCGATCAGCTTCGGCATCTTGAGCTCCCATGGCAATCCGGCCATCACATCGCAGGCATCGGCACCGCCGACACCAATTGCGATCATTCCGAGACCGCCGGCATTTACGGTATGAGAATCGGTTCCGATCATCATTCCACCCGGAAAGGCATAATTCTCAAGCACCACCTGGTGAATGATCCCGGCGCCCGGCTTCCAGAAACCGATACCGTATTTATTGGAAACAGAACCGAGGAAATCGAATACTTCTTTGCTTTCTTTTGTGGCGAATGCAAGATCGGTTGCGGCTCCTTCTTTAGCAGTGATCAGGTGATCGCAGTGAACGGTAGACGGAACAGCCACTTTAGGGCGACCCGCCTGCATGAACTGGAGCAGTGCCATCTGGGCTGTTGCATCCTGCATTGCAACGCGATCCGGTGCAAAATCCACGTAGGAAGTACCGCGCTTGAAATTATCAGTTTTCTGATCAGCATGTAAATGGGAATAGAGGATCTTTTCTGTCAGTGTGAGCGGGCGGCCGATCAATTTTCGCGCTGCTTCTACTTTGGAAGGCATTTTTTCATAAAGTGCCCGGATCATCTCAATATCAAAAGCCATAATCGTTTGTTTGTTTAGTTTTTATTTCAGTTTAAATGTATAACAATCAGTCTTCATGTTTTGTTGTTGATTTCGCACCATTTGCCGCGAGGAAGTTGATGATGGAGATGAGGCCTTTTTCTTCGGCTATTTTCATCGGCGTATCATCAAAATCATTCTTTGCATTCACATCGGCACCCATTTTTACGAGCATTGTCACCATGTCGAGCTTTCCGGCGCGAACGGCACAATGAAGCGGGGTATTTCCCCCATCATCCTTATCGGTAATTTTGCATCCTTTACTAAGAAAAAGATCTACCAGCTCTTTGTCCGGCGCGGGCTTATCTTTTGCGGGCTTGGTTGATGAAGAATATTTGATGGCAAGATGAAGCGGATAGATGTTTTCCGGCGTTGTGAAGCTCGCTCCTTTGCTCATCAGGAACTTGACCATATCCGGCTGTGAATTCTCAATGGCGATCTGGAGCGGGGAAGTTACCAGTGCGCCGTCCTCATTGGAGGCCAGGCCGGGATTTTTCTTGATGGCTGTCTCCACCATATTGACGTTCCCGGTTTTAATGTAATCCAGGAATTTGCTGTCATCAAAAAAGGAGATCTCAACGATGAGCTTATCACCGGCTTTTGCGGTAACAGTGGTATGAAATTTTGATTTTTTGTCGGAACCTTCTGCATCGATGGTATTCTCTCCGACCTTAAGTGTCACGTCCAGCGGGTTATAGGCCTTAACGGCGACGGGCTTTGCAGAACCATTGATCTTGACCATGCAATCCATATCAGCTGCCAGCGTTCCTTTCGCCGATGTTGGTCCGGCAGGTGCTTTTGCGCCGGGAGCAGGTTTCTTGGGAGGCGCCTGTGCGAATGAGGTATTGCAGACCAGGCAGACTAACATTATCCCCAGACTCAAAAAATGGTATTTTTTTGACATCATAATAATTTTTAAAGAACGGACTAAAGATACATATTTGTCGGAACTCCCGGCCCATTTTCGCGAAGAAAATTATCAACTTTTAAAACACGCGCCAACCTTGTAATTCCAATTAATTGCTAATTTTACCGGGCACCGAACGATCATGGCTTCTGTTTTAGGGGAAAATATCAAGATCTCACTCCGGGCGATCCGGAGCCAGGCATTGCGGACCGCCCTGACCGTAATTATCATCACATTCGGAATCATGTCCCTGGTGGGAACGCTGACTTCCATTGATGCGCTAAAATCCTCTATCAACAGTAATTTCACCAGCATGGGTGCCAATACGTTCACGATCCGAAATCGTGAAATGACGGTCCGGATCGGCAGGAACGGCAAAAAACCAAGAAAATTCAGGAGCATTACCTACGACGAGGCGATAAAATTTTCCCGGCTCTATAATTTCCCGGCAAAACCTTCCGTGTCTACATTTGCATCGGGCGCATCCACCATAAAATTTGAATCAAAAAAGACCAATCCGAACATCCGGGTGTTCGGGGGAGATGAGAATTACATGGGAACTTCGGGGTATGAACTGGACAAAGGGCGAAATTTTTCAAGCCAGGAGGCCGAGCATGGGAACCATGTCGTGATCCTCGGCAAAGATGTGATCGATGCACTTTTTCAAAAGAATGAAGATCCGATCGACAAAGTGGTTAGCGTCGGCAGCGGAAAATACCGCATTATCGGCACGCTGAAATCAAAAGGAAATAGTGTGGGCTTCGGAGGCGACAAAGTTGCCATCCTCCCGCTGAGCAACGTCCGGCAGTATTTTTCCATTCCCAATATGACATTTACGATCAATGTGATGTGCAGCAATTCGCAGCTGATGGATGCGGCGATCGGTGAAGCGACCGGAACGTTCCGCGTGATCCGCAAACTGGGCGCCGGCGAGGAAGATAATTTTGAGATCACAAAAAGCGATAACCTTGCAAACCTGCTGATCGAAAATATGCAGAAGGTAACGATGGGCGCGACATTTATCGGGGTCATCACTTTGATGGGTGCAGCAATCGGTTTAATGAATATCATGCTGGTTTCTGTTTCCGAACGAACGCGTGAGATCGGCATCCGCAAATCAGTAGGCGCTACAAAAAATATTATCCGGAGCCAGTTCCTGATCGAAGCAGTAGTGATCTGCCAGATCGGTGGCTTTTGCGGAACACTTTTAGGCATGGCTCTCGGAAACCTGATCGCATATCAATTCGGGATCAGCTTCATTGTTCCGTGGTTCTGGATCATGATGAGCATAATTCTGTGCCTGATCGTCGGAACATTGTCGGGCATTTATCCTGCTATTAAAGCGTCACGGCTGGATCCGATCGAAGCGTTGCGGTTTGAGTGATGAGTGATGAATAGAATGTTATTCGTTCCCCCTTTAAACTTTTTAACTTATAACTTATAACTTATAATTCATAACTATAACTTCGTTCACTCCCTGTTTTTGCTATCGATAACAATCGTTACCGGTCCGTCATTGACCAGGCTTACTTTCATATCTGCGCCGAATATTCCCGTCTGAATTTTTTTTCCAAGGTCTTTTTCCAGCTGAACGATCATCTTTTCATAAAGCGGAATGGAGATTTCCGGTTTCGCAGCTTTGATATAAGAAGGCCGATTTCCTTTTTTTGTAGAAGCGTGTAATGTGAACTGGGAAATTAAAAGTATATCGCTGCCGCAGTCTTTCACAGAAACATTCATAACACCCTCTGCATCATTAAAGATCCGGAGATTTACGATCTTTCCGCTCAGCCATTCAAGGTCTTCCTGCGAATCGGATTCTTCAATTCCGAGGAGTACCATCAAACCCCTTCCGATGGAACCGCTGACCGATCCGTCAATCGCTACTGATGCATTTGTAACACGTTGAATTACTGTTTTCATAAAAAATCAAACCGCAAAGGCTGCTGAACGCACAACGGCTTTCCCTTTCTCTGTCATTAAATTAGTATTCCGTTACAAGCTCTTCACCATTCACGATCCCGAGATAGCTGCTGTATCTTGACAGTGCGATCTCACCCTTTTCAACTGCCGCGATCACCGCACATTTCGGTTCATTCACATGAAGGCAATTATTGAATTTGCATTGGTTTTTTATTGCCCGCATTTCCGGAAAGTAATCGGTGATCTCTTCCTTCTCCATGTCGACAAGCCCCAGCTCCTTGATCCCCGGAGTGTCTATAATGAAGCCGCCGTAGGAAAGAGGATGCATTTCAGCAAAAGTAGTGGTGTGCTTTCCTTTTGAATGCGCCGAGGAGATTTCCCCGACCTTCAGATCCAGCTTATTATCCATGGCATTTACCAGGGTTGATTTGCCAACACCCGAATGGCCGGCGATCAGTGTCGTTTTACTTTTTGTGATGCTTCTCAGTAAATCGATCCCCGCCTTTTTTTCGCGGGAAACCTTTAAACACCTGTAGCCGATCTTTTCATAAATGGCAATGAATTCATCAAGCTCTTTTGCTTGTCCGGGATCGCCCTCAACGAGATCCGTCTTATTAAAAACGAGCATTGCCGGAATGTGATAGGCTTCAGCGGTAAGAAGAAAACGATCGATAAAACCTGCTGAAGTACGCGGAAATGCGAGCGTTGCAACCAGCAATGCCTGGTCCATGTTCGCAGCGATGATGTGCGACTGCTTAGAGAGGTTAATCGACTTCCGGATGATGTAATTTTTTCGCTCCTCGATCCCGACGATCATTCCATTGCCGTCGCTTTCGGCTTCCAGCTTTACCTTATCGCCAACCGCGACCGGATTTGTGCTTTTTATTCCTTTGATGCGGAAAACTCCTTTGATCCGGCAATCCATCAGTATACCTTCGTCCGTAAGCACACTATACCAACTTCCCGTTGATTTCACAACTACTCCGATCATGCTGTTTTACCGTTTACCATTTGAATTGTCAAATTTATCAAATTGTTCATAAACAGGGCGCTTAAATGCAGGAAAATAGCTAATTTAGGCCTGATGAATTAAATGGAGAAATGGAGCGGCGGGAACCCGGCAGGAGGATATTTTTCATTTTTCTGATCATTAAAAAACGGATTTAAAATGTCTATCAAGGTAAATAATATCACAAAAACGTATGGAACACAGAACGCGTTGAACGATGTTTCATTCGAGATAAAAACCGGGGAGGTTGTCGGCTTTCTCGGACCGAACGGAGCCGGTAAGTCGACGATGATGAAGGTACTGACCTGTTTTATTCCGCAGACGTCGGGAACTGCCACCGTTTGCGGATTTGACGTCAACGAGCAAAGTCTTGATGTCAGAAAAAATGTCGGTTACCTTCCCGAACACAACCCGCTTTATCTTGACATGTACGTTAAAGAATACCTGGAGTTCATTGCGGGTTTACATCAGCTGAAAAATGTTAAGGCGCGGATTGCCGACATGATCGAAATGACGGGTCTGCAGATCGAGCAGAAAAAAAAGATCGGTGCATTATCGAAAGGGTATCGTCAGCGGGTGGGACTGGCACAGGCACTGATCCACGATCCGCAGGTACTGATCCTGGATGAGCCGACAACCGGTCTGGATCCCAACCAGCTTGAGGAGATCCGCAACCTGATCAAAAAAGTAGGAAAGCAAAAGACAGTAATGCTGTCCACCCATATCATGCAGGAAGTGGAAGCGGTATGCGACAAGGTGATCATCATCAACAATGGCCGGATCGTGGCGGATGAAGAAACTTCGATACTTCAGAAAACAACTAACAAAAATAAGCAGATCATCACGGTGGAGTTCGACAAGGAAGTTGCTGCCGGCACGCTGAAAAAGATCAGCGGTGTGCACGATGTAAAAAGTCTGTCGCTGAATAAATGGCAGATCGAAGCACACACCGATAAAGATATTCGTCCGGACATATTTCAATTCGCCGTTCAAAACGGGCTCGCTGTACTTACACTTAATAAAGAAGAACAGCGCCTGGAAGATGTATTCAAACATTTAACAAAATAAAACTGCATGTTAAAACAGTCACTACTCTTGGCAACAATAACGATCATGATGGCCTCCTGCGGAAACCAGGAAGAGAAAAAAAATACCGACACATTTACTGATCCCATCACCACACACATCGACTCCAGCATTTCACCCGGAGAAAACTTCTTTAAGTTTGCAAATAATTCCTGGTTCAAAGCGCATCCGATTCCTTCAACCGAAAAAAGCAATGGTATTTTCCGTACGATCCAGGATACCATCAACGAAGCGGTAAAGAAGATCTGCGAATCGTCGGCAACCGATGCGAAAGCAGAAAAAGGCAGCAACAAGCAGAAGATCGGCGACCTGTATTTCAGCGGAATGGATACGGCGAACATTGAGAAGGTGGGGACCACTCCTCTGAAAGCCTTGTTTGACCGGATCGATGCGATCAGATCAAGCGCGGATGTGCTTCACAGCATTACGAATTTATATACGCAGGGAATTCCAAGCACCTTTGGATTCCAGGTTACCCGTGATGAAAAGAAAAGTTCGCAATACAGCGTTTACCTGACACAGCCAAGGCTCGGACTTCCTGACAGGGACTATTATTTCAATACGGATGAGCGGACAAAGAACATTCGTGACGAATACAGAAAGCATGTTGCGACCATGTTCCGCCTGATCGGCGAAGATGAAAAGACAGCGATCATGGATGCAGGCATGGCGATCACCATCGAAACGAACCTAGCCAAATCCAGCAGGAAAATGGAAGACCTGCGGGATCCATACAGGAATTACAATAAAATGAACCTTGCTGCAGCCGATAAGCTCGCACCTTCCATTAAGTGGGAAGAGATGATGGTTGATCTCGGTTTAAAAAATGTGGATTCGGTGGTCGTCGGACAACCGGAATTCTTCAAAGCCCTTGAATTTGAAATCAGGGATAACCCGGTTTTCTGGAAGCCATATCTTAAATGGACGGTGCTTAACCGTTATGCCGATTACCTGAACAAATCGATCCGCGATGAGGACTTTAATTTTTACTCAACCGTGCTCGAAGGCGTGAAAGAGCAGAAGCCAAGATGGAAGTCGGTCGTTGAGATCACTGATAATTCTCTTGGGGAGCTGATCGGGCAGGTGTATGTTGGCGATTATCTGCCAAAAGGCACAAAAGAAAAATTACTGGAGATCGGCAATAATATCCGTACGGTTTATGGCGAGCATATTAAAAAGCTCGACTGGATGAGTGAAGCGACCAAACAAAAATCGCTGAGCAAGCTTGCGAAGCTTAATATGAAGGTCGGATATCCTGACAAGTGGAAAGACATGAGCTCACTGGAGATCTCACGCAGCAGCTATGTTGAAAATGCGATCAGCGTCAGCATCTGGAACTATAATTTTATGCTTGGCAAATATGGTAAGCCTGTAAATAAGGATGAGTGGGATATGTATCCGCAAACATACAACGCGTATTACGATCCGACAATGAATGAGATCGTCGTGCCGGCATGCAATATAATTGTTCCGGGCTTTGAAGGACGAATGCCGGATGATGCTGTTCTGTATGGTATCATCGGCGGCTCCACTTTCGGACATGAGATCACACACGGATTTGATGACCAGGGAAGTCTTTATGACGAAAATGGCAATCTTTCAGACTGGTGGACAAAAGAGGACCGTGAAAAATTTGTAGCGAAGACAAAGCTGATCGTTGAACAGTTCAACGAATATGTGGTGCTGGACAGCATGCATGTACGCGGTGAAAATACACAGGGCGAAAACATTGCCGACCTGGGTGGTGTGATCATGGGCTATGAAGCATTCAAGAAAACGCCGCAGGGACAGTCCACAGAGCTGATCAACGGGTATACATCCGACCAGCGCTATTTCCTCTCCTATGCATATGCGTGGATGGTGAACATCCGGGATGCATCGCTGGCAAAGCAGATCATGAGTGATGTTCACTCACCTGCGGAATTCCGGATCAACGGCCCGCTCTCGGACATCGATGAATTCTACACAGCCTTTAATATCAAAAAAGGTGACAAGATGTGGAGAGATCCGGCAGTTCGCGTGAAGATCTGGTAAGATTTATCATTAAGCATTTAAAGGTCCGGAAGGTATCCTTTCCCTTGGGGGATGGCATCTTCCACCTTCTGCTTTTTTCCTTTCTCCTTTCCTTAATAAATTGTATTTTAGCGCTCACTAAAAATAAAAACACAACTTAACACATCATTTTTCAATGGGATATTTATTTACATCTGAATCGGTTTCGGAAGGACACCCGGACAAAGTAGCGGATCAGATCTCCGATGCGCTGATCGATAATTTTCTGGCTTTTGATCCGGATTCAAAAGTAGCTTGTGAAACGCTTGTAACAACGGGACAAGTTATCCTTGCGGGAGAAGTCAAATCAAAAGCCTACCTGGATGTTCAGGAGATCGCGCGCGAGGTGATCCGAAAGATCGGCTACACCAAGAGTGAATATATGTTCGAAGCAAATTCCTGCGGGATCCTTTCTGCCATCCATGAACAATCTTCAGACATCAACCAGGGTGTTGATCGTAAGAAGAAAGAGGATCAGGGAGCCGGTGACCAGGGAATGATGTTTGGTTATGCAACCAACGAAACTGCGAATTACATGCCGCTCGCGCTTGATCTTGCTCACGGCATCCTGCTTGAGCTTGCCGCTTTGCGCAGAGAGAACAAAGAGATCAAATACCTTCGTCCGGATGCAAAATCCCAGGTTACACTGGAATATAATGACAACAATGTTCCGGTAAGGATCGATGCAATCGTAGTTTCCACGCAGCATGATGATTTTGATTCCGAGTCGAAAATGCTGGCGAAGATCAAAAAGGATATCATTGAAATCCTGATCCCGAGAGTGAAAAAGAAATATCCGAAATATGCGCATTTGTTCAATGAAAAGATCAGCTATCACATTAATCCAACCGGAAAGTTTGTGATCGGCGGACCGCACGGTGATACCGGGTTGACAGGACGCAAAATTATCGTTGACACGTATGGCGGAAAAGGTGCACACGGAGGAGGAGCATTTTCAGGAAAAGATCCGTCGAAGGTGGATCGTTCGGCAGCATATGCAACCCGCCATATTGCAAAAAACCTCGTTGCTGCGGGAGTATGCTCCGAAGTGCTGGTGCAGGTTTCCTATGCGATCGGTGTTGCAAAGCCGATGGGAATTTTTGTCGATACCAATGGAACTGCAAAAGTAAAGATGACAGACGGACAGATCGCGAAAGTAGTTGAAAGTGTATTTGACATGCGCCCTTATTTTATCGAGCAGCGTTTCAAGCTGCGCACACCGATGTATGGCGAAACCGCAGCGTATGGCCATATGGGACGAAAGAACGAAACGGTTACGAAGACGTTCAAATCTCCTGACGGTAAGGTAAAGACAATGAAAGTGGAACTTTTTACCTGGGAGAAGCTGGATTATGTTGCAAAAGTAAAAGCGGCATTCAAGTTGAAATAACATCACACGAAAGTAACATACGCCTCGTTCTTTTAAGGACGAGGCGTTTTTGTTAAAACCGGAACCATGAAGACCTTTATCATTGTCTTGCTTGCGTTTTCATTAAGTTTCCCCGCAACGGGGCAGACGGAAGCTCCTGTGCTCCGGAATACCGCGGGTGTGACGTTCTCTTTTCCCTGGGTCAATTACTACCGCTACGTAGACTACTACAAAAATACCTCCGCAAGAAAATTCGGTTTTTTCGGCATTGGACTTTCACTGTACTACAAAACAGGACCAAATAAGGTTTCCTTCAATTGCAGCACCAGCGAGGACCTCGATTCACCTGCTGCGGCGATCAACTATTCAAAAAAAGATATCGCTACCAGTATCGGCACTTCCATTTTTGAACTTAGCTGGCACCGGACGGTGTATGGTGATTTCGGGATCGTTGGCGGATTCAATTTTACAAACTATGCTTTTCATCTGACGAGTACGATCGCATCTGTAAGCAGCTATAAAAAATCCGATCAAACGTTAGGGCTTTCTGCCGGACTTGAATACCGGTTCAATAAACACTATTCGGTTGCGGGAATGTATCGTCCGGCCCTTGCTTCATTTGAAACCGATGAAAAATATCGCCATGTGATCAATTTTGAACTGCGCATCGATCTGGATTTTAAAAAAAGAAGCGAGGAAGTGATTAAGTGATTAGGTAACCAGGTGACTGGGTGATTAGGTAACTAGGTGATTAGGTAACCAGGTGACTAGGTAACTGGGTGATAGAATATTAGTTTAACAAAACATGTGGACCTGTCCGAATTGCAAACAAAAGTTCCTGCACAAAGAGCAAAAGCATTCCTGCAATGACAAAACGCTGGATGATTTTCTGAGAGGAAAATCGGAACACACACTCGCGCTTTATGAACATTTCCTGAACGAATACAGTAAGATCGGCGATTTCGTCCTTCATCCTGCCAAGTCGAGGATCGCACTGGCAAAGCACACACGATTCTGTTCTATCAACCAGCTGGGTAAAGATTTCATTCACTTTGTCTTTCAATTCAGCGAGCCTTTCCACGATAACCTTTGTTTCATAAAAGTTGCACAACTGCCCGGCGAAAATAGCTGGAACCATCATTGTCGCATTTACAGAAAAGAAGATCTGAATGCAGAAGTGAAGAAATACATGAAGATGGCATATGACCGGGGCCTGAGAAAATAATTCACCGGCAAAGGAAGAAGATCTTAAAACGGAGAACGCGCTACTGTCGAACTGATCCGATCACTTCTTGCGCATGAAGATCTGGATCGGAACACCGGTGAAATCAAAATTCTCACGTAAGCGGTTCTCCAGGAAACGAATGTAATTTTCGGCAACATACTGCGGCAGGTTGCAATAGAATGCAAATGTCGGGGCATGTGTCGGTAGTTGGTTGATGAATTTAACTTTCACATACTTCCCTTTTATAGCAGGGGGAGGTGAATTTTCGATGATCGGCAGCATTACATCATTCAGCTGACGTGTTTTGATCGTTTTGATACGGTTGGCATAAACGACCTCAGCAGTTTCAATCGCCTTCAGAATACGCTGCTTCGTAAGCGCGGAAGTAAAAATGATCGGCACGTCTCTGAAGGGAGCTGTTTTTTCGCGGATCTTTTCTTCGTACTCTTTTGTGGAATTGGTGTTCTTTTCAACGAGGTCCCATTTATTTACGACAACAACGATTCCCTTCCGGTTCCTCTCCGCAAGATGAAAAATATTCAGATCCTGGGATTCCAGTCCCAATGTTGCATCCAAAAGTAAAATAACAACGTCGCAATCTTCAATGGCGCGAATGGAGCGCATTACAGAATAAAACTCCAGGTCCTCCTCCACTTTTGATTTTTTACGGATCCCCGCAGTATCGATCAGCAGGAAATCGTGACCGAATGCAGTATACCGCGTATTCACGGAATCACGTGTAGTTCCCGCGATCGGAGTAACAATGTTCCGCTCTTTACCCATCAGGGCGTTCACCATGGAGGATTTTCCAACGTTCGGGCGGCCGACAATTGCAAATTTCGGGATATCGAGCTCTTCTTCAACAGCATCTTTATCAAACTCCTTTACTACTTCATCGAGGAGATCACCGGTACCGCTTCCGCTGATCGCTGAAACGCTGTATACTTCGCCAAGTCCCAGCGCATAGAATTCACCGGATAAACCCTGGCGGACGGCATTATCAACTTTATTGGAAACGACAAATACTTTCTTTTTTCCTTTGCGAAGAATATTCGCAACTACTTTATCGTCATCGGTAATTCCTTCCGACACATCGACGACAAAAAGAATGGCATTGGCTTCATCGATCGCGAGCTGCACCTGCTTGCGGATCTCTGCTTCAAATACGTCATCGGAACCTTTCACATAACCGCCGGTATCGATAACGGAAAATTCGATCCCGTTCCAGTCGGATTTACCATAATGACGATCGCGGGTAACACCTGCTTCCGCATCTACGATCGCCTTTCTGCTATCCGTCAGACGGTTAAAAAGTGTTGATTTACCCACATTCGGGCGCCCTACGATTGCTACAATATTTGCCATGAGGCTGCAAAGGTAGCATAATAATTCATTCGGAAGCCGCGTACCGAATGCTGCAAGACATAAAACGGGGGCTTTCGCCCCCATTTCTGTTCAATTATTTAGTAACGTCCGCGGCGGTTTTCCCAACCTTGTTCTGCCGCTTCTGCATGCTCTTCTTCATCACCGAACCAGCCGCCTCTTCCGTGGCCGCGTCCTTGTCCTTCTTCTCCGTCGCTTTCATAGCGGCTGCGTGAACGGCGTCCACCGCCTCTGCGATTTTCCCAACCGCGTTCCGCTGCTTCAGCATGTCCTTCGGAATCTCCGAACCAGCCACCACGGCCCTGACCCTGACCACGTTCATCTCTTTCATATCCGTCGCTTTCGTATCCGCCGCGACGTCCACCGCCTCTGCGGTTTTCCCAGCCGCGTTCAGCTGCCTCAGCATGCCCTTCGGAATCGCCGAACCAGCCGCCATGCCCCTGGCCGCGACCTTCATTTTCGTATCCGTCATCGCCGTATCCACCACGTGAGCGACGTCCGCCGCCACGACGATCTTCCCAGCCTCTTTCAGCTGCTTCAGCATGACCTTCAGAGTCGCCGAACCAGCCTCCGCGACCATGACCGCGACCTTCACCGTAACCATCGTCTTCGTAACGGGAGCTTCCGCTCATTCCGCCACGGCGATTGCGCCAGCCTCTTTCAGCAGCTTCCGAGTGGCCTTCAGAATCGCCACTCCAACCGCGGCCTTCGCCGTCAGAGCTGTAGCGGTAGTCATCATTGTTTCCACGTCCGCCATGTGAATTGCGTCCTCCTTTTGCAGCGATACGTCTTTGCTGCTCGCGGCTCATTGAAGCGAATCCACGGCCTCCGCTGCGGCCTGATCCGTTGTACCCAGAATTTCTCATCATCTTTTTTATTTTATGGATTAGTAAAAAAATTTATAGTTCTCCCAAAAACAAAAAAGAGATACCAGCAAAAATTGGGAACGGGATAAAGCTCTTAACCAGCGTGAAGCATAAAAACAGGCACAGAATTGTGCGGAAATTTTTCCGGTGTGGGAAATACGAAGAAGAAACTATTTTTACTGATCCTAGCCGAAGCGCTTCAGCTGATCATCCAGCAGTTCGCAAGATGATTGTGGGATTTCAATCTGGATTCCAGATCGGAAGTGTATCCAACATAAATCCGGTCCGAAGAAAGAGAGTGTAATACGTAAACTTTAAACATAAAAAAAGCCGATCCTTTTAGAATCGGCTTATAGTAGCGGGGACCGGACTCGAACCGATGACCTTTGGGTTATGAGCCCAACGAGCTACCAACTGCTCCACCCCGCAATATATTTTTTAAAGAACTTCCGAACCGATGTCCGCCAACTGGCGGATTTGAGTCCAACGATCCGTCAACTGACAGATCCACCCCGCAATATATTTTTTAAAGAACTTCCGAACCAATGTCCGCCAACTGGCGGATTTGAGTCCAACGATCCGTCAACTGACAGATCCACCCCGCAATATATTTTTTAAAGAACTTCCGAACCGATGTCCGCCAACTGGCGGATTTGAGCTCTACGATCCGTCAACTGACGGACCCAACCCACAATATATCTTCTGAAATATCTATCTGAAGAACCAAAAGGCTTAAATCCTTTCGTAATTGCGGTGCAAAGATATATTTTGTTTCTTTGTAGTCCAAATATCTTATTAACAATTTTTAAAAATGGCTCACAAAGCGGGTTTCGTGAATATCATTGGCTCCCCGAATGTCGGAAAGTCAACCCTGATGAATGTCCTGGTTGGTGAGCGGCTGTCGATCATTACCTCAAAAGCACAAACAACCCGCCACAGGATTATGGGAATTGTGAGCGGAGAGGATTTCCAGATCGTATATTCAGACACTCCGGGCGTGCTGAAACCAAATTACAAGCTCCAGGAATCCATGATGGATTTCGTCAATACTGCTCTTACAGACGCGGATGTTATTTTATTTGTCACGGATATTTATGAAGATATCCGGATCGAAGAGAAAATATTGAATAAGATCAAGAACACCACCGCGAAAGTATTGCTGCTCGTCAATAAAGTAGACCTCGCTAAGACACAGGAACAACTTGAGGAAAAAGTACAATACTGGAAGAATGAAGTTCCAAAAGCAGAAGTCATTCCTGTTTCTGCACTCGAAAAATTCAATACCGATTATGTTTTCAATCGCATCCTTGCAAATCTTCCTGAAAGCCCTGGATTTTACGATAAAGACCAGCTGACAGACAAACCCGAAAAATTCTTCGTTTCCGAGATCATCCGGGAAAAGATCCTGATGAATTATAAAAAAGAAATTCCTTATTCTGTTGAAGTGGTTGTAGAATCATTCAAAGATGAAGAAAAGATCATCAAAATCAGGGCGGAGATCATCGTTGTCCGCGACTCTCAAAAAGGTATCATTATTGGTCATCAGGGAAAAGCACTGAAGAGAGTCGGTGTTGAAGCGAGAAAGGACCTCGAAGAATTCTTTCAGAAACAGATCTTCCTTGAGTTGTTTGTAAAGGTCAATAAAGACTGGCGGGACAACGATACCCAGTTAAAGCGCTTCGGATATAATAATTAGACGGACTGAGCTTTCGCTAATCACTTTTTTCCCTTCTTTTCCTGCTTTTTGATCTTTTCTTCCTGGAGGCGGGCAAGCTTCTGAAGCGTTTCATATTTCTCCTCCAGCTCAGCCATTCTCCTGCGCATTATCTTCATATCCTCGGTCATCGAAGCGATCAGATCTGCCTTTTTAACATAGCCGATCTTTGCGGAGTCCTTCACGATTGGCAATGATTCACTGTAATAACTGAAGAAGTCATGTTCAAGAACAAGGGAAATTCTCTGGAGCATATTTGAGTCCACCGACTCTCTGGCGAAAATTTTATATGCCACATCCCTCGTCCGGTTTATCCGCTTGGCAAAATCGACAGCCGACATACCTGAGTTCTCTAATACCGCTTTGATCTTGTTCCCGATGTGGATTTTCGCCATAAAACAAAAGTCTGATTTTCCGAGTATTAGCCGGTAATAACTTTGTAATGTATATTAATACAGATTGTATTATATTTTAATACATTTGAAGAAACCGCTAGCAGAATGTCAATTGAGGAATATATCGCTGAGATAAATAAAGAATTCCGAACCGGCAGAGCAACCGAGCATAGCTATCGCGGATACCTGCAATCGCTTTTGAAATCAATCCTTTCGGACGTTATGGTTACAAATGAGCCGGCAAGGATCCGATGCGGGGCGCCGGATTATATTCTGACAAGAAATGATATTCCGATCGGGTATATCGAAGCCAAGAATATCGGTGATCCTGACCTGGACGGAAAAAACAAAAACGGACACAAGCTCCAGTTTGACCGGTACAAAGGCTCCCTGGATAATATCATTTTTACAGATTATATCGATTTCCATTTTTACCGGAACGGAGAGCTGCTTACTTCCGTTGAAATCGGTCAGCTCGCTGAAAATATTTCGAAAGGCGGAACCGCTTTATTTGAGAGTGAGATCCAGGGGAAGACAGAAAATTTCGAAAAATTCAAGAATCTCATCCGGGATTTTTCTCTCCAGGTAACGCAATCGATAAAGAACAGCAGACAACTGGCAGAAATGATGGCCGGCAAAGCGAAGATGCTTTCCCTGGTAATTGAAAATGCTTTGATGGAAGATAAAAATTCCACTGAAAATTCGAACACCCAACTGCAGGCACAATACTTCACATTCCAGGAGAATCTGATCCATGACATCACGATCAAAGAGTTTTCTGATATCTATGCCCAAACAATCGCCTATGGAATGTTTGCCGCCCGGCTTCACGACAAATCACTCAATACATTCAGCAGGCAGGAAGCTGCTGAGCTGATTCCCCCGAGCAATCCGTTTTTGAGAAAATTTTTCCAGTATATCGCCGGATACGATCTCGATATCCGTATTACCTGGATAGTTGACAGTCTTGCAGACATTTTCCGGGCGACGGATGTTGCGGAGATCCTGAAAAGCTTCGGCCGTACAACCAGCACCAATGATCCTATCATTCATTTTTATGAAACCTTCCTGTCAGAGTATGACCCCGCTCTCCGCAAGTCAAGAGGTGTTTGGTATACTCCGGAACCGGTCGTAAATTTCATCGTAAGAGCGGTTGATGATGTGTTAAAATCAGACTTTCTGCTGAAAGAAGGCCTGGCTAGCACTTCGAAAACAAAGATCCAGCGACAGGTATTCACGAAAAATACCAGCGACAAACGCTCGAAGGTAAAAGAACGTTTCACCGAAGAGGAAGTTCATAAGGTCCAGATCCTCGATCCTGCTGCCGGAACGGGAACCTTTCTTGCAGAAGTTCTGAAAAATATCTACAACAGCTTCGGACAGCAACGCGGACTCTGGAACCAATATGTAGAGGAACACCTGGTGCCGAGATTGAACGGATTTGAATTACTGATGGCCAGCTACGCAATGGCTCATCTCAAGCTCGATCTGCTGCTAACGGATACAGGATATAAAGCAAAAACGGATCAGAACCGGTTCCGGATCTATCTGACCAATTCCCTGGAGGAACATCATCCGGATACAGGAACACTCTTCGCAAGCTGGCTCAGCTCCGAAGCCAATGAAGCCAATCACATCAAAAGGGACACTCCCGTCATGTGCATCATCGGAAATCCGCCATACAGCGGAGTTTCCGCCAACAGCAATAAATGGATCACCGAACTGCTGGAAAGTTATAAGTACATCGACGGCATACATTTTAAAGAAAAGAAACATTGGCTGAATGATGACTATGTTAAATTTATCCGGTACGGCCAGCATTACATTGAGAAAAAAGGCTCCGGCATACTCGCATACATCAATCCTCACGGTTATCTCGATAATGCCACTTTCAAAGCCATGCGCTGGAACCTCTTGAAAAAATTCGACAAGATCTACATCATTGATCTGCATGGCAACTCCAAAAGAAAAGAGAAAGCACCTGACGGAACCGCCGACGAAAATGTTTTCGACATCATGCAGGGTGTTACGATAAATATTTTTATAAAGACAGAAAATAAATCAGATCGTGAATTTGCAGAGGTCTATCATTTTGATCTGTATGGAAAAAGACAGGCTAAATATAATTTTCTGCTACAGAACTCTCTTACAAGTATTCCATTTCAGAAAATCAATCCGACTGCACCTTTTTTTCTTTTCAAACCCGTTGGCACTGACAGCGCCGACGTAGAAAGCTTCCAGATCGAAAAATTATTTATTGAAAGCACCAGTGGGATCCAGACGTCCCGCGATTTCCTGGTGGTCGATCCGAATAAAGAAGAGCTTGAAAGAAGACTGGATAACTTTATTGATCCGCAAAAAACAGATGATGAAATAAGGAATCTATTTTTCCAGGGTTCAACCGGAAAAAAATATAAAAAAGGGGATACCAGGGGCTGGAAATTAACGGATGTCCGCGCGAAGCTTCAGAAAGCCGATTTCAGAACCTGCATTAAAGAATACTCCTATCGTCCTTTCGATAAGCAGTATTTATGCTATACGAAGCTCCTGGTAGATTGGACGCGCGAAAAAGTGCAGAATCACATGCTCCGCGAAAACATCAGTCTTACTGTAGGCCGACAAGGGCAAGCTGCAGGCGACACTTCATGGAATTTAATCTATGCTCAAAATACGATCTCGGACCTGAACCTGTTCTATCGAGGCGGCGGACTGGTTTGTCCGCTTTATGTCTATCCCGACGCAAGCCAGCAATCCATCGGGGATCAGAAAAGACAGCCTAATCTCGATCCGGAGATCATCGGGAAAATTTCCGGTATGTTAAATCTTGAATTTGTATCCGAAAAGCAGGAAAGCGCACATACATTCTCCCCAATCGATGTGTTCGATTATGTTTATGCCATACTACACAGCAATCGCTACCGGGAGAAAAACAAGGACAAGCTAAAAATAAACTTTCCCGAAATTCCCTTTCCACAGACTCCCGAAAGATTTTGGTCATTGGTCGAGCTCGGTGGTCAGTTAAGAAAAACTCATTTGCATAGCTCCGATAATGCACTTGAAGGAATCACCAGTTATCCCGAACCCGGCTCAAACCTCGTAGAAAAAATTATTCTCAGCGGAAATCGCGTATACTTAAATGATGTACAATTTTTTGAAGGTGTACCTGCAGAAGTGTGGAACTTTTATATCGGTGGATATCAGCCGGCACAAAAGTGGCTGAAGGACAGAAAAAACAGGGTGCTTAAATACAATGACATTACCCATTATCAGAACCTCGTTGCGGGAATATTCCACACAATTGAGCTGATGCAAAAGATCGATGATACCGGGGAAGACTAAACGATATTATTTTTCTCTCTTCAATTCCTCCTCCAGCCCATCCAGGGCATTGGTAAGGCGATCGGAAATATCACCGGAATGATCCATCTTATTAAGCAGCAGCCTTAGCTCGCGGATCTGCGACCGGACAACATCCAGCTTATCGACAACTACTTTATCGCTAATGTTACCCTGAAGACGGCCGTCAGAAACGGCATCTCCCGCCTCGCGGATCTGTTCTGCAGCTTTGTCCAGGAACAGCCTGAACTCCGGCTCCTCTGAAACATCGAACTGTCGAAGCTCATCGATAATAGGCCGCAGGTCAATATCCGGGTTCTTGTGAATCATGCTGTAAAAATACTAAAAATGGAAGCCAATCCGAATTTATCCGTGTAACTACCGGATAATAAAACGGAATTCAAATAAAAAACTCCGCCCCCTTTGCACCGGGTGACGGAGTCCTTGCAGATAAACTAAATGCTACAAAAATTTACCGGCAATATCTACTGACTGATATCCTCTATATAATTCCTCATCATTTTCAATGCATTCTTTTTAGTCATCTGAGATCTTGACTGAAAATACAGTCTATACATTCCCAGGATACCGGTCGTAATGCCAAGAGCCGATATTTTTGCGGAAACACGTTTCCCGAACGCACCGGATCGCTGTCCATTTCTGATGATCTTTTCGATCTCAACGACAAGCCGCTCATTTGTCGCTCCCTGATAAAAAAATTTATTTTCAATGAGACTGCTTTCGATCTTAAACCAGGTGAACTGTATGAACCGGTTGAATCGTTTATTGTCAAAAAAATTATTTACAATATGATCGAGGATCAGTCTGAGTTTCTTCTCCGGCTCTGACTTAACGAGGAATAACTCTCCAAGCTTTCCCTCAAAAGAATTCCGCTCCCTTTTTATCAATGCATTAAGAATATCCTCCTTGGAAGAAAAATGATGATAAAAAGCACCTCTTGTCATTCCGATCCCCGCAGCGATCTGCTCCAGCGTTACCGCAGAATATCCATGCCGGATAAACAGCTTTATCGCACTGTCCAGCAGATAATCAATGGTCTTTTCTGTATCCGCTTTTGTCTTTCTCACATAACAAATATACATACATTGATGTATGTATAAAAACAAAAAATGTTAAAATAGAGTTAATTTTAAGCGCGGAATGCCGCTGTTTGGATTAGATATGGAGCCGGAAATGGTATCGGAATAAGACCGCCAGAGACAAAAAGGCGGAAACAGGGATAAAAAAATACCGCGGGTACTGATCCGGCGGTATCTTATTTCAATCGAAATTTTAATTAATCATTCACAACAAATTCAAAATTAAGCTTGGTAAGTTTCTGATAATCCTCACCGGTCTTTTTAATATCGTCATCGTCCTCATCATAGTTCCATACAATCGTTGTTTTCGCGCCTGAAGCATTCAGGTCAACCACTTTCATCAGCAGCTGCTTTACAGAAATAATAGATGAGGAGCTCAGGTAAAATAAATTGAATGAAATGCTTATCGCTGAGGGATTTTCCGACTTGAATTCTTCCATCCATTCAATCATCGGACGATAGAACTCTTTACTGTCTTCCGGGAACGACTTTCCTTCGATCAGGTATATGTTTTTATCCGCATCAAATATGATATGAGGCGTATTATTTGAAGCTTGAATTTCTATACGTTTCATGTTATCCTGATACTTTTGACTGGAGTGAGAACAATGAATAATCTTTATTCAGCATTTCAAAATCGAAATCAATGTTGTTGCTGGATTTCAATGCAATTGTCAGGAAACCAAGGCCAGCACCGCCTTTTGCAGAAAGTTCGCCATTCGACAATACTTCCATGTATTGTTTCTTCAGGTCGGAATCGTTAAGGGATTTTATTGAGTTGAGACGCTTGTTCAGCTTCTCCGCTACCGGATTGTTTACAATATTTCCGGAATAGATCGTAAATTCATTTCCATTCTTACCGATGATGAAATACGTCATCTGGTAACCGTTAAAATCTTTTTCACCGTGAATGCAAATATTCTGGAGAGTCTCGATAACAATGTTAAAGATCTTTTTAATGGCACTTTTGCTAACGCCTAAGTATTCCATTTGTGTTTCAACAAGAGTAGAGATCGTGTTGACCTTATCCTGGTCCAACTCACCGATGTGGGAAACAATGATCTTCTTGTCCGCACCATTAAAAGCAGCCCTAATGCCATTCACTTTGGAAGTAAAAATGGTCTCTTCTGCTGAACCGCTCTTGTTTAAATCCATAAAAAATCTAAGCTTAATCTTTAACAGATAATCTTACTGGGAAAATTTTACCAATTATAAGCATTTTAATTAAATATCTTGGTCAAAAAAGCGACTTTTTATTCAAAACTGCCTAAAAACAAGCCCTTTTACCTACTTCCCGGGCTTTAAGTGCCTTATTGCCAACACTTTTATAATATCATCCAGCCGGAATCCCTTTGCTGACAATAGAATCAGGTAATGAAACAACAGATCAGCAGCTTCATTCTTAAACAATTCATTATTGTTGTCTTTCGCTTCTATCACCAGTTCTACCGCCTCTTCACCGACTTTCTGGGCTATTTTATTGATTCCGGCAGCATATAATCCTGAAACGTATGAATTTTCAGCAGGACGGGACTTCCGGTCAGCAATGATCCGTTCCAGCTCTTCTATAAAAGGAGCCTCATTGCTTTCGGAAAAGCAGGTGTCTGATCCCGTGTGACACACCGGCCCTGATGGCTTCGCCTTCACCAAAACCGTATCTCCGTCACAGTCGAGAACCATCGAGATCAACTCAAGGAAGTTTCCGCTCTCTTCTCCCTTTGTCCACAAACGTTTTCTGGAACGTGAAAAAAAAGTTACTTTCCGAAGTGCATTCGTCAACCGGAACGCTTCTTCATTCATGTATCCAAGCATAAGTACTTTTTGCGTATCCACATCCTGTACAATTGCAGGAATAAGTCCGTTTTCCGACTTAGAAAAATCAGGTGCTTTCATCGTATTGCTATTTGTCGTTGCTTTAAATATTCTTTTAGCTCAGGGATCCTGATCTCACCAAAATGAAATATGCTCGCAGCCAATGCAGCATCGGCCTCTCCATCACGAAGAACACTTTCAAAATCTTCTTTACTTCCAGCTCCTCCGCTTGCAATTACCGGTATCCCTACGTTTCGCGAGATCTTTCTTGTGATATCCAGCGCAAAACCACTTTTTGTCCCGTCGTTTCCGATAGAAGTCAGTAATATTTCTCCTGCGCCCAGCTCTTCAACTTTTTTTGCCCAGTCGGCTGCTTTCAATTTTGTGATCGTTCTTCCGCCATTCACAAAAACCATCCACTCCCCGTCTATCTGTTTTGTATCGATGGCCACGACAATGCATTGGCTGCCGAACCGCTTCGCTAACCTGCTGATCAGGTCCGGAGAATCCACCGCTGCCGAATTCACTGAGATCTTGTCCGCCCCTGCATTCAACAGCTCCGAAACATCCTCAACACTGTTAATGCCTCCTCCAACCGTAAAAGGTACATTGATCTCATACGCGGTCTTTGTGACCAGCTCCGACAAAGTCTTACGCTTTTCTTCTGTGGCGGAAATATCAAGAAAGACCAATTCATCGGCTCCCTCACTGGCATAGCGCTTTGCCAGCTCTACCGGATCGCCTGCGTCACGGATGTCTTCAAAATTAACACCCTTCACTGTTCTGCCGTTCTTAATATCCAGACACGGAATTATTCGCTTCGTTAACATTATAAATAATTCTTCAATTCGTTTAACTTTATCCTATCCTCATAGATCGCTTTTCCGATAATAACGCCGGAACAACCGATCTCCTTCAGAATATCCAGATCTGCAACTGACGAAACTCCGCCGCTTGCAATGAGGTTGAGTTGCGGAAATTTACGGATCACTTCTTTGTAAAGATCTACTGACGGGCCTGACAGCAATCCATCTTTCGCTACATCAGTACAAAAGATATTCGTGATCCCTGCCTGCATATTTTCAGCAATAAAATCTTCGAGCAGAATATCCGTCTGCTCTAACCAGCCGGAAATAGTGATCTTTTCTCCTTTTACATCCGCACCCGGCAAAATCCGTTCGGAACCATATTTTATTATCCACGATTGGAACAGCATCTTTTCTTTTACCGCTACACTTCCAATTGCAGCTATTGCTGCGCCCGAATCAAATACATTTTGTATCGCCTCTCCTGTTTTGATCCCGCCACCGAAATCGATTTTCAGCTTTGTACGTGCAGCGATCTTTTCAAGCACTTTGTAATTGATAACCCTGCCCTGCCGGGCGCCATCAAGATCGACAAGGTGGAGCCTTTGTATTCCAACGTCCTCATACTGCAAGGCCAGATCCAGCGGCGCCTGGTCATAAACCGTACGCTTTGAATAATCGCCTTGCGAAAGCCGCACACATTTTCCATCGATGATGTCTATTGCAGGAATAATTTCCATTCTCATATTTTTAAAAAGTTCTCAAGAATTATCTGCCCGGAAGCTCCTGATTTTTCGGGGTGAAACTGCACACCATAAAAATTATTTCTTTTCAAAGCCGAGCTGTATTCAAAACCGTATTCCGTCGTTGCGATCGTTTCTTCTGACATGCCGGCATAATAACCATGCACGAAATACATGTATTCGCTTTTGATCAGTCCTGCAAACAGCTGATCGCTTTGTCCATTGATCCTGTTCCAGCCGATCTGCGGCACTTTCCTTCCTGCCGGGAAACGTTTTACAGCTTGTCTGAAAATACCTAAACACACTGTTTCACTTTCCTCAGAATATTCACAAAGCAATTGCATCCCGAGACAGATACCCAAAAGCGGCTGTCTTAAATTCCTTATCACTTCGTCAAGCTTCCTCTCTCTCAGATAGGTCATTGCACTTCCTGCTTCACCAACGCCCGGAAAGATAATTTTATCTGCGGAAAGTAATTCTCCCGGCTCATCGGTTATCACCGGAACAATGCCCAGCCGGTTCAAAGCGAACTCAATCGAACGGACATTTCCCGCATTGTATTTTATTATCGCCACTTTCATAATGTTCCTTTTGTACTTGGTAAGCTCAGATTATTTTTATCGATCCTAACCGCCATCTTCAGCGCTTTCGCGAATCCTTTAAAGATCGCTTCGATCTTGTGATGCTCATTTTGTCCTTCTACTTTAATATTGAGATTGCATTTCGCCGCATCGCTGAGCGATTTAAAAAAGTGAAAGAACATTTCCGTCGGAACATCGCCGATCTTCTCCCGCCGGAATTCCGCGTCCCAAACGATCCAGCTTCGTCCTCCCAGATCGAGCGCAACCTGCGCAAGACAATCATCCATCGGAAGAAGGAATCCATATCGTTGCATTCCCCTTTTGTCGCCAAGCGCCTTTAAAAGCGCCTCCCCGAACGCAATTCCGGTATCTTCAATGGTGTGATGTTCATCCACCCGCAGATCACCCTTCGCAGTAATTTTCAAATCGATGCCTCCGTGCTTTGCGATCTGCTCCAGCATGTGATCGAAAAAAGCCAAACCTGTCGAGATCTCCGAAGAACCTTTCCCATCGAGGTTCATTTCTATCGTTATATCTGTCTCGTTCGTTTTTCGCCGGTGCTCAGCCTTCCGCTCGGGAGAACACAGATGCTCACAGATCTCCATCCAACCGTCCACAACTTTATGAACTTCATTTTCCCATCCGTCCAGCTTGTCATAATTGCGAATAAAGATCGCTTTGGCGCCGAGATTTTTTGCCAGCTTTACATCGGTGATCCGATCTCCGATCACGAACGAATTCGCAAGATCGTATTCCGAACCAAGATACTTTGTAAGCATTCCCGTACCTGGTTTCCGCGTCGACTTATTCTCCGACTCAAATGATCTGTCGATACAAACTTCATCGAACTTTATCCCTTCACTTGCCAGGATCTCGATTAACATATTCTGAACCGGCCAGAATGTTTCTTCCGGATATTTTTCCGTCCCTAAACCATCCTGGTTTGTAACCATCACCAATTCAAAATCCAGCTCACGGGCTATTTTCGCCAATGATGTCAGCATTCCCGGAAGCAATCTGAATTTATCAAAGCTATCCACCTGGAACGTATCGGGTGGCTCCCAGATCAGCGTTCCATCACGATCAATAAATAATACTTTTTTCATTTCTATATTTTTTTAATTCTTCGATCAATTTTTTGTTTTCTGATTTTGTCCCGATAGTGATCCTCAGGCAACCCTCACATAATTCCACTTTGCTTCTGTCTCTTACAATGATCTGATGCGCTATCAGGGATCTGTACAGACCGCCGGCATCTGCTGTTTTAACCAAGATAAAATTTGCCTGGCTCGGATAGATCCTTTCTACAAAAGGAAGTTTCGAGAGTTCATCTGTCAGCCTCAACCGCTCTTGCCGGATCTCAGCGATCCACTTTTCCACTTTCTCTGAATTCCCTAATGCTTCACATAAAAGTTCCTGGGAAACCGAATTGACATTGTATGGTGACTTCACCCGGTTAAAGAAATCGATGATCTCCTTTGATGCAAACGCCATCCCAACGCGCAAACCTGCCATTCCCCAAGCTTTTGAGAAAGTCTGCAAGATTATCAAATTGGGATATTTTTTCAGCGAGTTCAAAAAGCTTGTCGAGGAGAAATCAGCGTATGCTTCGTCGAGCACAACGATCCCCGGAAAATTTGCAAGCAAATCAGATATTACATCCTCCTTCATAACATTTCCTGTCGGATTGTTCGGACTGCAGATAAAGATGATCTTCGTGTTTGCATCAGCGGTGTTATAAATTCCATCCGGATCCAGCTGAAAAGATGCAGAACGGAGCGGTACTTTCCGGACTTCCACATCGTTGATGTTCGCGGAGACTTCATACATTCCATATGTCGGCGGACAAATGATCACGTTGTCGATTCCCGGCCTGCAAAAGACCCGGAATACAATGTCGATCGCTTCATCACTTCCATTTCCAAGAAAAATATTTTCTCCCGGAATATTTTTCAAACGGCTGATCTTTTCCTTAGCCTGCCGCTGCATCGGATCCGGATAGCGGTTGTAGTTCCGGGAAAGCGGCGATCCATTCGCATTTTCATTCGCATCCAGAAATATCCCCTGCTTCCCTTGGTATTCGTCACGCGCCGACGAATAGGGCGTCAGAGATCTGATATTCTCCCGGACAATTTTATTCAATTCAAACATTGTTTTTATTTTTTTCGTTTTTCAATCTTATGGCAACCGCATTTTTATGCGCTTCCAGACCTTCCGCCTCCGCCATCAACTGGATCGTTTTGCCGAGCCGTGTTAACCCTTTTTTATTAAGCTTTTGAAATGTGATCTGCTTCACAAAACTATCCAGCGAAACCCCGCTATACGCTCGTGCGTAGCCGTTCGTTGGCAGCGTATGATTTGTTCCTGATGCATAATCTCCCGCACTCTCGCAGGAGTAATTTCCAAGAAAAACTGAGCCCGCATTGATCACCTTCCGGGAAATGGCTTCCGCATTTCTGCAAGCAATGATCAGGTGTTCTGGCGCATACGCGTTCAGGATCTCAATGCCGGAATTTATCGAACCAACCAGGACCGCACGACTGTTTTTCAAAGCTCTCTCTGCGATGGATCGTCGTGGAAGCAACCGGACTTGCTCCGCAAGCTGAGCGTTTACCGAACGGATTATTTCCTCGTCATCCGATACCAGGACCACCTGTGAATCCGGGCCATGCTCCGCCTGTGAAAGGAGATCCGCTGCAACAAACTTCGGTATCGAGGTCCGGTCAGCCAATATCGCCAGTTCTGAAGGCCCGGCCGGCATATCGATCGCAACACCACGGGTGCTAACAAGCTGCTTTGCACTGGTGACATATTGATTTCCCGGACCAAAGATCTTCGCAACCCTTGGAATGGTTTCAGTGCCGAAAGCCATTGCCGCGATCGCTTGTGCTCCTCCGACTTTAAATATCTTTTTCACTCCGCAGCATTCCGCGGCAAAAAGAACTGCCGCCGCTACTTTTCCATCTTTGCCTGCAGGTGTACACAAGATCACATCCCGGCATCCTGCGAGCCTGGCCGGAACTCCCAGCATTAATACGGTCGACAATAACGGAGCGCTGCCTCCGGGAATATATAATCCAACTGATTCGATCCCTACCGCCCGTCTCCAGCATTTCACACCCGGAATGGTTTCCACCACCACCGTTTTCTGCTTTTGTGATGCGTGAAACTTTTCTATATTTTTTCTCGCAGTACGAATTGCCTTTTTCAATTCCACCGGAACAAATTTTTTAGCATCAGCAAATTCTTTTTCTGAAACCGTAAGCACTCCGGAAAAACCATCGAACTTTTTTGAAAACTGCATGAGCGCATTATCACCGCCTTTCTCTACGCCGGAAATGATCTTCCTCACGACCACTTCTAACGATGAATTGCCGGTCGATGGACGGGCAAGAACAGCGTCCAACTTTGATTTTTTTGAATATTTAATTATCCGAAGCATGGTTATATTTTCAGTTGTATTACAAGATCATTTTTTCAATCGGTACCACCAGGATCCCTTCCGCACCCAACTCCTTTAATTTCTCGATGATCTCCCAAAATTCATTTTCATTCAATACGCTGTGCACAGAGCTCCAGCCTTTTTCTGCTAATGGCAGGATGGTCGGACTCTTCATTCCCGGAAGGATCCGGCAAATATCGTCCAGCTGATCATCCGGCGCATTCAATAAAATATACTTATTGTTTTTTGCTTTCTTAACAGCTGCGATCCGAAACAGGAGCTTGTCCAGGATCGCCTGTTTCTCTTTTGCCAATTCGCAATTGGCGATCATCACCGCCTCCGACCGAAGGATCACTTCCGCTTCCTTTAATCCATTAGTAAGAAGCGTACTGCCTGAGCTCACCAGATCACAGATCGCGTCCGCAAGCCCGATCCCGGGAGCGATCTCAACTGAACCGCTGATCTCGTGGATCTCCGCATTGATCTTTTTTTCCTTTAAGAAATCGGCTAATAACACCGAATAGCTTGTTGCGATTTTTTTTCCTTCCAAATCCGCGATGCTGCCGTATTCCACGTTTTTCTCCACGGCAAGCGATAACCGGCATTTTCCGAATCCAAGCTTTTCAATGACCGAAACATTTTTCTTTTTTTCATAAAGGATATTTTCTCCAACGATCCCGATGTCGGCAACACCATCCTGAACATACTGGGGAATGTCATCATCGCGAAGAAAAAGCACTTCGATCGGAAAATTGATCGCATCTTCTTTTAGCTTATTCAGTCCGTTCCCAAACTCGATCCCGGCTTCCTTCAACAATTTAACGGACCCTTCATTCAGGCGACCAGATTTCTGTATAGCAATTCTTAGTTTCATTTTTTATTTTTTTTAAAAGTATATAAACGCAAAAAGGGCTTACCGGTATGGTAAGCCCTTTGAGGATATACTGAATTTTAAACGATTACTGTTTAATTTACACAATGCATCTCCTGCCTACCGGTTAAGTAAGTATGGTGATGATGCAGGTGTAACCTATTTTTCATTGCGGGGCAAATGTATAGAATAAATTATATACCAGTCAAATTTATTTTTTGATCCCTCTGTTTTTCCCTATTTTTGAGATAAACAAAACTTCCATGAAAAAGATCCTTTCCTTCCTGCTCATTTCCCTTGTTCTTATTGCCTTTAAAGGTGACAAACCCGCTTATGTGATCTACGATATCAAAGGGAAGATTTCCGATTATGAAAATCTTTTGAAAAGTGCCAGGGAAGCCGATATTGTTCTCTTCGGGGAGCTCCATGATAATCCTATCTGTCATTGGCTCGAGCTGGAGCTTACGAAAGATCTTTATTCGGCAAAAAAAGAAAAGCTTGTGCTGGGCGCCGAGATGTTTGAAGCAGATGATCAGATCCCATTGAATGAATATCTCGCCGGACGTGTTTCGGAAAAGACCATGAAGGATGAAATAAAGCTCTGGACAAACTTCCATACTGATTATAAACCTCTGCTCGATTTCGCAAAAGACAATCATCTTAATTTTGTTGCTGCAAATATTCCCCGCCGTTATGCAAATATGGTTTACAATAAAGGAATGCAGCAGCTGGACAGCCTCGACACAGAGGCGAAAAAATGGATCTGTCCATTGCCGATGGACTATGACGGAAATTTAAAGTGCTATAAAGAGATCTATGAGGCAGCCGGCGGACACGGCGGAGAGAACCTTCCAAAGTCGCAGGCGATCAAAGATGCAACCATGGCCTATTTTATCATGAAGAACTGGAGCAAAGGAAAAACGCTGCTGCATTACAATGGTTCTTATCACAGCAATTATCACCAGGGAATAGAATGGTATCTCAAAAAGATCAACCCTTCTCTCAAAATTTTTACGATCGGCTCAACCGAGCAGGCTGGGATCGACACCCTGGCAAAAGAAACGACCGGACTGGCCGACTACATTATCTGCACGCCGGAGTCGATGACAAAAACGCAATAGCTCAGGAGCCGAGCTTTTCCTGGAATTTCTCCCAGCTGCTCATCTCCGCTTCCAGCTGCTTTTTCAGCGCTTCATACTTCGCGAATGCTTCCTTGTCATTTACGATCGCCTGGTATTGGGAAGGATCCGCCAGCTTATCATCAAAGATCTTTATCTCCGATTCCAGCCGCTCAATTTCCTTTTCCGATTTTGAGATCTGGCTCTTCAGCTGCTTAAGCTCCTTTTCACGCTCTTCGATCTTTGGGTCCGGCTTCGGTTTCTCTTCCTTCACTTCTGTTTTCGCCTTCACAAAAGGATTTTTGGAAGTATTCATTTCCTGGAGACGATTCATCTTCACTTTCTCCATGAACTCACCGATCGTTCCGAGATGCTCTCTTACCTCGCCATTTTTGAATTCGTACATTTTGTTCACGAGTCCGTCCAGGAAATCCCGGTCGTGTGAAACGATGACGACTGTTCCTTCATAATCCAGGATCGCTTTTTTGAGAATCTCCTTACTCCGGATGTCCAGGTGGTTTGTAGGTTCATCCAGCACCAGGAAGTTGTATGGTTCCAGCAAAAGCTTACAAAGCGCAAGACGGCCTCTTTCCCCTCCGCTCAAAACCGCTACCTTCTTGTCGATATCCTCACCGCCGAAAAGGAAGGATCCCAGCATTGTTCTCACCTGCTTGCGGACATCGCCTACTGCAAGTTCATCAATCGTCTGGAAAACCGTCTTCTGCTTGTCGAGACGCTCCGCCTGATCCTGTGCAAAATAGCCCATATTCACGCTGTGGCCTTTCTGAACCGTTCCGTCAAAGTCAATAAGTCCCGCGATCATTTTGATCATCGTACTCTTTCCTTCACCATTCCTTCCCACCAATGCGATCTTTTCGCCCTTTGTCAGGATAAAGCCGGCGTCTTTGAAGATCTGCTTCTCACCGTATTTTTTTCCGGCATGCTCAACTGTAAGTACGATCTTTCCTGAATGTGCAGGAGGCGGGAACCGGAAATGCATTGTTGCATTGTCGCTTTCGTCCACTTCCACAATTTCCATCCGGTCGAGCTTTTTGATCAGCGACTGCGCAAATGCCGCTTTACTTGCTTTTGCACGATATTTATCGATCAGCACTTCCGTCTGGTTAATGATCTTCTGCTGGTTTTTAGCTGCATTCTCCTGTTGTTCCCTACGCTCTTTGCGAAGAACGAGGTAACGGGAGTAATTCGTTTTATAATCGTAGATCTTATTATTAGAGATCTCGATGGTTCTTGTAGTAACGTTGTCCAGAAACTGCTTATCGTGGCTGATCAACATAACCGATCCTGCATACGTATCCATAAAATCCTCCAGCCATTGGATCGATTCGATGTCAAGGTGATTCGTCGGCTCATCCAGCAGCAGGATATCCGGCTTTTGTAAAAGGATCTTCGCCAGCTCGATACGCATCCTCCAGCCTCCGCTGAATTCCGAAGTAGGACGATTGAAATCCGAACGCTCGAAACCGAGCCCCTTCAGGATCTTCTCAATTTCTTCGTCCTTATTTCCGGCACCGATAACATCCAGGCGCGTGTTAATATCCGTAAGCTCATTGATCAGGTTCATATACGCATCACTCTCGTAATCTGTGCGCGTTTCCAGCTCGTGGGTTACGACGTCCAGACGTTTTTCCAGCTCCTGGATCTCGCGGTAAGCGGTTTCCGTCTCCCCGAAAACTGTTTTCCCTTGCTGATGCAGCATATCCTGCGGCAAATACCCGATCCTGAAATCATTCGGTTTTGAAATTTCACCTTTGGTAGGATTCTGCTCTCCGGCCAGCAGCTTAAGCATGGTGGACTTTCCGGCGCCATTCTTTCCCGCCAGACCGATCCGGTCCTTGGGATTTATTAAAAAACTGACATTGTCAAAGAGATCATACCCTCCAAAACTGACTGTAACTGAATTTACTGAGATCATTATACCATGTTCAAATTGAGCGCGCAAATTTACGAAAAAATCGCGCAGATATGGCTATTTTAGTGCAATATTAGCCATTAAATGAAGCAAAAGCTGCCCGTCCTTTCGGTTGGAAATTTCCGGAAAACACCCGTTCATGATCCGGGATTCTATATTGAAACATTCCAGGAGCACCGGAAAGAACATCCGTTTATAATGGATGCCCACCGGCACGATTTCTATATGCTCATGCTTTTTACAAAAGGGAAAGGCATTCATACCATCGATCTGAACACCTACAAAGTGGAACCTGGAAGCGTATTTTTTATGTCGCCCGGTGAAATGCACGCCTGGAACCTGAGTGATAACACGGATGGGTATGTACTGATGTTCAATTCCGCTTTTTTTGTCATGAACGCGCAAAACCGCAGCATCAGCGAGTTCTCATTCTTTTCTCAAAGAAACAAGATCAGTTATGGTAAGCTGAAATCCCCCGAAACGGGTATGCTTGGGGAACTGATGCGCATTATGCTGAATGAAAGCCAGGAAAACGGTCCCCATGGCACAAAGATCCTTCGCGCCTACCTTGATATCCTGCTTTTTAAGCTGGCTGATATTTTCGGCAGCCGGAACGCGCCCGCAACAGCACCGCGGCTGATCTCACGCCTTGAGGAGCTCATCGAGCTGCATTATCGCGATCATCAGCCGGTCGGCTTTTATGCCGGTCAACTGGCTATTTCACCGGTACAACTGAATAAGATCTCACAGGATTATCTCGGCCGCTCGGCCAAAGAGCTCGGACAGGACCGTTTGCTCGCAGAAGCAAAACGCCTGCTGGTGTACACTGAGCTCACGATCAGCGAAATCAGCGGACAGCTGAATTTCAGCGACAATTCCTATTTCACCAAGTTTTTTAAAAAGCTCACTGATACAACGCCCGAGAAATTTCGCGACCGATTATTACCATAAAAACACAAAATGTTACCATAGCTCTGGCACCGGGATTATCTAATTTTGTATCGTCATCAATACAAAACGTTATGTCGTTCCATGAAACAAGGCTTTACAGTGTGCTGAATAACAAATGTCCGCACTGCCACAAGGGCAATTTCTTTACTAATAATAATCCTTACAGCCGGAATTTCGGCCAGATGAATGACCGCTGCCCGTTTTGCAATGAGGATTTCAGAAAAGAACCGGGGTATTATTTTGGTGCGACCTATGTGAGCTATGCGCTTACGGTTGGATTTGGAATCGCCTTGTTTGTTCTGCTCTGCGTAGTCTTCAGCGTGGATGTGATCGCGTTCCTCGTAGTGTTCAGCTTGTTGCTGCTGATCCTGCTTCCCTTATTTTATAGGCTTTCCAGGCTGATCTGGATCAACTTCTTCGTTAAGTACGAAAAGTAGCTACCGTCCTTTGATCCGGTTATAGAGCGACCGGAATGCATCGCCGAAAGAAGCTTTGAATTTTCCGCGATTCAATACCGTTTTGTTATCGGAATTCCTGCCAAGCTTATACGAAAACGGGAAAGCCGAATTCGGATCATCCCAGCCATTCATCTGTCCGAAACGGATATCATTGAAATATACTCCGGAACTGTCCTGTGTCATCAGGTATTGTCCTTTTGAGAATTGCTTCAGGATCCGGATCGATTCATCTTCCGGAAATTGACTCAGCAATGAATCGTTCCTCGAATGATGAACATATTGAATATCTCTTGTTTTATCGAATATAGAATAGTAACCGATCTGTGCTCCATATCCATCGTGCGTGTAGCCCATCCATAAAAAATTATTCAATGCAGTTGGCGTCACCGTAAAATCGTCATAAGGAGTGCGGGGGAATTCGTCCAGCGATGTTTTCATTACATTGTACACATGCCATTTATTCACCATCGTAAAAACGAGATACAGACAGCTGATCCACAAACCTATTTTATTCCACCTGGTCCTTTTCGGAGAACCGTTCTTCGCGACCAGTGCAACCAAAACACAAACAAGGAATGGCAATGTGTAAAAAGGATCGGCGACAAAGATCGTGTTGAAGCTGACGCGATAAGAACTGAAAGGTTCAAACCAACCGGTTCCGTATGAAGTAAGGGAATCAAGTAAAATATGTGTGAGCATCCCGAGGAAAAACAACCAGGTCCAGCTTTTCACCGGCACTTCCGATTTTTTGAACCATTTGCTCCAGAGCCAGCCCAGCAACGGTGACATGATCAGAATGAAGAAAAAAGAATGTGTGATCCCACGGTGAACGAGCAGCTGCTGAGCAGGCGTTGTGCCGCAATAAGCCGCAAAAACGTCGAAATCGGGAATCGTATCCGCGAGCGCTCCCCAAAGCATTGCCTTCCGGCCGATTTTCTTTCCCAAGACCGCTTCTCCGATGGCTGCGCCAAGCACAATATGTGTTAATGAATCCATATTCCGATGCAACAAATATACGAACTGATCAGGGATGCTGACCGGAATTATTTATCTTTATGGGACAATTACATGCAGAACAAACCAAGATATTTTTTTATCGCGCTGATCGTTGCACTGCTAGCACTCGTTGCCTGGTACCTGAAAACGATCGTACTCTATATCTGCATCGCTATCGTTATTTCCCTGATCGGACAGCCGCTCGTCAGGTTCTACTCTAAATTGAGGATCAGAAAAATTCACCTGCCCGGAAGTCTCGCCTCCTTGCTGGCTCTGGCTACGATCGTACTATTTGCAGGCATATTTGTTTCTCTGTTCATTCCGCTGCTCGTTGAGGAAACGCGGATCATCAGCGAGATCAATCCGAATGAAGTGGTAACCGCATTCAAGCAACCGCTGGCAAACCTGAACTACGATCTTCAGAAATTCCAGATCCATTATGGGAACGGAGAATCACTGGAAAAATATCTTGCCGGGCAGCTGACTTCTTTCTTCGGACTGCAGGAGGTTTCAGCCTATGCCCAGGGGATGGTGAGCTTTACTGCCAGCCTGATCGGCGGAACATTTGCAATCCTGTTCATGGCTTTTTTCTTTATGAAAGACGAACACATGATCTATGAAACGATCCTGCTCCTTACACCTCCCAAACATCTTAACGCGATAAAAGAAATTCTCCGCGATACCAAACGGCTGCTGACCAAATATTTTGTGGGGATCTTACTGGATATGCTTTTCGTGGCGATCCTGACGTCGATCGGATTGTACTTTCTGGGCGTAAAAAACTTTCTTCTGATCGGGATGTTTGCCGGAATCATGAATGTTATTCCCTATGTAGGCCCGCTTATCGCGACCGCTTTCGGAATCCTGATCGGTGTGACATCGAATCTTGAAATGGACTTTTATACACAGCTGCTGCCACTCGTTTATAAAGTTGCACTCGTTTTCCTGGTCGTGCAGCTTATCGACGCTTTTGTTTTTCAACCGCTTGTCATCTCAAATATAGTAAAAGCACATCCTGTCGAGATCTTCCTCGTCATTCTGATCGCGGGAACGCTGGCTGGAATAGGCGGGATGATCATTGCAGTTCCTGTTTACACGATTCTCCGGATCATCGCCAAAGAATTTCTTGCCAATTTCCGCATCGTTCAAAAAATGACAGCTGAGCTCGAAGAAGAGCCGGAATAGATCAAAACCATGAACAAACCGGTTCAGATCCTTGTTTCAAAAGCGCTACACCAAGAATACAAAAAGATATAATGATCCAAAAATCCACACTGGACTTCCTTGCAAAGCTTGCAAAGAATAACAATAAAGAATGGTTTGATAAAAATCGCCCCGCCTACGAAATCGCTAAAGCAGAGTATAAGAAATTTGTGGAAGAGATGATCCTCTCCGCCGCAAAATTTGATCCGGCGATCAAGCATCTGGAAGCAAAAAATTGCATTTTTCGTATCAACCGCGACGTCCGCTTTTCAGCGAATAAATCGCCGTATAAAAATAACTTCGGCGCCATTCTGAATCCGGGTGGAAAAAAGTCCTTTACCGCGGGCTATTATATCCAGGTACAGCCTGGCGGAAATTCATTTATTGCCGGCGGAATGTGGCAACCGGAAACGCCTTTACTGAACGCGATCCGGCAGGAGATCGATTACAACTCCGCAGAATTTAAAAAGATCCTGAATGCAAAGGACTTCAAAAAACATTTCGGGAAGCTCTCGGATGAAGACAAGCTCAAAACGGTTCCGAAAGGCTATGATAAAACTCACCCGGAGATCGAGCTGCTCAGGCATAAAAGCTTTATCGTTGTTCATGATCTGAAGGACGCAGATGTCATTGCAAAGAATTTCACAAAACACTGCAATGAAGTAATGAAAGCGATGCTGCCACTGAATAAATTTTTGCGGCGGGCGTGTGACTAAAAAAGATTCACCACTAAGGCACTCAGATCACTAAGAACCGTGTTTTACAGATAATCTCTTCGTGTTTTTTCTGAGTGATCTGAGTGCCTCCGTGGTAAAATCCATCAATAATGCCACAGATCATGCTCATACTCGAAGATCTCATTCTTCACATCCTCTGATTCGAGCAACGCATCCATTCCCGTTTTATAATCAGAAATATTCCGGTTGTAAACGTTTGAGGCCTTGTATACATAGCTTGCAAACATGCGCTTCATAAAGAGTTCATCATAGCTCATGTATTCCGCATCGTTCTTACGATTAAAGACCGGCGCCTTTGCCAAGTAAGGTCTCGCATCAGGAAAATAGATCCAGAAAAGCGGCCGGACCCCGACCACATCACCACTTTCAGAGGTTTTATCGGCTAGCGGACAAATCCCTACGATCCTGCAATCCATCACCGAGCGTTCTTTATCGAAGAACCTGTCCTCCTTGATCCAATACTGGCGGATATTCCGGGCAGTGATCTCCTTTTTGACCGGTGCTTTGATCATTACACCGGGATTGTTCACGTCTTCCACTTCGTTTGTGGAATCCCAGGAAACAAGCACATTTGTCACCTCCGCTTTCGTCATGGGTGTGGTGAATTCATCATCGAAGATCGGGTTGGAATAAGCAATAAGATCTGCGTTAAGCAGCGCGCATTTCAATACGTCGAACAGGCTCATGATACAAACAGTGGGCTCTTCCGGGTAATACATCGGAAGATTCAGCTTCTCCCGCAGATCAAGGACACGCCATACACGTTTGCTCCACATTATATTATCTTCGCGCACATAAGGATAAGGCACAGGAAAGGGCTTCGAAACACGGATGTTCTTGCACGGTCCGACAGGCGAAAGGACAGTGCTCTTCGGTCGGCATTGCGCAAGTCCGAGCAGGCTGATTACAAGAAACAGGATGGTGATGAAAAGGACTCTTCCCGAAAAGAGCCGTAGAGTGCAGGGTTGCATGGTTTCCTCCTTTTCTCCACTAGAACGAACAAGAAGGAAAATTTATTGCAAAAGAATAATCTAAATCCGGTTCAAAAAAAATCCCCTTCATTTCTGAAGAGGATCTTTCTATATGATTTATTATCTAGAAATGGAACAAGTCATGCTCCCAGGTGAAGATATCATTCTTCACCCGTTCTGCTTCGAGGAGCAGGTCAAGTCCTGATTTGTATTCGTAAATACCCCTGTCGTAAACGTTGCTTTCTTTACGTACATAAGAAGAGAACATCCGCTTCCAGAAAATATCCTCAAAGGTTCTTCTTTCAGCATCGTTGTGACGCATATACACTTCTTTGTTCGCAAAAACAGGACGTGCTTCAGGGAAATAGATCCAGAATAAAGGAGTTGACGAACCTGTAGACTCACCGGTTTCTGTTTTCTTTTCGATCAGCGGACAAAGACCGATGATACGAACATCAAGTACAGAACGCTGCTTGTCGAAGAACCAGTCTTCCTTTACCCAATACTGCCATACGTTCAATGAAGTGATCTCATTTTTGGTAGGGGCAGAAATAAAGGTTCCCGGGTTATTAGGATCTTCCGCCTGTGCGGTAGAGTCCCACTTTACGAGAAGTCCTTCGATCTCGCTCTTGGTCATGTCGTATCGGAACTCATCATCGATCGCCGGGCTTCCGAAGCAGGTAATGGTACCTTCTTTCAGAGCGGCATCTTTGATAACATCAAACAAGCTCATACGATCCAGGATACGCTGATCCGGATAGTACAGCGGGAAGTTCATTTTTTCGCGCAAGTCAATTACTCGCCATACACGCTTGCTCCACATCACATCTGCTTCACGCAGGTGAGGATATGGGATCGCTCTGCGGGTACGTGTGTTTTCCTTTGTATACACACCGTCAGGATATTTGGGTGGTTTGATAACCTCCTGAGCAGAGCTGGTTGCTGCTACTGTCGTAGCTGCTAACGCTAATAAAAGGACTTTTAACTTTTGCATGATATACCTCCGTATATTGGTTTATTTGATTTTCAATACGCAACCGGTGATCTTACGAACACCATCAGGAGCCTGAACTTTTACTTCTTCGATCAGTACTTTCTGACCCGGCTTTACTTTCGCCAGGATCTCTTTCATCTGACCTGTGGCGCTTGCACCTTGTGCCGTATAATCCGCGTAAACACCGTTTACAAAGATCGACATGTTCCAGGAAACAACAGGGAATTTCAAGTCGAACACGAAGTCTTCCAGCTTAGGAATTACCCCTCCTGCGTTCATTAATTCACCTTTTGAAACTTTACCGTCACCTACTACACCTGCATAAGATGCCTGAGGGCTAGGTACTTTTTTCACACGGAATTTCATCGATCCCATCGATTTAGAACCTGTTTTGGTTTTGATCGATACGTTCACAGAACATTCATTACCAGAGGTCACTTTTACGATGTAATGACCCTGACCTTTGTTGACGATGCTTCCACCTCCGCCGGCCATTGTAGCAACAACGTCAGTCGGAGCCGCACCTGCAACAGAGATATCTACCGGGTTTTCTACCCCAATGTAGAACACGTTCATTTTTGTAGGAGATACAGCCATTGACGGACGGGCTACCATGTATTCACCATGGAAAGGATAAGATTTGATGCTTCCGTCCGGAGCTTTCACATTAATGAGACCATTGTATTCCTGGACTCCTTCAGACCCGGTTGAAACCTCGTATTTACCAACACCACCCGTAACCGGAACGGTAGTTGGATTACCGATGATCTTTGGCGCTTTCGCATTGCTTGTATCGACCTGTCCGATAACCACCTCAGGATTCTGAGTGGAGCTGTGAGCAGACACGAATATATCAGCAGTGTATTTCTCACCCTGCATAATATAGCTGGTTGGCGCAACTACTTTTGCTTCTACTGCATCGAATGAAAAATCCTGTGCAGAGATCGATTTAAGCAATAATCCGACAACATCGCTTTCCGCGTTCTTGATATCATTTTTGATACCTGCGAAGATACACATGTCGGCTGCCATTGTGGTATGGTCAAAGTTATTGAATTCCCAGTGCACCACTTTTTCATCAGAAGTCGAATAAATATCATCGATATTCAAACCGAGCCTGATACTTTTCACTTCCTTTTCATAAGTTGCTTTCTGCTCCGGCTTCAAACCTGCCGGTGTTTTCAAGATCTCTTCCTTAAAGTTTTTAATCGCTTCTTTCAGCTTGATCGAAGGAGTTTCAGGTCCGGGCTCTTCCGGATTATCACCCAGCATGTAGTGAGTCGGGATATCATAATTATCCTTGCTATCCAGCATGGCCAGCTTAAAGGTATCGGCAACTTCCTTGGAAGGGAGCTTTTGTACCTTTAAATATAATTCTGAACGGATATCATCCACCATTTTGGTAAGCTCGGTGGCTTTTGCTTTCACTTCTAATGCTTTCTTATAAAAAAGTTCAGTCTTACCTTTATTATCCTTCATTGATTTTTCAAACTTATCGTAAAGGACCTTGTTTTTACCTTCAAATACTGTGTTGGTTGTATTCAAGCCATTTTCAACGATAACGAAGGCATTCAGAATCTCCTTGGACACGTTAAGCGCCAAGAGTGCTGTTAACACCAGGTACATCATACCGATCATCTTCTGCCTTGGGGTTTCTTTTCCACCTGACATTGTCTAGTTTTATTTCTATAGAGTTAATATTACATTAATAGGTCAACCGACAAAGGCATCACCTTTATCAAAGAAAAAATAACCCTTCTTTCGAAGAATTATTTTCTCATTGCGGTAAGCATGTTACCGTAGATAGTGTTCAGTGATTCTAAGTTACTGGAAAGCTGAGCGATCTGCTCTTTGTAACGTTTAGTATCATCCACTGAATCGTTGAGGTTCTTCATCAGATCCTCCAATCCTGTGTAGAACTTAGAAGTTGCCTTCAGGTGCTCATTAGAGCCCTGCAATTGCAATTCATAGGACGCATTCAGCGCCGACAAGTTCTTGGATACTTTAACGATCTGATCACCCAGGTTCGCGCTGTCATCATTAGTAACAGCAAGTCCCATTAATGATTCAGCTGCTTTTGAATAAGCACCCGATAAGGAATCTACATTCTTAGCTGCAGACTGTACGCTGTTCACATACTCATTAGTTGCAACGGATGCATCAGTAATATTGTTCAGTTTACCAGCCTGGTCGCTTAAGCTGCGCATACCTTCGCCGAGGCTCTGGATGAGTTCGGGTCCGATCTTCGCTTCTTCAAGCATATTATCCAGTTGTTCTGTTAAGGAACCTTTATCTTCTTCAATCGCTTTGGTTTCGCCTCCATCTTCATCATGCATACCAGCTAATTCAGGGTATACCAGGCTCCAATCCACCTCTTCGTGTGGTGGTTCAAATGCCGAGAAAAAGAAGATTACCGCCTCTGTAGACAGACCAACAACGAGCATCGGTCCAGCACCTGGCCAGTGCATGATTTTAAACATCGCTCCAACGATTACGATCGCCGCACCAAATCCGTACAATTTGGCCATGAAACTTTTCCATTTTTTACCACCCATAATTTTAAAATTTAAAAGTTAATAATTACTATTTAGTTTAGATTAGAGAATACAAATTATTAAAACCCTTCACCTGGTGCGTCTCCACGCTGACGGCCCAGATATGTCTGAACACAACGGAATCCAACGTAACATTTCGCAGTGTCCTGGTACTCGTAAGTTCTTGTACTTGTCTGCAGGTAATAACCCACATCTTTCCATGATCCGCCTCTGATCACTTTACGCTTTAACACAGTCGCTTCATTGTCCTGTGCTTCGTAAACATAATCAGGGTTAAGATCGTGATCAAAGTCGTAAGCTGATTCATCGAATGCGTTGCTGGTCCACTCAGCAGCATTTCCTGCCATGCAATACAAGCCGTAATCGTTCGGGTTGTAAGATGCGATCTTCACAGTATGGAAACCACCGTCATCGATATATGATCCACGCATTGGCTTAAAGTTACCAAGGAAACATCCGAGCGCATTTCTGATATAAGGACCTCCCCAAGGGAAAGGGCTAAGTGCATTACCTCCGCGGGCTGCATATTCCCATTCTGATTCAGTAGGTAAACGGAAATCGTTCACATAGATCTGACCGTTACCCAACAGCCAGTTATTAAATAACTGCGTTCTCCAGATACAGAATGATCTTGCCTGCTTCCAGCTCACGCCTACAACAGGATAATCATCGTAAGCCGGATGCCAGAAATACATATTGGTCATTGGCTCATTAAACGAATAGGTAAAATCATGAACCCAGGCAAGGGTATCAGGATATACATTGATAATATCTTTTACAATAAACACACTTCTGTCCTTGTCCTTCTGTTCGCGGGTGCTGTAATTTCCGCTTCCGTCAGAAACCTGGTCTTTCACATCATAGTGTCCGAGTGTTTTGTTATCCCCAACGCTGGTCGACTGGTATCCATTGATAAAATCGCGGCCTTTATCATCAGGAGATTTTGAAGGCTTAAAGCGGTTTGATTTATTTGCAGCAAGACGAAGATTGATCCAGTAGTATTCGAAGTTGAGTTTACGGGAGTCAAGTTCTCTGCGTTTGTAGTAACGTTCTTCAACAGGAAGATACATGAATTCAAGTACTTCGCGGACATCGGTTTCATCCCAGCCGATATCTTCATCGAAGTTTACCAAAGGAGGATCGATCGGCTGATCATAATCATCCGTTTCAATACCATGTTCTGCTCTTCCATCCTCAAATAAAGCACGGTGGCAAATGGAGTCTCTTACCCAATACACGAACTGACGGTATTCGTTATTCGAGATCTCTGTCTGGTCAATATAAAATGCCTGAACAGAAACAGTTTTTGATTTCGTAGTGTGCGCATAAGGAGTATCCTCATCATCCGGACCCATGTTGTAACTACCCATCGGGATGTACAGCATTCCGAAAGGATCGATATCGAACCATTCCGGTCGCGGGTGAACACCTACAAGTTCCCCAGTACTCTTAGTACAGCTAGCCATACTGAAAAGCACCACCACAGAACTTAACAAGAGCAACTTTTTCATATTTATTGTTTTTATATTAAACCCCTTTTTGTCAGAAAATCATCACACGGAAAGCATGATGATTTCAGAAGCAAATAGAGTAGCTTAAACGAGATTATTACGCCAAGGTTACAAAAATCCGACTTTTACAGGAATCGAACGTTCATGTGCCCCTGTTTTACCGGCGGTTTCGTGAACTTCTTGCAGTATCCAAGCATCAGTTCATGTGTTCCGCTGCTGTGCTGCTTGATAGCCGAAAGGGTCATATCGTACGAATAGCCCAGCTTGAAACCCTGCCATTCCATTCCTACCATGATAGGAATAGCATCTGTTAAACGATACGATACTCCAACAAACACCATTCTGTTCCATCTTGCCAACAGGTTGAAATCCAGCTGTGTAGAAGAAGCATCGGATTTTGCCAAAATGGAAGGTGTAAGGTCAAATTCAGTACCCAGGTTAAACTTGTAACCGGCCATCACGTAATAGTGACGAGCCATTTCGTAGGTCCAGTCATAATCCTTGGTATTTGTGCTTGGTGACGGAGTACCTTTTTTCTTACTCAACGCCTGACCCGGAAGGTGAAGCGAGGATAAACCTACGTACAATTTATCATTTGTAAAATACAAGCCGAATCCAACGTCATAGGTAGTCGCAGAAGTTCCGCTCCATGGAATGGCTGCATCTGTTCCACCCAAGGTACCGTCACGGGAAGTTCCGTCAGGAGCGATCCAGTTTCCATTCAGTGATTTGTTGATCATTCCGGCATCCAAACCAATACCAAGAACACCCTGGTTACCGATCGGCTGATGGAAAGAGAAAGCAAGCTTTGCTTTGAGCGTCTTATCGAATCCTAACTGATCCTGGTTGATGGTCAAACCGGCACCACCTCTTCCATTCATAAACTCACCATAATCCACACTGAGAAGACCTGTTTTCGGTGCTCCAGGGAATTTATCCCACTGGTCACGATACAGGATAGTTGCACACAACGCTTTGTTGGTCCCAGCGTATCCCGGGTTAACCGCCAGCCTGTTGAACATAAACATACTGAACTGCTCGTCCTGCTGGGCAAGCGCGGCAAATCCGATCACTGAAAATGCAATGAGAGTAAGGATTTTTTTCATTTCTAGTTTTTTAAAAATTGACAAATCTGTGGTTGTTTCACTCTTAGTCAGGTCGCTAAATTAAGTATAAGTTTAATAAAAACAAATTTTTTAAACATTTTATTGTTAATGGGTTCTAACCATTTCCGGCTTTCAGCCTAGTTTCTGATATGTTTGCCACCAGCTATCCGGCATTTCATCGCTGCAGGCCGTTGCATAATCGTTGTAGGAACAGGGCACCATGTGATGCCGCTCAAAGCGGATCTGATGATTTACCGGGTACGGAACATCCATCCACCATCTGTCGCTTTTGTTGCTCTTGTAAAATACGATCTCATGTTCATGATCCTTGATCGACACGCGGTATTTTGTGTATTCGCTCTTGTCGATGATCGGGTAATCCTGCTTCCGGTTGTAATAACCGTCGATGAAATACCAAATCATTTGTGCCACCAGGTGCGCCGTTTGTTTGTTGGTATCGAACGCAGGGTTGACCTCATAAAAACCGATCGAGGTCAGCTTATCGCTCATTCCTGCATAGCGCGTGATCTGACATGCTTCTTCCCCGTAAAAGCCATTCGGAGAAGCATTTCCGTTCCCCGGCGCATCGCTCTGCCTGATGGCAGTGACATCAAAACTCAGGAGATCGGCATTTCTGACGATCGGCTCAACATCTTCCATATTCTTTCTGACCTGGCCGAGACGATGAACATCAAAATACAATTTTCCCATCAGCTCGATCGCGTTCTGTTCCACAAAATAGGTTTGATAACCGATGTTGCTAAAGTTGAAAAGGTTATTGGGCTTATGCAAAATGATCTTGCTGAGATAACTCCTCGAATCGAGTTCTTTTTCCCCATCACCGATGTCAAAAGCCGCATCAACGGCAACAATATTGATCGTCTGCTCCATCTTCTGGTATGCAAGATAATTGCAGTAAGTGAGATCCTGTGAACCTCCAATAATAACAGGAACGATGTTCTTTTTCAGCAGCTGTGCGATCACATCCGTTACCGCAAAATAGCTGTCGCCAATGGTATTTCCTTTTTTGATATTTCCCAGGTCGGCAATCTTTGCCTGATAATTTCCCTGAAAAAGTTTATAAAAATTTTCACGCACATAATCGGCAGATAATCCGCAACCCTCGTTGTTCAGCGCCTTCCTATCTTCTTCTACTCCAACGATAGCGAGGTGAATATTTTCAAGCGAAGGAAAGTCACTGCCCGTGACGTATGCACTGATCACTTTTCCATATGACGTGGAAGTATAATTCTGGTTGCCTTCAAAAACAGAAGGCTCAATCGGTGTGAAGTATTCCTGCATAATTACGGATAACGAAAATTACAAATGGTACGGATAACGAATCTTTGCGAATGTTACAAATTACAAATCCTTACTAATTTACAAATCTGTGAATCTGTGCCTGTATACGGATAACGAATTACAAATTGTATGAATTATTACAAATCTACAAATTGAGTGCAGAGAGAATAATGCGTCGCCGAGGAACTTACGAACAAGAAATTAAAAATGAGAAAGAACTGTTTCTTCTATAACGGGGTTACAGAAAAAAGGAACAGCTCAACAACGAATTACGAATGAAATGAATTACGAAATAGTCTCAGAACAGCTGCTTCCCCTGTAAAAACCGGAGTTTACAAAAGGAACAGCTGTTCTGAGCTGACACTATTTTTTCTTAGCTGCTTTGGAGGGCGCCTTTTTTGCAGCAACTTTTTTAGCTACCGCTTTTTTCACGACCTTCTTCGCTGCGGCCTTTTTGGGCGCGGCGGTTTTTTTGGCTGCTGCCTGCTTAAAAGGCTTCTTCTCGAATTTCTTTTTGAAACGGCCTTTGCTGGCATTTTTAGGATCCGCTGCAATTGCAAGGCAATCTTCGAGGCTCAGCAATTTAGGATCAGTTCCTTTCGGGATCTTGAAATTATTTTGTCCGACAACCAGGTAAGGGCCCCAGCGGCCGTTGAGCAGCTGAACTTCGGGGTTCTCCGGAAAAGTTTTTATGTATTTGTCGATTTCTGCCTGGCGCTTCGCAAGGATGAGCTCAATGCATCGCTCTGCAGAAACAGTCATCGGATCATCTTCTTTTTTCAGAGAGATAAACAAGCTGTTGTGACGGATATACGGACCAAAGCGACCGATAGCAACAACCATTTCCTTGTCTTCGAATTCACCGGCTACACGCGGAAGCTTGAACAGATCAAGCGCTTCCTGGAAGGTAATCGTATCGAGACGCTGGTCCCTTCTAAGGCTTGCAAATTTCGGCTTATTGTTTTCGTCGTTACCTTCTCCGAGCTGGGCCATTGGCCCGAAACGGCCGATCCTCACATAAAGGTTTCTGCCTGAAACCGGGTCGACACCGAGCAAACGCTCGCCTGATGCACGCTCCGAGTGTTCCGCTGTATTCTCCACATTCTTGTGGAAAGGCTTGTAGAAATCCTGGAGCATGGTGGTCCAGAGGATCTTTCCCTCCGCGATCTCATCAAACTCCTCTTCCACCTTTGCGGTGAAATTATAATCCATGATCTGCGGAAACTGTGCAATGAGGAAATCATTCACCACCATTCCGATATCGGTCGGGAAGAGCTTTGATTTTTCAGCGCCGGTCCCTTCTGTTCTCACTTCTTCATCGATATTGGTCCCTTTCAGCGTAAGCACGTTGAAATTACGCTGTGTTCCTTCCCGATCTTCTTTCACCACGTATTCCCTTTTCTGAACGGTTGAGATCGTAGGTGCGTATGTGGACGGTCTGCCGATCCCCAGCTCCTCCAGCTTCTTCACGAGACTTGCTTCGGTATATCTTGCAGGATGGTGTGTATAACGCTCCATCGCGGTGATCTCATTCATAACGAGCTTCTCTCCTACCTTCATCGGCGGAAGTATCCCTTCTTTATTTTCTTCATCTTCTTCGTCGGTTCCTTCCATGTACACTTTCAGGAAACCATCGAACTTCAGCACTTCGCCCTGCACGGAAAACTTTTCCGTAGCGCCTGAAACCGTGATGACAGCAGTTGTTTTTTCGAGTTCGGCATCGCTCATCTGGGAAGAGATCGTGCGCTTCCAGATCAGATCGTACAGCCTTCTCTCTCCGCTTTCACCATCGACGGAAGCATTCTGGATATACGTAGGACGGATCGCTTCGTGCGCTTCCTGTGCGCCTTTTGATTTTGTCTTGTACTGACGGATGTGGAGGTATTTTTCGCCGTAATTTCCGGTGATCGCTTCTTTCGCCTGGTTGATGGCTGTTTCGGAAAGGTTCACGGAATCGGTACGCATGTAGGTGATCTTTCCGCTTTCATAGAGGCGCTGTGCAAGCACCATGGTTTGCGAAACAGAGAAGCCGAGCTTCCTGCTTGCTTCCTGCTGAAGTGTGGAAGTAGTAAACGGAGCGGAAGGGGATTTTTTTGCCGGTTTTGTTTCGAGGCTATCGATAGTAAAATCAGCGTTGCGGCATTTTTCAAGAAAAATTTTTGCTTCTTCTTTTGTTTTGAATTTTGTTCCAAGCTCGGCTTTGATCGTCGCATTTCCTGCGTTGAAGAGCGCCGTGACCTTATAAGAAGAAGTGCTTTTGAATGCCATGATCTCGCGTTCGCGCTCCACGATGAGGCGGACGGTGACCGATTGAACACGGCCGGCAGACAATGATGGACGAACTTTTTTCCAGAGGATCGGTGAGAGCTCAAAACCTACCAGGCGATCAAGGATACGACGCGCCTGCTGTGCATCTACAAGATGCTTATCAATGGTGCGCGGATGTTCGATCGCACTTTTAATTGCGGGCTTGGTGATCTCGTGAAAAACGATCCGCTTTGTATTTTTTCCGCTCAGGTTGAGCGCTTCGAACAGGTGCCATGAAATCGCTTCTCCCTCACGGTCCTCATCGGTTGCGAGCCAGACAACTTCTGCTTTCTTTGCCAGTGCTTTTAATTCACTTACGACCTTTGCCTTATCGGGCGAGATCTCATAATTAGGAGAAAATTTATTCTCAATATCTACGCCCAGTCCTTTCTTCGCAAGATCGCGAACGTGGCCGAAACTTGATTTTACCGTGAACCCTTCTCCTAAAAATCCTTCTATTGTCTTAGCTTTTGCAGGGGACTCGACGATCACTAAATTTTTACTCATATACTGGGGCTTTAAACGCGTAAATGAAAACCGGAGCTCGTGCAAAAGACTCCATTTTTTCAAAATAGGTTGCAAAGAAAAATATTTGCGAACCACATTTGCAAATTCAATTTAAAAATGTCAGTCCGTATATATATATAAATATATATATACAATTTTTCAAATTTTTTTTATCTTTTTGAAAATGCGCCATTTTGTCACGCTGCTAAATTTGACTATCTTTGCCTTCCGATTTTTAAACGATGAGTGAAAACAAGATAGTTGACGAGAGCCGCCAGGGCGAAGCACTGATGCTTGAGAAGAGCGAGAAGGTTAACGGCAAGAAGCTGTTCCTGGAGAGCTATGGCTGTGCAATGAACTTTTCAGACAGTGAGATCGTGGCTTCTATCCTGAAAGATCAGGGTTATTCCACTACAGCTGATTTCCATGAAGCGGATGTGATCTTCGTAAATACCTGTGCGATCCGGGAAGGCGCAGAGCAGCGTGTCCGTAAACGCCTGACCGAATACCGCAAAGCAAAAAAAGGAAATCCCGACCTGATCATCGGTGTCCTGGGCTGCATGGCAGAACGCTTGAAATCGCAGCTGCTCGAAGAGGAAAAGCTTGTAGATATTGTGGTCGGACCAGATGCCTATCGAAGCTTGCCGGAACTGATCGAAACTGCGGAAACCGGACAGAAAGCGGTGAATGTCCTGCTTTCAAAGGAGGAAACCTATGCGGATATTGCTCCGGTGAGGCTGGGTTCGAATGGCGTAACAGCCTTTATCAGCATTACCAGGGGCTGCGATAATATGTGCTCATTCTGTGTTGTCCCTTTTACACGCGGCAGAGAGCGCAGCCGTGATCCGGAGACGATCGTAAAAGAGGCGCAGGACCTTTTCGCACAAGGATATCGTGAAGTGACCTTACTCGGACAAAATGTAGATTCCTATCTGTGGACAGGAGGGGGATTGAAAAAAGAGAGCATCAGCGCGGAAGAAATGAAGAACGCAGTGAGTTTTGCCCGGCTGCTGGAGAAAGTAGCCCTGGTACATCCTGACCTGAGGGTCCGTTTCAGCACTTCTCACCCGAAAGATATGACGGACGAGGTATTGTATACGATCGCGAAGCACGATAATATTTGCAAGTACATCCATCTTCCCGTGCAGTCGGGAAATTCGAGGATCCTGGAGATGATGAACCGCGGCTATACGCGTGAATGGTATTTAAGCAGGATCGATTCGATCAGGAAGATCATTCCTGAAGCGGGAATTTCAATGGACATTATTTCCGGCTTCTGTTCCGAAACGGAAGAGGAGCACCGTGATACGCTTTCGCTGATGGAGTCCGTAAAATATGATTTCGGTTATATGTTCGCATACAGCGAGCGGCCGAAGACGCTCGCGGAGAGAAAGTTCAAGGACGATGTTCCGGAAGAGATCAAAAAGCGCCGCTTGCAGGAGATCGTGGACCTGCAGCTGAAGCATTCCGCATTCCGGACCAAAGAGGGCGTTGGAAAGCTTCACCGGGTATTGGTGGAGGGTGTTTCCAAAAAGTCAAAAGAAAATCTCTACGGAAGGAATTCGCAGAACTGTGTGGTTGTGTTCCCGAAGGAAAATTTCAAAAAGGGTGACTATGTAAATGTTTTGGCCGACAATTGCACGGGTGGTACGCTGATTGGGAAAGCAATCTGCTAATTACGATTTTTTACGATTTACAAATCTGTGTTTATGCTGTGTATGAATGGGACGAGGATCATCATGATTTTCAGGATAAACCAGGATCTAATACTGCTACGATAATAGTTGTCATTTACAAATAACGAATGGTTTAGAAATTTACAAATCTGTGTTTTCTATGCTGTGTTCTATTGGAACTCGCTCGCCTTTGCAAAGCTTCGGCGGAGCAAGGGATTAGATGGATTTTAAGATTACGCGGATCTGTTAATGGTACAGATAACGAATTTTTACGAATTAACAAAATGACTATTCAGGAAATAAAAAACCGCTTTGGAATTATCGGAAGCTCTCCGCTTCTCGACAGGGCGATAGACATTGCAAAGCAGGTAGCGCCTACAGACCTGACGGTACTTATTACCGGAGAGAGCGGAACCGGTAAGGAGGTTTTCCCTCAAATCATTCATGCATTAAGCGCAAGAAAACACGGGCAATACATCGCTGTTAACTGTGGTGCGATCCCGGAAGGAACGATCGACTCCGAATTATTCGGTCATGAAAAAGGATCCTTCACCGGCGCACACGAAGCGCGCAAGGGATATTTTGAAGTAGCGAACGGCGGAACCATTTTCCTTGATGAAGTAGCTGAAATGCCGGTCGCGACGCAAGCACGCTTATTGCGCGTGCTGGAAAGCGGCGAGTTCATCAAAGTGGGATCCTCAAAAGTTCAGAAAACGGATGTGCGGGTGGTAGCTGCAACTAACGTGAATATTCAACAGGCGATCGAAAAAGGAAAATTCCGCGAGGATCTTTACTATCGTTTGAATACCGTTCCTATCGTGACTCCTCCGCTGCGGGAACGCAAGCAGGATATTCACCTGCTCTTCCGGAAGTTCGCTTCCGATTTCTCGGCAAAATACCGGATGCCGACCATCCGGCTTGATGAGGCGGCGGAACAGATCCTTTCAAATTATTACTGGCAGGGAAATGTGCGCCAGTTGAAAAATATTACCGAGCAAATCTCGGTCATTGAAAAGAACCGGGATATTTCAGCAGATACGCTGATCAAATATCTTCCGATCCATCAAACTTCCCAGCTTCCTGTAATTGCAAGCACTACTACTGCCGGCAATGATTTCAGCGAACGCGATATTCTTTACAAGGTGTTGTTCGATATGAAGAAAGAAATGATGGATCTGAAAAAGATCGTTGTTGATCTCATCGAAAATGACAACCAGCTTAACCAGGACTTTCATCCGGAGAATGCGCAGCTGATCAAAAAATTATTCCAGGATGTCGGCAGTCCTGAAACACCCGTGCAGCTGGGTTACAATACCACAACCCCGATCATTACGAATCAGAATCAGCTTCCGGGCGAGATCGTGGAAGAAACATTGTCGCTCCAGGAAATTGAAGAGGACATGATCAAAAAGGCATTGACGAAACACAAAGGAAAACGCAAAAATGCGGCAAAAGAGCTTGGTATCTCGGAACGAACGCTTTACCGGAAGATTAATGAATATGGGATTAAGTAGGTGACTGGGTGATTAGGTGACTGGGCGACTGGGTGACTAGGTGACTAGGTGACTAGGTGACTAGGTGATTAAGTAAAAAGTGATAAGAGTGATAAAAGTGACAGGAACAAAGAAATATCTGTATTTCATACTGGGATTTACATTCCTGTTCTTCTGCTCTTTTTCCGCTTGCAGACGGATCCAGTATTCCTTCAGCGGGGCAAGCATTCCACCGGAGGCTAAAACCGTTTCCGTTCTGTATTTCCAGAATAATGCATCACTGGCTCCGCCTACATTGAGCCAGAACTTTACGGAGGCGCTGAAAGACAAGCTAAGCTCGCAAACCCGGCTTGCACTGGTGAGCAAAGGTGGCGACCTGAATTTTGAAGGAAGCGTGACGGGTTATACAACCGGTCCGATCGCGATCCAAAGTACCGACCAGGCTGCATTGAACAGGCTGACCGTAACCGTGAACGTAAAATATACCTGCATGTTCGACGAGAAAAAGAATTTTGAGCAGCCTTTTACAAGGTTTGCCGATTATTCCAGCAGCCGGAGCCTTTCATCGGTAGAAGATTCCTTGACAAGAGAAATCAACTCCCAGCTGGTACAGGATATTTTTAACAAAGCATTCAACAACTGGTAACTTTTCTGTCTGTTCCTTTGTAAGGATTCCAGGCTCCGAAAAAAATAAAATGAACAAAGCGCAATTCATATCATACGTTGAAACTCCCGAGCGGATGTCGGGAACTGACAGCGCTTTGCTTTCCAACCTGCTCAGGGACTTCCCTTATTTTCAAACTGCGCATTTGCTTTATGCGAAGAGCCTACACAATCAAGGCAGCATTCAGTACAATAACCAACTGAGGATCACTGCGGCTTATGCCAGCGACCGGAAAGTGCTTCATCGCCTGATCACCAAAACAATGGAATCAGAAGCGATCCGGGAAATTCCGGAGATCGTTGCAGCTATTGAAGAGAAGAAGATTGAAAAAGCCGTGGAAGCAATGGTCAAGGAGGAGGTCGCAGAGCGGAACATTCAGCCTGTCGTTGAGGAAACCGTTGCAGATAAATTTATTTCTGAGGAAATCATCCTTCCTGAACCAAAAATTGAGGTGGTCGAAATTCCACCGGTCACGGCGGCGGAGCAAAAAGCCGAAAAGATCCTTGGCGAGCTGAACAAGGAAAAAAATCCGGATGAATTGAGGGAACATTCTGAAACAGCAGCTGAAACTTCAGCAATTGAGCAGGTTTTTGACCTTGAAAAGGAATATTACACGGATGCTATTGGCCTTGAGCCGGAACCCGAAGTCCGGAATGTGCCTTTGCAGCAGGAAACGGTGGAAACGGATTTTGTACTGAATACAAATGGAAATGACCCTCCAAAAGAGCCGAAAGTCGATCTTAACGGCCTGTCGTTCACTGAATGGCTGAAGTATGTTAATTCAGGAGCAGCGCTTCCGGAAAGCGAAAAAATCGTAAGAAAAACCGACGAAAGCCTTAGCCAGCTTGAGCTTATCGATAAATTCATAAAAGAAGAGCCGAAGATATCCAAACCTAAAAAAGAATTCTATAGCCCGGTTAATATGGCAAGGCAAAGTGTAGCTGAGGACATCACCTTCGTTAGCGAAACGCTGGCAAAGATCTATGTTCTGCAGGGGAATTATCACAAGGCGCTTCAGGCTTATGAAAATTTACGTTTGAAATATCCGGAAAAAAGGCTTTACTTTGCATCCCAAATTAAAAATCTGAAGAAATTAATCAACGAACAAAACAATAAGTAGCATAAAAATGGCAACAATTATTTCCGTACTGATCATCATCGTTTGTGTTCTTCTCATCCTGGTGGTATTGATCCAGAACTCCAAAGGCGGCGGACTGGCATCATCATTCTCTTCTTCCAACCAGGTAATGGGTGTTCGCAAAACAGCTGACTTCCTCGAAAAAGCGACCTGGACACTGGCTGCATCATTGCTGGTTCTAAGTATTATTTCCACTTCTTTCAACAGAACTGCAGAAGGTCCTCAGAACAACGGCGGTGTTTCGAAAACCCGTGCGATGAGCAGTGAAAATGCCGGAACAGATAACCCGGGCGCAACAACCACTGCTGCTCCTGCTGCAACCGAAACTCCAGCACCAGCACCGACACCGACTCCAACGAAATAACCTGCAACCGGAGCTCATTCAGAAAAATGTCAGAAAGTCATTCCAATTTCTGACATTTTTTTATTTATCAGGGGATAAGCTGCAAAATTGTCCCTATACATACTCAGGGAATCCTTTGGTATAATTTCTGACAAGGAAGGTCGGCTAAAAATAAATATTAAAAATTAAACAAAAATCATATGGCAAAGTCAAGCACCAAAGTAAACATTAAACCGGTGGCCGGGACCCAGAACAGAATTGTTGTGGAAGCTGCAGCAGCGGAAGAAAAAACAGCGAGCGGAATCATCATTCCTGACACAGCAAAAGAAAAACCGCAGCGCGGCAAAGTGATCGCGGTTAGTGAGAAGGATGAAAAGGGCAACAAACCGGAAGTGCAGGTAGGTGATACCGTTCTTTATGGAAAATATGCCGGAACCGAAGTTCAGGTTGAAGGGAAAGATTACCTGATCATGAGAGAGAGCGATATCTTCGCAATCGTCTAATCTGAATATATGAAATGTGACAATTTAAAAAGTCACAGAGCTAATTTTCTTCCGAAACAAAACTAATTTTCAACTAATAACTAATTTCCAAATTAACCATTATGGCAAAGGATATATATTATGACATCGATGCACGCGACCGACTGAAAAAAGGCGTTGACGCTTTGGCGAATGCAGTAAAAGTAACGCTTGGTCCGAAAGGCCGCAATGTGATCATCGACAAGAAATTCGGTGCGCCAACCATAACTAAGGACGGCGTAACGGTTGCAAAAGAGATCGAGCTGAAAGATGCGGTAGAGAATATGGGCGCGCAAATGCTGAAGGAAGTTGCATCGAAAACTGCGGACGCAGCAGGTGACGGAACAACCACTGCGACTGTTCTTGCCCAGGCCATCGTTACTGCCGGCTTGAAGAACGTTGCCGCCGGAGCTAATCCGATGGACCTGAAACGAGGTATCGATAAAGCAGTTATTGCTGTTGTCGAGAATCTGAACAAACAATCACAGAAGATCGGTGATGATAACAAAAAGATCGAGCAGGTGGCTACGATCTCCGCAAATAATGACAGTACCATCGGAAAGCTGATCGCTGAAGCGATGAAGCGTGTAAAAAAAGAAGGTGTAATTACTGTTGAAGAAGCAAAAGGAACTGAAACTACTGTGGAAGTTGTTGAAGGAATGCAGTTCGACAGAGGATATATTTCTGCATATTTTGTTACTGATGTGGACAACATGGAAACCGTGCTTGACAATCCGTTGATCCTGATCACTGACAAAAAGATCTCCAGCATGAAGGAGTTACTTCCGGTGCTCGAGAAAGCGGTTCAAACCGGCAGACCGATCCTGATCATTGCTGAAGATGTGGATGGAGAGGCTTTGTCGACACTTGTTGTCAATAAGATCCGCGGATCACTGAAGATCGCGGCGGTAAAGGCTCCGGGATTCGGCGATAGAAGAAAGGCAATGCTGGAAGACATCGCAATTCTTACCGGCGGAACACTGATCTCTGAAGAAAGAGGCTACAAACTGGAAAACGCTGACCTTTCATTTCTAGGAAGTGCAGAGAAAGTTACGATCGATAAAGACAATACAACTGTAGTCGGCGGAAAAGGTAAAAAAGCCGATATCGCTTCCCGTGTGAACCAGATCAAGGCACAGGTTGAAAGCACAACTTCGGATTACGATAAAGAAAAGCTGCAGGAGCGTCTTGCTAAGCTTGCGGGCGGAGTTGCAGTATTGTATGTCGGAGCAGCTACAGAAGTGGAGATGAAAGAAAAGAAAGACCGCGTGGATGATGCGCTTGCAGCAACGCGCGCAGCGGTTGAAGAAGGAATTGTCCCGGGTGGAGGCGTTGCTTACATCCGTGCGATCGACGGGCTGGAAAAACTAAAAGGTGCGAACCAGGACGAAACTACAGGTATCGAGATCGTGATCCGTGCGATCGAAGAACCGCTTCGCCAGATCGTGGCAAATGCAGGATTAGAAGGTGCAGTGATCGTTCAGAAAGTACGAGAAGGGAAAGCTGATTTCGGCTACAATGCCCGTACTGATAAATATGAAAACCTCTTCGCTGCAGGCGTTATTGATCCTACTAAAGTTTCACGCGTTGCACTTGAAAATGCAGCTTCCATCGCATCGATGCTGCTGACTACCGAGTGTGTGCTTGCTGAACAGAAGGAAGAAACACCTGCTATGCCAATGGGCAACCCTGGCATGGGCGGAATGGGTGGAATGATGTAATTCTATTTTGATTTTAAAAAAGCCTGTTTACCGGAACTCCGGAAACGGGCTTTTTTATTTTTATCTTTGTGACATGAGCAAATTAGTTCTGGCAGCACTTATCGGGGTAATCGTAACCACCCTGGCCGGCATAGTCGTATCCATCGCATGCGATGTTTCATTCAAGGCTTTTATTCCGTTGTACATGCCATGGTGCGTTCTGCTGCTCATCAAACTGACCAACCGGAGAAAATGATCTTCGTCAGATTTCACAGATTTTTTGTTAAAGAAGTAAAACGGTAGTTCCCAAAACAGTACTTTTGTGCATCTACTCCGTCTGAATGAAAAAATCCCTCTTAATAATCCTGGTTATTTTATCTGCCGGCGCGTTGCGCGCACAGGATACGCTGCATATTTCCGCACCTAAGAAAAAAGGACAATTTTATTTTTCCTGGGGTTATAATAAAGACTGGTTTTCGAAGAGCGATATTCATTTTTCAAATACTTCCGAAGATCCGAACCCGGTAACCAAAGCAAAGGATGACTCCTACAATTTCACGGTTTATGATGCAACAGCGAATGACCGGACAGGGTTTGAAGGAATGCTTCGGAAGCCGATCACTGTGCCCCAATATGTTTACAGGCTCGGATATTATTTTAACGACCAGCATAACCTGGGAATTGAGATCAATTTCGATCATGCGAAATACGTTATGAATGATAATCAGACCTTACATGTAAAAGGAATGATCCACGGACAGGAGGTCGATCAGGATACGATGATCAGCCCGAATAACTTTCTCCATTTTGAGCATACGAATGGAGCAAACTTCCTGATGCTGAATTTGCTGAAACGGGAGCAGCTGTGTCATTCAAAAAACGATAAGCATATTCTGAATGCGGTAGTTAAGCTTGGAGCCGGGATGGTGATTCCCAAGACCGATGTGACCTTATTCGGACAGGAAGTGGATAACCGGTTTCATATTGCCGGGTATTGCATTGGTATTGATGCAGGTTTACGATATGAAGCATTTCATCACATTGTACTCGAATACACTGCGAAAGAAAGCTTCGACAATTATACGCGGGTGCTGGTAAACGGTACTGAAAAAGCGCATCATCATTTCTGGACCTTCGAGAATATACTGACCCTTGGCTTCCAGCTTGGCGGAGGAAAAAAGTAGTCGGATCGCGGATCTTTTCGAATATTGCGAATCCGTGCTTGCTAAAAACAAATGCTTCTCTGAAATTATTTGCTGAGCAGTTCCTTTACGATACCGGAGATTACTTTTCCATCGGCTTTGCCTGCAAGCTGCTTACTTGCAACTCCCATTACTTTTCCCATATCAGCAGGAGATGACGCTCCGACTGATGCAATGATCTTTGCAACTTCCGCTTTGATCTCATCCTCGCTCATTTGCTTCGGAAGGTATGCCTCTATAACAGCGGCTTGTGCTGTTTCGACATCTGCCAGGTCCTTCCGGTTTTGAGAAACATAAAGGTCCGCAGTTTCCTTGCGCTGCTTCACCATTTTCTGAAGCGCCTTCAGCTCAGTATCATCGTTAAGTCCTTCGGGAGAAGTCTTCAGCAGCAGGATCGCTGATTTAATTGCCCGGAGGGCTTCAAGCTTTGCGCTTTCTTTTGCCAGCATTGCTGCTTTGATATCGGCATTGATCTTTTCTTCTAAAGCCATTTTATGGGTGATTAAGTGATTAGGTTACCAGGTTACTAAATGCGAAATTAGTATTAAATTTGATATTATCTAAACTGCTTCCAAATGGCACAAGACTTTCACATTGAGATCCCTAAACCTTGCAGAGCCGGGTGGAAAGATATGGAACAAGCCGAAAAAGGCCGGTTCTGTGCCGAATGCTCCAAGATCGTGATCGACTTTACACAAATGTCGACTGATGAGATAAAGAACTACTTTCTGAACCACAAGGATCAAAGGATCTGCGGACATTTCAAGTCTTACCAGATCAAAAGAAAGATGAGCCATACCGAGCAGCTTCTTGTCGCATTCGAAGCAAGGTCCCGAAAAATAAGCTATCGGATTCCCCGGGTAGCGGCACTGTTTATCGCTTCCGGTCTTCTCTCGCTGTTTTCAAGCTGCATGGGAGCCGCGGCTCCAAACCTGGAGCCATTGAGCGGAGACAGTATTTATGTGACACCTGAAATGCAGGCACGATACGATTCAATTGAAAAGTATGTGAATGATATGGCAAAAAGAAACGATTCGATTACAAGGTCGACCAAGTCCGAAAATCCTACAAATCACTAAACAACCATGGCGCAAAACTTCCACATCGAAATTGCCAGGCCTTGTCGCGCAGGTTGGGAAAATATGGAAGAGGCTGAAAGCGGTCGTTTCTGTAATGAATGCTCAAAGATCGTGATTGACTTTACACAAATGTCGACTGATGAGATAAAGTCCTATTTTCTGAATCACAAGGACCAGAAGATCTGCGGACATTTTATTTCTTCACAGGTCATCAGGGGCAATAAATTTCAGCGGTCGCTGGTAAACCTTTACGAACGCTCCGAAAAGATCAGCTACCGGCTTCCCAGAATTGCTGCTATCGTTATCTTATCGGCGTTAATGACTGCGGCTGGCTGTAAATCAGACCACACAGAAGGCGACGGAGTACAGGTCGACGGAGGAGCTATGCTGATGGTTGATTCGACCGGGATACAAAACATGGATTCCCTTAATAGTTATGCAAATACACCAATCGACAGCCTGAATAAATATCACCGGGGCAAATAAAAAATCCCGCGTGGTGGGGCGGGATTCTTTCGTATTAACTGATCGTTTTCACTAGTCTACATTATCGTGCAGAAAAGAATTGTTGGGCTTGATCTCCACCTTCTTCTCATCATTTTCCGAAAGCGTATAACGCGATACCTGCGATTCCGATGAATGAGGAGTTGAATCAAGGCTCACATTCCTTCTTTTATAAGCCGGTTCATTTTCCAATTCAGAAAGTCCATTCGGTGACTTCAGCTTGAAGCTGAGCTCTTTCAGCTTTGCAACACGCTCCTGTGCTTTTCTGAGCTGCTCGTCGCTCTGTGCTTTTGCAATGATCTGATTCTGCTCTTCTTTGCTTTCGATAACCGGTGCTGATTTGCTTTCGATCACAATATCCGACTTCGCGGTCATCTCGTCGATGGTCATCTCACTATTAATTCCCGTAGATTCTTCCTCCTTCACCTTATTGTTTGCGACTTCGAATTCAAAGGTCACCTGATTCTTTTCTTTTTCTACTTCAAAGATCGGTTCGGCAACTTCGTTTACAAACATTAGCGGTTCTTCGATCGCTTCTTCTTTCACTTCCTCCTGAATGCTTTCGATCACCTCAGGAGTTTCATTTACAGCGGAAAAGATCTCACCGATAACAGGAGTTTCTTCATCTGCAACAAATGTCACTTCCTCTTCGCTAACAAAAGTCTCCTCGAGTTCATTTACAACCGGGCTCTCTTCCACTACATTCAATACAGGAGACTCGATCGCAATTTCAACGATTGATTTTTCAACTGATTCTATAACCGGCAGCTCTTCTGATTTGCTCACAACCGGTGTTTCTTCTGCTTTCGGAGCTTCTTTCACGTATGATGTGATCTCATCCCAGCCTTTCATTGTGATCTCTTCCACTTTCGGAGTTTCTTCTACTTTCGAAGCTTCCGCTTTCACTTCATCCATGAGTGAAAAAACCTTCTTCGCAGGAGCTTTCTCCACCTGGATACCGAGATCCGTTTTAGAGTTAAATCCGGTAGCGATAATAGTAACGTTTACCTTATCACCGAGTGAAGGATCAACACCATATCCTTTGATCACTTCGGCCGTCATTCCCGCTTCGTCCTGGATATAATCCGTAATTTCACCAAATTCATCCATGGTGATCTCATCCTCACCGCAAGTAACATTCACAAGCACATAACGTGCACCTTTGATATTGCTGTCGTTCAGCAAAGGAGAAGCCATCGCCTGTTCAACAGCACGAAGCGAACGCTGTTCGCCGCTTGCCTGTGCGGAACCCATGATCGCGACACCACTATCCTTCATCACGGTTTTCACGTCGTTGATATCGGTGTTGATCTGGAGTGTAGTTGTGATGATGTCAGCAATTCCTTTTGCCGCTGTTGCAAGAATATCATCAGCATGTCCGAATGCTTCGGTGACCTTAAGATTGCCGTAAATTTCGCGCAGCTTATCATTGCTGATCACCAGCAGTGTATCGACATTTGCTTTCAGGGCATCAAGACCATCATCCGCCTGTGCTTTTCGCTTTTTGCCTTCGAAACCGAAAGGAATGGTAACGATACCAACGGTGAGAATTCCCATTTCCTTTGCAGCTTTTGCAATGACCGGTGCAGCACCTGTTCCGGTTCCGCCGCCAAGTCCGGCAGTGATGAATACCATCTCTGTGTTATTTGCGAGGATCGCTTTTACCTCTTCGATATTTTCAATTGCAGCATTTTTTCCGACTTCAGGAAGTGAACCGGCGCCGCGGCCTTTTGTAAGACTGGAACCCAATACGATCTTGAGCGGAACCGGGCTCATGTCCAGCGCCTGCTGATCGGTATTACATACAATAAAATCAACGCCCTTGATGCCTTGTTTGTACATATGATTAACGGCATTGCTTCCGCCACCACCAACTCCGATCACTTTGATGATCGAAACATTGTCCTTAGGTAGATCAAATTTCATCATTTTGGTTTTATTTAAAACGTTTGATATTACTGGGGTTTAGCCAATTCTTATTTACAATGCCCTAAAATTCCGTCTTTTTTTAACGTAGATTTAACGGGCGATCCCATAGTTACTAACCGGGCGGTGTTAATTTCCACGGTATTTTCAGCTGGTTTATCCGCTGGACTCACTTCTGGGCGGCATCTTCATCGAAGAAGCTTTTCAGCTTATCGAAGAAGCCGGTTGTCCGCTCTTTTGAGTGACCTTTGATCTTTTTAGGATCATCGCCGGTTGAAACCATTTTTTTACTCTGTTTATCCAGTGTCTGCAGCCCTTTCATTACCAAACCAACGGACGTTGCAAACAGCGGGCTGGTAACATCTTCACTGCCTTTTGCGAGATGTTCGTTCGGATAACCGACACGGGTATCCATGCCTGTTATGTATTCGATGAGCTGCGAAACGTGCTTCAGCTGCGCTCCGCCACCGGTAACTACAATACCGGCGATGAGCTTCTTTTCATATCCCGAGTGTTTTATTTCATAATACACATGCTCAATGATCTCTTCCATCCTTGCCTGGATGATCGCCGACAGGTTGCGGACAGAAATTTCCTTGTGGGCACGGCCGCGAAGTCCGGGAATCGAAACGATCTCGTTTTCCTGGTTTTCACTTGCAAGCGCAGATCCGAATTTTATTTTCAGCAGCTCTGCCTGGCTCTTGATGATAGTACAGCCTTCTTTCACGTCTTCGGTGATCACATTACCGCCGAATGGAATAACGGCAGTATGGCGGATGATTCCGTCCTGGAAGATCGCGACGTCGGTAGTGCCGCCTCCAATATCCACAAGGACGACTCCCGCTTCTTTTTCTTCATTGCTGAGCACTGCGTCTGCTGAAGCAAGAGGTTCGAGTGTCAGCTCTGAAACTTCGAGGCCCGCTTTCTGAACACACTTGTAGATATTTCTCGCAGCGGCGATCTGACCGGTGATAATGTGAAAGTTTGCTTCCAGGCGTATCCCGGACATGCCGATCGGATTTTTGATCCCAGCTTCGTTATCGATGATGTATTCCTGCGGAAGCACATGAATGATCTCTTCCCCCGGAGCCATCATGAGCTTGTACATGTCATCGATAAGCGCATCGATGTCCTGCTGTGAAATCTCGCTGTCGATGCTTGCGCGGGTTTTGATCCCGCGGTGCTGCATACTCCGGATGTGCTGGCCTGCGATCCCCACATTCACAACCTTGATGTCGACCCCGGATTTTGCTTCCGCTTCGGCAACTGCAGCCTGGATAGACTGCACTGTCTGATCAATATTCTGGACAACGCCCCGGGCAACGCCGAAGGATTCGGATTTTCCCATTCCGAGGATCTCGATTTTTCCGAACTCGTTTCTGCGGCCAACGATCGCTACGATCTTGGTTGTTCCGATGTCCAGTCCTACTACAATTTCTGATGGTTCCATTGCTATTCTATTTTTTTGTACAAACGATTTGATTTTTAAATTTTAAGTTGATCGTGGAGTATTTATTCCACCAGCCGGTTGTATTCAAGCCTTGCTGATAAAATATCATCAGCTTATTAAATTTCTCAGCCATGTTGGCAGTATCGCCAAAGATGATCTTCTGGTCACCTGCAAGCGGAACAATTTCCATATCCCGATCGGAGTTCACATAGATCTGCTGGACCTGTGCCTTCCAGAAGTCGTCAGCATTAATATAATTCGTCATCGCATATATTTCATCCAGGATACTGGTTGCATCGAGCAAACTGTCCTTTCCGATATCGCTGATCGAATACATGTATCGTTTGCTGTACGGCTCTGCGATTGCACCGTTTACAACGAGCACCTTTGCTGAATACTTCTCGGAAAGCGGCATCAGCTTTCCTTCGCTATCGATATAATAGCTCTCACCATCTGCATTGATCACTCTGACCACCGGCTTACGCTGCTTCACCTGTACCTTCACCTCACCATCGATCGACATAAACACTTCAGCGTTTGCAATATCAGGATGGCTGTTCAGCGCCTTTTCGATCGCAGTTACGTCTACCGCTGACTTGGGTTGTCCGACAACCGGTCCCCGTTCGTTGATCAGTTTCGTAACATCGATATTATCCAAAAAGCCGAGGTCGCCATCCTGGCTGACGTCGACTTTAAGCTCTTTACAAAGCAATGCATCCTGCTCCTTATCCACAAAGCCCATTGTGAACAGGAGGCCCAGCAGTAAACCTACCCAGAGTGCAACGAATGCTATTTTCTTCAGTCTTTTCAATTTATTTACTCAGCTGTTTTGTTATCGGCTCAACGAACGTGTCTATATCGCCTGCTCCCATTGTCATCAATACTTCCAGGTCACGCTTTCCGATCTCATCGACAAGGTCTTTTTTCTGTACAATGCATTTGTTCCCGGAGTGCATTTTATCCAGCAGCATTTGTGATGAAACCCCCTCGATCGGCAGTTCCCTTGCGGGATATATTTCCATCAGTATACATTCATCGAGCAAATCGAGGCTTTTTGCAAAATCGTCGGCAAAGTCGCGCGTACGGGAATACAAGTGCGGCTGAAATATTCCGGTTATCTTTTTCCCCGGATACATTTCCTTTGCAGAACTGATCGCAGCTTTCAGCTCCTCGGGGTGATGCGCATAATCATCAATGTATACCAGCTTATCCGTTTTAATATGATAATCGAACCTTCTTTTCACACCTCTGAAAGATTCGAGAGCTTTCCGGATATCGCTTTCCGGAATATTCAGCTGGCTGGCAACCGCTATTGCTGCTACTGAATTCTCCACGTTGTGTAAGCCGGGCAGCCCAAGCGTCAGCTTATCAAATATGTTGGTCGGCGTTACCACTTCATAATGATATACTCCTTTCCCGATCGAAATATTCTGGGCGAAATAATCAGCAGAGTCATCATTTACCGCATACGTAATTGCTTTCTTCCTGATCTTTCCGCTTATACTTTTTTTGATGATCAGCTTTGATTTTACCTGGTCAGCGAACAAGTTGAATGATTCCGTTACATGCTCACTATCGCCGTATATGTCCAGATGATCAGCATCAGCAGATGTAATAACAGCAATGTCCGGGTGAAGCGTAAGGAACGAACGATCATATTCGTCGGCTTCAACAACGATCAGTTGCTGATCGGTTACCGGCTGATGGTCCGACAATGATCTGCTCAACAACAGATTCGTATTGTAGTTCTGGGTAATTCCACCCAGAAATGCGGATGGATCCAGCCCCGCTGTTTTCAATATATGCGCAATGAGCGATGAAGTTGTCGTTTTCCCATGCGTTCCGGCCACAGCGATAGTACGTGCAGAATCAGTGATCATCCCCAATACTTCGGCCCTTTTTTTAATGTTAAACCCATTTAAATTAAAAAATACGTACTCGCTGTGGTCTTTCGGAACGGCAGGCGTATAAACGATCAATATATTTTCGATATCATAAGGCAATTCTTTTATATAGACTGGGATATTCCTGATGTGGTCCTCAAAATGAATTTCGATCCCTTCGGCGATCAGTTCATCCGTCAGCTTTGTTTTTGTTTTATCGTAACCAGCCACCCTCTTTCCCATCGCATTAAAATAGCGTGCAAGTGCGCTCATACCGATACCCCCGATACCTAAAAAATACACGCTATGGATTTTTTCAAGATTCATTGGACACAAATACTGTTTTGGACACGGTGGTCTCCACCTATATCAAATTTATTTTGTTGGACATAGCAGTCTCCTCCGGAGACATTTACCAAGTCTATTTATCATTAATTAAAGCCCGACATGTTGTTGGACATAGCGGTCTCCTCCGGAGACATTTACCAAGTCTATTTATCATTAACTAAAGCCCGACATGTTGTTGGACATAGCAGTCTCCTCCGGAGACATCTACCAAGTCTATTTATCATTAATTAAAGCCCGACATGTTGTTGGACATAGCGGTCTCCTCCGGAGACATCTACCAAGTCTATTTATCATTAATTAAAGCCCCACAAGTTGTTGGACATAGCAGTCTCCTCCGGAGACGTGTGTCTATTTTTTT
>JBJMLR010000012.1:0-72112 GCA_045805205.1 Bacteroidia bacterium | reverse complement strand
TAAAAAGGAAAAAGGAAAAAGGAAAAAGGAAAAAGGAAAAAGGAAAAAGGAAAAAGGAAAAAGGAAAAAGGAAAAAGGAAAAAGGAAAAAGGAAAAAGGAAAAAGGAAAAAGGAAAAAGGAAAAAGGAAAAAGGAAAAAAGGTGGTGAAGGAATGAGGCGATAAAATAATTTACGGAGCGTCATTGCGAGGGAGGAACGACCAAAGCAATCTCGACATAGTGATCAGACGGACTTTCTGGTAATCCAGCCTTCCGTCTCACCCAAACACTATAGCACTCAAACACCCTAACACCCAAACACCTCAAAAAGGCGAATACTCCTTGTCCGCTCTCCGCGGCTTCCTGTGAATATTCAATTTCCAGCTGCGTTTCACAACGATCGGCATGAAGGTATGCTGTAAGAGCACTTTCCTTTTATCGAATCCTCCGAGCTTATTGTCGTAAACAAGGCAGTAGTATCCTTTCGCATAATCAGCAATGTTGATAGAATTGCCATATCCCTGCTTTACAATTGCGCCGAAAGGATTATATACAATGAAATAAGTATCACCCGAAAATTCCACCATTCTGTTTTGATGCGTCACCAGGTAGCTTACCGGTTCTTTCTTTGAATAAAAAGTAACCGCATCCGAGAAGCGGCTCATTTTGTCGTAGCCTTTTTGCTTGACCCGGAACTTATTCTCTCCGCTGTTGAGGATCACCGGCAGCGAATAAGAATTTGGCGTTGGGCTGCCGACTCCGTTTACTTTGCCCACAGCAACCCACTTATCAAAAATATATTGTTCGAGAACATAAGGAAGTGATCCGCTTTCATTTTTAGCGGTCCAGCTGACCATTCCATCTTTGCTGATCCTGAAAGATTGGACCTCGAAGGTGGCAATGATCTTCTCTGCATTCAGATCGGTCCCGCTGCTTGTCCGGCCATCCGGTGCGCTTTCTCTTTTCGTCGTACCGCCATTGCCAGCCAGCCCTTTGAACGGCAGGCAAAAAAGAAGCGCTGTAATTGACAATATGTAAAGTGCTCTTTTCATAGTAGTTATGAGAGTTGATTTCACGCTACCAAAATTAGAGCACAAAAGAAAGGCTTTAAAAGCCGGAGAAAATAATAATTAACATTGGATTGTTAATTTCGTCTGAAATATCAGTAAAAACAGTCTACCTGAAATTGTTAATACTGTTAATAACGTTGGGTTGCACAAATAGCAACGGATAGAAGAGGGCTGATTTTAAAGAAGTGTTAATTTTTCTTTAAAACCGGTCAATTCAGGAGAGAGAAAAACCAGGTTATTCGCTTTTCCCTTTCTTAATAAGCATGATAAGGGTCATCAGAAAAATTCCCATTCCTGCGCCGCATGCCAGAATCGTTACAACGGCTACCGCGCGTATGTTATCGGTTCCCTCGATGCGTGAGAAGTTTGCAAAGCCTGTGCTCATTGTCACAACGGATGCAACGAGCATTCCTTTCATACTTTTTTTGTCCATGTTCTTATTATTTTGGGTCATTAAGTGTTACAAACAGCGTTTTATATTGTGTTTTGCAATTGTTCGCATCCGTCTCTGTCACATCGATCCATCCGTTCCGTGCGCCCCAAGTCAGGGTTATAGCATTGCTGGTATTGTCCGTGAGACGAGTACAGCCCTCCGGATAGTGCCATTGATACGTTGAGCCGGCGTGGGAAGGAACGGAAAAAGTGACCGTCTGATTGGAAGTTACTTTTGTCTCGCCTTCGATCATTGGCGGCGTCGCCAGACCGAAATCGTAAATCGTCCACAAAGTGGAGTTGTAATTCAGGTCCCTGGAAAAGATCCCTCTTCTTCCGCCCTGGTTCTTGCACGTTCCCGGATCAACCGGAAGGGCATGATTCATATGATCGATCTTGTAGAAAATAACATCTTCATTTTCCCCGTAGCTGAAGCGGTGAATGGGCTGGACCTGTAAATAGCCATCGATACTGTTTGTCGGAGAATAACTTACACCCCGGAGATTGGTCCACTGCTTCATCAGTTCGATCGCATTCCGCCGGTTCACCACCCAATCCGCTTGTCCTTGGTAAATGATCATTCGCGGGTATTGACCTGTGTAACCGGGATTTTGCTTCCGGACGATCCTTCCCCATTTTTCCGCGCTTTTTACCTGCCAGCCGAGCATCGTCAACGCTGCATTAATCGTTCCCCGTCCGGGTTTGTATGCGCCGCCTGCGAAGATCGCACCCGAGTTGAATACCTGCGGATAGTCAGCCATCATCACTACAGCCATGGCAGCACCTGCTGAAAGACCCGTGATAAATATGCGTGAGGAATCGATCCTGTAATGGCCCTTCATATAATCTACCATCTGCAGGATGGAATAATTTTCTCCGTGATTCTTTATTGTATGTTTTCGCTTGTACCAGCGGAAGCATTTTTCTGGATTGTTCCAGAAACGCTGCTGAGGATATAAAACATAAAAGCCATGCTGATCCGCCAGCTTGCTCCAACCGCTTTGCTTATCCGCCCGCTCGGCACATTGCGTACATCCGTGTAGCATCACGATCATCGGAGCCGGTTTTGTGCTATCGATCGCAGCCGGCTCATGTATGTACATCTTGAGATGTCCCTTGTTTTTACCGAAATGGCGGATACGCTGGAGATCCTGAGAAAATGAACGATCTCCCAGGAGTAACACTGCAAGAAAAAAAGAAAAACGCAGGTAACGGTGCATGAAATGATTTACATGCAAAGAAACGAAATTTCAGGGAACGCCTCAATCAATTTATCGTGCAGGAAAACACTATTTGCCTTTGCCTTTTCCCTTGCCATTCCCATTCCCGTTGCCATTTCCATTTGAGGGACTCTTGCCTGAATTACCCGGACTGCTTTTCGTGTGGCCGGGGTTATTGCTGAGCGGATTATGCGGATTGTGTGGGTTTTTATACCAGCCTTTGTGTTTTCCATTGTCGGTTTTTGAAACAACCACACATGAGCTGATGCCGCAGATGAACAGGAACGACAAGGTGACTACCTGGAATTTGAGAGCTTTCATAAGATCCGTTTTTAGTTTGTGTTAGCTGGAAGTATTATCTATACGATTTTTCTTGAAAGTCGTTACAGCCGTTTAAAACCTGAACTGCTTTTAAACGGTGCCAACTCCGGCAGCTTTTCCAGCTTGAAGATGGTGGAAAAAGTCGTCTTTACATTTAGAACACAACTCGCTTACCTTGTTCGCTTAGATCGATCGCTTTGTTGAGTCTTTTTATGCGGGTTTCCTCCTGTTTGGCAGTCATGATCCATTTGCGTATGACTTTTTGATAATAAGGAGCCTGCGAGGAAAAGAATGTCCAGGCTTTTTTATTTGAGCGGAAGATCTTTTCGAATTCTTTGGACAGCTCGATGGAAGCTAATTCATGCGTGTAGATTCCGGAGCGGTGTTCTTTCCTGTGCTGGAAAGCTGCGAGTCCTTCCGGTTTCATCAATCCTTTTTTTGTGAGCGCTTCCATCTTTTTGACATTGACAGTGCTCCAGATGCTGTTGGGTTTTCGCGGTGTGAAACGGATCGTATAGCTTTCTTTACCCAGGGATTTCCGGACGCCATCGATCCAGCCGAAGCAAAGTGCTTCATCCACCGATTCCGGCCAGGTCATGCTGGGTATGCCGGAACCGACTTTGTAAAATCCGACAAGCAGCTCTTTTTCTTTTTTATGATTTTTCTCCAGCCATTTTCGGAAGAGTGCCGGAGTGGAGAAGAAAGTGGGACTCATGTTATTTATTCTCTTTCACACGGATCACTTTCGACTGAAAGGTTTCCTCGCTCGTCTTCACAGTCAGATAATAAATTCCGGGCCGTAACGCGCGCATATCGACCATTTTTATAGAACCGTATTGATCATAAACTACCTGTCCAAGATCGTCCAGGATCTTCACCTGGTATGAGGAATACTTTGGAAGAAAAATATTCACTATGTCAGTGGTTGGATTCGGATAAAAGATCAACCCGTCTGCTATCACAGGCGGATCGATATGTGTCGGGGTTGGGGTCTTATATCCGCACCCATAACTTGTGATCTCAAGCTGCGCATATGCGGATCCCCCGGTGTGAGCGCTAATCTGTATCCAGCCATACACGCTGTCAACTGGTTCGGCGATCTGCAGACCGACATAATATGGGCCGATATCTGCCCAGGGACTATGACTATACGAGTCGACCGAATCCCCGAATATTATATTATAGTTGATAAAGTGGCCTGATCCGGCCCAGGAGCCACCAGAACAAATACTGTCATTCAGGTTTAGCCTGAAAGGCGTACCATAATTTGCAGGATCAACGAGAACTTTATTCTGGCCGGTTCCCTGAATGTATCCCCAGCCATAACCGCCCATCATATCGGTACGAAACCAATCGACGAGATAGAAGTCGATGGTTCCATCATGATCAAGGTCCAGCGCAAAGCTGTCGGGCGGATTATAGCAGCAGCCGTAAACGAGTGCGTGAGGATTAATATCGGTGTAATGGATCAATGTGTCACCGGCAGTGATACAGGTGTCCTGCGAAAAGCTCTTTCCGAAAATAAATGCAAAAAAGAATAAGACAAAATACTTTTTTGATAGCATCTGATCTGGGCTTGGTTCCAGTAAAGTTAATCTATTGTTCTGACTTTTCAAAATTGCGGTACTGAAGATATTTTTTCCGGATCGCCTTATCGATGCCTGGCTTCCAGCTTGTTTTTATGAACTCCGATCAGCAATTCTCTTTTTCTTTTTTATGATTTTTCTCCAGCCATTTTCGGAAAGAGGCCGGATGGGGAAGAAGCGGGCATATTGCTAATCCCCCGCATAATAGAGTTCCTTCAATACTCCTCCGTTTATTTCCTCATCGCGAAGCCAGCCCAAAAGACCAAAGTCGGTTTTCACAAGGAATATGCGATCCATATCATAATCTTTAGCGCCGGATTCACAAAGTAAGATTTCTATTTCATATCCCTTTGGTAATCTCGCGACAATGTCGTCACCGGTTTTGTCTTTATAAAGTACAATGTCCTTCAACGTTTTTCCTTTCATCCCAACATAACTAAACGGCTGCGTAATTTCAAGGACCGTATCATTTTTGATCTGGAATTTCTTTTTTCTATTGTACATGTTATTCACATGACCGGAGGTATACATTGTACCGGATGAGTTCAGAAAAAGTTCTCTGCAGGAAATATTCGCGATAATTTTTCCTGATTTGCTTACAATCTTGAATGCGGGATCATCACTCATGCCGCCGTCAAAAAGAATAACGACAGAATCATTCATGTCCTGGTTTTTATATTTAGCAACCAGGTAACCTTCAAATGAGATGATTCGGGGCAATAGAAGGGATCTTTTTTGTCGAGCAGCCCGCAAGGTTTATTGATTACTCTGGAAGCCGCATCACACCAGAAGTTTGCTTTATAGAATGTATCGATCGCGATCTTTTTCAGATTCGGAAAATAGTTTTTCGTCTGCGCATGTACAGATAACGCAAACGGCAAACTCAGGAACAAAGCGGTGAGCTTTTTCATCATTCAAAATCCCTGTACAGCAAATATTTCTTCCGGATCAGCTTAAATTTATCAATGCCCGGTTTCCAGCTGGCGCGGATCGCATCTTCCTTCACGCCATCTTTGATCTGCTGCTGAAGTGTTGCATTGCCTGCATGATAGTTGAAATTTTCATCGAAGAATGTTGATTTGTCCGGTGTATTCTCATACATGCCGATCAGCCAGAACAAATAAATTTTTCTCACATCCTTCATATACTCGGTTCCGAAATCCACCAGGTTATGTCCCTGGCAAAGCTGTCCTTTGTATTTTGGATCCATCGCTCCGGGCTTCGGCTGAGGAGTAAATGTATAGTTGCCTTTTTTTAAGGTGGGATGACCGATCACCTGGAAAGGCAGATCCGTACCGCGCCCTACCGAAACAACAGTTCCTTCAAATAATCCAAGACTCGGATAAAGATAAACGGAGGTCATGTTCGGTAAATTCGGAGAAGGACGTACTGGCAATTCAAACAGGTCATTGTGATCCCAGCCGCTGATCGTGATCACTTTGAGATCACATTTTTCTTTGTCTTTCAGCCAGCCTTCTCCATTGATCATTTGCGCATATTCCCCGATGCTCATTCCATAAACGATCGGAACCGGGTGCAAACCGAGGAACGACTTATACGCATCTTCCATCACCGGTCCGTCAATAAAATAGCCATTGGGGTTCGGACGATCCAGCACGATCAGCTTTTTGCCGTTCTCTGCGCAAGCTTCCATCACATAGTGAAGCGTCGATAAATACGTGTAGAAACGTACGCCCACATCCTGGATATCGAAGATCACGACATCAACATCTTTAAGATCTTCCGGCTTCGGTTTTTTATTTGTCTTCCCGTAAAGCGAAATAATATTCAGCCCGGTCTTTTTATCTTTTACGGTCTCCACTTTTTCTCCCGCATCCACATTGCCGCGGAAGCCATGTTCGGGACAAAATACTTTTTTGATGTTCACTCCCAGCGTCAGAAGGCTATCCACAAGATGTGTCTTCCTGATCATCGAGCTTTGATTTGCAACCACTGCTACCGCTTTACCTTTGATGAGGGGAAGGTACTCGCTTGTGCGATCAGCACCGGTTTTTACATCATTGATGGTTTTGATCGAGTAATCGACCTGCACAACGCCCTGAGCGCGCATGGCGTTCATTGCAAAAGCAAAAAGGAAAATTAGTGTGGGTCTGAGAGCAGACATCTTAATTTGAAAATAGGTACTTTTGTAAGGAATCGTAAAGCTAATAAATTTTGAGCACAGAGCGCTTTATTGCAAAACGTATCATTTCCGGCGGAAGCGACAATCAATTATCGCGCCCTATTGTGAGGATCTCGGTCCTGGGGATCGCCCTGGGACTGGCGGTGATGATCCTGGCGCTTGCGGTAGTCACCGGTTTTAAAGATCAGATCCGCGGAAAGCTCATCGGCTTTAATTCTCATATCACTGTTTCTATCTACGACAACAACGTGAGCGCTGAGCCCAAGCCAATCAGCCGGAGCCAGAAATTCCTGCCCTTGCTGAGATCCGATCCTGATTTTACGAATGTGCAGGTATTTGCGACAAAGAACGGGATCGTAAAAACAAAGACTGAAAATGAAGGCATTGTCCTGAAAGGGATCGATACGGATTATGACTGGAGCTTCATTAATAAGAACCTCGTAGAAGGAAAACCGTTTGTTCCATCCGATACGGTCTCCAAGAGCATCGTGATCTCGAAATATTTAAAAGATAAGCTCAACCTGAAGCTCAATGACAAGATGATCATTTATTTTATTGTCGATCGTTTTGACAGTGCAGGCGTTGTTACGCGGACGGAATTCAGCGCAAAAGAATTTTATATTTCCGGGATCTATGAAACCGGCCTTGAGGAAGTTGACAAAAGCCTTGTGCTTTCCGATATCCGGAGGATCCAGAAAATGAACGGGTGGACACCCGACCAGGTAGCGGGATTTGAGATCGGGATCAAAGATTACAAAAAGATCGATGAGCTGGGAGCGAAAGTGGATGACCTGATCGGGCAGGAACTGATTGCACAAACGATCAAGCAGACGAACCCGGCGGTATTTTCATGGCTGGATATGATGGACTCAGAAGTGCTGGTGATCATAACATTGCTGCTCGTTGTTTCCGGCTTTAATATGATGTCGGCGCTCCTGATCCTGATCCTTGAGCGCACAAATATGATCGGGATGCTGAAGGCTATGGGTGCGACCAATGGCAGCATTCAGAAGATCTTCCTTTACAATGCCATGTATCTTGTTGGAAAAGGAATGTTATGGGGGAATCTTGCCGGACTGGCGATTGCTTTTATTCAGCAGCATTTCGGGATCTTTAAGCTCGATCCTGAAACGTATTACCTCACAGAAGTTCCTATTCATGTGACATTGCCGGCGGTGCTGCTGCTGAATGCCGGCACGCTGATCTGCTGCATCCTCCTGCTCCTGATCCCGAGCTTTATTACTTCCCGCATTACACCGGTGAAAGCGATCCGGTTTAGTTAGAAGCCGGATTTCCCTGATCACCTGCTTACCTAGTCACCCAGTCACCTAGTCACTTAGTCACTTTTTTTCGTATTTTCGCTCGCGCAAAACAGCATCGCTATCCGGGTGGATGGGCTATTTGCAGATTCGTATTAATTAGTAATTCGTAGTTATGGCATTCAGAAAAGCAAGCAAGAATATCCTCGAGACGATTGGAAACACACCGCTCGTCCGGATCAATAATATTACAAAAGACGTAAAGGCAACCGTTTATGCCAAAGTGGAAACCTTTAACCCGGGAAACTCCATCAAGGACCGGATGGCGCTGAAAATGATTGAGGATGCCGAAAAAGACGGAAGACTGAAGCCGGGCGGAACCATCATCGAAGGCACCAGTGGAAATACAGGAATGGGACTCGCAATTGCGGCGATCATCAAAGGTTATAAATGCATTTTCACAACTACCGATAAGCAATCAAAAGAAAAAGTAGATGCGCTTCGGGCTTTCGGCGCCGACGTGATCGTTTGTCCGACCGATGTTGATCCGGAAGATCCGCGGTCCTATTATTCCGTATCATCAAGGCTTGTAAAAGAAGTTCCGAATGCATGGAAGCCGAACCAATATGATAACCTGAGCAACTCACAGGCGCATTATGAACAAACCGGGCCGGAGATCTGGGAGCAGACCGAAGGAAAGATCACACACCTGGTAGTAGGAGTGGGAACCGGCGGAACCATTTGCGGAACAGGTCGCTTCCTGAAAGAAAAAAATCCGAACGTCAAAGTATGGGGCATCGATACGTATGGTTCTGTATTTAAGAAATACAAAGAAACCGGGATTTTTGATAAGAATGAGATCTATCCGTATATCACGGAAGGGATCGGGGAAGATTTTCTTCCGCAGAATGTCGATTTCAACGTGATCGATCGTTTTGAAAAAGTGACCGACAAGGACGCGGCGATCATGACAAGAGAGATCACGAAAAGAGAAGGGATCTTTGCCGGGAACTCCGCCGGATCGGCAATGGCAGGACTGATGCAGCTGAAAGGTGAATTAAAAGAGGGAGATGTAGTGGTGGTTATCTTTCATGACCATGGAACGCGCTACCTTGGAAAGATGTACAATGACGAGTGGATGATGGAAAAAGGATTCTTTGATAAAAAAGGACTGGAAGCCAAGGACCTCGTGAATACAAATACAAATGGTAAGCTGATCACGATTGAAAGCTCTGAAAAGATCGAGAATGCTTTCAAGCTCATGAACAAAATGAATATCTCTCAGATCCCGGTTACGAACGGCGGAAGGATCATCGGATCGTTGAATGAAAGTTTCCTCTATTCGAAGATCATTGCAAATCCTGATATAAAAGCAAACCTCGTCGAAACGATCATGCAGCCGGCATTTCCGTTTGTGGATATTTCAGCGCCGGTGGACTCTTTGTCGGCAATGATCACTGACAATAACCCGGCAGTGCTTGTGAAAGATTTTAAGCTCGACAAAACGTATATTATTACGCGGCACGATATTATTAATGCGCTTACGAAATAAGTTCAGAGTTTTAAGTTCAAAGTTCAAAGAGCTTTCAGCGCGGACTTTGGATCGTGCCTTGAACTATTTTATACTTTGAACTTTGAACTCGTTCACCGATCAGCTAAATCGTCAGATCAGCATTCCTTCGATCCCCCGGAGGATCATTTCCCTGGTTCCTTCTCAAACGGAATTACTTTATGATCTTGGTCTGCGGGACGAGGTGGTTGGGATCACTAAATTCTGTATTCATCCCGAAGAATGGTTCCGGACAAAAACGCGGGTTGGCGGAACAAAAAAAATCAATTTCGAAAAGATCCATGCGCTTCAGCCTGACCTGATCATTGGAAATAAGGAAGAGAATGAGCGGGAACAGATCGAAGAGCTGATGAAGCATTACAACGTTTGGATGAGCGACATCTATACCTTAAAAGATGCGCTGGGGATGATCGCCTGCATGGGACCGCTGCTTGGAAAGAATGAGGAAGCAACGAACCTTAAGCTGGAGATCGAATCACGGTTCCACCGGTTCCGGCAACAAGCAACTGATAGCCAACAACCCAAAACTGCTTACTTCATCTGGAGCAATCCGTACATGGTCGCAGGAACAGGGACCTTCATCAATGAGATGCTGAACATTTGCGGCTTCCGGAATGTTTTTGAAACAGCCCGGTATCCGGAGGTCACCGCGGAGCAGATCAGGGAAGCGGATCCGGAGCTGATCCTGTTGTCGTCAGAGCCTTATCCGTTCAGGGATAAACATATTGCCGGATTCAAAGTCATATGTCCGGATGCAAAAGTGATTATTGTGGATGGCGAAATGTTTTCCTGGTATGGTTCGCGGCTTCTCCGGGCTCCGGAATATTTCAGGCAGCTTATTGCTGATGTGCAGATGGGTTGATGTGGAAATGTGCAGATTATGCGGATGTGCAAACGCAAATAGTGCTGTTCTCTTTTTTTGCAATTGCATAGAAGCTCTTTTTTAATCGAGACATCTGTTTGGGCAACCTAAAACCGGGCTAAACGTCTGACATATGTCCCCCAATTGGAGTATTATTTTTTCATCTGCATATCTGCATATCTGCACATCGGTAAATAATTACTAGCTTTGTATAGCAGCTAAATTATGATTTTCAAAAGGCGTATATCCCTGATCATTGCCAGTTTCTCACTGCTATTTTTTTCTCCAAATACAGCGTCGGCGCAAAAAATCGGTCTTGTTCTCAGCGGCGGTGCTGCCAGCGGCGTCGCGCACATCGGCGTGATCAAAGCATTGGAGGAAAATCACATTCCGATCGATTACATCACCGGAACCTCCATGGGCGCTTTGGTTGGTTCGCTCTATGCTTCGGGCTATTCGCCGGATCAGATCATCGCGCTGATAAAAACGGAGCGCTTCCGGAACATGTCGGAAGGAGTAGTGGACCAAAAATATGCTTATTACTTCAAGAGGATCGATGACAATTCTTCCTGGATCACATTTAAGCTTTCGCTTGATTCTGCATTTGTTTCTACTTTGCCAACCAACCTGATCTCACCGGTTGCCATGGACTTCGGAATGATGGAACTTGTGGGTGGTCCTGCTGCGGTTGCAGGATATGATTTCGATAGTTTATTTGTCCCTTTCCGCTGTGTGGCATCTGACATCGAAAAAAAGGAATCCGTGGTTTTCCGCGATGGCGATCTTGCCCAGGCCGTTCGCGCATCGATGTCCTATCCCTTCTACATCAAACCGATCCTGGTGGATGGAAGATTGCTGTTTGACGGCGGCTTGTACAATAACTTCCCTTCGAATGTAATGTATGATGAGTTTTACCCCGATTTCATAATCGGCAGCAATGTAAGCGGAAATAATCCGCCGCCCGATGAAGACAATTTGCTTTCACAGATCAAAACGATGCTGCAGAGCAAATCCAATTACAGTATTCTTTGCGAGGGCGGAGTGATCATCGAGCCGAAAACGGATGTGGGACTTTTCAACTTCAATAATGTTCAGCCGCTGATCGACAGCGGGTATGTGGCAACCATGCGGCAAATGGATTTTATCAAAGCCTATGTGGAAAGACGGGTATCCCCGGAGGAGCTGAACATCCGGAGAAGTAATTTCAAGGGCCGCCAGCCGAAGATCGTTTTCGACAAGATCTATATCGAAGGTCTTAACAAAAACCAATCGGATTATGTCAGGAAAGTACTCCGCCACAAGAATAAGCAGGTGAACCTGGAAGAATTGAAAGAAGGTTATTTCCGGCTCGCTGCGGATAACAAGATCAAGTACATTTACCCGAAAGCACGGTTTAACCCGCAAACAGGATATTATGATCTTTACCTCAGAGTGAAAAAAGAAAGAGATCTCATCACTGATTTCGGCGGAAACTTTTCAAGCAGACCGATCAGCCAGGGCTATCTTGGTGTGCAATATAATTATCTCGGGCGTTTTGCTGCCAGCCTGATGGCGAATGGATATTTCGGAAAGCTGTATAGCTCGATACAGCTGAAAACGCGCTTTGATTTTCCTTTCCGTGTTCCGGTCTTCATCGAGCCTACCGTTACCTGGAATAAATGGGATTATTACAAAAGCAGCAGCGCTTTCCTGGAGGATACAAAACCTTCTTACATCATCCAGAGCGAGGAGTATGCGCACCTGAACATCGGCTTCCCGACCGGGAAAAAGGGCAGGATCGTCGGAGGAGCAGGCGTTGCAAGAACAATGGCGGACTATTATCAGACCCCGAATTTCACACAGAAAGATACCGTGGATCAAACCAATTTTGAGGTACTTACGGCACAAGGTTACTATGAGATCAATTCGCTGAACCGAAAGCAATACGCCAACCAGGGGGAATACCTGCGCTTAAGCGGACGATATGTGAACGGCTTGGAGATCAATACACCGGGTTCCACATCCACCGATACGGTAAAGCAATTTACCAATCATCACGAATATGCAGTATTCAAATTAACCGGGGAACGTTATTTTAACAGGCGGGGAACGGTGAAGATCGGGGTCTTCGGGGAAGGCGTTTATTCCTCCCAGGGATTTGCACATAACTATACCTCAACGGTTCTGGCTGCGCCGGCCTTTCAGCCGACTCCCGACAGCAGGACCTTATTCGACGAGAGCTTCCGTGCCTTTCAATATGTGGCCGGGGGACTGAAGTTTGTGGTGAATATCAGGAAAACGGTGGAGTTTCGTGCAGAAGGTTATATTTTCCAGCCTTACCAGGTATTAGTAAAGACCAAGGACCTCACTACCGAGTTTGGTTATCCTTTCACGCTTCAGCATTATATTGGCACTGCAGGTATCGTTTGGCACACCCCGCTGGGACCGATGAGCTTGAGCGTCAACTACTACGATCACGTGAAAGAACAGTTTTCCATCCTTTTCCATTTCGGATATATCATTTTCAATAAGCGCGCTTTGGATTAGTTAATTAGTCAATTAGCTAATTGCCACATTCCCCGGTAAATTAAATGCTCTGCAAGCCAATCGTTAACCAACCAGCTTGTTCGCTAATCAGTCCAATTGTCACATTTTCTAATTATCACATTCCCCCCGGTAAATTATTGCCCGGTAAGCCAATTACTAAAAGATTTTCGTTCTTAAAATACTGATAATCAACAATATTGTATATTAAAGTTATTTTACCTAAGTTTGCAGCCCTTCCGGTAAAAAGGAGGAAATAGCAAAAATTAACCATTAAAAATCAATATGAACAATTACGTAATTTATTTAGTGCCCGCTTTAGGGGTTTTGGGATTGCTGGTGATGGCAATCAAATCAGCATGGGTAAGTAAGCAGGATGCAGGGGATAAGAACATGCAGGAACTGGCAGGATACATTGCCGATGGTGCAATGGCATTCCTTAAGGCAGAATGGAGAATTCTCAGTGTTTTTGTTGTGTTTGCTGCAGTTCTGCTCGCATACTCAGGAACTATTCACGTGGTAAAGGGCCAGGAGATCCACTCCAGCTGGATCATATCCATTGCCTTTATCATCGGCGCTGTTTTCTCTGCAACCGCAGGATACATCGGAATGAAAGTAGCCACAAAAGCGAATGTTCGTACCACACAAGCTGCCCGTACTTCCCTGAAACAAGCATTGAAAGTGTCTTTCACCGGTGGATCCGTAATGGGACTGGGTGTTGCAGGACTTGCAGTTTTAGGACTCGGTGGATTGTTCATCGTTTTCCTCTCTGTTTTTGCGCCATTAGGTTCCAACCAGGTAAAAACAGCGATCGAAGTTTTGACCGGTTTTTCATTAGGAGCTGAATCCATCGCATTGTTCGCACGTGTGGGTGGTGGGATCTATACTAAAGCAGCCGACGTAGGAGCGGATCTAGTAGGTAAAGTAGAAGCCGGAATTCCGGAAGACGATGTTCGTAACCCGGCGACCATCGCGGATAACGTTGGTGATAACGTGGGTGACGTTGCAGGAATGGGTGCCGATCTGTTCGGTTCTTATGTAGCAACTATTCTTGCTACGATGGTGCTCGGGCAGGAGATCGTTGTGACCGATAACTTTAACGGAATGGCACCGATCCTTTTGCCAATGGTGATCTGCGGATTGGGAATTGTATTCTCGATCATCGGAACTTGGTTCGTAACGATAAAAGACGAAAAATCGAATGTTCAGAATGCATTGAACATGGGAAACTGGGTTTCAGTTCTCCTCACCGTAGTTGCTTCTTATTTCATTGTAATGTGGATGTTGCCGGCTCAGCTGGAACTGCGCGGAGTGGTCTTCTCTAATTTAGATGTATTCCTTGCAATTGTCGTAGGCTCTGTCGTCGGAGCGATCATGAGCATCGTTACCGAATATTTTACCGCAATGGGAAAAAAGCCGGTTCTGTCGATTATTCAGCAAAGCTCTACCGGACACGCGACAAATATCATCGGCGGTCTCTCGGTGGGAATGAAGTCGACAGTTATTCCGATCCTTACACTTGCGGGCGGGATCTTATTATCTTATAAATGTGCCGGTCTTTATGGCGTCGCTATTGCGGCGGCCGGTATGATGGCAACGACGGCTATGCAGCTGGCGATCGATGCATTCGGTCCGATCGCTGATAACGCGGGTGGTATTGCGGAAATGAGCCAGCTTCCTCCGGAAGTTCGTGAACGTACGGACAACCTGGATGCTGTTGGTAATACAACTGCTGCAACCGGTAAAGGTTTTGCGATCGCTTCTGCGGCGCTGACCTCGCTGGCGCTTTTCGCTGCATTCGTTGGAATTGCAGGTATCAATGCGATCGATATTTACAAAGCACCGGTCCTTGCAGGACTGTTCGTTGGAGGAATGATTCCTTTTATTTTCTCTGCATTGTGTATCCAGGCAGTCGGTAAGGCAGCGATGGACATGGTTCAGGAAGTTCGCCGTCAGTTCCGCGAAATTCCAGGCATCATGGAATACAAGGCAAAACCGGAATATGAAAAATGCGTTGCGATCTCTACACAGGCATCTATCCGCGAGATGATCATGCCCGGAGCGATTGCACTGATCACACCGGTTATCGTTGGATTTACTTTCGGGCCCGAAGTATTAGGCGGACTGCTTGCAGGTGTTACTGTTTCGGGTGTACTGATGGGAATTTTCCAGTCGAATGCCGGTGGTGCATGGGACAATGCAAAAAAATCCTTTGAAAAAGGAGTTCTGATCAACGGGGAAATGTTCTACAAAAAGTCAGAGCCGCACAAAGCATCTGTAACAGGTGATACCGTTGGAGATCCTTTCAAGGATACTTCCGGTCCATCCATGAATATCCTCATCAAGTTAATGTCGATCGTTTCCCTGGTGATCGCACCATACATTGTTGGGATCGGCGGAGCAGGAGCTTCTGAATGTGAAGGTCACAAAATGGAATGTTCGGAGCACATGGGAGGAATGGATTGCTGCAAAAATAAAATGGCAATGAAGTGCGACATGGAGAAATGCATGAGCATGACAAAAGAAGAATGCGCGAAATACTGTGATTCGGTTGGCTGCAGCCCGGAAGAGAAAGCGATCTGTGTTGAGCATGCCGGATCAGGAAAAGCTTGCTGCAAAGAAGGAATGGGAGAAGGAAAAGCATGCTGCAAAGAACACGAAGGCGGAAAAGCCTGTTCAGGTGAAGCAAAAAGCGGATGCATGGAAGGATGCTCGCATGGCTGCAAAACCAAAGAAGAATGCATGACGAAATGCGGAGAAGCTTGCGCGAAGATGCATTAATACAGATAACTGATCTGTACAAATATTACGAATAACGAATTGTTACAAATATTACGAATATTTAAGGCGCCTCTTTCGGAAACGGAAGGGGCGTTCTTATGAAGATTAAGTATATTTGAGCAAGAGAACTCCCGATGACGGATCAAACAACAAATTCAATTTTCAGCTCAGCATGGCATTATGCCGCGGTCGGCTATTCGAATGAAAAGCCAAAACGCAGGAGAAAGCAGCAGCGGAAAGCAATTCTTCATACCGCGCTGAGCCCTGTTTTTGCGAAGCGCTGGTTCGCACTTCTTGCTTCTCCTGAACTCAATGACATTACGCCTTCCCGTCCGCTTCTTTATGTAAAACCATTCAGACCCTATATTTCCGTTAAGTGGAACAAAGCTCAAAAGCTAAAGGTCATCCGCGATACTTACCGTTTTTTAAAAAGCAAGGGCGATACATTCCGGAAAGTGCTTTCGAGCAAAGAAGGAATGGTGCTTGCTGAAATTCCTTTTGACGCTGAATACATCGGACGGTTGATCCTGGGGTACGATGATCGCTTCCGGAAAGAAGGAGAGCTGGTCCTTACGCTGGAGTGTGAGAAGCTGGGAGGAAAGATCGTCTCTGTTGCTTTTTCGCTGGAGGAAGTGGAATCCGGGACATGGGCCGCTCTTATCGGCTGTGTTCAGGGATACAACACGATCAATCAAACCGAAGGAGCATTCAAAATCACACAAAAGCTGATGCACGGTCTGCGGCCGAATGCATTTATTATCGCCTGCCTGCAGGAGCTGTCGACCGCCCTGCACTTGTCTGCTATTCGCGCCACGGGAAACGAGATCCAGACCTTTCAGAAAAAACACCTTATCCATCTTCCCTGGGCACACAAGATCAGCTTCGACTACAGTAATTTCTGGAAAGAAAACGAAGGTCAGGAGATCGGCGGCGGATGGTTCGGGTTACCATTGAAAGCGCACCGAAAAGACTATGCAGAAATCAAAACACACAAGCGTGCACTTTATCGCAGAAGGTACGAGATGCTGGATGATATCTCGGTGAAAATCGCCGCCATCCTGAAATAAAATAATAATTTCAAAATGAAATACGCTGTTTCTATTGAGATCGGTCTTTCGCTTGAGCGCGTGATCGAGCTGTTTGATAATCCCGACAATCTGAAATACTGGATGGAAGGTATCGTAGGATTTGAGCTGATCAGCGGTCAGCCCCGGCAACCCGGATCAAAATATAAGCTGACATTCAAACAGGGCAAGCGCACCGTCGTTATGATCGAAACGATCACCGTTCGGAATCCGCCGCATGAACTTAGCTGGAGCTTCGACATCAACGGAACACAAAACAATGTCCGCAACCTCTTTGAAAGGATCTCTGAAAATAAAACACGCCTGACCAACGAACAGGAATTCATCGCGAAAGGATTTATGAAGATCATGGGCAGGTTATTCAAAGGAATGTTTAAAAAGCAATCATTGAAATACATGAATGCATTTAAAAAATTTGCCGAAAGCAAAAAGTAAGACAGGATCATTTTAATAGGTGAAAATGAAGCAGCTTTTTTTCATACTGATCTGTTCCCCGTTACTCCTTCTCACATCCTGCGAGAATGATCAATCCGTCAGCTACAAGTTTACCGGCCTCAAAGCGGCAAATGTGAATACTTCAGCAGGTCTGCCGCAGGTCGATAACAGTGATTCGATCCGGAAAGAGATCTATGGGATTCGTTTGTATCTGTATCCTGTAGAGGTGAGCCGGACCGGCAGAAGCTTTGACCCTTCGGAAAGCGGGGTGATGCCTGTTGATCCGATTGCAGATATCGACATTACCAGCGATGTTCCTTTGGATTCGGCCTATCCCGCAGGCTCAGAGCTGACCAGCTGTTTCTACTATTTGCCGGGTACTTACTTCCATATCGTTCCGCTTAGCGATGGCTCAGCGTTCGAGCCCACTGCAAAATACAATTCCGATTATGCGGAGCATAACTTCCCGGAATATGCCGATCTGCTCCTTGCGCGTGTCCCTGCTAACTTTGCATTTCGGAAGTTCTATATCAAGCTGAAATATCGCAGCGGTTACTACCGGACAGACAGTACCAACCTTGTGAAGCTATATTGATGCGAAACAATTTGCTCGTCTTGTTTTTGATTCCCTGCCTGGCGCTTGCGCAGAACGATACCGTTTACTTGAAGAAGGTCCGGCTTGAACTAACGGTTGCAGGAGCCGGGATCTTTGGCAGTGAAACACCTTCTGCGGCGGCGTATATGGGCGCGGAAGCATTTCTGAATAATCACAAAAAAGCCGGCCTGGAAGATCAATATGGGCTCCAGGCTTACCTTTTCAACCGGGCTTGTATTGAATATTATTATTGCCGCGATCAGTTCGAAGGAAAAAAAGAAGCAGTTCTTCAAGGGTTGCGGTCCGGAAATCCGGCTTATTTCATTCAGCAGGACTATAATCAAAACGGCGGTATTTTAAGTTCGTACAACGCGAATCTTCATTGCCACCGGTTTGGACTTTCAGCGAACATTCGTCTCACGAAGGCAAATTATTTCCAGCCTTATGCATTTTATGCGATCGGGACAACGGATCTGGGAGGAGCGGAGCTTGCGTTCAAGGACTACAGCTCTAATAACTTTTACCTGGTTGATTATTCATTTAAAAAGTCGAAGACAAGTGGCTATGGCTTCGGGATCAGGTTCAGGAATTTCTCTGATGAGTGGATCAACGAACAAACGAATGAGCCTTCTGCAATGTATGGAAACATTGGCTGCAAGATCGAGTTTTCCGTAATGAATGTTGCGGACCGCGGTAATGTGAAAGTAAAAGACGGGTTAAGAGGAACCGAAACCAACACTGCGATCGATGTGACGAAAAGCTTTCATTATTTCACTGTGGGGATTTTCTTCGGAGTCGGATCAAAAGGATTTGCACACAAATATCATCGCTTCTTTTCCAAATGGCCGTCGGAACCGGGTTCTGCCGGACCTTTTCACCGGTTCAAATCGTAAGAGGAGACCTTTTCCCCTTTTTCACTTCACTAATAAACAATCACCTTAACAACATTCGATTTTTTTCCGGCGCTTACAATGCTGATAAAGTACATTCCTTTGGTGAGTTGTGATACGTCAATTTTACTGTGTTGAATGCCTTTTGTGCCGGAATCGCCTTTTGTTCGCATTACTTCCTGCCCGAGCACATTGCTTACCACAACTTCCGCCTCCTCGAAACTATAATATACAACTGTCAGCTGATCGCTTGCCGGATTCGGAAATATGTTTTTAATCTCGAATGTATCGTCGAAGCTTTCCTCTTCGATGCCCATTTCTGAGCAATAGTTCTGCATCGCTTTTACCGATTTATATAAATTGAGCCTTCCTCCGGTAACGGTCAGGCCTCCGCTCATGGACGGGATCACGTCCACGGCGCCCAGCAGCGAATCTTTTATCCACAGCGCGGTTCCCGCTGGATCAGCTTTGTAATTTGTCATGAAGACAGAACAATTGACCGAGCACATCAACGCAACAGTGCCCGCTACATGCGGTGTTGCCATGGAAGTTCCGGAGATAGCATTATAAGAAGCGGAGGGATAAGTGGAAGTAATATTTGTCCCCGGTGAGCCCAGGTCGATCATGGTTGCACCATAACCGCAGCTGCTGTTCTTAGCGTCGGTATTGGTCGTATTTGTTACGGTGATGAGCCAGTTGCTGGGACAGGCAGTAGGAATATCGCCTTGCACATCTACATTGTAATTGGCATTTGCAGTGGCCGCTGCACTCACAATTCCTACCGACCCGAGAGAGTCATACATCGCACACCAGAGCGGATACGATGACGGGAATGCGAGATCCACACCGAAGGAAGAATTGGTGGAAACTACAAATGCTCCTTTCGCTCCGTTGGTCTGGTTATAGAGTCTGCGTTGGTCCATCACAAATGCGTAGGACGCGACCACGTTCGCCTCAAAGCTCCCGCCTGATCCGTAAGAGATAGGCATTACCTGCACATTCCAGTTGACCCCGGTTACTCCGATACTGTTATTTCCTCTTGCGCCGACGGTGCCGCAGACATGTGTTCCGTGACTTGCCACGCCCATATTGTCGGTTGCGGTTGCCCCGTTCCAGCCGTCGAAGTCGTCGATGTATCCATTGCCATCGTTGTCGATGCTGTCGTTTGGAATTTCCTGGTAGTTTTTCCAGAAATGCAGATCCGGGTGAGAGAGATCGAACCCTCCGTCGATAACAGCCACCACGATCGAATCGCCGGTTGCCGTGAGTCCGCCGGTTGTAATGTCCCAAGCTTCAGGTGCATCGATATCGGCATCAGCAACACCGCCGCCGCCGCCGGTATTATTCATGTCCCACATGTTCGCGAACTGTGTGTCATCGGGGATTACCCGCTCTTCAAATGTATGATTGAACTGAGCGATCTTCACAAGATGATTTTTTCTGACGGCATTCAGCATCGCCCACTGGTCGATCGCAGCAGCATCAAAGCTCAGCAGGTAAATGTGCATGTGATCTGCGAGTGTTCTCTCTATTTTGAGATGCGTTGGAATTCCCGAGAGGCTTGCAAGCTCTTTGGTAAGGTTTACCGCAGCTGCATCCGACGCCATCATCACGATCAGGTTCCCCGGAACGAAGTTCGTTTCCTGGGCGGACATTCTTCCCGAAAATAACAGCAATGCCGCAAGTGTGAGCGTGTAAAATTTATTCATAGATCTTGTTTTGGGTCAGGGCCTGCGGGGATGTGATTAAATATCCGTTTGTGTATAACAATATTAAGCATTTTTGGCGTAATTTGCAAGGAAAGCGGCCGTTAAGGACATTGCAGTCGAAGATGGACTGCGACGTCAGTTCGAGTGCTCCGACGGAGGAAGAGCGTATCGGGAACCCAGGGAAAAGATTATGAAGAACATGTGCGTTTATATCCTTTTGCGTTCCGATGAAACCTATTATACCGGAGTTACAAATAACCTTGAAGTGAGATTTCTTCAGCATCAGGAGGGTATTAATAAGGATTGTTATACTTATAGCCGACGGCCGTTGTTATCAAAGAAAGTATTTAAACGAGGCACAACGTCTTCTTCTCGAACCGATTCTCCTCCTGCGTCGTCGAATCACTCGAATTGACGTTGTGTTACAATAACTGAGTCAGAATGACCGACAAAAATTTCAACGTTTATAAGTCTTCCGCGGGCTCCGGCAAGACCTTCACGCTCGTGAAAGAATACCTTGCGCTTGCGCTGAATGATCCCGGCGATTCCCCCAAAGCATACCGTCATATTCTCGCGGTTACTTTCACGAATAAGGCAGCAGCTGAAATGAAGGAAAGGATCATCCGCTCATTGAAAGAGCTGGCAGAAGATGACTACTCGAAATTAAGCAGTGGAGCAAATACCTTGCTCGGGATCCTGAAAGAACACCGGCAGCTGAATGCGAAAGGAGACCTCACCGATGAGATCATCCGGAAGAGAAGCAAAAATGTTCTGACGGCGATCCTTCATAATTATTCTGATTTTGCGATCGGTACCATTGATAGTTTTGTACACCGGGTGGTACGAACCTTTGCCTTTGATCTGGGAATTCCCATGAGCTTCGAGATCGAAATGGACGATGAGAAGCTGCTGGAACAAGCCATCGATCTGCTTATCGCCAAAGTGGGGAGTGATGAAAAGCTGACACGCGCCCTTGTTGAATTTACAGAAAGCAAAACGGACGACGAGAAAAGCTGGCACATAGAAAACGACCTGAAGATCTTCGCAAAGAATTTGCTGAACGAGGAAGGGGCGGTTTCGCTTCTGCGCCTGAAAGCATTGTCGCTCGATGATTTTTTTGCAATAAAGGATGTTCTTTACCGCGAGATCAAAAAATTCGAGACCGCTGTAATGGAGGAAGCGGGGAAAGCAGTGCAGGTGATCAAAAATTCCGGACTCAGCAATAAGGATTTCTATTACGGCGATAAAGGAATTGCAGCGTATTTTGAGAAACTTGCCAACGGAAGGATCGATGCGATCGCTCCGAATACTTATGTACAGGCTGCTGCAGGGGAAGATAAATGGTATGCCGGGAAGATCACGGATCGCTCAAAAAGCGCGATCGACGGAATAAAGAACGAGCTGCTTGAGCATTTCATGAATCTCCAGGTGATCAGGGATAAGGATCATGCCGATTATATCCTGTTCTCGCTGATCAATAAAAATATTTATTCGCTTGCCGTGCTGAACGAGATCGAGAAGCTGCTCAATGAATATAAATCGCAAAACAATATTCTTCATATTTCGGAATTCAATAAAATGATCGCCCGCATCGTTTTGAATGAGCCGGTACCTTTCATCTATGAACGTTTGGGTGAACGTTATAACAATTACCTGATCGATGAATTCCAGGATACCTCGGTGCTTCAGTTTCAGAATTTACTTCCGCTGATCGATAATTCCCTTGCAAGTGGTTTTTTTACAATGCTTGTCGGCGACGGAAAGCAGGCCATTTACCGGTGGAGAGGAGGAGAGGTGGAACAATTTGCAATGCTTCCGGAAGTATTCAGGCATGAAGACAATCCGCTGGTGCTGGAGCGGCAGGAAGCCCTGATCCGGAATTACGACCCGCGGCTGCTCAATAAGAATTTCCGCAGCAGGAGAGAAGTGATCGAATTCAATAATGCTTTTTTCAGAACGATCTCTGAAAAGCTGAATGAAAAATACAAGACGATCTATGACGGGCTCGAGCAGGAATTCGATCCTGAGAAAAAAGGCGGCTTTGTCCAGGTCGAGTTCCTGGAATCAAAAAAAGAAGAATTCCGGGAGCAAACCCTGGTGCGGATCCTGGAGATCGTAAATGAACTGCGTGACGATGGCTATAAGCTGAAAGACATCTCCATCCTGGTAAGAAAAAATACCGACGGAAGCGATGTCGCCAATTTCCTTTCTTCTAACGGGATCCCCGTGATCTCTTCCGATTCGCTGCTGCTCAGCAATTCGGTGGAAGTGAATTTTGTTCATGCATTTTTGAAGTATCTCAGTAATACGAATGATGTAATTGTTCAGACAGAGCTGCTGGAATACCTTGTAGCGACCGGGATCATCTCACATATTACCCTGGAACATGCCCTGGAAAATCGCATCGGACTGACAGCGATCCTCCGGGAAGCTGAATTCAACATCAGCATTACCGTTCTTTCGAAAATGGCGCTTTACGAATTGTGTGAGGAGCTGATCAGGATCTTCGGACTGAGCAAAGAACCAAATGCCTACATCCAGTTCTTCCTCGATGAAGTATTGAATTACAGCATCAAGAAGAATAACAACCTCGAAGACTTTATCGAATACTGGGAAGAAAAACGAAACAAAGCATCGCTCATTGTTCCTCTCGGAATGGATGCGGTGAGCATCATGACCATTCACCGCTCAAAAGGGCTGGAATTTCCGGCGGTCATTCTCCCTTTTTCAAATTCAGAGGTGAGCCGGGGCAAAAAGAACCTCTGGGTTCAGCTGGACAATGAGAAAATTCCTGCATTGCCATCCGCGATCGTTCCTGCCAATAAGCTTCTGCTGGAAACACCTTACGGCGAATTGTATAACGAAGAGGTTGGAAAATCACTCCTCGATAATGTGAATGTCCTGTACGTTGGTTTCACCCGTGCGGAAGAGCGGATGTATGTGATCGCCGGACAGCCGTCCCGGTCTGCGTCATCCTTTTCAAATTCCAGTGATATGCTCGCATGGTATTTTCAGACAAAAGGAGAATGGCAGGAAGGAAAAACCGTTTATACGGAAGGCAATAAGGTTGGTCATGTTCCGCATAAAGCTCAGCCGGCGACTTTGAACTATGAACTGTCGGCTTTCAATTCGGGCAAATGGAGGGACAGCATAAAAATGCGTGCAGCTGCGCCTGGTATCTGGAATACGAATGCGGCTGAAGTAAAAAAAGATTACGGGGTGATGGTACACACGGCTTTATCACGGGTGAAGGCGGCGGAAGACATTGTTCCTGCCCTGGAAAGTATGTGCGGGGAAGGCCTGATCACGCTTGAAGAGCTTTCGGGTCTCCAGGACATGATTGCGGACCTGGTGGGACATGATGAGCTGAAAGAGTACTACCGGCCCGGCCTGCAGGTAAAAAATGAAGTGGAAATTGTAAGCAGGAGCGGCGAGTCGTTCCGCCTCGATCGGGTGGTGCTGGATGGAAATTCAGCGGTGATCATTGACTACAAAACAGGAAAAGCTTACGAGAAGCACAAAGCGCAGATCAGGGAATATGCCGCGCTATTAGCTGAAATGGGCTATATCGTGGAAAAATGCCTCCTCGTTTATACCGATCGGCTGCAGGATGCGGTAGTTTCGGTATAGGGTTGCTGATGATCCGGCCTGCTGTTACAGCGCCTTCAGGCGCTTTGCAAGGGCAAATCCGATCCTTTCATTCTACCAGCCAACCCCGAAAAATACCATTTAACAAAATCATTTGGTCGTTTTGCCGAATTGGGCTAAATTCGGTCTCAAATTTTCAAAAACATGCAAAACATCCTCAAACTCTCATTAATTGCAACAGCAGTTACACTTGCATCCTGTGGTGGAGATGCAAAAAAGGAAGAAACCCAGGCTAAAGCACCGGCAGTTCCGGGGATCGACGTTTCCAATATTGACAGCACTTTTAAACCGGCTGACGATTTTTATTCTTTTGTGAACGGAAAATGGCTGAAGAATACTCCGATCCCGGAATCGGAAAGCCGCTGGGGAAGCTTTAACGAGCTGATGGAAAAAAATCTTGCGAAGCTAAAGACCATCCTGGAAGATGCTTCATCCGATAAGAGTGCGGCTGCGGGAAGCAACCGTCAGAAGATCGGTGATTTTTACGCGGTCGCCCTGGATTCGGTTAAGCTCAACGCAGACGGAATTACCCCGCTGAACGAAGAGTTTGCTACAATCGATGCGATGAAAACATCCGATGATCTCGTTAAGGAAGTCGCGCATTTGCACTCGATCGGCATCGGGCCGATGTTCGTTGCTTATGTCGGACAGGATCCCAAAGCGAGCGCTGAATACATTACGCAGCTCGGCCAAGGCGGTTACGGTCTGCCTGATCGTGATTACTATACAAACAAGGACGAACGAACGCTTGGGATCCAGAAAGCTTACCAGAAGCACATCGGAAATATGTTTGTGCTGATGGGAGATTCGAAAGAAGCAGCTGAAAAAAATGCAAAAACCGTTTATGGGATCGAGGAGAATTTCGCGAAAGCAAGTATGACCAAGATCGAGCTGCGTGACCCGGAAAAGCAATACAATAAAAAGACATTTGCCGAGCTCGAAAAGCTGGCACCGAATTTCAACTGGAAGATGTATTTTCAGGCGAACGGATGGAGCACTATCGAGAATGTAGATGTTGCGCAGCCATTGTTCTTTGATGCTTTCAACAAAGCATTCAAATCCGTTTCGCTGGCCGACTGGAAAACTTACCTGCGCTGGGGAGTGATCGACCAGATGGCAAGCAAGCTGAGCGACAATATCGTGAATGAGCATTTTGATTTCTATGGAAAAACACTGCTCGGGATCCCTGCGCAGAAACCACGCTGGAAGCGGGCACTCGAAGCAACAGATGCTTCCCTGGGTGATGCGCTCGGACAGATCTTCGTAGAAAAGCACTTTACACAGGAGAGCAAGCAGAGAGTAGGAGATATGGTGAAGAACCTGATCGCTGCCTATCGTGTTCGGATCGCGAGCCGCGACTGGATGAGTGAAGCGACCAAAAAAGCAGCCAATGAAAAATTGGATAAGATCATGCTGAAGCTCGGATATCCTGATAAATGGAAAGATTATTCCTCACTCGATATCAAGCGCGATTCCTATGCTCAGAATTTCCTGAGAGCGAATAATTACAGCTACCGCGAAATGGTGAAGAAATTAGGAAAGCCGGTTGACCGCACCGAATGGGGAATGACCCCTCCGACGATCAATGCATATTACAATCCTTCATTGAATGAGATCGTGTTCCCTGCAGGAATTATGCAGCCGGTGTTCTTTAACCCGGATGCGGATGATGCAGTGAATTACGGCTGTATGGGATCAGTGATCGGTCACGAGCTGACACACGGGTTCGATGATGAAGGATGTCAGTTCGATGCGGACGGGAACCTGAAGAACTGGTGGACAGAAGCGGACAAAGTAAACTTCAAAAAGAAGACAGACATGCTGGTGAAGCAGTTCGACAATTATGTTGCGATCGACAGCGTGCACGTGAGAGGTGCATTGACACTCGGCGAGAATATTGCCGACCTCGGCGGACTGACAATTTCATATTATGCATTTAAGAAGTCCATGGAAGGAAAACCGGCACCGGAAAAGATCGATGGATTCACAGCAGAGCAGCGTTTCTTCATGGCGTGGGCTCAGGGCTGGAGAGGGAACTATCGCCCGGATGCACTTAAGAACCTGGTGCAGACAAATCCACACTCACCGGGAAACTTCCGCGGAAACGGACCTCTGAGCAATATGCAGGAATTCTATGATGCATTCGGTGTGAAAGAAGGAGACAAGATGTATCGCAAGAAAGAAGATCGCGTTGAGATCTGGTAAGCTATAAAATGATTCACAAACAGAAAGGCCGCGGGTGTTAACCTGCGGCCTTTTTACTGTTGACCATCGAAGGGGTCATGACAATGGTCAATTCAGTTTCTTTTTGATCTTCGCATATTCGTTCGCATCGATCTTCACCCAGCTGGCTGAATAATCGAAAAGCATATCGTGAAGCAGATTCCGGTCCGGCATGATCTTTACCGTATAATTGCTCAGCACATATTTGCTGCCCACCTGCTGGATCTCTTCCCATTCGGTTCTTGATGTGATCTTAAAGAACGACTTTTCATTCTTGTATTTTCGGTATTGCGGGAAAATGATCTCCATATCTTAAAATTCCGGACAGCTATCGGCGCTTTTCTTTCCGAAGCAGCTCTTTTTCTTTTTAGAATTATTTTTGTGTTTTTTACTCTCCTTCGCTTCAGCAGACGTGTTCGTCATGTTCCGCGTGTACGGATTTTTATTTTCGATCTTATTGTCGGAAGTGTTGGCAGAAGCGGATCCGCTTTTCGGAGACGTTACATTTGAGTTGGCAGAGGAATCCGGTTTCGGATCTTTATTGACAGCCGGCTCAGCAGCCATTACTCCGTTATTTTCCGGTGTCCTGGTCAGGGCCTTTGTCTCAGAAGGCGCAGTTACAGAAGATTTTGTCTCTGATTGATCGGAAACGTTGTCGGTGCCTGCATCACCCGGGAACTCGTCTTCTTTTACTGCCGGTCCCTGTTGCTTTTTATTTTTCTCCTCGCGAATGGATCTGCTCGAAGGATTTTTTTCAGCGGGAGCAGCAGCCGGCCGGAGCACTTCTTTAGTTTCTTTTGATTTTGTTTTGCTTCGGCTATTTGAGCTGCGTGTCACAGGACCTGCAGTTGACTGGTAGCGGCTTTTCGCATACAGGTGTTGGTATCGCGGTGAAGAAAAAGAGCTGTTCTGTCCGGAGCGCTGGCTAAGCGAAGCATATTGTCCGGTGCTGGGCTTGTTGTTCACTCCGGGGCACGCATCTGATGCGCGCTTATGTTGTGCTGACAGCATACCTGTGAAGGTGAGCAGACAAAGGAGCAAAAGGGAAAGGGATTTGTTCATGGCGTTTTTCTTTAGCTAATAACGTGCCGCTGATCTTAAATAGTATGCTGTATTGCAAACATAGGTACAATTTATTTATGTGTAGGTAAAACCGCTATATTTGAAGGAACACAAAGTAGCCGGATCATTTTCCATTCAGTGATACATTCGATACCATGCAGTCTTTTTTAGAAAAACTTGTCAGCCATCTTACCGAACGGTATGGAAATGATGTGAGCGATCTCTGCATCGTATTACCGAATCGCCGTGCAGGCCTTTTCCTGAAAACACATTTTGCAAATTCGCTGAACAAAACCTTTTGGGCTCCGCAGATCTTGGCTACGGAGGATTTTGTCGCCTTGCTCGCTGAGCTTGAAATGGCTGATCCGACAACTTTGCTTTTTGAGCTTTATGAAACTGTCAGGAAAGTCGGAAAACGGGAGCCCGAGAGCTTCGAAGAATTCAGTAAATGGGGGCAGATCCTGATCAGCGATATCAATGAGATCGATCGTTACCTGGTGGATGCTGCGCAGCTGTTCGGAAACCTGAAAGATATAAAGGAGCTGGAAACCTGGAGCCTGAATAAAGAAGAGGAATTGACGGCGTTTCAGAAGGAGTATCTCAGCTTCTGGAGGCTTCTCGGAGAATATTATTTCGATCTGAAGCCCCGCTTGCTTAAAAAGCACATGGCTTACCAGGGACTGGCATATAGGGTCGTTGCGGAGAAGATCATGGAGCGCGTGGAAAAACATCCCTGGAAGAAAATTATTTTTGCGGGATTCAATGCGTTGAATAAAGCGGAGGAACAGATCATCGGCGATCTTTTAAATGCAGGGAAAGCAGAGATCATATGGGATACGGATTCGTATTATACGGCGAACCTGAACCAGGAGGCCGGGAGATTCTTCCGGCGCTATAACGATTTCGGCATTTTCAAAAAAATGGAGGGGCGGAACATTGTCATTGAGGAAAAGTTATTGAGTTCAGGAAAAAAGGAAATAACGGTGATCGGTGCTGCAAAGAATGTTGCCCAGGCGAAGGTGGCAGGAAATCTTGTAACGGAATTAAAAAAGGGTGATCCCGATCTGAAAAAGACTGCGTTGGTTCTTGCAGATGAAAATCTGCTTTTTCCGGTTCTGCATTCCCTGCCGGAGAATCTCAGCGATATTAATGTGACCATGGGCTATCCGTTAAAGAATACTCCGGTCGCGGGATTTTTTGATCTTATCTTTTCCCTTCATGAAAATGGATTGAGACTGTCACAGGGAAGAACGGGTTATAGCTTTTATCACAGCGATGTGATCAAGCTGCTGAGTCATGCATACATGTCGACCGCTTTGTCCGTTGTAACGAAGGAATACGGCATTCGCAAGGTAATACAAGCGATCCAGGCGAGAAACATTGTTTTCGTCAGCATAAAAATGCTTGAATCGATCTTTAGTGAATTCCACTGCGAGGCAGAGTTTAAAATAGCCGAGCGGGTATTTCGCCAGTGGAGCGCTACGAATGATGCGCTGGAATGTATTCATTATATGATCGGAGCATTGAAAGAAGGGATCATTCTTCAGCAGGATGATGCTTTTGAAAATAAAGAAAGCCTGGAGCTTGAGTATCTTTTTGCTTTTACAAAGATCATCAAACGCATGCAGGTACTGATGGATACTTACCCCGATTCCATCGCCAGCCTGAAAGGATTCCGGAGCGTTGTGAACCAGATCGTCAGAACGGGTACACTGCCGTTTTATGGCGAGCCGCTACAGGGCCTGCAGGTGATGGGGATGCTGGAGACTCGTACGCTGGATTTTGAAAATGTGATCCTGCTTTCCTGCAACGAGGATATTCTCCCGTCGGGTAAAACCGTCAACTCATTTATCCCGTTCGAGTTGAAACGTGTATTCGGTTTGCCGACATACAGCGACAAGGATTCTATTTTTTCCTATCATTTTTACCGTTTGCTGCAGCGGGCATCCAACATTTTCCTGCTGTATAATACGGAAAGCGATGCGCTGGGAAGCGGTGAAAAGAGCCGGTTCCTGACCCAGCTTATTTATGAGCTCCCGAAGGTAAATCCGAACGTGACGATAACTGAAAAGCTGGTAAGTATCCCGGTGCTGAATAACAATGCCGGTCATAAGATCGCTATCGGGAAAACGGAAGAGATCATGGAAAGACTAAAGAGAAAAGCAGAATTTGGTTTCTCTCCTTCATTGCTGAATACGTACCGCAGCTGTTCCCTGCAATTTTATTTTCATGCGGTTGCCGGCCTGCGTGAAGCGGATGAAGTAGAGGAAACGATCGGCGCCGACACACTTGGGAATGCAATTCATGAAGTGCTCGAAGGATTTTATAAGCCTTTTGTCGGTAAGAAGATCAGCGCGGAAGATATCCGGGCGATGAAGCCCGACGTGGAGAAAGCGGCATCGGCAGCGTTTGAAAAGAATTACAGCCGTTCAGAGATCAGCTATGGAAAAAACCTGCTTACATTAAAGGTTGCACTTAAATTCATCAATAATTTCCTGGATGCCGAGATCGCAGCGCTTGGTGTGTTGGAAAAAAACGGCCAGCCGCTGATCATAAAGGCGCTGGAGCAAGAGCTGGAGCATACCATTTCGGTAAATGGAGAACCTGTAAAAGTAAAAGGGAAAGCCGACCGGATCGATAACGCCGGGGCAATGACAAGGATCATCGATTACAAAACGGGACTGGCAGATAATAAAGAACTTCAGATCGGTGATTGGGAAGAGATCCGCTCGGATGCAACGCTTGCAAAAAGCTTTCAGCTGTTGACCTATGCATGGCTGTTCCGGGAAATGAACCCGGTAATAAAAGACAATATCGTTTCGGGGATCATCACGTTCCGGGAATTGAGCGCCGGACTGAAGACCGTCAAAGTGAACGATTCGGCGGTTCTGAATGAGCAGGTTTTATCGGAATTTGAAGAGCAGCTGAATATGATCCTTAAAGAGATATTTGATCCGGAAGTTCCGTTTGTTCAGACCGAAGAACTCGATCATTGCATCTATTGTGCGTTTAAAGGGATCTGTAACCGGTAGAAAAAGTTCAAAGTTCAAAGTTCAAAGTTCAAAGTTCAAAGTTCAAAGTTGAAAAGTTCAAAGTTGTGCTTTTCACCACTCTCGCCCAGGGAAGGCGCTGGGCCGCTTAGCAGCACTATGTACTGCTTACTGACTCGTTTCAGGCGAGATTGCTTCGGTCGCGAAAAGCTCCCTCTCAATGACGCAGTAAATTTGCCTGCTGCAAAATTGCTTACTGCAATTACCTACTCCTTCTTAATATGCCTTCCTCTCGTTCCATTCAGCCGTTCATGATAACCTTGTCTTTGTTCCAGGGAAACAAAATTGATTGAGCGGGTAGCGGTGGTATCGATCGAGAGATCGATGTTCATTTGTGACCGGATGCTGTCATAAATGATCGGCAGAAAGTAGATCTCTTCCTTAAAATTCTTCTTTGCAAATTTTTGCAGCATCGCACATTGGAAAGGATCCGTAGCAACAGCGATCGTTTTGCAGCCTTGCGCTTTTGCGAGCTGATAGCCATAATACAGGTTTTCTGTGCTGTGCTCTGCGATCGTATCGATGAGAATATGCTCATTCTTTATTCCGAGCTGGACCGCATAAAGTGCCATCGATGGTCCTTCTTTCCAGGGAGTATAAACGGCATTGCCCGAGTAGAGGATCTTTGAAGCGATCCCTTTTTTGTACAGGAAGCCGGACCAGATAATGCGGGCCTTCAAAAGTGTATCCCATTTGCCGCCATAAAGCGGAAGTCCGGGTACAATGATGACATCAATGGGCTTGATCTTCTCGACACTTTTATAATGTACATCTTGCCGGCTCTTGAAAAAAACACAGGAGGAAAAAAGAAAAATGAAAAAAAGGGAGAAAATAAAAGAGCTCGGTCTCATGCTTCAGTCGGCTTTTTCGTCTTCCTAAAGATAAGATTATATTGAAGACCGAGCGCAAACACGAACACCGGACTGAATTTCGTGTGGCGGATGTCGATCCGGGCAGAGTAGGGGATCATGAATTGCCCCTGTAAAACAGCCGACACATTTTTCAGCCGGACCTTATTAGTGATGCAGGGCTCGATCAGGTAAAGATCCTTATTGAAGAATTCCTTGTTCACTACGTATACATTTTGTCCGGTCAGCAATGTGCTGTCTTCATTTACTTCACGATAAATGTATTTGTTGAAATTGATATACGAAGTGCGGCAGGAAATGCTGAACGAATAATCGATCTTGTAGATCTCCATTTTATTGAAGTAGCCCAGAGACGGCTGAATAAAATACTTATTGTATACCGACTCTGTTATATAATTCGATTGTTCTTCTTTGAAGATGCTGAACCAAACCCTTTCGCGCTTAAGAAGGTTATTGTTAGCACCGGCCCCCGCATCGAGTTCATAGCGCCATCTTTTGTTGTCTTTCGAATAGCCGTACAATCCTGCGAAACCCTCATAAATGGAAAGTCCGGTTCCCAGGCTGGTGTTCAGGCCCAACGTCAGGTGATTTACCGGGTTGCCGGCCGCCTGAACCTCCGCATGGTTGGTCCCGATATAGCCGTTCAGCTGCAATTGCTTTTTCTCGTCAAATAACTGGGTATTGATCTCCGTTGGAACATATACCGAACGGATGGAACAGCTCGTGTAGACAGTCGCACAGGAGAGCACGAAAATAAATCGCAGTAGTCCAGGAGTGATCATCGGTTCAAATGTAGCTTTTTTAGGAATAACGCGAAACAGGCAATTATCCAACTCGCCTGTATCTTTCTTACATTTACCGCATTATGACCGCTAAAATCCTTATTCCGTGAACGCCTACCACAAATCGGAAAGTGATATACAGCAGGAGCTCCTGCAGGTCGAAGCCGCAAAAAAGGACCCTTTGCGCTTCGGTGTGCTTTATGACCGCTATTATAAGCAGGTTTTCATTTTTATCCACCGTCGGACCGAAAATGAGGAGCTGGCAGCGGACCTTACTTCGCAGGTCTTTTTAAAAGCGCTGATCAACATAAAAAAGTATGTATTTAAGGGTGTTCCATTTTCGGCATGGTTATTCCGGATCGCTTTTAACGAGATAAATATGTATTTTCGAAAGAATAAAGCGCAGCGGGTGGTGAGCCTGGATCAGCCCGGGCTAAAGCAGATGGCACAGGATGTGGAGTCGGAAGGTGATCCTGAAGCGGTTAAAAGAATGATGACCGCGTTGAAACGCCTGGATGCAACCGACCTGCAGATGATAGAGCTGAGGTTTTTTGAAAAGCGCTCTTTTGCCGAAGTAGGGGAGATCAGCGGAATAACGGAGAATAACGCAAAAGTAAAAGTATACCGTATCCTGGATAAGATCCGAAAATTAATGGGGAATCGTGAACGCTGAAAAGAGATCACGATCCAAACAACAGAAAATAATGTCAGACGTTAAGTTCAATATCGACAAGCCTGATCTGCCGGATGAGCAGATCAACAAGCATAAGGACTTCAAAAAGCTGATCTATAATTATCACTCAGCAACAAAGCCTTTATATAAAACGCCTTTGTACCGGAACAGGAGGGTATTCATTGTAATTCTTCTGATCCTGCTGGTAATGTTTGTGATCATCGAAGTGCTTGAAAAAGAAGAAGGGGAGAAGGATGCGGTGAAGATTGAAAGCGGGAAATGAATATGTTGGAATTCACCACTAAGGCACTAAGAGCACTCAGGAACACTAAGTATAACTTGCCAACTGGTATCCAATCAATTCATGTTCAATAGCAATGCCGTCAGTTCGAATGTTCCGACTAAAAGCGTCCGGAAAGGGAAGGGTTAGTGCTTAATAATCTTACTAAGTGCTCTTAGTGCCTTAGTGGTAAAAAGCGGTACTTCAGCTTTGAACTAGAAAACTACTCCGTAAACTTATATCCTACACCGCGTATGGAGTGAAAATGCCGGGGCTCGCGCTGATTTTTTTCAAAATATTTCCGGAAAGCTAAAATGTAATTGTCGATGGTGCGTGAAGACGGATAGGCATCTGTTCCCCAAACTTCGTCAAGGATCTCCTCCCTGGACACAACTTCTTCTTTTCGTCTGACCAGGAGCTTCAGCAGGGCAATTTCACGTTTGCTGATCTCTGCTTTTCCGTTCACACCGTTGATCATATAGGTGGTAAAATCAACTTCGTTCTCACCGAAGGAATATCTTTCGGGTATGGAGGAGTCGTCTTTTGCAGGAGTACTTCTCTTGATCAGGATCCTCACCCGGAGCAATAACTCTTCAAGATTGAAAGGTTTGGTGATGTAATCATCCGCACCCAGCTTCAGGCCCTGCACTTTGTCCTCGCTGGAACCTTTCGCGGTAAGAAAAAGGATGGGGATCCCTGCATTCTCTTTCCGGATCTGCTCACAAACATCGAAGCCGTTCATTTCAGGAAGCATCACGTCGAGGATGATCAGCTGAAAGCTGTCGTTCCGGAATTCCTTCAGCGCGCGGATCCCGTCGACAGCCATGGTAACTGCGTATCCCTCCAGTTCCAGGTTCAGGCCGATCGTCTTCCGGAGGTTTTCCTCATCTTCAACTAAAAGGATCTTTTGTTTATTCACCGCTGCAAAGATAGGATTTTAGGGTTTTAAAAATCATATTATTTAGACAGAACAATCGGTCCCGGCATTTGTTATTCAGGGGGTCAAAGTGTATCTTTGAACCTGTTAGCCGACAGGCAGTTTTTTTAAATACCGGTTATGCAAATTCAGGACATTTCGTTGCTTCTCAACGACAAAACACTATCAAAACAACTGCGTACGATCACCGAAAAAGTGAATGCAGGCGAACGGATCTCATTCGATGAAGGAGTTCATCTGTATCAGCATGGAGAGCTTGGATTTGTCGGAACGCTGGCAAATCATATCCGCGAAAAGAAAAACGGCAATTACGTTTATTTCAACCGGAATTTCCATATCGAGCCGACCAATATCTGTGTTTTTGATTGTAAATTCTGCTCCTACTCACGTTTGCTTAAGCAAAAAGACGGCGCCTGGGAACTTTCCGAAGAGCAGATCCTTGACCTGGTCAGAAAATACGAGGGAAAACCCGTAACGGAAGTTCATATCGTTGGCGGGGTGCATCCGAAAATGGGACTGATGTATTTTGCCGGATTGATCAGAAAAATAAAAGAGATCCGTCCTGATCTTCATGTAAAGGCCTTTACTGCGGTGGAGCTGGAATACATGTGCCGGAAAGCGAAAGTCAGCTATGAAGAAGGCTTGAGGATCCTGAAAGAGCACGGACAAAATTCATTACCCGGCGGCGGTGCGGAGATCTTCGATGAAACGGTCAGGAAAGAGATCTGCGAGGACAAATGCACTTCTGCACAATGGCTGGAGATCCATGAAACGGCGCACAAGCTGGGGATGCCTTCCAATGCGACAATGCTGTACGGACATGTTGAAAAATTTGAGCACCGCATCGATCACATGGACAGGCTCAGAACGCTGCAGGATAGAACGAAAGGATTCAATACATTCATTCCGCTGAAATTCCGGAACAAAGAGAACCAGATGAGCCATATTGCTGAATCATCCGTGATCGAAGACCTTCGGAATTATGCGATCTCCAGGATCTATATGGATAATTTCGGACATGTAAAAGCGTACTGGCCGATGATCGGGCGCACCACCGCTCAGCTGTCCCTGGCCTTCGGTGTGGACGATATCGATGGCACGATAGACGACTCAACCAGGATCTACACAATGGCCGGATCCGAAGAGCAGTCGCCTGCTCTAACTACTCAGCAGCTGGTGGAAATGATCCGACAGGTCGGAAGAACGCCTATTGAACGTGACACACTTTACAATGTGATCACGGATTTCAGCAATCATGATTTCAGTAAAGAAGAATTAATCAATTCCTAACTCATAATTCATAAACCGGATGTACAAGGAACATTTACTTCAAAACATAGAACGCGAATATCATCTGCTGAAGCGGTTGGCCATGATGATCGAAGAAAAAGATCTGGATTACCGCCAGGCGGAAAAGCAGCGGAGTACTTACGAGCTCATGCAGTATCTCTCAAGAGTAGGAGCTTTTATGTTCCGCTGGATGCTCGACAATGATATAACGCCGGAGGTTCGCAAAGAGGCTGCTGATTATTCTGCAACCCTTACCGTTCAGAATTTTCCTCAGCGCATCGATGAACAGCTTTCCATCATCAGAAAATACATGGCAGGCATTTCGGAAGAGGAGCTCCTGACACGAAAAGTGATATTGCCCTGGAAAGAAGAAATGGTGTTGGGCTCGGCGATCATCAATGCGCCGATAAAATGGCTGGCAGCATACCGGATGGAATTGTTCCGTAACCTCAAATTAAGCGGAAACAGGGAGATCAGCACCCGTCATGCCTGGGATCCTGTCGAGGAAGTGAAACAGGCCTGATCACTCTTCAAACGAAATAGCCTCTTTTGCCCATTTTTTGATCTGCGCTGCAGGAATTTTCTTTGCGTCTGCGATCTTGATGTGACGCATTCCTTTTCCGGTTCCTTCGAAAAGCTTTTTCGGATCAGTCAGATGAACCGCTTTCATAAAACCCAGGTTCATGTAATCCTTCGAGCTTAATGTGTAAATGAACGCGATATTCGTTTTGCCATAAACGAAAGTGAGCTGGTTCCATTTGATGGCTTCTTTCATGTCCTTGTGTGAGGATAGCATGATGTCGCGTATCGCTGTTGCGATGGCTCTTTTATTTTCCGGAAGCTTGAGTAGAAATTGCTGGATCTTCGGTTCCATTTTTATGATGTTGCTTGTGTGAAAAGTGAAAGTGAAAAGTTATCCGGAGCCTACAGCTCGGTCAATGCTTTCACCAGTATATCCAGCTCCTCTGTCGTGGTAAAAATATTGGGAGTGATCCGGCAACCGTGTACTCCTTTTCCGTCAATAGCAACGGTGTAGATCTTATACCGGTCGTATAACACTTTTGCGAGCTCCGGTGGCGCCATGTTTTTGATCCCGACGTTCGCGATCGCGCAGGAGCGGGTTGGATCCGATGGCGTATTCAGAATAATATTGGGGAGGCCCTTCACTTTTGATACCCAATAATTTTGCAGGTATCTCAATCGTGTTTCTTTTTGTTCCGCACCGATCATCAGATAAAAATCGATCGCATCCGCAATAGCAAGATCGGTATGTACGGGAATTGTACCGGTATGATTCAACCGCGAAATGTCATCCTGCTTTTTTCCTGCTTCGCAGAAGATCGGCCAAACAGAAGGAATATGCTCTTTTTTTACATACAGCATGCCCGCACCGAGCGGAACGCTGAGCCACTTATGCAGGCTGCTCCCGTAGTAATCACAACCCAATCCGGGAATAGTAAATTGTATATGAGCAAATGCATGTGCTCCGTCCACCATCACCGGAACGCCTTTACTGTGTGCCATGTCACAGATCTTTTTGACCGGGAGGATATGTCCGGTAATATTCACCATGTGACAGATCATGAGCAGCTTCGTTTTCGGAGTGATCGCTTTTGCGTAAGCTTCCACAACCTCTTCATCCGATTTCGGATCCATCGGAATGTCGATGATCTTATTTACAGTGCCGTATCGTTTGCTCACCTGCTCAAACATATCGAGCATCGCTCCGTAATCCTGGTTGGCCATTACCGCTTCATCGCCGGCCTTCCAGTCTTGTCCCATAATGATCATGTCGAGGGATTCCGTGGCATTTCTAGTGATGATCAGTTCGTCTGCAGAGCATCCGGCCAGCACGGCCAGCTTTTCGACCATCTTCTTTTTATTGTCGAATTGCACGGTTCGCATGTAATAGGCACCGAGCTTATTCACATCGCGGATATGTTGAATGTGCTTTTCGAGAGTAACTTCCGGGAGAATGCAATAATACCCGTTCTCTAAATTAATGTGATCAGGATTGAGCTTGTATGCGCTGCGGATGTCCTGCCAGAAATCATTTTTCTCAGCAAGTTTTTCAGCCGGGATATGCTTAACAGATTCAAACATTTTTGCAAGAGCAGAAGAGGCCGTCATTGTCCCGATTCCAAGCAGGGAAGCTTTTTTGAGGAAGTCGCGTTTGTTCATGATTGAAATTTACGAAAACGGAAATCAAATGTCAATTTTCTTTCCGAAACGAAAACCAATACGGAGGCCCATTTGGATTCTCGGGAATACGGTAAATCCTTTTTTCTGGATGTAATTCGCTGGTACAGTCCAGTCCCCTAATTCACGGCCATTAGCTTGTTCGTATGTAAGTTGGTTTTCTATCCGGCTAAAGCGGACACCTAATCCGGCATTGATACCGATAGTGAAATGGGAATCAAATTCGAATTCATCTCCAAGGTTGACGATGAAGCAACCAAATGTTCGTTTATTATCGTAAGTCAAGGTGTAAGTTGTGTCGAGAGGAACATCGATTTTGTCTGTTCGGGTGTACGTTTGTTGTCCTCCCATGAACTCGGCTCCCAGATACGGACTATCGGTTGAGTGTTTTACATTGCTTCCGGGAAAATGTCTTCTGATTTCAACTCTACCGAACCCGCCCTCAATGTTCTTCCACTCAAGCGCCCCATAAAACGACATAAAAGGCTGACACGTGGCTGCCGTTAATGATAAAGCGTATTTTGGTGTAAGATAAATTTCACCGGTCAAATTGAGGTTAGGGCCGTTCCAGTCGTTCAATATGCTCAGTGGCGCGGTAAAAAAGCCAAATTTGCTGACCTGGGCTGTTTGAGTAAAACAGGGCGACAGACAGCATGAAAAAAGTAAAACCGTGGTGTAAAATTTTCGACGCATCTTCAAACAAAAAACGCCCCGATGTTCCGGAGCGCTTTTACTTTTTTACTTAGTTACCTAATCACTTAGTAACTGGTTTAATTACTTCAAAAATGTCAGCAGCTTCTCAACGCTCGCTTTCGCATCGCCATAAAGCATTTCTGAATTAGGTTTGTAAAATAAAGGATTGTCTTCACCGGAATATCCGGCAGACATCGACCGTTTCATAATGATCACTTTTTCCGCTTTCCAAACTTCGATCACCGGCATTCCATAGATTGAGCTGGCCGGATCATCCTGCGCGCTTGGGTTCACAACATCGTTCGCTCCGATCACCATTACAACATCGGTATCAGGCATGTCCTCGTTGATCTCGTCCATTTCCATTACAATATCATACGGAACATTCGCTTCCGCCAGCAATACGTTCATATGTCCGGGTAAGCGGCCCGCAACCGGGTGGATCGCAAAGCGCACATTCTTTCCTTCCTTGCGCAGCGTCTGAACCATCTCAAAGATGGGATATTGTGCTTTCGCCACCGCCATTCCATATCCGGGAACGATAACGATGGATTTTGCTTCCTTCAGCAATTGCGCAACTTCTTCATGGGTCAGCGAAGTTACTTCACCTTCAATTGCTTTTTTCTCACCGCCCTGGGAGGAAGAAGCCGTAGCATTTGCAAAAATTACGGAAAAGAAAGAGCGGTTCATCGCATGACACATGTGCATGGAAAGGATCGCTCCCGAGCTTCCGACTAAAGCGCCCGTCACGATCAAAAGATCATTTCCCAACATAAATCCTGCTGCTGATGCGGCCCAGCCGGAGTAAGAGTTCAGCATGGAAACCACTACCGGCATATCTCCTCCGCCAATCGCCATCACCAAAACAACGCCGACGAAAGATGCAATGCCTGTCATAATCAATAAGGGCAGCATTCCGCTTGTTCCTTCCGCTCTGCAGAAAAGTATTCCCAGTATGGTACACGCAAGCAGCAATAATAAATTCATAATTTGCAGTCCGCTGAAGGCCCAGGGCTTGGATGGTATTTTACCGTCTAATTTTCCCCAGGCAACAATAGAGCCGGTGAAAGTGATGGCACCGATAAATATTCCCACAAAAACTTCTACCAGGTGGATCATATGTTCTGCCCCGGTTAATTTTTGTGACTCGGGATCCAGGTATGAGCCGAAGCCAACCAATACCGCCGCTAATCCTACGAAGCTATGCAGGATCGCTACGAGCTGAGGCATCGAAGTCATTTCCACTTTGCGGGCGAGCATAATACCGATCAGGGAAGCAATTGCAATGGCTCCGATGATGTATACATGTCCTTCAACTCCCTGGCCGAGCACAGTTGCAATGATCGCTACGATCATACCTACAATTCCGTAGATCACACCACGTTTTGCCGATTCCTGGGAGGCCAGGCCTCCTAAACTTAAAATGAAGAGGATACTCGCAAATAAATAGGCTGCAGTTTGAATTTCTTTGGCTATAACAATCATAATTTTCTATTTCTATTTTTTAAACATTTTCAACATACGATGTGTCACGAAGAATCCGCCGACGATATTGATGCTGGCAATTAAAATTGCAATTCCCGCTAATATGGTTGTCAGATCATTGATATTGTTCGTGGTTTGCAATAAACCGCCCACAACGATAATTCCGCTGATCGCATTTGTCACCGCCATTAACGGTGTATGCAATGCATGCGCAACGTTTGTGATCAATTGCCAGCCCACGAAGATCGCCAGAATGAAGACAGTAAAATGCTGAATGAATTCACCGGGTGCAAAACGTCCTATTAAGAAAAGCATCGCTCCGACCGCACAAAGCGTAATGACCATCGATGTTTGTGCCTTTTTTGCTTTTTCTGCATCGGATGCTTTCAGTTCTTCAGCTGTTGGAGGGGCTGGTTTTTTCGCCGCGCCGCCGCCTGCTGTCGGACTTACCTGCAACGGTGCCGGAGGCCAGTTGATCTTTCCGTCATAAGTAACCATTGCACGGGATACAACGGCATCTTCCATGTCGATTTTGAATTTCTCGGCTTTGCCCATGTCATCCAATAAGTGACAGAGGTTATTTCCATAGAGTTGTGAAGCCTGGTTTGGCAGCTGATTAAGCTTACCAACCATCACCACACCATTGTCGGTAGTATATACTTCTCCGTTCTTTGTCAGGGCGCAGTTACCGCCGGTTGCAGCAGCCAGGTCGACAATAACAGAGCCCGGTTTCATCGCCGCAACGTGGTAATCCATCCAGAGCTTTGGAGCAGGTCTGCCTGGGATCTGTGCCGTAGTGATCACAATATCCACCTCTTTCGCCTGCTCTGAAAATAATTTCATTTCCGCTTCGATGAACTCCTTGCTCATTTCCTTCGAGTAGCCGGAAGCCGTAGCGCCGTCTTCATTGATCTCTACCGTCAGGAATTGAGCTCCCATCGATTCGATCTGCTCGGCAACTTCTTTACGTGTATCGAATGCACGGACAATTGCACCCAGTGAGTTAGCGGCTCCGATAGCTGCCAGACCGGCAACACCGGCACCGATCACCAATACCTTTGCAGGTTCAACTTTTCCCGCAGCGGTGATCTGTCCGTTTAAAAATCTTCCGAAGTGGTAAGAGCCTTCGATAACTGCCCTGTAACCGGCAATGTTCGCCATGGAGGACAGTACATCCATCTTTTGCGCCCTGGAAATACGAGGGATCGCATCCATTGCAACTGCATTCACCTTCTGTTCAGCCAGCAGCTTTAAAAGCTCCGGATTCTGCGCAGGCCACAAATAGCTTAACAGCACAAGACCTTCGCGCATCATCTTTACTTCATCGGCAGCCGGTTCTTTCACTTTCAGAACGATGTCCGACTTTCCATAAATGTCAGCAGCCGTAGCAACGATCTTTGCCCCGGCTTCTTCAAATTCTTTATCAGAGAAATTGGCTTTTACTCCGGCATTGTGCTGGATAAAAACTTCAAACCCTTGTTTTTGCAATCGTTTGACGGTTTTGGGTGTTGCTGCGACCCTTAACTCGCCCGGAGAAATTTCCGATGGGATTCCTACCTTCATAGAGAAACTATATTAAAATGTTTTTTGATTTTGTGTGTTCAAAATTCTAAAGGGCAAAGTAAGCAAATTTTGAGAATTGGCAAAAAAAACGGCATTTATTGAAATTAAATTAAAGGCTCCCGGAGATGTTACTTTTACTGCTTTTTGGTCCGTCCGGCGCGGGAAATTACCTGAATCCTGGTACAAGGTCCGGGGAGCGTAATAATATCGTCAACATCTTTATTTTTAGGCTCTTGCATTGGGGTTTCACTAATTCGGAAAACGTCGGCGCAAACTGGCATTTTTGTTTTGACGAATTCAGAAAATCCCGTTTAAGCCAAAGCCCGTATATTTATATAAATCATTTTCATGAGAGCATTCCTTTATACTCTGTTAATTGTAATCAATTTCCCGCTGATGTCTCAAAATAAGATCCGTTACGTAGCGCTTGGCGATTCCTATACGATCGGCACCGGCGCCACGGAAAAAGAGAACTGGCCGACGGTGCTTACGGAAGACCTGAAAAAGAAGGGGATCGACATCGAACTGGTTGCGAATCCTTCGCATAATGGCTGGACAACTCAAAGCGTGATCGTGGGGGAGCTCCCGGTGCTCGATAAGGCAAACGCGAATTTTGTGACGCTGCTGATCGGCGTGAACGACTGGGTTCAGGGAGTCGATGCTGCAACGTTCAGGTCCAATTATGTTAAGATCCTGGATCATGTTCAGAAGATCCTCCCGGATAAAAGCAAATTGTTGCTGGTCACGATCCCTGATTTCAGCGTAACACCAAGCGGTTCAAAATATACAGGAGGAAGGGATGCGACTGCCGGAATTTCAGAGTTCAATAAGATCATTCTTGAAGAAGCAAAAAAAAGGAATCTGAAAACAGTCGATCTTTTTGCTCAATCCAAGCAAATGGGAACAGATGCCACACTGGTTGCAGCGGATGGCCTGCACCCTTCCGCTAAAGGTTATGCCGCATGGGAGAAGCTGATCTACCCGGCAGCATTTGAAATTCTCAAAAAATAGGAAGATCATTCCTGCCTTGGCGAAAATTTTCTCCGCAAATTCCGTTTTCTCTGTGTCGTCTGCGTTCCATCTTTTACCTTTGTGAAATGGATCTCTCCAAATTAAAAGAAGAAGCCGGAAAAGCCGAACCGTCCACCCGGAAGCTATTTGAGCAGCTTAAGCGTAAGAAGCCGAAAAACCTTGATGATGTTGTTCACGAGCTTCACGAAGAAGCTTTTCAGGAGATCGATTGCCTGTCCTGTGCAAATTGCTGCAAAACAACCAGCCCGATCTTTTATGACCGCGATATCGACCGGATCTCAAAGCGTCTGAAAATGCGCCCTTCCGATTTTATCGCGAAATACCTGCATGTCGATGAAGACAAGGATTATGTTCTCAATTCCGCTCCCTGTCCTTTTCTCGATCATGAAAATTATTGCATGATCTACGAGGACCGGCCAACGGCATGCAGGGAATATCCTCACACGAACCGTAAACGTTTTTTTCAGATCCTCGACCTTACTCTTAAAAACACCTACGTTTGCCCGGCTGCTCTGCAAATTGTGGAAAAAATGAAAAAGAAATTCTGAATGACTTTTCAATCCTCCTTTTTCTTATTTTTGAGTAGATAAACTAACACTTCTCGCCCCCCACTGCATGAAAGCAAAATACATTTTTTTACTGGTCATGTTTGTTGCCGCATTTTCGGTAACCTACGTTACATCTCTGCGCTATAATGAAGCGCGGAATGAAAATAAAGAACATGAAAGCTCCGAAGGCATGGAGGATGATGCTCTGCAACGAATGGCCTGGGAAACCTCGCGTCTTGCAGATCCTGCAACCGGGCGTATCCCCGATAACATCCGCCAGATGGAGCTGGCTTTTGCAGCTACGCTTCCCAATGACCTGCAGGGCGACGGGAAAATGATGAGCCTTACAATGACCAACCGCGGTCCGTGGAATCTCGGAGGCCGCACGCGTGCTTTCGGAGTTGATGTGGCAAATGAAAACAGGCTGCTGGCGGGCACTACGTCCGGCGGGATGTGGCTTTCCACGGATGGCGGCGCAAGCTGGAACCCCTCCAACACCTTATCGCAATTAAAGAACGCAACTTGTCTCACGCAGGATCAGCGTCCCACGCATACGAATACCTGGTATTACGGAAGCGGTGAAGCATATGGCGCATCTGCGAGCAGCGGAAGCGGAGCATATTACCTTGGTGATGGTCTTTTCAAATCTACCGATGGAGGAGCAACATGGTCGGCCGTCGCATCAACTGCCGGCGGAAGTCCCGGTTCATTTACAACGGGCTGGCAGCTGGTTTGGAACGTAACAAATGATAATTCTGCGAACGATACGCTGGAAGAAGTATATGCAGCCATCTACGGCGGCATTATGCGAAGCGTGAACGGCGGTACGAGCTGGACGACGCTTCTCGGCGGAAACTCCTATTTTACCGATGTGCAGGTAAGTGCAACCGGAACTGCATATGCTACGCTCAGCGACGATGGGACAAGCAAAGGGATCTGGCGCCAGAAGAATGACAGTACTTTTGTGAACATTACACCGGCGGGTTTCCCGACAGCATACAACCGCATTGTGATCGGGATCGATCCGAACGATGAGAATACCGTTTACTTCCTGGCAAATACTCCTGGCTTTGGTAAAGTCACTTACAATTACCTGGGTGATCCTGAGTGGAACAGTTTCTGGAAATACACTTATGTTTCAGGAACCGGTGCCGGAACCGGAGGCACATGGCAGGATCTGTCGATGAACCTTCCGAATACCGGTGGTCAGTTTGATCGCTGGCAGGTGCAGGGCTCTTATGATATGGTTGTAAAAGTAAAACCGGGGAATTCCAACATTGTGTATATCGGCGGAACCAATCTTTACCGCTCAACAACCGCCTTCCAGGATTCGGTGAACACAACGTTCATCGGCGGATACCAGCAGTTTTCGGCGCTTCCGGTGATCAACTCCTATGCAAACCACCATCCTGACCAGCACGGTTTATTTTTTCTGCCTTCCAACCCGGATATAATGTTCAGCCACAACGACGGCGGGATCTATAAAACACTGAATGATACTGCTTCAACGGTTGTATGGCAATCGCTGAACAACGGTTATCTCACCGGAATGTTCTACACCTGCGCCATCGATCATGCTACGCCGGGTAACAACATTATCATTGGAGGAGCACAGGATAACGGAAGCTGGTATACGAATAGTTCGGTACCTACCGCTCCATGGGTGCAGCCGAGAGGAGGAGATGGTTCTTATTGCCAGATCGCGGATGGGCAGACGAACTATTATTTTTCCATTCAGAATGCGAAAATGATGAAAGCAACATTGGATGGTGCCGGCGCGATAACAAGCTTTGCACGCATCGACCCGATCGGGTTGAAGAAACCGGAGTTCGTCAATCCGTATACACTGGATCCGAATAACAATAACATTATGTATCTCGCCGGCGGAAAATACCTCTGGAGGAACAATGATCTTTCCGGTATTCCGATGGTCGGGAACTGGGATTCGATCTCAACCAACTGGACACAGTTTGTGGATTCAGTGCCAGCGTCAAACCAGGTGATCACCGCAGTTACCGCCTGCAAGGTTCCTGCTAATCGTGTGTATTATGGAACGAGCTCCAGGAGGGTATACCGTGTAGACAACGCAAATGTAGGAACACCAACGCCGGTCGACATTACTTCGACAACAACCGGTGTTGTTTTTCCAAACGGTTATGTGAGCTGCATCGCTGTTGATCCGCTTGATGGCAATAAGCTGATCGTGACCTATTCGAATTACGGTATTTACAGCACATTCTATTCTGCCGATGGAGGAACTACCTGGGCGAAAGCCGGCGGGAACCTTGAAGCAAGCGCTACCGCGAGTCCTTCCATCCGCTGGGCCAGCTTCCTCCACGTAGCCGACGGAACTGTTTATCTCCTGGCAACAAGCACGGGGTTGTACGCAACGGATACGCTCAAGGGAACGGCAACCGTTTGGGTACAGCAGGCAACCGGCACGATCGGGAATTCAGTTTGCGATATGATCGATGTACGCCAGTCGGATGGACTCGTTGTTGTTGCTACACATGCCAGCGGAATTTACTCAACGCACATTACGAGTGTGAACGACATTGCAACGGTGCATGAAATCGCTGCGTCAAAAAATAATCTGCAGCTGATGAATTATCCGAACCCGGTCACGCAAAGTTCAACTATTGAATTTACGCTCGACAGCCGCTGCGAGGTGACGCTCCAGGTCTGGGACGCGTATGGAAGGATCCTGGAAACCCTCGTAAATGAAAGCATGTCGGAAGGCAGGCACAGCGTGGTCTTTGATCGCAAAAGCTATGCATCCGGCGTATACTATTATAGCCTCACCGCCGGCGACAAGCGAAAAACGAATAAAATGATATTGGCTAAATAAACATTCTGTTGTTAGTTAAAAGATCCTGTGCTCCGGCATGGGATTTTTTTTGCTGCTAACTTTACCGTATTCATACCATGCTTTATTCCATCTTCGGAAATTTTGATTATTACAGTTGGATCGTCCTCCCGGTCATGATCTTTTGTTCCAGGATGTGCGATGTGACGTTAGGCACGCTCCGTCATGTTTTTATTTCGAAGGGTTTCCGTAAGATCGTTCCTGTCCTCGGTTTTTTCGAAGTGCTGATCTGGATCGTGGTGGTTGCACAGGTAATGAAAAATCTCAATAATATAGCTTGTTACCTTGCATGGGCCGGAGGATTTGCCACGGGAACTTATCTTGGATTGAAGATCGAACAGCGCCTGGCGCTGGGTTTGCAGGTGATCAGGATCATTACCAACCAGAACTGTGATGAGCTCATTGCTGCACTGAAAAAAGAAAATCACGGGATCACTGTCGTGGATGCGCAGGGTGGAGTAGGGCCGGTAAAGATGATCTTCACCATCATCAAGCGTCAAAACGTGCACTCCGTTGAATTAATGATCCATGAGTTCAATCCGACCGCCTTTTATACGATCGAGGATATCAAAAATACCAGCCAGGGAGTATTCAGCGGGAATACGATTTCCGGTTTTGCCGCATTCAGGAATATTTTTATCTCGCCAAAGTAGCGCTACTTTTTCCCCGCGAGCCTGAGCAATGCGCCCATCGATACAAGTGTCCAGCATCCTTCCAAAACGACAAAAGGTATATAGTTGATCAATATCGATGCAAGACAGGCAATTCCGGCGCCGATGATATTCATCAGTATGTACGCATAGGAATCCTTGTTCAATCTATTCGCAAGGTTCAGAAAAAAAGCAAGGAGCAGAATGGCAACGCCGATCGCTCCGATCCAGTCGGTTATTTTCATCCTTTATTTAGTGTTCATTATTCGTATAGCCACTGATTGACAGATTTGTAAATTCGTATAGATTCGTTATTTGTACCCTAACAGATCCGCGTAAATCATAAAATCCGGTAAATCCCTTGCTCCGCCGAAGCTTCGCAAAGGCGAGCGCGTTCCAATAATACACAGCACAAAACACAGATTTGTAAATTCGCAGCGCCTACGCTTCATCCTTCATAGCAACTACTACGGAGAAGGACTGAAGCTGTGGCGTAAGCGTTAACGATTCGTAATTAGTAGCTTATAACAAAAAACATCCCTGTCCGGTTTACACAGAACAGGGATGAAAAAAATAAGAATTTATTACAATTATTTATCGAGATCCTCAAAATTAACATCGGAGAAGCTGTCGCTCTTCGGTGATTCGACGGCAGCAGCAGAAACAGATTCCGCCGGACGGGTTTCAACAACCGGAGAGATCGATTTGATATGAGCAACCGCTTCATTCAGGCCCTCTGCAAATTTTTCAAAATCTTCTTTGTAAAGGAAAAGTTTATGCTTTTCGTAAAAGAACTTTCCATCGTCGCCGAAACGCTTTTTGCTTTCTGTGATCGTCAGGTAGTAGTCATTTCCTTTGGTGCTTTTGACATCAAAAAAATAGGTTCTTTTTCCTGCTCTAACGGATTTCGAGAAAATCTCTTCTCTGTCCATTCCGTTCTTTTCAAATCCTTCTTCCATCTTGTGGGTGGGTTGTGTGTTAAAAATTGTGTTTAGAGTCTGTGTACCCGACAAATGTTTAGAAAAATAATTGCTAAAACAAGGCTTGTTAATAACTTTTTATAGCTTGTTTTCCAGCCCGGGAAGGGCATTTTTGAAGGAAAGATCGATGATCAGGAGTTCAGTTCCTCTAGCAGCTGCATTTTATGCAATTCTGAGTAAGCTCCTTGTTTTTCAAGTAGTTGCTGATGGTTTCCCTGCTCGATCACTTCTCCTTTGTCCAGCACGATGATATTATCGGCATTTTTTACAGTAGAGATCCGGTGACTGATCAGGATACTTGTTTTGTTCTTCATCAGTCTTCGCAGATTACCGAGGATCTCCTCTTCTGTTTCAGTATCTACGGCTGAAAGACAATCGTCAAAGATCATGACCTTCGGCTTTTTTATAATGGCTCTGGCGATCGAGATCCTTTGTTTTTGTCCGCCCGAAAGTGTGATCCCGCGTTCACCGACGATCGTTTCGAACTGATCCTTGAACCCTTTAATGTTTGAATAGATCGCCGCGTCTTTTGCAGCCTGGACAATGGCTGCCTGGTCCTGTTCTTCTTCATCCAGGCTGAATGCAATGTTATGCGAGATCGTATCCGAAAACAAGATCACTTCCTGCGGAGCGTAGCCAACCTGTTTTCTCAATGCCGCGGTTTCATAATCTCTTATGTTCTGCCCGTCGAGCAGAATATCTCCTGAATCCGTGTCGTACAGGCGGCAGAGCAGGTTTGCGATCGTCGATTTTCCGGAGCCGGTCCGGCCGATGATCGCCAGCGAGCTTCCGCTTGGAACCTTAAAAGAAACTTCGTTCAGAGCCGTGATGCCGGAATCCGGATATTTAAAAGTAACATTCCGGAATTCGATGTTCCCGGCATGCTCCATCAGGGCAGATGCTGCGCTTGTCACCTCCGGTTTTGTCAGCAGAAACTCATTGATCCTGGTCTGTGATGCCGCCGCACGCTGGATCAATGATGTAACCCAGCCCAGGGAAGCGATCGGCCAGGTCAGCATATTCACATACACGATGAATTCAACAATGTTCCCGTTTTTTATGGATCCGTTGATCACTTCCATTCCCCCGATGTAGATCGTGAAAATGGTACTGAGCCCGATCAGCAGGATCATGAACGGCTGGAACAAGGATTCGACCTTTACCAGCGACATGTTCAGGTCCTGGTATTTCTTGCTTTGCGCCTCAAAATCCTTGTATGAATGCTCTTCGCGCCCATATGCCTTCAGCACGCGGATCCCTGAAAAAGCTTCTTGTGAATGCGTCGTGATGTCGGATAGTTTCTCCTGGACCCGGGTGCTTTTTTTATTGATGGTATGGCTCACATAGTAGATGGAGATCGCGAGGAAAGGTAATGGAGCCAATACATACAGCGTTAGCCGGAAATCGACCTGGTTCATCTGCGTGATCGTAAAGATGAACTGGAAAGCAGTGCTGAGGATATACATGATCGCAGGGCCGACATACATCCTTACCCGGCTAACATCCTCGCTGATCCTGTTCATCAGGTCACCGGTATTGTTTCGTTTATAGAATGAAATATCCAGCTTCTGATAATGTGCGTAGATCTCATTTTTAAGATCATATTCAACATGGCGCGACAGAACGATTATGGTTTGGCGCATCAGGAACAGGAAGAATCCGCTCAGAAGAGCATAGCCAAGGAGGTATAAGCCATAGATCAGCAGCTGTTTTCCGGCTCCCGCTTCAGCTGCCGTTCCTCTGACGTCGCCTACATAATCGATGGCCATCCGGACAAACGGGATGGAATGCACCTTCAGGTAGGTAGAAACGGCAACAAAAAGAACTCCGAGGAGCAGCCGGTATCGGTACCTGAACAGGTATTTATTGATATGTTTTAGTGAGCCCAAGTTTAGTTATCCGGTACAACAAAAATGCCTTCTGAATTGTTAAATGACCATCTCCGTCCGTTTATTTTTGCCAAGCCGGAAAATAAATATAATTTTGCGTTCATCTTAATAAAAACGGCTTGTACAGCGAGCCTCAAAAGTACTTAAAAAATGGAACGGAAAAGCCGTTCTTCTGTAAACAAAGAAACATGGTAGAAGTTCAGGATATAAAAAAATCGCCGCTCGCAGAAAATCCTGTGATCGCGCAAATGGGTTTGAATAATCACGAGCAGGTGGTATTCTGTAATGATAACGATACCGGTCTGAAAGCCATTATTGCGATCCACAACACCGTTCTCGGACCCAGTCTCGGCGGAACCCGCATGTGGGCCTACAACAACGAAATGGAAGCGCTTACGGATGTATTGCGCCTTTCACGGGGCATGACCTACAAGTCATCAGTGGCCGGATTGAATCTTGGAGGAGGGAAAGCAGTGATCATCGGCGATTCGAAAACAATGAAGAATGAAGCCCTGATGCGCCGCTTTGGAAAATTTGTGAATAGCCTTTCAGGTAAATACATCACAGCTGAAGATGTAGGCGTGAGCACAAAGGACATGGAATACATCAAAATGGAAACGGATTTTGTAAGCGGATTGCCCGTAAATATGGGTGGAAGCGGTGATCCGTCGCCGGTGACCGCTTACGGCGTTTATCTTTCGATGAAAGCATCTGCAAAAGAAAAGTGGGGAAGTGACAGTCTTTCCGGAAAAAAGGTAGTTGTCCAGGGAATCGGACATGTTGGCGAAAACCTTGTAAGACACCTCGCGAAGGAAGGCGCAAAGGTTTCGATATATGATATAAATGAGGATCGGCTGAAGGCGATCGGGAAAGAAACCGGCGCTGAAGTGATCTCAGATGCAAATAAATTGTACGACCTCGACATGGATATTTATGCACCTTGTGCGCTGGGTGCAACCGTGAATACAGATACGCTGAATCGTTTGAAGTGTTCGATCATCTGCGGTGCGGCAAATAACCAGCTGGCCGATGAGAACGTCCATGGAAAAATGGTCATCGAAAAGAAGATCCTGTATGCACCTGATTTTGTAGTGAACGCAGGAGGCATCATCAATGTGTTCTATGAGCTGGAAGGATATAACCGGGAAAGAGCAATGGCTCATGCCGAAAAGATCTATGACACAACGTTGAATATTTTTAAAATTTCGAAGGAACAGAATATTCCGACCTATATGGCTGCGAACCGCATTGCGGAAAAGCGCATTGCTGATATCGCGAAGATCAAAGTATCATTCTGAAATTTGAAGATCATTTCCTGCGGATTAGTACAGATTTGTAATTCGTAAATTTGTAAAATTCGTATTTCGTAATATTCGTTATTTGTAAAGTATGTTGAACAGACGTTATTTGAGGATCAAGGTGATGCAGGCACTGTACGGGTTTTTTCAATCCGATACAAAAGACATTGCAAAAAGCGAGCGGGAGCTGTTTACCGGGATCGACAAGATCTATGATCTGTTTATATACCAGCTTGCTTTTATTATCGAGCTGCGCCATGTCGCTACCGTCCAGATGGAAGAAGCGAAAACGAAACGCCTCCCCACAAAGGAAGATCTTGATCCGAACCTCCGTTTTATCAGTAACCGCTTTATTGCCCAGCTCGACGAGAATATTCATGTAAAACGGGAGATCAATAACCGGAAGATCAGCTGGAACAACGAGTTCGAGCTGGTAAGAAAGGTTTTTAATAACATCAAAGCTTCGCCGCTTTTCGGTAAATACATGAGTGAGGCAGAGAGCTCTTATGAAGCGGATCGTGATTTTATAGCGGAAGCATTCCGGGAGCTTGTCGCGGATTTTGAGCTGCTGAACCACTTTTATGAGGAAAGAAATCTTCACTGGGGAGACGATATCTATATTGTGAACCCGATGGTCCTGAAAACGATCGAATCCTACAAGGAGGATGCACAGCCGGACCAGGCGCTGATGACCTTATACAAGGATCGCGAGGAAGACGAGCAATTCGTGAAGGATCTGTTCCGTCAAACAATATTGAAGAATGATGAGATTGAAAAGCTGATCGGGGACAAAACCAAAAACTGGGAAGTAGAGCGCATCGCGATGATGGATGTGCTCCTTATGAAAATGGCGATCACCGAGATCCTACATTTTCCGAGCATCCCGGTAAAAGTAACGCTGAATGAATTCATCGAGATCTCTAAAATGTACAGCACTCCTAAAAGCAAGATCTTTATCAACGGAATTCTCGACAAGATCGTTGCCGACCTGAAAGCCGATGATCGCTTGAATAAGAGCGGAAGAGGATTGATGGAGTAGTGGTATTCGGTTGAAGATTTAAAAATGTATTTTGAAAATTTTTACATTCAGATATGAAAAAAATATCATTTGTATTGCTGAGCGGTCTCTTCCTTGTTTCCTGTGGAAGCGAAAAGAAAGATGACGCAATTACGACGAGTGTGATCAATATCCCGGAAACAGCTTCCGGAAAGCCTGCAACACCGGGCTCTGCTCCGGCGATGATCTTCGCCGAGGAGCTGCATGATTTTGGAAAGATCACGCAGGGAGAAGTGGTTTCATGGTCATTCCGCTTCCGCAACGTCGGCGGATCGGACCTCGTGATCTCAGCCGCTACCGGCAGCTGTGGCTGTACGATCCCGTCGTATCCGAAAGGCGCGATAAAACCCGGTGAAGAATCCCAGATCGATGTTAAATTCGATAGCGGCGGAAAATCGGGAATGGTAAAAAAGACCGTTACGCTTACCACCAACTGCAGTCCGAGCACAAAAGTAATTACCATCCAGGCGACTGTTGATGTTCCTGAAGAAGAATAACCAATACCAACTAATAACTAAAAACCAATAACAAAGAAAATGCAGCAACTTGGCCAATTTATTCCACTGATCCTGATCATCGTCGTATTCTATTTTTTTATGATTCGTCCGCAATTAAAAAAATCCAAGGACCAGAAAAAATACCGTGAAAACATTAAAGTCGGGGACCGCATTATTACCATCGGCGGGATCCACGGTAAAATTACCGATATCGGTGAAACAACTTTTATCATTAGCGTTGAAGGTGGCGTAAAATTGAAGATCGAGAAGAATGCGATCTCCATGGATGCTTCTTCAATGCTGGGCGCTGAGCAGAAATAAGCTCCGCCGGCAGGTTATGCTCATTCCGTCCGAATCAACTTAATTCTTAAATTGCACGGTATAAATGGCAAGGGCAAACAAACAAGGAACAAGGGAAGGTTTCCGTCTTAACAGAAGACTGGTAACCTTCCTTTTTTGTGTTCTTCTCTCCGTCTTCTTCTGGCTCCTGATGGCTCTGTCAAGGAACTACACGATCACGGTCAGCTTCCCGGTGAGCTATTCAAATTTTCCAAAAGACAAGCTGATCGCGAATCGCCTCCCGGCAAATATTGATCTTGAGCTGTTTTCCAGCGGCTTCAACCTGATGATCTATCAGATCCGCCAGCAGAAAGAAACTGTTTTTGTCGACCTCAGGGATGCGCGTCCTCTTCACTCGCAGGATCACTATTTCATGCTCTGCAATGAGCATATAGACAAGATAACTTCCCAGTTCGATCCTGAAATAAAGGTATTGCAGGTAAGACCCGATACGATTTACATCGATTTCAGCAAAAAATCAATGCGGAAGCTTCCTGTGAAGCCGGTTCTGGAGGTCACTTACGCGGAACAATATCAGCAAACCGACAGCACCATTGTAGAACCCCGGTTTGTGAATGTTTCCGGTCCTGCTGAGGTGCTGGATAAAATGGAATTTGTTGAAACGGTTCCCGCAACATTGAAAAATGTTTCATCACCGGTAGCGTTAAGGATGGAAATAGCGCGCTCAAATGAATTCAGGCAGCTGGAATATGAGCCCTCATCGGTTGAAGTAAAAGTAAACGTGACAAAATTCACAGAGGCGATCCTCGAGCTGCCGATCGATGTGATAAACCTGCCGAAAGGATACAGCCTGAAGACTTTTCCCGACAAGGTAAGTGTGCGCTACCAGGTGGCATTCGATAATTATGGAAAGATCAATGCGCTTGATTTTAAAGCGGTGGTCGATTATAACAAGATCGAAGCGGGAAGCAATAAGCTGAAAGTTCAGCTGGTGACCGTTCCCCGCGAAGTACGCTCGGTGAAGCTCAGCACAGAGAAAGTAGAATACATCATAGGAAAATGACCAGGAAGATCGGGATAACCGGCGGGATCGGAAGCGGAAAAACCACCGCCTGCAAAGTATTTGAAATACTTGGGATCCCTGTATATTATTCGGACGAAGCAGCAAAGGAAATACTCGATGAGGACAGGCAGGTGCGTTCATATCTGCTCGCCGCATTCGGACAGGATGTGATCGGTGCTGACGGTAAAGCCGACCGGAAAAAGATTGCAGACAAAGTGTTTGCAGATAAAGAAGCGCTCGCCGGTTTAAATGCAGTTGTGCATCCGGCTGTCGGAAGGCATTTCGACAATTGGGTGAAGCAGCAGCGCTCACCATACATATTGAAGGAAGCAGCGATTCTTTTTGAGAGTGGCGCGCATCAGCAGGTGGACCTTGTGATCACGATCGTCGCACCTGAAGAATTGAGAATCGCAAGAGCCATGAAGAGAAATGGTTTAAGCAGGGAAGAGGTAACCAGGAGAATGAGCAGCCAGATGAGCGATGAGGAAAAGATCAAACGTTCCGCTTATACACTTATTAATGATGAATCCTCCCTGCTGATCCCCCAGGTATTGGCAATTCACAGCGATCTTCTAAAATAATTTTTGCCAGGTCGGCAGACTTTCTTATTTTCGACGTACAAACACATACACAAAAAACATGGAAAACACAGGTACTCCCAATCAGGATAACATTAACAGGCAGTTCAATCAACAGTTTGGTCAGCAATTCGGTCAGCAGCCGCTTCCGAACGCAACTGCAGTGCTTGTATTAGGGATCATTTCTCTTCCGGTCTGCTTCTGCTATTTTCTGTTCGGCATTCCCGGACTTGTAATGAGTATCATTTCATTTGTTCTGTCCAATAAGGCACGGAAAGTATATGAAGAGAATCCGTCGTTGTATACCGAAAGCTCCTATAAGAATATGAAAGCAGGAAGAGTTTGTGCGATCATCGGAATGATCATCAACTCGCTTTGCCTGGTCGGAATGATAGTTTACATCATTGTTTTCATCTCGATCATGGGTGCTGCTTTCGGTTCAATGCCTTGGCACTAAAGAATATCAATCGAATTGATCGGAAAAGGGCGAAAGCCCTTTTTTACTTTTATGATCTTATCCGTCACATCCTGGCTCGAGAGCCACATGCAGCAATGCCAGTTCAAGCAGCTGACCGGGGTCGATTGTCCCGGTTGCGGCAGCCAGCGCGCTTTCGTTTTTCTCCTCAAAGGTGAGATCGGGAAGAGTGTATCCATGTACCCTGCTCTCATCCCGATCCTGATCATGCTGATTGCTCTCGTACTGCATCTTTTTTTTAAGTTCAGGCATGGCGCAGACTTTTTGAAATATAATTTCATCACAGTAATGGTGCTGATCGCTGTTGGTTATGTGATTAAAATGACCGCATGAAAATTTTTTCCGGTGAACAGATCCGGGTACTGGATCAGGATACGATCAAAAATGAACCGGTCTCTTCCATCGACCTGATGGAGCGGGCGGCTATGGCTTGCGTTAGCTGGATCCTCGAACGCTTTCCGAAAGAAACCGGGTTTGCGGTCGTTTGCGGACCGGGCAACAACGGAGGAGATGGACTGGCAATTGCCCGTTTGCTGAAAAAGGAAGGCTGCCAGGCGCATGCCTATTTCATTCACTGCTCGGAACGGATCTCAGAAGAGGCAAAAGAAAATTATGAGCGGCTTCATCACACGAACAGGAACGATGTAAAAGAGTTAAGCGGTCTGCAGGAAGCGTTCGGAAAAGAAAAGGTAATCATCGATTCACTTTTTGGTTCAGGATTGAACAAACCGCTCTCCGGGCTGGCCTCTGAAGCGGTTCGATGCATGAATACCTCTGGCAACCGTATTGTTTCCATTGATGTTCCATCCGGCTTATACTGTGATCGTTTGAATGAGAACGATGACGTGATCGTGAAAGCGGATCATACGCTCACGTTCCAGGCACCCAAATATTCCTTTATGTTTCCGGAGAATGCATCGTACACCGGTGAATTTTCCATTCTTGACATTCAGCTGGATAAAAGCGGGATCGATGCGATTGCAGTGAATAATTTTTTCCTGTTGAAAGAAGATGTGAGAAAGCTGATCCGTCCAAGAATGCGCAATGCACACAAAGGTAATTTCGGACATGCACTTCTGCTTTGCGGAAGTAAAGGAATGATCGGCGCTGCGGTGCTTTCTTCCCGTTCCTGTATGAGAACCGGGGTGGGCCTTCTCACGGCGCATGTCCCGGGTTGCGGATATTCCGTGATGCAGACGTCTGTTCCGGAAGCAATGACGAGCTCTGATGCTGACCAAGAGATCATTTCCTCACTTCCGGATCTTGATGGATTCAGTGCTGTTGGCATCGGACCGGGCATCGGACGATCAGATAAAACAGCCGGAGTGCTGAAGCAGATGTTGCTGACCTCGAAGCTTCCACTGGTGCTGGATGCAGACGCGTTGAATATTATTTCTGCAAACCGGTGGCTGGATATTGTTCCTGCAGGAAGCATTTTAACTCCCCACCCGAAAGAGTTTGAGCGTTTTGCCGGTCAAGCCGGAAATTCACAGGAACGGTTGAGCTCACAGCGCGCCCTTTCCATTGCTCACAAGATCTTTATCGTCCTGAAAGGTGCACATACATCGATCTCTTTCCCGGATGGAGCCATGTATTTTAATTCTACCGGCAACCCTGGAATGGCGACTGCAGGCAGCGGAGATGTTCTCACGGGAATGATCACTTCGTTGCTGGCGCAAGGGTACTCTGCGGGAGACGCTTGCCGCCTCGGTGTGTACGTGCACGGATTAGCCGGCGATATCGCATCATCGGAAAAAGGTGAAATTGGAATGATCGCTTCGGATCTCATCGAGTATATTCCTGCCGCATTTAACTACCTCCAGTCATGAAAAAGATAGCCGCATTTTATTTTTTCTTTTTGCCTTTGCTTCTTTCTGCACAATCCGCAAGTCGCTTTGTTTATCTCGTCGGCGATGCAGGTGAAGATACCACCGCGGGTCCTGCACTTCTCAGATTAAAAGAAGAGCTCAATTCACATTCAAAAAGCACTGTGCTTTTCCTGGGCGACAATGTTTATCCGAATGGCTTAAAAAAAGGAGACCGGATCTCAGAAAAACATTTACTGTCTCAATTGCAGCTGCTGAATGACTTTCCGGGACAGGCTTACATCGTTCCGGGAAATCATGATTGGGATGGACAAAAAAGAACGGGCCTCGATCGGTTAAAAGACGAACAGGATTTTGTAGAAGCGTATATGCAAACGGCGACTACAGTTGCCAATCGCTCGGCAGGATCTTTTTTTCCGAAAAACGGCTTGCCGGGACCTGCATCGGTAATGGCGGACCCGAAGCTGAGGCTGGTACTCATCGATACACAATGGTTCCTCCAGTTTTACAAAAAGAACGTGAATGGATCGAAGAAGAAAACGATCTCGGAATTTTATGCCCGGCTGGATAGTTTGCTGAGCTTCTCAAAAGCGCATGGTGAAACCGTCATCGTTGCTGCACATCACCCGATGTATACAAACGGTCAGCACTCGAAATCCAGGCAGCCCTGGCGCTTCCTCATTAACAGGACGCCGTTCCAGCTGTTTGGATTGCTCGGACTGGACCGCCTTTATTCACAGGATATCGATCAGCCGAGGTATAAAAAAATGAGGAAAAAGATGCTGGGGATCTTCAGCAAATATGATAATGTTATTTATGTTTCGGGTCACGATCACAACCTTCAGTGTTTTCGCGAAGGCAGTACAAGATATATTGTGAGCGGCGCCGGAAGCAAACTCTCACACCTGCAGAAAAAGAAACGTTTTGATTCCGTTTTCCAGGACGACAGCAGAACAGGTTTTATCCGCCTGGAGCTGAAGGAAGATGGAGCAGTGGAAACAACGATCTTTCAATCCGGTGCACCTGAAAAAAAGCTGGAAGGATTTTGATCCCTCACTTAGTCACCTAGTCACCTAGTCACCTGGTCACCCAGTCACCTATTTCCTTCCCTCGTCGCAATATTGCTGAAGCAGATCGTAGGCTTTTTCGTTGTTCATGCTATCCGCAGCCTGAAGATCCTTGCAGGCACCTTTCTTATCGTGGTTTGCATATTTAACAAGTGCGCGGTTGATGTAGGCAGTTGAATAGTCATGCTTTAGTTTGATTGCCATATCAAGGTCTTCCAGCGCACCGGCATAATTTTTCATCGCTCCTTTGGCTGTACCGCGGTTCATCAGTGCGATCACATTTTTCGGATCTATTTTAATGGCATCATCGAAATCCCTTACAGCACCGGAATAATTCGCCAGGTTGATCCGTGTTGCGCCCCGGGTGATCAGCGCATCTACATTATCGGTCACCATGTCGATGTAACGGCTCAGGTCCTTGTCGGCATTTTTAAACGCGCCTCCCAGAAAATTCGTCTTGCCCCGCAGGTAATAAACTTCAATATTTTCGGGATCCATTTCGAGTATTTTGTTAAAATCATTCAGCGCGAGCACATAATCTTTGCTGGCGTTCAGATAGATCTTTCCACGGCTCAGGTAAGCTTCTTTGTAATCCACTTTTGATTCGATGGCGTGTGTAAGATCATCCAGCGCAGCTTTCGGTCCCTTCATCTTTGCTATTAGTTGCGCACGCTGAAAATAGGCCTGGTAATCATCATAGTTTTTATCGATTGCTTTGTTGAGATCCTTCAGGGCCAGTGAATCCTTTCCGAGACCGATCCTCGCTGCTGCCCGTTCACGGAATGCTTCCCCTTTTTCAGGGTCGGCAGCCAGTGCTTTATCGAAGCTCAGCATCGCGTTCTTATAATCCTTCGTTTTATTCTGCGCCATTCCAAGCCGGTAATTCGCATCATAATAATTAGGATTGAGCTTGATCGATTTTTTATACTCCTTGATTGCTTCCTGGTAAAATTTGCTTGCTCCTTTTTCGTCATTTTTCTCCAGGTGAACTTCAGCGGAATCGGATTTAATATTTCCCATTTTCACAAATTTATAGGCGGCGTCTGCCGTGTCGACAGCAGGTGCCGCAGCTGTTTCATCCTGTGCCAGAAGACTGAAGGAGGAGAGGATGGAAATTGCAAGAAAGATCTTTTTTATCATGTTGATGAACGTGTTAAGTATGTGTCGTGTGTTATGCCGGGAAATAAATATGAAATGTACTTCCTTTGCCCGGTTCGCTTTCGGCTTTGATCACTCCTCCGTGGTTCTGCACGATTTTTTTGCAGATCGATAAGCCGATGCCCGTTCCGGAATACTTTTCTTTTGGATGCAGCCGTTTGAAAAGCTCGAATATGTGTTCGCTGTAGTCCTTTTCAAATCCTATTCCATTATCGCTTAGGCTGATCTTTAAAAATTTTCCGGGTTCGTTTTCCTTTCCCGGAACGAAAGACGGATCAACAGTTTCGGAAACGATAGAGATGCGGGGGGCTTCATTTTCTTTCCGGTATTTGATCGAGTTGGAAACCAGGTTAACGAACAGCTGCGATAATTGGAACGGAACCGCGTTGATCTTTGGGAGCGGCGCTGCAATGATCTGCGCATTCTGCTTCTCGATACGTACCGACAATGTCTGGTTAACTTCCGTGATAATATCATTCAGATCAACCGGTTCGAAAGCGTCGGCCGGGCTCGTTACCTGCGAAAATGCAAGAAGATCCTCAATGAGTCTTTTCATCCGCAGGGCCGAAGCATTGATCCGCTCGAGGTAATCCTTCACGTCATCCGGCAGTCCGCCCGATTTTGCGAGAAGCCGGGTGCTGAACATTTGCATTTTGCGCAGCGGCTCCTGGAGATCATGACTTGCGATATAGCTGAACGATTCCAGTTCCTTGTAGCTTCTTTCCAATTCGATATTTTTGGACGCGAGACTTTGATTGAGGTCGTTCACTTGTTTTAGCATCAGGTGCTTTCGGGTGGTGTCCCGGATCGTCCCTTTCATGCGCATCGGGCAATCATTCTCATATTCGACGATCCCTTTGCAATAGATATTGATGATCTCTCCATTCCTGAGGTAACGATATTCGCATTCAAAGATCTTTTTATCCCGGATAGCTGTTTCGATTGCTTCAGCAAGGAGATCACGGTCATCGGGATGAACGTGTTCAAGAAATGCTTCGAGCCGTGTACTCTTCTCCATTCCGAAAATTTTCATCAGCTGCGGCGTATATTCGGAACCTGCGGGATCATTCAGCTCCCAGATAAAGCTTCCCATTTCTGCAATTTCCTGCGCTTCCAGCAACTGCGCTTCCCGCTGAAGAAGCAATCTGTTTGTTTTTTCGAGCTCCTCTTTCTGGATGATCACATAAGCGTCGTAAGAGAGCAATTCTGTATAGGTGGTAAAGCGGTCAGCTTCTTCCATGATCCGGAGCTGGCGTGCGTGATCATTTGTATAATCATCCAGGAAGCAGCGGAAGATCTTCCTTCTTACAAACGCGCCGTTGGTTATGTCTTCCGTTGAGATCGAATTTTTATCAATTCCGGTCAGCGTATTGTCTTTCCATTTTTCAATTGTGGAATCAATATAGTCCATCGCCTTGTTATCGCTGATCGCCTCAAGGAGCTCGGTCACACCAATTCTCCCGAGCCTCATCAGTTCATCTTCGGCGACGGAAGCGAACAGCTTCATAAGCGGCAGTTCTTCCCCGGCAGAGAGCTGAAAAGAAACCTTTACGAACTCGTCCAGCTTCTCCCTGATCAAAAAAGAGCAATACGCAGGCAGGTGATCGAATTTTAATTTGATGTCGTCGTTTCTGTGATTCATTTTGCGTGCATCAAGGCTTTGTTACAAATTTATCATTCGAAAACAGGAATGCAAAGTAATTGAAGGTAAAAGGCATAAATATTTATCATCCTTTTTGGTGAACTGTTGATTGGACGTTTAATTTTAAAATACGAATTGGCACATGGCAACACTTACGCTACCCGTTAAAAAGATCCGTAATAAAAAAGCGGCCCTGGAAAAGGATATTGCAGCTTCTTACAATGAATTCAAAGAATTCGAAGGGAAGCAGTATACAGGGATGAAGATCGGAAGAAGTCATAAGTGGAACTATGACAAAGGCGTTTGGAAAGAAAAAAAGATCACACCCGACGAATGGGAGATCAACTATGCGGTAAACAAACGCAGAGCAGGGAAAGCTCCGGAAGGCTCGGGTGTCCCTGTTGGAACGCAATACCACTGGTATATACTTTCTCACCAGTATGTAACGAAGCTGGATGCGAATACTTATACAACGGCGATGTCCGGACTGAAATTTAAATTAGCCCACAAACGTTCCGGAAGTGAAAAGTGGAGTATTTCAGAGCGTACACAAAAAAACACCTGGTCAAAATACTCCTTGATCTTGCCAGAAAGCTTGAAATGGAGATGGAGGAAAATCCGAAAGGCATGAAAGCCGTTAAGTAACCGCTGATCTTTATCTCAGGATCAGCTTGCCGTTTTGCTCCGTTCCATCTGCCGATACGATCCTTGCAAAGTACATCCCTTTTGCATTTTCGCTCAGATCGATCATCGTGCGGGTATTGCTCAGGACGGCTGTTTTTATTAGATTGCCATATACATCAAAAATATACAAGGTGCTTTCTGCGGCGCTGGAAACAGTAAACCTGCCGTCCGAAGGATTCGGATAAACAGCTAATTCCCCCTTTCGCGAAACGGCCGGAGCAGCAGCATCAGCGATCCCGGTTACTATGCCGGGCTGCTTCAGGCGGATCGTCCAGGCGTCGTAAGCGCCTCTGTTTGCAGTAACATCACCGTCTGTGGATGCCGCAAGCCCCGTTACAACAAACGAACTGTCCGCAAGCTGAATAATGGAAAAAGCTTCATCATCACCGGTTCCGCCATAGCATTGTGACCATTCGATCGTTCCGGAAGTATCGGTCTGCATGATCCAGTAATCGGCCTCTCCGCCGGGGTGCTGTCCCACAATATCACCATCACCGGAATAGGCATAGCCGGCGATCACATATTTGTTGTCGATCGTTTTTTTAAGCGCATAATTTGCATCGGCGAAAGAGCCTCCGTAACATTTTTGCCACTGAATAGCTCCGGTTCCGCTGAGCTTCATCAGCCAGGTTTCGAGATCTCCATGAGTTGATGTGATATCTCCGTCGTTTGAGTAGGTATAATTGAGAGAAATATAACCGCCGTCGGCAGTCGGGTAGGTCGCAGTACAATATTCTTCATTTGTTCCTCCGTAGCTCTTCTGCCATTGAAGCACCCCCGTACTGTTAATTTTAAACAGCCAAATGTCTGCACCGCCATGGTTTCCGGAAACATCAGCATCGTTTGAATAAGAATAAGCGGTAACGATGTAGCCGCCGTCAGCAGTTGGAGCAATAAAATAGCCGTAATCATAATTGCTTCCGCCGTACGTATTTTCCCATTGAATAGCTCCCGCGCTGTCGATCTTCACAACCCAAACGTCTGAAAATCCATGGTTTGAGCTTACATCATTGTCGCTGGATTCCGTATAGCCCGCCATAATATACCCGCCGTCGCTTGTCGGAGTGGAGTAATAAGCTCGGTCGTCCCCGGTTCCGCCGTACGTGTTTTCCCATTGGATAGTACCGACAGCATTTGTTTTAACGACCCACACATCACGCATTCCGTAGTTACTGCTCACCTGGATATCCGACGAGCGGGTGTCCCCGGTGATGAGATATCCGCCTTCCGGTGTCTGGTAAACCGAATAGCCTTCCTCAAGAAGCGATCCGCCGAGATTCTTCACCCATTGGAGGTTCCCTCCGCCATCCAGCTTTGAAAGCAGTACATCATAGCCGCCAAAATTTGCGCTCATGTCGCCATCGGCGGAGGTTGTGGAGCCGAGTGTGATAAATCCGCCGTCAGCAGTGCTGTTTACAAAGTAACCGTAGTCATCAGTGGTCCCCCCGATGCTTTTTTCCCACGTAATCGTCGGAGTTTGAGCACTTAGGAGTCCGGTACAACAGACAAAAAGGAGGAGCAGAAATTTTCTCATGCTCAAATGTACTGTTTTTTTTAGTTTTTTTTCAACTGCTTTTGTACATTTGACCACCCTCCCTATTCCACAAAACTGTGGTTATGAGGGATTTTTTTTTAGACAATTAATTTGCCAACAATAAAACCAACAGCTTTTTTTGCCGTAGGCCTGGGAAGAAGAAATAACACATGATGCAAAGAAAATTACTCCTTTTACTTTTTATTATTTTAAGCGGAACCGCTTTTGCAACGCATATTGTCGGTGGATCACTGACCTATGTGTATAACGGCGGATCCAATTATACGATTACGTTGAAGCTTTACCGTGATTGCAGTCCTACTTCGGCTGCTTTCCCGGCTTCGGTAACAGTCAATGTTGCGGGATATAACGGCGCATCGTTTAGTCCGAGTAAAGACATCACCATGGTGCTGGGAACAATAACTCCCGTCCCTTCCAACCTTGACCCTTGTGCTTTGCCACCGACTCCGCTTCCCTGTGTACAGGAAGGGATCTATACAACAACCGTAAATAATCTTCCTCCAAATCCGGGAGGATACCATTTGACTTACCAGGTGGTGGCGAGGAACCTTAGTCTTACGAACGTAAATGCCACCTGTAATTGCGTCGGCGAAAGCTTCTATGCATTTATTCCGGGAACCAGCGTAAAATGGGACGAGGATTTTAACCTTGCAAACGGAACAACAAGCGATGCCGGGTCGACAGCCTGGAGCATCAGCGCAGGAAGCACTTCTCCTGCATCGGCATCTGTTCAGAACGGTGTATTTGAGATCACCGGTGCGAATAACGCAAGTGAAACCTGGACCTCCCAGGTGATCAGCACCACCGCCTGCAGCACATTTAATGTAAGAGTAGATCTCTCGGAAGCCGGAACGCTCGATCCGAATGATACGATCTTCACCTATTATCGTTTGAATGGCGGACCGCTGACCCCATTTCCTGTCAATGGAATGATCGCTGACGATTTTACAAGTGCAGTTGCAAGTGCTTCTGGACTTTCAGGCAGTACCATCCAGATCATCATCCGGGTCCACTACGATGGCGCTTCTCCGGCGAGTGAAATTTATCGCTTTGATAATGCGGTTGTTGCATGTAATGATTTCCAGCCGAACAGCAATCCCGTGTTCACTCTTTTTCCTCCGCTTTTCCTGTGCGTCAACAACCCCTTTACCTTTGATCATTCTGCTACTGATGCGGACGGTGATTCATTGTATTACTCATTCTACACGCCTTATAATGGTGATACCGGTCCGGGGCCTTTGGATCCAACCTTTGCCGGTAACGTCGCATCATTTACCCCGATCATTTTTCTTCCGGGATACTCTACAACCAATCCTTTAGGCGGCTCACCGCTGACGCTTAATCCGAATACCGGACTTTTGACCGGGACGCCTACCTTGTTAGGGCAGTTTGTAGTGGGGATCAAAGTGAAAGAATACCGCGGAGGAAACTACATCAGCGAAACGCTCAGGGACTTTCAGTTCAATGTCGTGAATTGTCCGCCGCCTCCGGTTGCAGTTGGAGGGACAGATATTATCATCAACAATGGCTGTATCGGTCACCTGAATGCGACCGGTTTTACAACGTCTACCATTACCTGGAATTCCATTACCGGAATTCCGGGTGCCTATAACAGTTACCTTTCCTGCACGTCCGGATGCTCGAATCCGACGGTACAATCAACCGGAACTCCTCCGGCGTTTGTTGATTTCCAGGTTTGCGGGATCACTGCGAATTGTGCTCCTACACTGGTTTGTGATACGGTCAGGGTCACATTCAATCCGACTTTGGTGGTTACGATCGTTCCGATCAATCCGACGATTTGCTTTGGCTCTACCTCTACAACCCTCACAGCAACTGGCAGCGGGGGAACTCCGCCTTACAGCTATTTATGGAACAGTATAAATCCTTCGCCGACTATTACTGCAGGTACAGGTGTGTACACCGTTCAGCTGACAGATGCTTCAGGCTGTCCGCCGGCAACGGCATCTGTTACCGTTACTTCTTTTTCTGTTGCGATCACTGCGAACGCCGGCCCGGATCAGACCATCTGTTCCCAGGGATCTCCGCATGTGACGCTTAATGGCAGCGTGACTGGCGCAAGCGGAGGGATCTGGTCAGGCGGTGCAGGAACATATAGCCCCAACAACACAACGCTGAATGCAGTGTATACTCCGACGGCCGGAGAGATCGCATCCGGTTCGATCACGCTCACGCTGACGACAACCGGGAACGGTACTTGTCCGGCAAGCACGGATGCCGTCACTATCCTCTTTCAGAATTTTACAGGAGCTGTTACTGTCACGCCGACACCTGTGAGTTGTTTCGGAAGCAGCAATGGGTCTGCTGCCATCAGCATTGTTGGCGGTTCTCCGCCTTATACTTATTCCTGGAACACGGTTCCGCCGCAAACGGGTGCAACGGCAACTAATTTGGCGCAAGGTTCCTATACTGTCACAATTACAAACAGTACAGGCTGTACGGCAACAGCGACGGCAACGATTACGCAGCCGCCCCCGCTCGCACTAAATGCGGTCATCACAAATGTTTCCTGTGCCGGAACAAACACCGGTTCGGTCGCTGCCACGGCGGTCGGCGGAACACCCGGCTATACCTATCTTTGGACGCCGGGCGGACAAACAACTTCAACGATCAGCGGACAGGCAGCCGGCACATATACTGTTACGGCAACCGATACAAAGGGATGTACAGTTACTGCAAGCTATACGATCACGCAGCCTGCTGCTCTCGGAGCATCTCTTGTGTCGACGAACATTACATGCGCAGGTGCAAATAATGGAACGGCTACGGTAACAGCCAGTGGTGGAACTCCTGCCTATACATATAGCTGGACCCCTTCGGGAGGAACAGCTGCTGCGGCGACCGGCCTTACCGCCGGAACTTATACAGTCACCATTACCGATTCAAAAGGATGTACGATCACTGCTTCGGCAACGATCACACAGCCTGCAGTTCTTACCGCAGCGATAACATCGACCAATGAAACATGCTCAACCTCGAATAACGGAACAGCAACGGTAACACCGTCCGGCGGAACTCCCGCATATACATTCTCATGGGCACCCGGAGGGATGACAACTTCTTCTGTGACGGGACTTTCTGCAGGAACCTACACGGTTACTATTACCGACTCAAGAGGATGTTCTGTCAGCAATTTTGCGACGATCACGCAGCCTGCTGCATTAACCGTAACTACAGGCACTACAGCGGTAAGCTGTTTTGGCGGAACAAACGGAATTGTTTCAGCCAGCGTTACCGGCGGCACCGGCCCGTTCAGCTATTCATGGACACCGGGTGGAGCGACCACCGCCAGCGTCACTGGGCTCGCAGCTGCAACATATACTGTAACAGTGACCGATGCAAATTCATGTCAGTCGACGGCAACTGCTGCATTGACACAACCGGCAGCCGCGCTGAATGCAACCGCAGTACTGACGGATCCCGCCTGCAGCGGATCCCATAACGGCTCCATCGTTACTACAACTACAGGCGGAACACCTGCATATTCTTACTTGTGGCTCCCGGGAGGACAAACGACACCGAACATTACCGGGCAGGCAGGAGGAACTTTTACACTTACAATTACAGATTCAAGAGGTTGCCAGTTTACCAATACGTATACGCTGAACAGCCCATTGCCGCTGGCGATTACTTTCGCCAAGACTAACGTAAGCTGCTTCGGAGGAAGTGATGGAAGTGCAACTGCTACTGTAACAGGAGGAACGCCTCCCTTTACATATAGCTGGTCGCCTACAGGCGGAACCGGTCCCACAGCATCGGGACTTCCTGCCGGATTGTATATCCTTTCAATCGTCGACAGCAGGGGCTGTACAAAAAGTCAAAGTACCAACATCACTCAGCCAACGGCTTTGTCGGCAACGATCAGCTCTGTTAGTGAAACATGCAACTACCTGAACAATGGAACGGCAACCGTATCCGTTTCAGGCGGCAGTCCCGGCTATACCTATTTATGGTCGCCGGGAGGAGCAACAACTGCAACCGCAGGGTCGCTCAGTGCAGGAACATACACGGTGGTAAGTACAGATACAAAAGGCTGTACGATCTCTGTTGCAACATCCGTTACCGAGCCATCTCCGCTATCGATCACGTTTGGAACCACTATTAATGTCAGCTGTTTCGGCGGAAGCAATGGAGTAATTTCCGCTACTGTATCCGGCGGCACTCCGAATTATGCATACTCATGGAGTCCGGGAGGAGGAACTTCGAATGTTTATTCCGGACTCGGCGCCGGAACCTATACCCTGACCATTACAGACAATAATGGATGTACGGCAACAAGCACTGCTACGATCACGCAGCCTGCCGCGGCAGTAAGTGCGTCTCCGTCTTTTATTGCTCCGTCATGCTATGGTGCCGGCAATGGCTCACTTGCCGTTAGTGGCGCAGGCGGAACGGGTCCGTACACATTTTTATGGATGCCGGGATTTTTCTCCGGTCCGAGTGTTTCGGGCGTAGCTGCAGGCACGTATACCGTCACTGCTACTGACACCAGGGGGTGTACGGGAACTGCTAGCGTTACGGTAACACAGCCGGCGCAAATAGTTCTTACAACATCAACGGTGAATTCCAATTGCGGAACCGCCAGCGGCCAGGCATCGGTAACAGTTTCCGGCGGAGTACCTCCGTTTGCCTATTCATGGTCACCATCGGGCGGCACCTCATCCACAGCCACAGGGCTTCTTGCGGGTTCGTATGCTGTAACGGTCACAGATGCGAATGGATGCACAAGCACGCAATGGGCCAACGTAAATGATAATGCCGGACCAACCGCAACGATCTTCGCTGTGGTCAACGTTACCTGTCCGGGCGGATCAGACGGCTCTGCTTCCGTTGGTGTTGCAGGCGGCACCGGTCCTTATTCATTTATGTGGACACCGAGTGGAGGGACAGCGGCAACCGCAAGCGGACTTTCAGCGGGAACATATACCGTAACTGTTGTGGACGCGTCCGGTTGTATTTCCAATGCAACAACCAGCCCTGCAATTACTGAACCGCCGCCAATCGTTATCGTGACTTCTTCCACTGCTGCAACATGTTTCGGCGCAGCGAATGGTACAGCTTCAGCTTCTGCAAGCGGCGGTACTCCGGGCTACACCTATTTATGGTCTCCCGGCGGAGCAACGACTGCTTCGGTTACCGGACTTGCCGCAGGAACGTATACCGTACAAGTACGGGATTCAAAACTATGTCTTCAGAATGCAACGGTTGTAGTTACGCAGCCCGCATCTGCATTGTCTGTCGCGGTATCCTCGACACCTGTGCTGTGTTTTGCCGGAAGCAGCGGAACAGCATCTTCAATTGCATCCGGTGGAACTTCACCTTACAGCTATTCCTGGTCGCCGGGTTCGATCACCGGGGCAAATATCGGCGGATTGCCGGTTGGAACTTATACCGTCACCGTCACTGACTTGCACGGATGTACGGTAAGCGGCTCAACTACGGTTACGCAGCCAACTCCTGTTTCAGTCGTAAGCGGAACAAATAATGCGGCTTGCGGCACGGCCAGCGGACTCGCATATGTGAGCGCTTCCGGCGGCGTTGGGCCGTATAGTTATCTCTGGTCTCCCGGCAGTGTCACAAATGACACCGCTTCTGCACTTATTCCGGGAACCTATACAGTTATTGTTACGGATAACAACGGATGCAATGCAAATATTCCGGTGACGGTAAACAATACTCCCGGCCCTGTTGCCACCATCAGCTCCATGACGAATGTCAGCTGTAGCGGAGGATCAAATGGAACGGCAGCGGTAAGCGTTGTTGGCGGTGTGATCCCTTATACTTACGCATGGTCTCCATCGGGAGGATCCGGTTCTTCCGCTACCGGCCTAACTGCTGGCATTTACACGGTTACCGTCACGGACGCCAATGGCTGTACGTCTGTTGATACGACAAATACACCGGGTATAACCGAACCGGATCCAATCGTGATTTCTCTGCTGACAAATAATATCAGCTGTTTTGGAGCAAATAACGGATCTGCAGCTGCTACCATTTTTGGCGGCACAACACCTTATTCCTACTTATGGTTGCCCGGCGGCAGCACAGCATCTTCGGTCTCATCACTGGGTGCAGCCACCTATACGCTGCAGATTACGGATGCAAACAGTTGCTCCGCACAAAGTATTTTTACAATCAGTCAGCCTTCGGTCGTTAACGTATCGTTAAGCGCTTCTTCCAATGTAAGCTGCTTCGGCGGCGCAAACGGGACTGCCTCTGTTTCAGTTTCCGGTGGAACAGCGTCCTATTCATATAGCTGGGCTCCCTACGGTGGAACTGCTGCAACAGCAACCGGTCTTGTTTCAGGAACCTACACTGTTACTGCAACAGACGCGCACGGATGTACAGGCACGACTACTGTAACAATCACACAACCTGCAACAGCTCTTTCCACAGCAATTTCCGAAACGCCTGCCAGCTGTAACGGAGGAAGCAATGGGACAGCGACTGTTGTTCCGTCGGGTGGAACTCCGGCATATACCTATTTATGGTCGCCGTCGGGAAGTACTTTTGCAACTGCGACCGGGTTGAGCAGCGGTATCCACAACGTAACCGTAACCGATCTTAACGGCTGCCAGGCGAACGCAGGTATTTTTGTTCCCCAACCTCCGGCGATCACAGGATCCCTGGTCATCACAAGCCCTTCGTGCGGCTTCCCGAATGGCAGCATCAATGCAGCAATTTCCGGTGGAACGGGACCATACTCGTATGTGTGGAGTCCGGGCGGTTCTACTGCACCCGCAATAAGCGGTTTAGCTCCGGGTTCGTATTCAGTGACGGTTACCGACAATGCGGGTTGTACCGCAACATTCAATACGACGCTTACGAATATTGCAGGTCCGGTTACAGCGATCTCCTCCTTCACTAATGTTTCCTGTAACGGCGGGAATAACGGATCAGCAACCGTATTTGTTGTAGGAGGAACTCCTCCATTTGGCCTTGCATGGTCTCCATACGGAGGAACTTCAGGAACTGCATCCGCGCTTACTGCAGGAACATATACCGTTACGGTCACGGATAATCTCGGATGCGTTTCAACTGCTACTTCCGTGATCAGTGAGCCTTCGCCGTTAACAGTAACAATTTCGGCGCTATCGAACGTTTCCTGCAACGGAAGTGCAAACGGCTCGATTACAGTAACAGGTACCGGCGGTGTTCCCGGATATACCTATTCCTGGTCTCCGGTTGCTTCCACAGCTCCTACTGTCAGTGGCTTGGGAGTGGGATCTTATACTCCGACAGTGACCGATGCGAACGGATGCAGCGCTTCTATTCCTATCGCAATTACAGAACCGGTTACACTCACTTCAGCTTTAGGAACCGTAACAAATCCTTCCTGTTACGGCAGCTCGAATGGTACGATCCATATCAATGCTGCGGGTGGTACCATTCCTTATACCTATCTGTGGTCCGATGGTCAAACCGGAAGCACTGCCGTGGGATTGATAGCGGGTACCTACAGCGTCACCGTGACCGATGCGAATGGTTGTACAACTACGCAATCGCTGAACCTGACACAGCCTACGCAGGTGATCACAACTGCAGGCATAAATGACACGATCTGTGCCGGACTTCCGGGAACTGTAACTGCAACTGCGAGCGGCGGAACCGGTGGATATTATTATGTATGGCAGCCGGGTGCAATTATTAACGGAGGATCCTATACGGTAAGCCCTGTTGTGAATACTACCTACTCGGTAACTGCTTATGACGGCGGCGGTTGTCCGGGAACAATGGATACGGTTTCTATTGTCGTATATAATCTCACCGCGGCTAATATCGATGCGCAAACAACGCTCTCGCCGATTTGTCCGGGACAGAATTCAACTGTTTATGTTGTGACCACAGGGACCACAGGACCGCTTACATATTCGTGGAGCAGCGGATTAGGAAGCGGCCCCGGAGGTTATACCGTTTCACCGACAACTTCGACAACTTATACAGTTTCAGTTACAAGTGTATGCGGTGTTACCGTGATGGATTCTGTGGATGTGATAATCAGTCCGCCTCCGACTGTCCTGGTTTCCGCTGATACCAATGAAATTTGCGCACCGACCTGTGTGCAGCTTTATGACAATTCGGTTACCGGCAATCCGCTGGATCCGATCCATTACTGGAGCTGGGATTTTGGAGATGGTACTACATCAGCATTGATGGATCCGGTACATTGTTTTAATTCGCCGGGAACATATATTGTGAACCTGACGGTGACCACCGGAAACGGATGTACTAATAATAATTCGTCGGCTCCTTTTGTGATCAATGCATATCCGTTCCCGATCGCGGCGTTCTCGCAGAATTCTACATCCCTGGATCTTCCATATGATCCTTTGATATTAACGAACTTGTCTACCGGTGCAACCACTTATCAGTGGAGTTTCGGAGATGGCGGAACTTCCACGGCGACAAATCCGACTTATCCTTATACGTCGGTAGGAAATTATCCGATCACGCTGATCGCAACTTCGGCTTACGGATGTTCCGATACTGCTACATCTTCTGTTACTACAAATACGGATGTTGTATTCCCGAATGTGTTTACGCCTAATCCGGATGGACCCGGCGGTGGAGGATACAATTTTAACTCCCTCACCAATGATGTCTTTTTCCCGTATGTGTCAGGCGTCACGGATTTTAAATTTGAGATCTTTAATCGCTGGGGAGAATTGATCTTTGCAACGAACGATATCCACAAAGGCTGGGACGGATATTACAAGGGAAAATTATGTGAGCAGGATGTTTATATCTGGAAAGCTTATATCAAATTGAACAACGGAAAATTATTTAATAAAACAGGCGATGTCACACTCCTCCGATAAATATAAAAGATCGCTGATCATACTGTTGAGTTTTGTATTCACCACTGCTGCAGGGCAGAAGATGTCACGTGAGTTCAGAAAGACTTTTTTCAAAGCGGATAAAGCCCTGGAGTATGGAGATTATTATTCGGCAATGAATCTGTATTCGGGGATCTATGCTCAGGATAGCCTGAATGCGGAGCTGAATTACAAGCTGGGTGTATGTAACTATTCGATCCGGAAGTACCGGAACCGTGCGCTGAAATATTTTGAAAGAACCTCGGTATCGGATTTCCCTGAGTCGAATTATTACATGGGAAAGCTCTATCACTTAAGAAGAGAGTACCAGAAAGCGATCGATCGTTTCACCTATTATAAGTTCATGATGTCCGGAGAGGAGCACACAAGAAAGGAGATCGATGATCTTATTGAGAAGTGTAATACGGCGATCATCATGGAGAGCAATGTAGATCGGACACTTGAGGTTCAGAACCTGGGGGATGCAGTGAATACGGAATATCCTGAATATGCCCCGCTGATCCCCGCCCAGGAGAATTTTATGATCTTCACCTCCCGCAGGAAGAACGATGTTTTCAAGCAGACCGATCCGCTGGGAGATTATTTTGAAGATCTTTATATTTCAGAGCGGAAGGATAAAAAGTGGGAAGCTCCGGTGCTGATGGATACCACGATCAATACAGCGGTACACGATGCAGGAACGGGTCTTTCTGCAGATGCAGAGCGTTTATTGATCTACCGGACGAGCAAGGATCTTCGCAGCGGTGATATTTATGAAAGCAATTTTGTTAACAGTAAATGGTCTGCGCCCCAGATGCTGGGCTCAATTGTAAATGATCCCGATTATGCAGAGACCAGCGCCTGCTATTCACCCGATGGCAATACGATATTCTTTT